>CAYNRX010000028.1:0-31793 GCA_964399965.1 uncultured Lachnospiraceae bacterium | reverse complement strand
TTATATCACAAAATCCGTGTATGGGAAGTGGCAACTTTTATTGTACTATATCAAAACTTGAACAGCGCGGCAATTAGCTGTTGCTTCACATATTCCTCAACCTCGGCATTTACTTGACCATTCATTTTAGAAAAATACCGGATATATCCGGCGTAGTGGGAAAGGACGGTGTTTATTGCGTCCGGGGCACCTTCATGGGCTTTGACGATTGTTTCATAGGGGAGAAGTTTACTCATGGTCTTTCCCCTCCATGAGCCGCCGTAACCGCTGCAAGGCAAGCTGGATATGCCGCCCCGCTGTGCTACGTGTCCGTCCGATATGTACGCCGATCACGCGCTGCGGCTGACGCAGGAAATAGTAACGGAAAAGTTCTTCCTGTGTCTGCTCCGGCAAAAGGGCAAGGGCGTCGGCAAGTTCCGCATGGTACAGAACGGCGGTCTGGCCGCAGGCGGTAAAAAGATGTTCTTCAAGCTGTTCCGGATCGGCAAGCTGGACAAACTTCTCATTCATCAGATAGTCAAGGGAAACTTCCCGTTCCCACCTCCGGCGCAGCTTCAAAATTTTATCTATGGCGGCGTGACGAATGACAACCTTACAAAAGGCATTGAATGTGTACTGGATATGGACTTTGTAATCTTCAAAATTATTCATAAAAGCCTCTCCTTATATATACGAATGTTGATATACTAAAAACTAAAATTCCAGAAATAATTAAAAGAGATTGGATATTTATAATGTCAGCGAGTGGTCCAAAAAATATCATGCCTAACGGTAATGCACAAGAATTGGCAATCTGCATGAAGCTGAATATGCGCCCTTGCATTTCCTGCTCAACTTTCTCTTGGATAGACGCTGTAATCGGAGTATTATAGCAAGGAGATGTAATTCCTATTAGCACATTAAAAATTAAATAAACTATGAATACAGGAGAAATTCCTAACCCTATCATCAGCATACCATAAACTCCACCCGCCACTAATGTAGTATTCAGTTTTTTCTTAAAACCACCCCATGATGTAATAATTGCTCCTCCAATAATCATTCCAAAACTATATGTCATTTCACTCATGGTTAAGCGCCAAACTTCTGTTCCAAATGTTCTGCTTACCATGAGCGGGGTTAAAAAAGCAGATGGACTA
This sequence comes from uncultured Lachnospiraceae bacterium, assembly GCA_964399965.1. GTDB lineage: Bacteria > Bacillota > Clostridia > UBA1381 > UBA1381 > UBA1381. Next base: position 30,654 of record CAYNRX010000028.1, on the reverse strand, counting down.
ATTAAAAATAAAATGAGTAATTGGAAAATCAGCAATCTGCTCATAAAAGTATGGTTCTTTAGATAGACCGTGCCCTCCTTCATTTCTGTGAAATGTGATTTGGTCATTCTGACTTCGATATTCAAGGGCTTTACTGGAACCGTTGAGGTTATACTCACTCCAACTAAAGCAGTAAAAATATCAATAAATAAAGTTGTTTCTAATGTTGCTATCGACAGAATAGCACCGCTAATAGCTGGAGAAACAAACATAATAATTGATGATAAAGTGCTGTTAAATCCATTAACTTGCATTAGATATTTTTGTGGAACTATTTGGGGGATAATTGCATTTACTGCTGGAGTTTGTATTCCCGTCCCGGCAGACCGGATTGCTAAAACAACTAAAAGCAATTCGATATTCTTATGTCCAGTAAGAAAAAATACAGCTAATATCAGAGTAGCACTTGCAATAAAGCAATCCGTTATCATCACAATCCCTTTTCGGCTATAACGATCAATCCATACTCCTGCAAAGAGGGAAATCAATATTTGCGGTAAGAACCCGCATAAAGTGGAGAGGGTTATCATTTTCCCGGAAGAAGTTGTTAATGTGATATACCAAATTATTGCATATTGAACAATAGATGAACCCAACAGGGATATTGTTTGCGCAGATAAAAACCGAGCAATATGGCTTTTCCATTTGTATTCATTCATAAAGATTGTTCCTTTCAAAAAAATAGAGACTATGGCGGGCGTGCGAAATTTTTTCTGTAAATTAAGCTTCTGTGGTAAAATTATATTTTTTTCGGGGGCAGGGCATTCGTCCTGCCCCAGCTACAATATATCATAAAAATTCCGGCATGTCAAGGGCGCCCTCAGGGCGTTCATTGGAGCAGCTTGCTGCCAAAACCCTTGATGTGACGGTATTTTTGTGATACCACTCATTCGGGCATCCTGCCCTCGTACATGATCGACAGCTCCCCATAGACCTTGCCCCAGTTTCGCAGCGGCATTGTCCATTTCTTCGTAGCTTCCCAGGTCGCAAGATACAGTGCCTTCTGCAAGGATGCTGCTGTAGGGAATACGCTTCGTTGACTGTTCAATCGCCTGTATGTGCTGTTAAGACTCTCTATCGCATTTGTAGTGTACATTACTTTCCGGACATCTGCCGAGAATTTAAACATAGGCGTAAGCGAATCCCAGAAATCCTCCCATTGCTTCATTGCGTTCGGATATTTTTTCTCCCACTTTTCCGCTACACGGTGTATTTGTTTATATACTGTTAATTACTCTGAACCAGTATTTGGCACTCTCATTTTCTCCAACTGTTATGCGTAATACTTCCTTGTATCCGTCTGCAGTTGCTCCGAGAATTATGTATGCTGCAAGCTTCTTGATTATATGTTCATCTCTTACAGAGAAGCGAATACAGTCTATTACATCTTTTTCGTAGAGCTGTTACATATGTATTTTAACATAAAATACAATCCCCAGTCCTGATCGTTTGCATATGAGTCGTAAAATTCCGCTTTCTCTCCGTTTACGGAAACAGGGTAAACATACGCGCATGACGCGCTGCCATCAGGCATAAACATACTCAATACACCCCTGTGGGCAGCCTCTGCCTTTTTTAAATATGTTTCGTTTCCTACTAACTTTGCATACTTGCAATATACACTTGCGGTGATAGCGCTCCAATAATGAGGAAATGTGTCGCCGTACAATTTTTTCTTCCCAAACCAATATCCATCCCAATGACGGATCGCGACCTCATACAGGTGATAATCGGGCTGCGATCCGTTAAATAATTCAAGTATTTCAATCTGTTTCTCTGCAGCGTCAAGATATTTTTTTTCATTTGTCAGCGAATATACGTTTAATAAAATATCAGCTGCCGGAGCAACTATGCTTTGCTCATAATTGACCTCCGAGGCCGGATAATTTGTACCGGTCTCACAGATATAATCAGCATGGCGTATAAACTGCTCCATCAGAGTTGCAGCTTCAGAAATCATATTTTCCGCTTTCATACAATCTATAATTTGTACTGACGGAAGTTCTATAGGATAGAATTTCTCACCGCCGTTTGCATAATAATACATTATGATCTTATATGCCGTATGTAAATAATCTTGTTTTTTGTAAAGTTTATATAATTCTATATAAAATAAAGCGAACCATGGCGCATTATACAAACGTTTATAACTGTTATCGCGCATATAATCATTATAGACTTCGCCGGTATCCTCATCGACAAGCTCTCTTTGTATATAATCAATATATTTTAAAAGAGATTTTTCCACCTGATTATCTGGTGTACTTTGTAAATATGATGCAAGTAAAATCCCCATACATATACGCTCACGTCCGCCATTATAATCATTTGCATCAGAATAAAACAGAGTTCCTTCTTCATTATCATAGATTAAATATGCTCCGTCAAGATGGCTGCTCTTATTATGATACTGCTGCTTTTCTGTAATAAACCGGCAACGCGATCTTACAAGTTCGGAAAACGGCGGCATAACGATCAGCTTTAAATATGTATGAACGCCGCTTATGCATATACTGTAATTTATTTCACCTTGTAGTTCTGTATCCACCTTAAAATAGACCGAGTTGTCTTTGATCGCAAACTTTATGGGTTTGTTTCCGAGTAATATTTTCACATCACTGTCAGTAAAGGTAAAATTAGATCTTATCTTAACGTTTGAATTTTCACCTTTGAACAATACATATTTTTCAGCACGGACATCAACAAATTTTTTGCAATGTATTGCAGCCTGTTTATAAAAACCATCCTTACCGTTGTGGAAAAACAACGTCCATGAAATAGTATACTGTTCCCCCGGAGCTAAAGAAAACGGCGAAGGATGCAGGATAAAATCTCCCCGGTCATTGCTCATTTTTGATATATCTCGTTCTACACTGTATCCTCCCAGTGACCCTGAGTTAAGAACCATCCCCAAATGCGGCGCGGCTCCTCCCATTCGCAAAGCCATAACATATGACGCTTCACCGCCGCACCAAATATGGGTATGGCATTTATTGGTCATGCATTCAGCAGCGGTGGTATATTCGTCATTAAACGGCGTGTATATCCCAATATCCGTCAAACTGGTGAAAATATCCTTTTTGGTGTTGTTTGTAAATGTATAACTTTCTTTTACTATATTGCTATCTTTTTCGCGGTTGACCTCAACATCCAGTGGGATTTCACATTTTACAGTGCCCCATTCTGTATTACCCTCGATCCAGTTCATTTTATATTTGTCCTGTGAATATATCAGTTCTTTCATAAAAAATCAAATCTCCTTCTTTGGGGATCTGAGGGGCGCCCCATGGATCCCAATCAATTTTTGATAACTGGTACTGCTCAAGATGGCGTGGCAGTTTGCTGCTATTTTTGCGAAACAAAGATGCTGAAAATGCATCAAATAAAAGCAATTCCGAATTGCCGATAAATATAGTTTTTTAATATAGCACTATTTTGATGCGGGACTAACGCTACCGTCTCTCTTTTTAATCCTATCATAATATATCTATCCTCCGTAAAATTTTATTTCCCATCCGTTAAATAGAATTGTTTAGTCCTTATCTGAAAGCTCTATTGCCTGTATATCCGATATTTTTATAATTTTCACATCAGGGCCCAATGTGCTTATTAGTATTGACGCATATTCAAAAAACTCATCGTACCAACCGCCTTCGATAATAGAGCCGTCTTTTAATGTAACAACTACAATATGCTCATACAGGTTCTCATATGTATCATGAAATTGCTGGCTTATACTATAGTCCATAACTGTCCTCCTATCGGTTTTTTAAATTATTTAAAAGCCCTGAAATAGCTGAAAAAAGCCATCCGAGACCAATGATGATAAGCGCGATCTTCCAGCCTATACCGTTATCAAACACAAAAATAAAGGTGTATAGGGCAAAAACACTCACCAGTAAGGCGATACTGTATAATATCAGATGCAATTTTCTGCGTTTTTCTTTATCCATTTGATCATTCCTCCGATATATAAGAATCTATATTCAATGGCAAAGCCTTTTCACAAAAAAGCTTGTTTCCTCTTTTTCATCAAATCCGTTTCTTTTATAAAAATTGTATGCAGGCACAGTCCTTTCCGTAAGAAGCGCAATATAGATAATGCCTTTATCTGCCAAAGATTGTTCTATTTCCACCAGAAATTCAGTTCCAACACCATCGCCCTGCTTTGCGGGAAGAATACCAAACTCGTCTATCCAATATTCCGTTCCCTCGTACCAGTGCTTAACATGACCTAAAGCCATGCCTATCATGTTATCATCTTCAAATAAACCAAATGACAAAGAATTTTTATTCTCAATCATTTCATAAACGTACAAGTGCAGCTGTTCATCTGTCCATGTATCGTTCCATGGCTCTTTGGAAAAGATGTCAATCATAAGTCTTTTTATAGCGTCAATATGATCAAGATTTAACTCTCGTATATCCATTTTTTCTCCTTCCAAACCGGATTTCATAGGCCGAAATTTATCCATCGTGCTGTTCTGATGATGTGGCGATACGGATTTATGTTTTTTAGATCACACCGTATTGCTTAAGCAGTTCTTGCTCATTACCGGAGATCCATCCGAATATGCGGACTTTTTCGTTTCGTTCTTGCATTAGATAATACACATTAAAATCAATATCGACCTGCTGCCTATTCGTTAATTCATACGATGCCGTCCAAGCTACATTGGCTACGCAATGAAACGCATCTATCGGCAACATCTCTATACTTCGAACACGCATCCCTTTTGTTCCAATTCTACGGTATTGCTCATAGCCGCAGGATAAAGCTTCTTGGAATTCAGCATCATTTTTCCCTGCTCGTACGCCAAACGGTGAAGCTGCAATAAATTCCGGTGCATATAGCTCCGCCATCTCATCGCCATTTATTTTTCTGTTAAGTGATTTCATAAAAAAGCGTTGATACCGTTGAAAGAATTTTTCCAGTGTATCTTTTGTCATAACAACATCTCCAAATTTTTATTTGACGCTTACTTTATTTTTAGCGGATACCGTACAACCGTTTTCAGCATCGGGATTTTCGTTTCCTATTACTGCGATATAATTCATTTTAGGAATCACTATAATACCGGGCTTGTTCTTTGACCGTTGTAAAGCCCGCTTTTCGATATAGATTCACCGCATACAGGCATTTATAAATTTCATAGGTACATCCATTCGCTTTGCAACCTGTTCCGGCGTCATTCCGCTATCCAAGAAACGCTTGCACACTACTTTCATATTCTCTCCAACCTCGATAATATGTTTGTCCGGATCATAGAAGCGAACGACTCGCTGTCCCCACGAATGTTCTATAATCGGGTGGACATATTCAATATTACATTCTTTCAGCTTTTCAGCAAACTTGTCAAAATCATCTTCCTCAAAATAAAGCTCAAAGTTGTTGCCACCGAAAGAAATGTCAGTTGTACCGATAAATTCTTCATATGTTTCAACCGTTTGCAAGGCTAAACCGCCCGTTAGTGTCTTATTTGCCCCAAAATCCATAATCACATGAAGTCCAAAGACTTTTTTATAAAATTCAACCGATTTGTCTATATCAGTTACTACCAGCATAGGATTTTTTAATTTCATTTTTTCCTCCTAATATTCACATTACTATTTCCGGTTCGGTTTTCTTTTAACAGCCAACAATTTCATATAATCATCAAATGCAGCAGTATCGATCGGTTCAAACATCACCCATTTTCCATCATGATAGGTTTTTGCTTCATCATATCGATTGCAAATGGATTCGGAAAGAGAGCCTCTTATATCCTCAAATTTTGCTCTTTCGTCTTTTCCAAAAATAATCATAAAACCAATGCAATTACTCTTTGCGTATAGACTGCAAAGCGTTTTACCGCCTCTGCGGTACTTATATTCGTAAGTCCAGTTCTTACCGCCTGTGTTCCACAGCCGTTCCATATCGTATTTTTCATCAATCACCGAACACAGCTCTTGCCAGACCTTAAACAAAGGTTGTCCGAGCAATTCGATCATAGTTGATTGAGTGGGGGTATTTTCAAGCATTGTATCTCCTCCGTAAATCTGTGATTTAATAAAGTCTTTCTCTAATCCAATTTCTGAAAAAATCCAGTTCAAAATCCGTATGAAACCAATGTTCTCCTGCTTTTTGTTCTGTGAGTTCACAGCCAAAATTATCTGCAAAAGTTTTTACATAATCGTATTCACACAGGGTATCGTTTTATCCTCGCAGAATAAATGTTTTATGGTTCCATATATTAATCGGATGATTTTTAACATATATATAATATGGAAAATATAAAGGCTCTATATCATTCTCTATCTTTACTCTTTCTTGGAACTCTTTTTCTGTGATGTGGCAGTATTTCATAAGATTATGAATGATTCGTTCCATATCTGTTACAGGAGAGAGAAACCACGCATATTCTATATCCATATCCGCAAATGCAAGCAATTCAAAATAAGCTCCCATACGTTGCGAAGCTCGCTCGGAATCCGTGCTTTTATATTTGAAGTCGCCATTTTCACACATCCTTCCTCAAATCAATCACATTTTTCGATATACACCGTTTCACCCTCCGATAACAAGGTATTGCATCATTGTAAAGTGCAATTTATTTTTTCGGAATGAAATATATGGAATATCCGTCTATATTGATCGGCAGGGTCGGAATTTCTGAACCGTCATAATATTCTGTCGGAGCCACAGTGGCATGACCGCTGACGCCGTCAATTGTCACCTCATAATCCGTTTCGTCCGGCGTTTTTTGCATAACCGTATAAGTCCCGCTGTATGTTTTGCTGTTGGTCACATCCGTAACGGTAATTCCCCCGTCCTTGGCAGTCAAAGTTATATCCACAATTTCAGCGTTAGGATACAACTCGTCAGCTTCTCCCACTGCAACAACGAGTTCATCTTCATTTTGAGCGACTTCAATATCGTTATGCATAACCGCTCTCATTTTCCATTCGTAACCTTCAATTGCAAATTCAACGGAATTACAAGCAGAAAGAGCGAACGTAAATATTAACATTAGAAATATGGGTATGATTTTCTTCATAATATTCTCACTTTCCTATGAAAAAGCATTGCTTATACCATGCAATCACAAAAATATTTTACATTTATTATACTCCTACAGATGTATAATGTCAATAAAACGCCTCAAAATTTGTATATCAGCAAAAATTTGCTGATATATTTTCTAAAATGTTATTATATAATTGATATGTTACAATAAAAAAGAGAATAGTCGACTTATACGATATATGTTTAATAACCACAAAAAACACACTAGAAAGGAACTATTTTCTCACCTCCTTCCGCGCTTGCGAAAGTGGTGCTTTTCTTACCCTTTCATTTAAGGAGTGCAAAAGCTGTTTTTTTTAACCCGAAAATGAAAAAAAGCCGCCCGGCAAAAAGAATGGATCTTTCGCCAGACGGCTGTCGTATATGACTGCTTTCCTTTCGGAAAACATATTATTTTATTTTTCTAAAAACCGTTGCAGGATAGCCGCGGCTTCTGCACGAGTAGTGCTTCCCAAAGGATCGAGCATATTATCGCCTTTGCCGGAAATCAATCCAGTTCCAACTGCCCAGCTCATATGTTCCCTCGCCCAGCCGGAAACAGTGCTTGCATCGGTAAATATGGTCAGGTCACCTTGGCTGTTTGTGTTTATGCCCTTATAATCCGCATAGCGGCTCATGACTGCCGCCATTTCCTCACGGGTGATATCCTTATCCGGCGCAAACTCCGCATCGGAAACCCCTGCGATGATTCCATTCTCCGATGCCCAGCTGACCGCCTCGGTATAATACGCATTTTCAGCAACATCATCAAATTTCAATATATTGTTCGTTTGCGGCTGTCCCTCTGCTCTATAAAGTATGGTAACGAACATTACGCGTGTCATATTGCCGTTCGGGTCGAATATCCCATCACCTGTACCGTCCATCCACCCTTGGTGATAAGCTTTGCTCACGCTGTCATAATACCAGTCGTCTTTTTTGACGTCATAAAAGCAAGCAATTTCACCATGATCGAAAAGTCGGAGATTTTCATAAAACCGGTCTGGGTTAAAAACACCATAACCACTTTTTTCATCATATCCGCCGTCACATATATCATCACAGCTGGATCTCATAAGATATCTTATTTGAAACGGTGTAAGATACGGATATTGTTCAAGCGCTGCCGCCGCGTGAGCAGTGATCAAAGCTGTTGAATACGAAGTTCCGCTTATCATTTCGTAATCAGCAGTGTTTTTTATAGAGACCACCTTTAAATCTTCACCGTACATAAGCACATCAAGTCCGCTGCCTTTGCACGAAAAGTCTGCCGGCTCAAATGCATTATTATGGCTTCCCACTCCGATAACCTTGTCATACGCGGCAGGATAATATACTTCATCACCGCTGTTGCCGCAGGCCGACACTACCAATACGCCTTTTTCCTCAGCATAATCCACAGCTTTTTCTAAGTGCTCATCATCTGCCGTTATTCCGCTGCTTATATTGATAATCCGACAGTCGTACATATCCACAGCATCGTATATCGCATTGCAGATTGCGTCAATCCCGCCATTTAAAACAGCACCCGATGCAAGCTTTGTGTAATATACAAGCGGTACAATAAAGCTCTCCTTACACGGTGAAACGATTTCGCCATCATCGGTACCGATGATAAGGCTTGCTATTCTCGTTCCATGTCCCACTTCGTCATCGGTATTGTCATTTCCTAAAACATAATTGTAGCCGCTAAGTATTTTTTCGCCGCCTAAAATGCCCTCTTTTTCTTTTATGCCTGTATCAATCACTCCAATCTTTACGGAGGCGGCATATGCCGCCTCCGCAAAGAAAACAAATAGTAACGATATGGTTATTAATAATTTTTTCATATTCTCATCTGTTCGTCAACAATGTATATATCAATCTTGTAAACATTGTTGCAGCCTCCGCACGTGTCGCTACCCCCTGCGGTCTGAAACTTCCATCTTCGTATCCGACTACGATCTCAAGGTTTTTAATAATTTCTACAGAATCGTATGCCCAATCGCTGATTTGCGCATCATCCGTAAATTTATCAGCAGTTTTAGCAACAGCATTATAACCTTCATACTTCATGTAACGGTCTATCATTGCACAAATCTGCTCTCGAGTGATCTTGTCGTCCGGCGCAAAATGCTCCGCGTCATATCCTTCGACAATGCCATTGTGTGCTGCCCATGAGACATATTCCTCATACCATGACCCAGTCTCAACATCAGCAAAGCTGTGCTTATCATAAGCACCCAAATGGCCATGCATTCTGCCGAGCATCGTTACAAACATTGCTCTTGTTAGGCTTCCGTCCGGTTCAAACAGATTATCACCCACACCGACTACAATTTCTCTGATTGACGCGAAATCCACATAATCATATGCCCAGTTTGATCCTGTCACATCATAAAAACCGGTACCCTCGGCAGTGACGATCCTGTACTGTGCGCTGACAGGAGCAACGAACTTAAATACACCGTCTATTACAGCAGACTTTGCAACTGTTTTATATGTTTTTCCGCCGTCTGTGCTGTACTGTGCAATCACACTATTTTCATTTTCGACAGGTTTTGTCAGCTTATATTCAGCGAGTTCTCCTTCCTCTGCGTAGAGCGTTGCTGTAACGTCTGTTGTTATGATCACCGGACGTCCGCTGCCCGATCCGCCACTCGGACTGCCGCTGCCTGATCCGCCGCTCGGACTGCCGCTGTTGCTCGTCTTAAAGTGCGCGGTTGCATGTACGATGGAATCAGGCATGGTAAATTCGATCGTGGCGCTTGATGTATCTTCCACAGTCACGCCGTCAAGCTCCCAATGGGAGAATTGATATCCGCTTTCGGCTTGCGCGGTTAATGTGACCGTATCGCCCGGCGTATATTCGCCTCCGCCCGCCACGGTCCCACCGACGGTCGAGCCTACTACCACAACATTGCCAGATGTGTTTTCAAGCGTTCCGAATGTCACGCTCGCTGTCATTGGCGCTACGCTTGTAATGTTAAACTGTCCTACTACATAACCTTCGCTTTTGCTTATCCAATGTGATCTTTCCATTTTCGTCAACTACAGCATTTCCTGTTACAGGATTTACGGACCAGTGAACAATATCATCATTAATCGTAAATCTTCCTGTAGGCGTTTGCGCCACAAGGCTCAGCTGGCCTTCATTCGTATCGCCCAAGGTGCTGATATTTTTGTTTGAATAAAGCACGCCGTTATAATAAACGTCAACCTGATTCACCTTGCTAAGGCCCGCATGATTTACCTTTGCCTCATGAACGGAAGCGTTTCCCGCCTCGTCTTTTGACGTTATTCTTATGTCATGGGTCGAAACGCTTTGGTCGATCATTAAATCGAAACTGAAGCAGCCGTTCTCATCCATCTCTGCGTTGAATTCACTAAACGGCAAATTGTCCGCTGCAACCGTTCCGTCTATCTCAACTGTAATATATGTATCAAGATCCGTGATACCGGTTACGGTCAGTTTGCCGTCCTCGCCGAACAGGGAGCCATTTATGGGTGAGCTTACAATCAGGCGCGGCTCCGTTGTATCAACCGTGAACTTATGATTATGCGAGAACGAATCATTGGTTTCGTCACTTCCCCATATTTCAAGCACATAATCATTGTCCGGAAGATCCGCAAGCGGAATCGTTATCGTGTTGGTGTCCGTAAATTCACCGTAATAACCTTCTCTGCCTTCCTCGTATCCGTTTGCTATGCTCCAGACGCCCGTAATTTTTTCATTCGATGAAACGGTAAAGGTGACATTCCCGTCTGCAAAAAGTGTTCCGTCCTTATCGGATGACACAGATATAGTTGTCGGGGTAGGAGCGTTAAGCGTAACAGCACTGCCTATTACTTCTTCTCCGAGCACCCGATACGAACCGGCATCCTCAGTCACTTCATAGTATGCGCTTACACCGAGCTTATACCTTTTGCCGGGCTCCAGACCCACCTCGGCAGTTTCGCCTTCAATGATATTTCCTTCCTCATCATAGACGGGCACATCGAAGCTTCCGCCTGCAACCAGCTTGTTTTCCTCTATGCTTGCCCTTGGGATCTCCACGCCCGCAAAATCCGTTAAACTGCCGTCCTCGTTGTACACATTTACGATATAGCCGGAAACATCATCGGGAATCTCTTTAAGCACTGCGGCAAGGCTGTAATCTCCAGCATTTTCGCAGGAGGCTATATCAGCCGCAGGCGGCTGCTCTGGATTTACATAAGAAATCTTATTGTCTGTGGCAATAGAATCGCTTACGACATTTTCCTGTGAATATACGGCTCTCACATAATAATCGCCGCTTTGCAGCCCCTTGGGTATATCAAGCGATGCCGTACCCGAAGAAATCTCCACAGGATCCGTATATACGCCCAAAAGCATATCGCTGTCCGTGCTGTTTTCGCTCACTGTCTGCTCTTTTGCCAGATAGAAGCTGATCTTATCCAGCTCGTTTAAGCTCGCGCCGCTGTATGACACATTGATCTTTCCATTGCTGCTTGACGCGGTAACCGTACTTACTTCCGGAATAGGCGCAACGCTCAAGATTGTGATATCCGTTGCAGCAGGCGTTGTGATATTGTATGTTGCGCTCGTGCCCTTGATCGACGTAACAGCCAGCGTTGCCACGCCGTCTTTGAAAGTGAGGTTTGCGTTTGCATTATCCTCGGGATACAGCTTGATATTGTCCGGCAGGCCGCTGATTTGTGAGCACAATTCCTTTGCGTGTTCAAGGCTTTCGGCAGGATAAACGAGCGTCATTATCTCGTCTGTATTTCCACCGATTGTCACCCTGTGCTGCATTCTGGTGTCAAGAGATTGGACAGAGGATTCCCCTAAAAGGATAGGCGTCACATCCAAATCTGAAACGAGCTGTGCCTGTGCGCCGGGACGAATATTCGTACCGATCTTCATATAGACGTTCTTGCCTGCCTTTTCATCATATCCTAAAAGGACAGGCTCAAGTCCCTGCAGTGCCGGAAGCAGCTCAGGATATGTCGGCTCTGAATCTCCGACGCCCACACCGAAATCAAAGCTGTCTTCATCTCCCCAATAATATACAACGCCCAGCCCTACGCCTATAACCTTGAGCGCGCCCCATACCTTCTCGGTGCTTATCCCGACGGACGCATCGGCTATGTCAATTCCGCCTATCAGGCCAACATAATCAGGTATCCGTACCATCACTTTTGCGAACGCCTCAAAGAACACATCATCGTCATCCTTTTGGTCAACAACGATATAGCCGCCGCCTGTAAGGATCTGGAACAAGTCCACGTTAATGGCAACGTGGAAATACCATGTCGGCAGCCACTGAAGTTTCAGTCCCGCATAGGGAACAACGGGCGGCGAGTTCGGAACGGAATCAAGCCGTAGGTTTGACATGGAGAGGCTTACTCCCTGCAGGCTGAACATGCCGTCCGCCTGGCATGACAATACCTGGATCACTTTTACATAAAGCCTGAGCATAAGCTGTAATGTTGGCAGCTTATCCCTCACCATAATGGTTTCATACAAATTATCAAAGCCTCCGCCTCCGCCGGTTATGATAACGGCTCCGGCAGGGTCAAGGAAGAATCCTAACGGACCTGCAGGAATGTTGCAGTAAATAAACAATTTATTCGGTACGGGGATTTCATTTTCCACGCTCAATACTTCAAGGGAAGCGCCGAAATCCAAATTTGCAAATTTCAAGCCGCCTTCGACCGAAAAGCTGTAATTCCTGATTGTGTTCACTTCAAGGCGTGCATTTATCTGCGGCATTGCCTCTGTATAAGACGGAAGCACAATATCCGCGCCGGCGCGGAATCCGTAGAAACCGCACAAATCTTCTTCGCCTTCGCTTTGCGCCGGAACATATGCAAACAGGACGTCCCGCACCAGAATATTCATTGTCGCTGCTTGCTGCGACTGCACATACCGATCCTCATCGGTCAAGTCGTTGTTCTTCCCGAAAAGGACGTTTGCCCGCTGGCGCAGATCCCTCGGATGGTAATAATCGTTAAAGTCGAACGCTGTTAAAATGCGGTCAAATACATCATCGTATCTCATGTTGTCCTTATACTTCTGCCCGTTCGGGATCAAGAACCCTATGTCAAAGGACGCCGTAAACGAAACGGTCTTGCCGACGGCGGTGCCGTTATCGTCATTTATGACGCCGAGTATCCCAAACCCAAGCTGGAATACCGACCCCGCTATCTGCTGCGCGAGATCCAGCCCGGTATGACCCCATACCAGGGAGATATAGTTGACATTCGTATCGTTTTTTCTCTCCCCATGCAGGTTGTATTCCAAAAGGCCGTATTCCTGCCCGTTTTCAATACTCGTCAGTGCGGCCGGAACAGACGCGATATGCGTCCGTTCGCCCGACGTATACAATTTCCCGTCAAAGTCAACATTGATTTTTCTGTTTGCCGCATTGATATCATCATTTTCATAATAGATCTCAATGATCCCATCCTGAAAATCCAGGCATTGGTTGATGGTGTACACGTTATTTGAACCCGACTGCGAGGTTCCCGTAAGATGCACCATGTTCCCGTGCCCGTCTGTTACAGCTTCAAATTCGCCTCTTACTTCCAAAAGGATTTCACTGTAAGTTTGGTCTGTCTGCTTATATGTTGTAAACGCTTCCTCATCTTTAAAGCTCAAAATCGTATACACCTGGTTCGGCGCTGGCGATTTGTCCTGTACAACCGCAACGACCCCGTATACGTTATTTTTGTATTTCGGATCCTCGGAAAAGATGAGCCGAAGCGCCTCGGAGGTGTAGGACGAAGGTGTGTTTGGTTCTATGATCCCATTATCATACGCCGACTGCCGCCAGTTGATATATACGTGATATGCGCCGGGCACATATTCCTCCGGCAAAATCAGCGTCATGGTTCCGGCTTCCGCATCGATTACGATATCGTTCGGATCAACCGTATAGCTGTTTAGGCCATCGTCCGACTCAAGCACGATGGAATAATGCGCCGGGTCGGTCAGCATGGAAAAATTCGTTCCGGTAATGATGTATCTGTTTCCGCCTTTGTGATATAAAATTTCCGGATCCGCCCCCGTAAATGTTACCTGGGGCAGGTTGCCGCCCCCGCCGGGACACAATATATTAAAGCTTCTGCTGCCTATCATGTTGGCGTTTGAGAAGGTCATCGTCCCGTCAGAAATATCGTAAACCCTGAGTTCAACCCTTCTGTATGCCGCGCTGTCCCCAACAGACGCCTTGAACTGGAAGATATAATCAAGGACGCCGCCGGATTGAAAGCCTTCATATGTCACGTAATACGGATTCATACTGTTCGGCTCAAAATCCAGCTCGTTGCCATCCATATCAAGGGGTGTGATCCCATTTGACGTGTATGCGGCGATCGCGATCCGGGACAGATCGTCTGATGAAAAATTGGTCATATTGATATTAACCGGAAACGTTGCGTTTCCAACAGCGCCGCTTGCCGGAATATAGCTTTGCTTATCCTCCGAAAGCGCGAGGGCGTTGGGCGTTATGACATTTAACGCCACCTTTTCGGACGCGCCCACATTATAATTAGAATAGATGCCGTAATAGCAACTTACACTTCCGCTGGCGTTTACGCCTATCTCACCCAGGTCGTTGTATAAAGCATATGCGCTGTCGGCCGTTTGGTATTCGATATTGCTTGCGTTTGTAAACGTCATTGCGGGATTCGGCGTATAGTCAAATACCGTTGACGCAAGATTGTTCCAATGCGCAAACACAGCCTTATACGCCGTTGTATTCACAGAATATGCCGCGGTTCCCGCAAGCCCGTCAATGTCGGACGCATAAATGCTCTCAGGGATATAACCCGATGCGTAATCACTCCCAAAAAGTTCCGTTTCGCGCTCGTATGTCACGACATAGCCGAGATTGTCGTTTGCGTTGTAATATGCATAATCCTGATTTCCCAGTGATGTATCAAATAAAATCCTCGATTTTATTTTTGCAGGGCTTCCCGATTTTACCTCAGCCATATAGGAAATTGCAACCATACCATGCTGATTGTTTGCGGTATTCGGCAGCTCTATCGTTTGCGTAAAGGTAATGCCATCAACGCTCCAAACCGCTTCTATGCTGTCTGCAAGCTGCGTTACCGTTACATCCGAGCTCCCGAGCCCCAAAAAGCCGTAGTCCCCACCGAATATATATTCCTTCTTTTCCCCGTCGCGCTCCACTTCAAACGATGTGAAGGAAGTATCATATTCGCCACTGTGGTATAATAAATCTTTATTATTGTCTGATTTTTTGAGGGTGTCGCCTTCGGCGGTTTTGATCACAAAACCGCCGTTTTCAGCAGACACATAGACTTCAATATTTTCATTGATCAGGCTGTATTCACCTTCCCCGTCCGCGTACGCAGCCAAGGGAGCGCTTATGCCCAAAAGCAGGCTCAGGCACAATATAAGAGATATACATTTCTTCATGTTTACTCCTCCTCTCTATATGAATGGTTTTTCAATCCTGAATCAGTACATGCACCAGAAATGCCTCTCTGTTCTGGCGCAGTACATAAACCGTGTACCAGCCCGCCTGCTCAAAGTTGTACCGATACTCGTCATCTGTGCCGTCCTTGATACCGGCCGCCGTCATCGGCAGCATCCACGGTTTCATCTGGCCTGCTGTATAGAATCCCTTTGTGCAGTATACCTGATACGGCTCAAAAGCCATTCCGGAAACAGATTCGTTTGGCAGACTTACGCTGATTGTATGTTCGCCCTTTGATGTGGTTGCAACGCCCGTGTGCTTGGTAAAGATGCCGTCTATTTCTACCGCTGTTGCATCCTTTGCGTAAACACTCAGATATCGTCTGATATCGGCTGTGTTCCCGGCTTCGTCCGCTGCCGTTACCGTGTATTCATAATTGCCTATGGTGCTTAAGTCCGCCGGCAGGCCTGATCTGTCAACGGTAAGCGTGATATTTTCTGCGCTGGATTTATCATCGCTTACAAGTAAGCCACTCGTAAGCAGGCTGTCATCAATGCCCGCAATATCGCTGTCCTGACGTACATATACATAGTCGGTATCCGCCATGATAACGGGCGGCATGGAATCGCCGACAGCTATCGATACAAAGCAGTTCACCGTATTTCCGGCATCGTCCGTTGCGGTGATTGTATAGAAGCCTGCGTGCTGCGCTGTCAGCGTAAGCACAGTGCCATCCGGCTCTGTTACGGCAAGGCTGTCGCCTGTTGTAAGCCCATCATCCAAAGTGATTGCTGCAGGCTTATTTACCGATAGCTTGAACTCTGCACCGGAAGGCGTTATTTGCTCCGGTATGTCATACGCATAGACCTCCAGCCTCTTTTCGTCAATCCCGTTGACATCGACATTTGCCTCCACAACGTTTCCGGCATTATCCGTAAACGAATACTCATAAATATTATTTTCATATACGGTTTCCTCAAACGGATCTTCCTGTGTATACGTGCCTCTGCCGTAGAATATGGTCTTATTGTCGGCATATGCCCGGATTGTCGCGCTGATCGGCCTGCTCGCGCCATCGCGCTTATTGTATATCACTTCGGTAACGATATTCGGTACGCTCTTGTCTATGATGCCGTCCGGAATATGGATTTCAAACGGCGTTCCGCTTTGCCCGTTGAGTGCTTTATACTGCACCCTTACAGACGCACCCTTTGTGAAAGTAACGGTAGCTGAGCTTTCTGTATTTTTTGATATACTTACGCCGTCTTCATCTGTTACAGCAGTGTATGCGCCGTCTTTTAAAATCTCAAGGCTTAAATCCATGATATTTTTATTAAACGTAATCAACGCTTCAATGTCCCTGTTTGCGATTTCCGGCAATACAACCTGTGAGGTTGCGGATGACGGTGAATATGCGACAAGCCTTGCCACCGGCTTTGTGTCATCAATTTCCGTTACGGAGATCGCCTGTGTTGTGAAATTGCCGCACTTGTCGCTTACGGTAAACACAACGCTTCCGTTCTGCCCGACGGTATAGAGGAAGATGTTCTCGCCCCTTGTAACGCCGCCGGGGCTTAGGACTGTCAATTCATCAAAGCTGCTTACATCATCGATTACGGTTATCGCAAGTTCAACGTTATATCCCTTTACGGTTTGCTTTACATTGCTGATGACCGGCGGCGTAACGTCTATTATAAATCCGCCGTCAAAGTCAAACCGTTCACTTAGGAGATCGTTTTCATCAACCATGATGAGTGAGAATCTGGCATCCGTCTTATTGATCCGGAAAACATCCCCAGCCGCTTCAACGCCATCTATCGCTGCATTCTGCGCCGTATCATATGTAATGCCGGATGTATCTCCGCCGTAAGGCAGCAGTACGGTCTTTACGTTATTCGGCGAAAGCGTTGACACTGTGAGCTTGTATTCTGTCGCGCCGCCGTACATATCGATCAGCTCACCGTATCTTTCGCTTTCTTCTTCTCCGATACTGCCTATTATGACAGAGGTGTTGTTCCTCTGGGCATAAATGGATACTTCCATGTTTGGAGGCGTCAGGTAAGGCTGTTCGGATTTTCGTATCTCAACGTCAAGTTCTGCGGTACACTCCTGAACAAAGCCGTAATCGTCTGTAACAGTAAAGGTTTTTGTTGTCCCCACAGGATCGTTGTATGTGAAATTGAACTCGCTTCCCCCGACCAGAGTTCTCTCCGGGTCAACAGTATTCACAATGAAAGTAGCATAATCATATGTGTAGACCTTGCCGTCCTCATCTTCAAACAGTCCATTGGGGAAGCTCCACATTGTTTCAAGCTCCGCGATTTCTTTGTTGATATAGACGTTGACTAAATATTCGGTAAGAAGGCCCTCGTTATTTTGGACAAGCACCTTGAATGTCCCGTTTTTCGTCACTTTTAGCGTTACATCCGTATAAAATTCGCCGAACGCACCTGCGCTGCCGTCGCTCTGCCATACGGTCGCTTCACCGGCTTTCATAGACGGATCGATCACATACCCATCCATCGCCGCCATGTCATAATCGTCATCACTCGGCAGCTCCACCTTAAAGCTGCTGCCGTCAAGAGAGCTTATGCTTACATTCACAATATCGGTATCTCCGTCCTTTGCATTAACGGCATATATGTCAAGCCTGTCCCCGTTAAACGCCTCCGGCGGCACGTTATATGCGACCTCATGCTCATCACCGAAATGGTCTTTTACCGTAAGCGTATACTCTCCGTCCTTATAGATAGGCATAGCTTCATGGAGGTCCCGGAACACATATTCCGTATTGATATCGCCTCTGATACCCCTGTCTGTGCGTTTTGGCTCGGTCACTTCGGCCGGATTTTCCAAAGCAACGGAATAATACGGGAAAACAATATTTTCTTCAGCTCCAAACGGATGATTATTTCTGTTATAGACGAATTCATTCTCCGTAAATTTGATCTCCGGGATGTTCATCGCAGCAGTAGTGGCTATCTCCGATTGATGTCCGACACGGTCCACAACATACATGGAGATCGTCCCCGTATATCCGCCGCTCCCCGCTGGGGCTGTAAACATCATTCCGGCATATATCTGCCCGTCCGCAGGCCGGAGGGATCCGGTATATTCCAATATGCCCATAGCGGTATTTTCCGGGCGCACACCGAACGCCGACTGCGAAAACTCTTCGACCTTAAAGAACCCATCTTCATCGGTCAAAAGCCCATATTCTGCAAGAGCCGCCCTGTATGACGGATCATCGTACCTGAGATACAGCTCCATATCCGACATGTCTTTTTCAAATACGTCATCCGTTACGGATATGCCCAGATAATCTCCGCCCTGGCTGTCAATCGTGATAACAGGACTTTCAGCGTCTATCTTTTCGGCTTTGACAGCGGTGTATCCGATAGCGCCTGCGCTGTTTACGGTATAAAATGTCCTATAATTTTCATCGCGTACGATCGCACCGTCACCCTCCGGAAAATCAACGATATTCCCTTCAGGATCGATCATCTTGACGGTGAGTTCCTCGCCCGCTCCGCTGCCGAGTTCAGTGATGACCAACCGGCGTTCTGTCGCATAGCCATCGTCCGCGCTCGGCGTAAATCCTACGGAAAGCTTCGGCGTCTCCTGCCTGGTGTCAAAAATAAGCGTATGGATATCACTAAGTCCGCTGTACGGATTGACCGTCTGATAATATACGGTATTTATCGCATCGGCGACAAGATGCCTCTCGAAGTTGGCCACATGCATCGACCATTCCGCATCGTCTTTTGTTTCTCCGTTGGTCTCATTCCAGATACGGATCCTCTGCTCATAACCAAGACCTGCAAAATCAAGAGTGATAGCTGTCATGTCCGATAACGCGATATCGATCGCTTTTGCTACCCCCAGATCCTGCGCAGTCTCCTGCGCGGAGCCGAATCCCTGCTCATGTAAGACAGATACCTGTTCCGTTCCGCCGTTATTATCCGGAACTTCTATATATGTGTTCTTAGTAAGTTTCTGTAAATACGCCTCGTCTAGTTGTGCGTTGTTATAGCAGGCAAATATCTCGCCGCTTGTTGTATAGAATCCGTAACTGTATACACTGTCCCATTTCGCAAACGTCTGAATGTAGAATTCCAGGTTCGTCCTTTCCGTGAAAAAATCTTCATTCAAGCTTTCGGGAAGAACGATGTATTGTTCTTCTTCCGTCAACGACAACGGCATCTCGAAGATAGGATTATCGTTATTCGTTATATTGTCTGTGGCATACCCCAGTTTTAATACGATTCTCTCATAATCGGACCACGCAAGGCCGTTTATTCCCGGAAGAGAGAGCCTTACTCGGATCGATTTTCCGTCAAGGCTCGTATTATATGTCGTCAAGCCCTCCTCGCCGTATTCTGGCATTTGCCAGACACCGCCGGTCGGGTCCAGTTCCCAGTCTACAGGCTCGAGATCAAACCCCGGTGCCAGAAGTACGCCTTGCACGGCGTCAGAAAGTCCTCCCATACGGATGGTGTCCTCCGTTATGGAAATCGGTACGGTAACCGGGAGCGGATCATTGGTTGTAAAATTCTCAATTGTCAAACCGTCTCCGGAAATCAATACGTACGAAACGTCTCCGAAATACCCGCCGGTCGTTGTCAGATCCCGAATGAAATCAACGCTGCCCTCTGCCGGTGTAAGCAAGATCTGCTTTTGTGGATCGGCATTCTCGCTTCTTGTGTAATATGACCACTCCACATTCTCATCGGTAAGCATATTGTGTTGATCAGCGGCGATATAATATTGGTCTACGATTGCTGCAGCATAGCCATTCTCATTCGAATACGGATCCTTTATCATTAGGATCGTTTTCGCATTCTGTGTGAATTCCTCGACAACCCGGTGAAAAACAATATTCGGTGCGTATCCGTTTTCATTCTCGGTTGTTGCACGTTCTACTATATGGAAACTCGTGAGATTATACGTAAACGGAAACGTTACCTCGCTTTCATTGCCAAAATTGTCCGCGACCGTATAGGTAATATTATAGTCCACGATCTTTCCCGGAGCCACGGCTTTCATCACAAATGTGATCGTGCTCGTCTTTGCGTCTTCCCCCAGAGTATAGATGATATCGATATTCTCATGAGAGCCCAGTCCCACATCGGTGAATGAGCCATCGCTCGCCGATGCCTTGAATGTGTCAAAATCGATCCCGTTCTCATCCTCAAGCATTATGCTGCATGAAAGATCATATGTGTTTGGCGTGTTTGCATTTGACGCGATAGTTACACGGCTTGCATTGCCAAATGTCGGATTTGTCATATCAAGGGTATACGCTACCTGTTCCGATACAATATTTCGATTCCCGGCGATATCCTCCGCCATCACATGTATGGTCGGATTTGTAATCTCAATATCACCTATTTTTATATAGATATAAGTGTCGCCGCCGCTGTATAGATCGAAATAGTACGCGCTGGCATCCGGCAGATCTGTTCGGAATTGATCGGTTGCGGGTATCCATCTTTCTTCCAACTCGGCTTCGGTCATAGCGGTATTGGATATGTAATACGAAAAGTATTGTTTTTCATAATATGCTTCATTACCGCCGGTCACATAATAGTAGCTGCTCGGGAAACCAGTCAGATAGAAATATCCGCGCATCGTATCGATGCCGCTGGCGGCCACATTGCCGTTGCCGTTATCATCCGCTATATTCAGCGGCACGCAGAAAATTGCGTCGTTATCAAAATTTGTTATCGGTGTAATCAAATTTATCGCGGGTCCCAATGTATCCAGCGCAAAATCCTGGTTGGCAAATATCCCTTCCTCTTTCAGATTGTGCACTCCGCACGGGTTTTTTGCGGAATCCAAAACATCGGAGCCGTCAATAGAAACAGGCGTTATCTTTCCCTCTGCGGCGGCGTCCCCCGTATACGTCATGCCTTCGGTTATCTCGATCTCTTCAAAGGTCATCACAGTACCACCCGAAATATCCGTGTCATTTTTTACAGTGACAGCCTGCCCCGAACTGTCTTTTATGTTAAGGGTCAGCGTTGTGCTTCCCGCTTCTGCGTACACAGGCTCGGCAAAGGAAACGCTTAGCTGCATTCTGTCGCCAACTTTGGCGTACAGGCCAGCGTCCTCGTCCGTAATATTCCACATCAGCTTTTTTTCTATGCCCACGTTTTGGACGGACGGTGCTTTGGAGTCGATCTTGACGCTGTTGAAGACGATTTCCCGCTCGCCAGTCACAGCGCCGCTTTCATCCGTCGCCAGAACCTCTTCCACGGCGTTTCCCGCAAGGTCTGTGATAAGGTTGTTGACGGTAACTGTCGGTGCCTTCGCCGCATCGGCAATCTCTTTGGGGAGCAGGGCAAGATCATATTTTGCATCAAGGTCTTCCTGCTGCGTAATCTTTTCGATTCTTGAAATATAGAACTCCTTTATCCCCTCATAGCCGCTGTATTCATCCAAAAACGTGTATTCAAACACCATTTTGTTCTCATACAGCTCCACAAAATCCGCTTTTAAGCGTATGGGGTCGCTTACGATCTCGCCGTAAGGCAAAATTTCAAACTCCAGCCCCGGCTCATGGGACGCCAAGTTATCTGCAAACCTGATATATTCGGAAAAATTAAGAGTAAATCTAATTGTGGTGCCAAGCTGGACGGCCGATGCTTTCTCGCCGTTTTGCGTAATTTCGCAGCTTTCAACAGTTGGTGCTTTTTCGTCCAGCAGATAGATCGCCAGATCCTTTGTCTGCGTTGCTTTTGTATACCACGCTTCATTTGTTGTTGTTGCCTGAAGCCGAAAATAATTCAATGACATAGTTCTTTTGAAATCAGCGTTTTCATATATTCCGTGATCTTTAAACCCTGCCGTGTGCCATTGCGGATAATAGCGATAATTGTTAATATACAGCACTGTTTCGACTGCTGCGCCATTCCAGCCATTATGGCTGGATTTCAGCCTTGCGCCGATGGTATAATCCAGCTGACCAGCACTCTGAAGTTCCTTTGACACCTCGCTGATATCCACGCTTTTATCCGTCTCAAAATCCTCATACGTTGTGTTGCCGTTTAAACTCATTTTGTTAATGAAATTCGCCTGAGTACCCCTCAATGCCGAACCGAGCATAAAATCCCGGTTGTTTCTGAGGCCTGCCGGAACAACAAAATCGCTGTTCTCTTTCGGATTATACCCGCCCGCCGCATATACTGTGCTGACAGCAGGCATCAGCTGAAAAAACATACAAATACACAGTATAAACGTTAATATGCGCTTTTTCATTTTTTCTTTCCTCCTTGTTCCGTTATTTTTTCCGTTTCTTTTCACACCCACACACGCCGATCAACGTATTCGGTGCTTGCCGGTAAAAACGGCAGGAGCCGCAGTCTACCAGCTCTTCGTTTGCGCCCTTCTTTTCGCCAAAAGCACAGGCGTCTTCCAGCGTCAGCATGATTTGGCACCCCTCCGGCGTATATATGGGATTTTCAATGAAGTCAGGGTACACCTCCATATATCTACCGGATTTTTTATCATACCGAAGCGGGATCGTCAGCACTGCGCCTTCGACATGATAGGTTTTTGTCTTTTCCATGCGCATACCTTCCTTTCCGTTCCGCTCATTGTTGCTTTTATTATACCATGAAATGATTATTTTGAGACCACCCGTTTGAGGGGTAAAAATGGGTAGGTATGAAAAAAGGATCCGGTAAACTAAACCGAATCCTTTTTCCTTACAACAGCATATATTTTTTTAAATCCTGTCTGCTTTCAATATTAAGTTTTTGCATGGCGTTGGTAATATGATATTTTACCGTATTCACAGAGATATTCATGTGGCTTGCGATTTCCTGATTGGTCCAGCCGCGGGCTGCCAGCATGGACGCGGCAAATTCCGTTGTCGTCAGGTTATCTGCCACGTCATGCCCGGTATTGGGATTATGTATCTTACGCCACCCTGCGGAAAATCGGTAGGTGATGGCGATGATCCGCTTAAAATCCTCCGGATATTCCGGCTTGATGACCGCCTCCAGCATTCCGCCCAAAAGGCCGTGGTGTTCGCCAAATCCTTCTATTAGATCATCCGGTTTTGCAAGCTCCCACGCCGCAAGCAGATGCTGCTTTGCTTTGTCTATTTGTTTTAAGCTCATATAGTCCATGACCGCAACCAAATGCAGATAAATACAAGGGATTGGATATTCTTCCGTTTGCATACTGATTGTTGCCTCCACAATGCCGAGGCTCTTTTGATAGTCCTTTTGCAGATAGGTATAGTGTGCAGTTACATATAAAGCAAACATCCTGATCCCCATCGGAAGCAGGGGAAGGAACTCCTGCATGGACGGTAATTCCCCCGGTAAAGGGAGGTGCAGAAGCACCGCTGCTGTAAAGGAAACAAAGGACAGCGCCGCCTGCATTTCTGGTTGTTTCTCCGTAGTCGCGGCAAGCATTTCCCGCACCACTGTCAGTGCATATCTGACCCGTTGTATCTTGCCGACAGAAAGATTTGCATATGCATAAATCAAGCAGGCGGAAAGCTGGATATACCTGTCCTCTCCGGTAAGGAAAAGCTCTGTTTCATACACTGCTTTTTCCGGCTGCCCGCTGAAATAATAGTATTCCGCAAGCGCAATCTGCTTTTGCGGCCCATCGGCCATATCATGAATAAATTCTAAGCATTTGCCCGGTTCAAACGCAGTATTCATCAGCGGCATAAGTCCCGTATAAGAAATGCTTCGGTGCCTTTCCCGCCGCATTGCCAGTTCTTTTTGTACTTTGCGCGGGTCTTTTGGCTTTACCGCTCCAGCGGGAATCACCCAGGAAGCCCCAAATTTCTTTGCGCCTTCAATGCGCCCCATCGCACAGTATTTCTGCACCAGCCTCTCTGATATATTCCATTTTTGCGCCGCATCGCGTACGGTTATGTATTCCATAAAGCACCTCTTTTTCAGACTGTTTTTCACAGTCATAAACTATTCGCAATCCCGTATACTTTTATAAAAAATTTTATTCGTTTTTACGAATATTTTTATTATACAATACTACGAGAGAAATTTCAAGCTTTTACAGATGAAACATACACCTTCTCCGCATAAAAGCATACCGCCTACGGTATCCGGCCATGCCACTGTGATTTCGGAAGCTGCAAAAGAGATCGACAAAATTTTTTCCGTGCTTCTTGAGTAAAATATTGGCGCTATTTTTATTTACAGCAGTTGTTCTCATTTTCTCCGACTGTACGGTTCTGCCATTCCTCTATTTTTGGCATGATCTTATCTGTAATATCACTGACCATACCGTCACTTATTTCAAAACCGTATATATCATCTATTACAGAAGATGTTTGCCGCGTAGTTAAGCCCTTTGCGTATAAGGATATGATCTTTTGCTCGATCTCAGAGATATCTTTTTTACGCTTGGGAACAACTTTAGGCTCAAAATCACCATCTCTGTCCTGAGGAACATCGATAGGGATTTCACCGTATGAGCTCTTAAGTTTCTTAGGCTTAGTGCCATTACGATAATCAGGATTGTTGCTGCGCTCGTAGCTTTCGTAACCCAAATGTTCACTCAGCTCCGCCTCAAGCATCTCCTGGATCGTACCGCCCAGCAGATCTTTCAATGCCTCTTGAATGTCATTGGCGGTCTTGATATCATACTCTTCTATCAGACCTGCGATGATGTTTTTCTTTCCTTCTGTTAATTTTCTTCTTCGTGCCATAAAAAACGCCTCCTGTGGTTTAATTATATTCTACCACAGAAGGCTTCATATTTACAAACTTTTTTCACAGACTCGAAAAAAATATATAAGTAATATTTAACAAACCTTAACAAGGCGGTCTGGCTCTCGGGTTACATACTATGTATATTTTACATTTTTAACTGCTTCAATTTCTCAAACAGAGCCTCATCTGTATCGCGGTTATCAATATTCATCTGAAGCCTTACGCCCTTATCCTGTTCATCGTAAAACAGCTCTCGCGGCCAGTTCCAAAAGCCCGGTCCTTCGCCAAAATTTCTGATATAAAACATAAACCTTCTTAACATATATGCTGTAAATTTAAAATCGGCAAAGCATTCATTCGCATAAAAGCCGTTCCACACTCCGTATTCCGAGGCACTAAGAAGTTCATTCGCTGCTTCAAATTCTTCCGCCGCAAGACCTGTCAGATAGAAAGCTTTTACATAGTCCTTATCAAGCAGCTTCATGCAGGCACGTGCAAAAAGCGCGCCTCCCTTATAGCCGTGATAATGCAGTCTGCCGTGGAGCATTATAGTGCTGTCGTACAGTTTTCCTAATGTGCAGTCGTGCGACTTTATGAATCTGTCGTAATTGTTTTCGCCTTCATCACATTTTTCCATGAACCATTTCAACTGTTCCGCGATAGGAATATTGCCTGTGACCCATTTCATATGTATCGAGTGATCCCTGCCTTTCATTATATCCGAGGCAAATGCTCTTACGCTGAAATTGTAAAAATGGTCACCCGCTTTCTCGTCCTCGTGCTCACCGAACGATATAGCCTCACCGGCATAATCAAGATATGCGGCGGCAGCTTTTTCATCGCCGAAATAGGTTTTTGCAAAATCGGCAGCATCAAATTTTTCACCCTTCCATATACAGCTTATAGCTGCAAGCATAAATACATGAGGACGTATATTTGAGCAGTTTACTATCAAATAATCATCAGCACCCTTTTCAAAGGCATTTTCAAGCTCGTTTGTTATAAAGTCAAGGCTCACTCCTGTCTGAGTAATATGCGAGCAGGATTGAAGATCACAGTATGAGACGTGATAATATATGCCGTACATTCCGTCATTTTTTTCCGGCAATGCCACTGTACGCGGATTATCCATACCGATGCGGCGAGATACCATTTTGCCGTAGCCGTTATCGGCAAATATCTTAATAATATCCTCCGGCAGGCTCAGACAGCCTTTTCGGTAAAGCTCCATCGTTTCACCGTAAAGATATGTACAGCATACAGGCTTCTTAACTTTTTCATGTATCATATTATATTGAAGTCTTATTATATCGCTTATCAGTTTCCCGCGCTTCTCATCTGTGTCATATCCGGAGTCCTTGTCGGAATCCCAGAACGGAGTATCTCCCTGCCCTCTGAAGCCAAGATCCCAAACTACCTTATACGATTTTTGCCTCTCTATCCCGTCAGCCCACAGTTTTTTAAATTTATCCGAATACTTCTGATAAGACGGAGCCAAATCGGGGTACGCCTTAACGAACATATCTGCTCCAAGCGGTTCAGCATGGTGATGCGTGAGCCACAGCCCATACGAAGCGGCAAGCGCGCTGTGTTCAGGCGTTACCTGCGTGTCCGGTATAACCATATTACCGCCACATCTTAGTATCGCTTCGAATGCCATTTTCCATGGCAATAAAGCGTCGCCGTTCGGAGCCCAGTGTGTAAGCAGTATCTCATCGTTCAGGAACCAGCCGCGGAAACGTATCTTTGCGGGAATAGATATATAATCGGCTATTGCAGCTTCACTCATACGCTTCGGCTCATAATCGTACCAAAACCAAAACGGCGGTATGCCGAGGGATGTCTCGCTTATGTGCAAAAGTCCGTACACAAAACCAAGTTCATCGCCCGCGTATATGCTGCCGTCCTTTATCTCAAACCGCTCCTTGGGCATATCCTTCTCTATAAGTGAGAGCTCGCCGCCGTCTTTGTCGGAAGCGTAAAAAACAGTTTTCATATCGCGGTGAAGTATTTCTATAGCAGTCTTTACGGCATTGCTCTGTCCAAGGTATACGATCCTCGTATTGATGTTCATTTTATGTTCTTCCTTTCAAATATCCTTATGCGTTATTGATCGCTATGACGGAGATTTAGTCTGTCACAAACAGTATACATCACCAAACCAAAAAAGTCATTAAGTATTATTGCTGTAAAATATGAAATTATTGCTGTGAGAGCATGTATCATTTGTAATAGGTTTTGATTCACAATACCGTTTTTAGCCACAGTTTATGAGATTGTGTGCTGTTTGCAAATAGACTGGCAAGATTTAATTTGATCCTATATTGATATAGTGCAGACACGGTTAAATTACGTCCTTTGGTATTTTCATGTTGAAAACCTCCTTGATAAAAATTATTTCTGCCATAATTTTCACCAAGGAGGTTTGTTTTTATACTTTTTACACAACTTTTTCCGCCGCGTTGTAAATTATAAGCTTTTTTTCATTCCTACGCCCTTGACCGGCTTATGCGCCATCTTTCTTTGCAAATTATCCAACGCTTCACCGAAACAGAATGATACAAGTAAAAATATCTTAAAAAACGGCGTTATATAAATACGCCTTAAATGTTCCAAGTTATCTCTATATTGCCGTCGGCAATACGTATAACTTTAATCAATGTGTCAACAACAGATTGCTTATCTTCATAGCTGATACTATCCCAAGTTTCAACGTGGTTGGTTACTGTTTCTATATCTTTTGCATTTTGGTTATGGGTAAGTGATACTATTTCTTCTTGAAGATTTTTTCTCTCTGTATCTAACTGTTCAACCTTTTTGTTGATGTATTCCATTAAAACAGTATTTGCCCCGACCACTTTGGAAAGCAGATCGTCAATCTCTTTGTCTATTTCAGACAAACGTATTTTATTTTCATTGACTTTTGGCTTGCTTTTTTGTTCGGATTGATAAGTAAGCGTTTTGAATTCTGATAATTTTTCTCGAATCGCCTTTATAATATAATCTTCTAATACATCAGCATAAACTGTGCCGCCTGTACCTTGACAATTCGCTTTTTTTGTTGTGAGAGATGTCGCACATACAAAATATCTGTGCCATTTCGTATTTGCTTTCACAATCGTAAGACCATAACCGCATTTTCCGCATTTTACTTTGCCGACCAGCCATGAAGTTTTCGCTTTGCACGTTTGCGTTGATTGTCTGTTATTCAAGCAGCGCAAACGGCATTTTATCCAATCTTTTGAAGAAACAATCCCCTGATGAGGCGCCAGTACAATTTCCTTATCGGTTAAATCAAGCTGCTTTCTTGTTTTAGACTTATTCCCCTGATATAGATAACACGCATTATATCCGGTAAAATCCGAAACAGGATTTATAACATTTGCACCTTGACTAATAAAAAAGTCATACACATCTGCGTCTGCCATTACATATACAGGATTGCGAAGCATATCGCTGATTCTGCCTACGCTCCACATTCCACCTCGAAGATTTTTTATTCCATGTTCATTAAAGTATGCAATAATATCACCAAGTGAATGTTTACTGTCGGAATACATAGAATACATCAGCCTTATTTGTTCTGCTTCTTCTGGGACAGGAACGTATTTAGACGTTTTTATACCGTCTATTACGGTGCTTGTTTTTGAGAAACCATACGGAATGCGCCCTCCCATATAGAAACCCCGCTTACTCCGTGAGTAATAAGCATCGGCAACTCTTTTTTGTATTGTTTCGCGCTCAAGCTGTGCAAAGACAATACAGATATTCAGCATCGCCCGTCCGATAGGTGTTGACGTATCAAACCGCTCTGTTGACGAAACAAACTCGACATTGTATTGCCCAAATATGTCCATCATATTTGCAAAGTCTAAGATAGAACGGCTAATACGGTCTAACTTATAGACGATAACTCTTGAGACGTTGCCTTCCTTAATGTTGCTCATCATTTCTTCAAAACCGGGACGGTTAGTATTTTTGCCGCTGTATCCCTTATCTGAATATACTTTATACGGATTACCGCGTGTCTCATACTTGCAGTATTCAAGCTGACTTTCTACTGATATACTGTCCGCTTTGTCAATAGATTGTCGTGTATATATATCGTCAAACATCGTATACCTCCATAACGATGTTATGATATGAGCCGCCCATATTACTCATATTATAACGCGCTATATCATAACTTTCAATGCCTAATTGCATACTTTTTGAAAACATCAAAAAGTTTTCTTTCTATTTCAGACTTTATTTCTTTATATTTATCTGAATGTTTAGGGCGAAAATTTGTGATTATAAAATTCATTTTATCTATAGATATTTTACTTGTATCAGTTAAATATGCCATATTGTCGTTCATTTAGATACCTCCTGTGAGAAAGAGATAATACATCTTATGAAAGACAGCAAGTACACTATTACAAATATAGTTACAGCAAATACAAACGGCGCCGGCTGCGCTCCACGGGCTTGCGCAATGTATTTCATACATTGTCGCAGGCACCCCTGCACGGTTCTCGTCCAGCCGCCCAATGCCGTGACGCGTTCAAGGCGGGAGTATCATTATGCCGTCTGTGCGTCATGGCTTGCAGGCTGCCAATCCTGCAATTACGGTAAAATGGTTCTCGCTCGGTCTTAGGACAAATAAAAAAAGAAAGGGGGTAATGAAACAAATATGTTTGTCCTGACGTCTCGGCGCATTTTCTGTAAAGCTCGGCACGGACGGAATGTGTTTGTTTTGCCTATACTGCGAAAAATCCGCTTTCTTTGTCAAAGAACAATCGGCATTTATCAGCCTGTAAAAACACATTTCTTAAAATGTGCTTTTACGGAATGATAACCGAGATAAGGAGTACGGAAAGGGAAACGTACTCCCGCCTCGGAATGTTATACCGGCAAGATTTTGAAATCTGTTACAATGCAGTAAATCAACCGTGCTTCAAGACGCAGGCGTATTTCCTCATCAACATAATAAACTTTGTTCCCATATTCGTCTGTAAGCGTTCTTGTCGCCAGGCTGCGTATGTACCGCTGGTAGTGGTTTAATACAGCGCCTAAGGCCTGTCCGTCACCGCTTTTTGCGGCAAAAATAACCGATAAAGGCAGATTTTTCACGTTTGCGGCCATTCAAAACCCTCCTTTTCCAGATATTTGCGCATCAGTTTCAGTATGTAGGCACGGCGTTTTGAAATGTTTTGCCTTACTGTGTCAAGTTCTTTCCCGATTTCAGCGTCCGTCATTTCAAGGAAGTATGACAGCAGAATGACGTCCCTTTTATCCGCCGGAAGTTTTTCCAACGCTTCCGCCAGCAAATCGCCGTTGACAACTACCTCTTTTCCGTGAACATTGAATACATGCTCCGAATTGAAGTAATTATCGTATACCGCCAATTCGGAAAGTTCTTTGATTTTGTCAATATAAGTTGGCTCTTTTTTCGCACACATCTCACGCAGCGGCT
>CAYNRX010000027.1:0-32785 GCA_964399965.1 uncultured Lachnospiraceae bacterium | reverse complement strand
AAAAATATAAATTTTACCACAGAAGTTTAATTTACAGAAAAAATTTCGCACGCCCAGACCGGGCCGGTCGCTCTTCAGCGTAGCCGTATCCTGTCGAGAGGTAAAAGCCAATAATATTATTGACAAGTCATGTTAAGCTTATACCTGTAATTTTCACCTTGTCGAGGTTTGTCAGATATTGCTTACACATCTTTTTCCGCGGACCCAAGGTTTATATCTAACATATATCAAACCGGTCGAAAATGTGAAATTAGAATTTACATACTGATTTCCTGCATAAAAAGGAGCTGCCAAAATCACAGCAGCTCCCTTTTTTGTCTTTGGCTAAAAGACCATATTTTATATGCATTGGCCAATCTCCTTTTAATCATCTACTCCCTTCCATCTCCGCATCCTCACCTTATCAATGGCATTTGAGCACATGCTCTTTTATTCTGGCAAAGCTTTCCTGGCTGATAACGTGCTCTATTCGGCAGGCGTCTTCAGCCGCTGTTTTTTCTGACACCCCTATCGACACCAACCACCGTGTAAGTATCTTGTGGCGCTCATATATCTTTTCGGCGATCTCCCGACCCGAATCTGTCAGCTCTATCTGCCCGTTTTGATCACTCACTACATACCCGTTTTCCTTAAGTATGCTCATGGCACGGCTCACGCTCGGTTTTGAAAATCCCAATTCATTAGCAATATCTATCGATCTGACATATCCCTTCCGCTGACGCAGCAAGAGTATCGTTTCCAGATAATTCTCCCCCGATTCATGGATAGCCATTTTTGTCACCTCGCTTAAGTTTTACACTGCTCTTTCTCCGTTGATGAACACCGACAAAACCTCCGCTTCAAACCGCGTCGGCAGCTCGGTGAATATACATATATCCGCATCCTTGCCCGTTTCAAGGCTTCCCACCCTGTCGGCGATCCCGCAGTTTTTAGCGGCCGTTATCGTTATCGCCTCCAACGCCTTCTGTTCATCCATACCGTATTTTACAGCAAACACAGCGCACAGCGGCAGCCGTTCTATCGGTATCTCCGGGTGATCGGTGATTATCGCCACCGGGACGCCCGCTTCTGACAGCTCTTTATAGGTCGCAAATGTCATTTCCCTAAGCTCCGGCTTGCTCCTGTCAGTAAACGTCGGCCCCAGCATCACCTGCATATTCTCGCGTTTTAGTATAGGGATGATCTTCGCCCCTTCGGTACAGTGCTCTATCGTTATCCACAGTCCAAATTCCCTGCCCAGCCGGATCGCTGTGCATATATCGTCAGCGCGGTGTGCATGAACCTTGACCGGTATCTCCCGTCTCAAAGCCGGTATCAACGATTCAAGTTTCATATCAAAATCCGGCTTATCGTTTTCTGCCGGATCCTCCTCATAAAGCCGCAGCTGACGCTCATACTCCTTCGCCTTAGCAAACACTTCACGGATCATGGCCGCAATACCCATTCTTGTATTGGGAGTCTCTTCCTTGTCCCCGTATACCGACTTGGGATTTTCTCCTAAAGCAATCTTTATTGCCGCCGGAGCCTTTATCACCATATCGTCTATACATATCCCACGCGTTTTTACAGCGGCAAACTGCCCTCCGACCGGATTCGCACTGCCCGGCCCCGTCAGCACCGTTGTCACTCCCGCGCGGTATGCGTCCTCAAAGCAGCGGTCAAACGGGTTCACCGCATCTATTGCCCGCAGCTGAGGCATTACCGGGTCGGTATCCTCGTTACCGTCATCTCCCTCGAAGCCCAGACCATCCTCGAACATCCCTACATGACAGTGAGCATCGATAAGCCCCGGCAATACATAGCTTTCTCCGGCGTCTATGATCTCCTCATAGTCCGTTTTAGGGATATACCTCTCCTCTCCTACATACCGTATCTTGTCGTCAAATGCCACTGCTCCCTTTTCATACACCGCTCCCGCCATTGTATATACCTTAGCGTTTTTTATCAGCTTCATCGCTTACCCCGCATTTATATAATTCATCGCCGAAACCGCCGCTACCGCTCCATCGGCCACGGCTGTGATTATCTGCCTGAGCGGCGTATCGCGCACGTCACCGGCTGCATATATCCCGCGCACGCTCGTCTGCATATTTCTGTCCGTGCTTACAAAGCCGCCGCTCGTCACCTCAACTACCGTTGAAGCAAGCGACGATTCCGGCACTACGCCTACGGCGATAAATACCGCCGATACCTCCAGCATCCGGCTTTCGCCCGCGGAAAAGATCTCCGCATTCGTAACTGCCGTCTCCCCTATTATCTCCTTAAGCACCGTATTGGTGATGATCTCTATTTTAGGGCTGGCCTTCGCTGCTCTTACAAGAGCCGCATCAGCTCTGAACTTCTCGCTCCTGTGCACCAGATACACCTTAGAGCAAAATCCCGCCAGATATACCGCGTCCTCAAAGGCCGTATTGCTGCCGCCTACCACCAATGCCGGCTGACCGCGGAAAAACGCTCCGTCGCAGGTCGCGCAATACGACACTCCCAAGCCTGAAAACCGCTCTTCCCCCGGCACCCCCAGCTTTCGCGGATTGGCCCCCGTGGCAAAAATTATCGTCCGCGTCTGGTAGGTGTTTTTCCGAGTACGTATGATCTTCACCGCTTCATCCGCCGCTTCTATCTCTTTGACCGTTTCAGTCTTAAATTCTATATCAAACTTTTGGGCATGACGCATAAGGGAATCAGCCAGCTCCACGCCGCTCGGCTCGTCAAAAAAGCCCGGATAATTGTCTATCTCATTAGTCCTGAGTATCTGCCCGCCGCCGGCCAGTTTTTCAATTACTGCCGTCTTCATACCGCCGCGGGCAGCATAAATTGCCGCTGAAAGCCCTGCCGGCCCTCCTCCTATAATAACAACATCATACATCACTGATTTTCTTCCTCGCTATTCTTCTCCTGAGGAGTATTATCGTTCTTATATGCCTCTATGATAAAACGCGGACGGCGTTTTACCTCCTTATATATTTTGCCTATATACTCGCCGACCAATCCTATCGATACCATTTGCAGGCCGCCCAGAAACCATATAGAGCAAATCATTGACGCCCAGCCGACAGTCGTATGGCCGAGTATCTTCTGCACGATCGCATATATCCCGTATACAATACCTATCGCACAGGCAACCGCTCCCACTCCGGTTATCAGCCTTATGGGATTGATGCTGAACGAGGTTATCCCATCAAAAGCGAAGGATATCATCTTTTTCAGAGGATACTTGGATTCACCGGCGAACCTTTCCTTGCGGTCATAATACACGCAGTCGGTCTTATAGCCTATAGTCGGCACTATGCCCCTTAGAAACATATTCCTCTCCGGATACTGACTGAAAGCCTCCAGCGCCCGTCTGCTCATCAGGCGAAAGTCGGCATGGTTATACACGGTCTTTACGCCCATTTTCTCCATCAGCTTGTAAAAGCCGACTGCCGTTGTCCGCTTGAAAAATGTATCTGTATCACGCTTGTTGCGCACTCCGTATACTATATCACAGCCGTTGATGAATTTCTCCACCATTTGAGGGATCACATTTATGTCGTCCTGTAGATCGGCGTCGATAGATATCGTGCAATCGCAGTCGTTGCGCACCGTCATCAGCCCTCCGTAGAGCGCGTTCTGGTGACCGGCATTAGCCGCCAGCTTCACCCCGGCGACCTCGCGGTACTTGTCCGAAAGCTCGTCAATAATGCTCCAAGTCTTATCCTTGCTGCCGTCATCGATAAATACTATCCGCGAATCATCATTTATCAGCCCATCGCCCTTCATTCTCTCCAAAAGCCCGCGCATTTGGCGGCAGGTCTCATAAAGCACTGCCTCCTCATTATAGCACGGAACTACTATATACAAATTTACTGCTTTGTTTGCCATTGTTTTCTCTCCGAATCCAAAATATTTTTCGTAAAGCTCTAACCGCTTATCGTAATTATACAACATATCTCCCGTTTAAGCAAGGGGGACCGCCTGTTTTACCGAATTTTTTTCAATAAATGTCTCTTTTCCTCATCATTCATACCAAATAACCACATTGATCCCGCAAATACCGCCGTATAAAGCACACATTTTATTACCAGCTTACCCCAACCGCCCCCAGGCAGAACGCCGTTTAATAGTAATCCCACCAGAACCGGCAGTATCAGGGGAGGAACCAGCTTCAGTATGCCTTTCCAAAAGGCTTTCATGTCAAGCTCCATACGATATTGATAATACCAATTTATAATTATACCATTGACAATGAGAATAACGGCACCGGTACCGGCCGCTGCTCCCGCTGCTCCAAACCTGCTGCTCAAGGGTATACTGATAGCAATATTGGCAAGGCTCATGAAAATGGACACTACAGCATAAAACTTGTGCATATTTCGCGCCCGCTGTATCTCCAGCCCTATCACCTGTATCATCGGTATCGTCAGCGGCAGCATAAGGAACAACGCCGTTGGATACGACTGCTCATAGCCCTCTCCTGCCCACAGAGCGATAAATTCCCGGCCAAACAGCACAAAACCGCTCATTATCAGCGACAGCACCAAAAATTGTATCCTGCCCACGCGCCGGAAAAGCAGTTCCACCTCCCGGCTCCCTTCAACGACAAGCCTGTTTACCCGCGGAGTGAATACCCCCGATATCGCATAGGAAAAATTCATGTAATAGGTATGAAACTGCGAACCTATGGAATATACCGCGACCGCTTCCGCCCCCTTTACTATACCAAGTATATACTTGTCAGCTCCCCAGTTTATCTGATCGGTTATGGAGTTTAAAAAGATAAAAGCCGAAAACGTCCCTATATCACGAAACATCTCCCTGCTCATGCCGGAAAATGCAAATTTCATTTTCAAGTTCCCTAAGCTGTAGACTATGTTCAATATCCAAACAACGACCGTCACCAAAAGAGAAGCCGTCACCATTCCCACCGATCCGCCGCCCGAAAGCAAGACCGGAAGTATCACAAACGGATTTACCAGTGTTTGCAGGGCGTTTAAGCCCTTTAACATAAAATACCTCTCGTTTATGATTATATACGAGAAAAACAAATTCATCGGAAAACC
Organism: uncultured Lachnospiraceae bacterium; assembly: GCA_964399965.1. Taxonomy (GTDB): domain Bacteria; phylum Bacillota; class Clostridia; order UBA1381; family UBA1381; genus UBA1381. Next base: position 27,746 of record CAYNRX010000027.1, on the reverse strand, counting down.
GAGCGCAGTCTGTACCGTTAGGATATAGATAAGTATCCTCGCTGTCGAAACCTCAGCCGGGGAAAGCTTCTGCGAAAATATCAGCGGAGAGCATTCAGCCAGGATCGAGCCTGCCACCAGAGCTATCAGGCCGATCACCGAAAACATCACCAAATACATCCCGTTTAGCTCCGCTTCCTTTTTGGCGTCGCCCCTTGCCCTGGCAAAATATCGTGTATAAGCCGTGGAAAAGCCAAAATTTAGCAGTCCCAGATATGATACCGTGGCTGAAGCTATACTGTATACGCCATACTCGCTTTGCCCCAATATGCGCAGCATGATAGGCGTATACACCACAGATACGGCGCTGGAGAGGAATATCGAAACGTATGACAATATAACTCCCGCTTTGAGCTGGTCGATCTTCATTTCTTCCTTTTCCTTTCCGCCCGTTTGCAGGCGATATGCAGATATGAACACACTACAAACGGACTTCCCGTACGCACGGCCGCCGCATAAAACGGCAGTTCTACCTGTTTATACAGCCCCTTTTTTATTTCTTTATATGTATTACTTTTAAACAGCCCCCGTACCACCCGAAGCTTCTTTAGGAATGATCTTTCGCACAATCCCACTCCCCAGAAATTATCAAGAAACATCGCCGACAGCTGCGCCAGCACTATTGGATAATCACCGCGCGCGCCTAATGCGGAAAGGGCTTTTCGGTGCATCTCCAAAAATATATCGAATTGCCTGCCGTCATTATACCGCGCCCGTCTCTGCCGGGGAACGTGATATGTGTATAACGGCCTGTTTATCATCGTCAGCTTATTTGTATGAACGATATACTCAAGCACAAACAGCCTGTCCTCACCGTTGGCAAATCCCTTTTTAAACTCAATACCATTTCTGCGTATGATATCAATGCGGAATATCTTGTTGCAGGGTGTAAAAAAATTATTTACTTTTTCACTTACCCGCATAAATTCTGACGACGATACCGTACTTATCTCTTCTTTATCCTCCCACATCGGGCATAATTCGGTCCCATCCTCATACTTTTGGACCACGCTACAGATGATCATTGAATTATCCGTATAATTTTCCCGCAGCAAGGATAAAAATTCCACATCTACCTCGTCGTCCGCATCGACAAAGACCACAAATTCTCCCTCACTGGCCTTGATCCCTCTATTACGCGTATCTGACACGCCGGTACAGCGTTCCTTCCTTATCGAGCGTACTATAAAGTATTCTTCCGCCAGCCTATCGCACAGCTCTCCGCTCCCATCGGTCGACCCGTCGTCCACAAGGATTATCTCTTTTTCCGGATACGTCTGCGCCAAAAGCTGGCCAACGCATCTTTCAAGACCGTTTATCTCATTAAAGACCGGCACCACAATACTTATCTTATCACAAATCATTTCGACCAAACCTCTCATCGATGGCACGGAAAATCCCATCCGTATCTATCTCCGGCAGAACGGCGACCTCATACCCTCTATGTTCCATCTTCTCACCGATCCGCACCGCATTTTTATATAAACTCATATCTGTTATCACATGGGCGGTTTTTTCGCTATGGATCACAGGGATGCACTCTACTCCGTTTGCCGCAGACAGCAATATCGAATGGAATCTGGTAGCTACCACCTTCTCCATCGACAGCCAATCGTCCGCAAATTCCTCAATATCACCGACATACTCCCGTATTTTCACCCCGGCTCCGATCTCTGCTGCCAGAGCTTCAGCCGCTTTTCTGTCGCCCTCTGCCACACAGAAACAAAACAGCGTCGTTTCGCCCTCGTTCTCCTGTGCCAATCTCTTTAAAAACGCAAAATACTCCTTTTTGTATTTTGTAAGTTTCGGCCGTATATCAAGATCTATCAGCGATATCCCCAGCGTTCCCGGCTTCACTCTGCGCTCTCTCCTCATCAAAAACCCTGCATCGGCGCCAAGCCGCGCAGCCGGTAAATCCCGAAACATTTCATATGAATATTGCTCGCGGAAGCAAATATCACGGCAATACGTAAATATCTCCCGGCATAACGACAAAAATCCCTCGGTCCTGTAAGGGCCGAAATTGACGCACAAGACATACACTCCTCTTTTTCTAAAAAGCCTTATCATACGCCGGAGCTTCTCCAAAGCCTGATAATCGGTCTTGTCCGATTCGATAAACAGTGAACCGCCTACCCACACCAGTGCCTTGTAGCCCATGCTGTCGGCGATCAGCTCCGCCTTTTCCATCCCCAGTTTCCTAAATATCCTCGCAGGCAGATTTTCATACGCCCGTATTGCAATATTGGGGCAGGAAGCAGCGAATCTATCATATTTGCTGATATCTCCCCAGACCTTTATTTCAAATTTTACTTTCGGATATCTCTTGGCAACGATATACGCAAACATATCATCGCCCCAGTTAAGCACTGAGTATATCTTTAAAAGCACTTTCATGTCTATCAGTTCCCACTGCTGCGCTCATGCAAATATTTTACAGTTTCCTCAAATACCATGGGTTTCCCTATCAAGAAGCCCTGGCCCAGATCGCAGCCCATTTCCTTAAGCGTTTCATACTGCTCTTTATTTTCGATCCCCTCGGCTATGACCTTCATTCCCAGATCCTTAGCCATCTCTATACTCTTTTTCAACAGCACTCTTCCGCTGCCGTATATATTGTCCACCAATGATTTATCCAGCTTAAGCGCAGCAAACGGTATTTTCTGTATCTGCGCCATATTGGAAAAGCCTCGCCCAAAATCGTCCATATGCAGCTCCACGCCGCACTCTGCCAGCTTTTCTGCCGTCCCGGCGGCGTCCCCCGCTCTTATCACGGTATCTTCTGTAACCTCTATCACAATCCTCCCTTTTCCCACCGTATACTTTTTTAAACAGTCTATCACTTCATCAGCAAAAGACGCAAGGGAGAAATACTCTCCCGAAACATTTACCGAAATATAAATACCGCCGCAGCCTTCGCGGTCAAATTCATTTATCTTTTTACAGCTGTGCTCAAGCGTTATCCTGTCAAATTCTATCATCATATCGCTGCCTCTGGCGATATTTAAAAACTCCGACGGCATTATCAGGCCGTATCGGCTGCTCTTTATGCGCGACAATATCTCCACCCCGGCGATATTACCGCTGGCAAACTCTAAAAACGGCTGGTACTTATACCGTATGTCATGGTTTTGCATGATCCGATTTAGCTCGCTGCGTATAGTTATTTTCCTCTGATAATCAAGGTTTGTGCTTCCTGTAAGAACGCTATATTTGTTTTTACCGTTGGCCTTTGCGTTTTCTAACGCCAGCTCCGCACCGTATATCATATCCATGCCTTTGGCATTATCGCTCTTATCATGGAACGCTATTCCCGCGCTTACGGAAAAAAGCAGCTGCCCGCCGCCTATATCTATAAACCGGCGTTCCCTGTTTATTATATCCTGCACAAAATCCGTTACGGCCTTCTCCGACCCCGGATCCTGCAAAAATACCCCGAACGCATCTCCCTCGATCCGTCCGACAATGGCCGGATGGGGAGCATATCTCCTTATCCTCATTGCCAGGCCCTTTATCAATTCGTCACTGTCCTTGCGCGAACCCTGCTGGTTCAAAAATCTCATATTATCAATATCAAATATAACGACGGCCTGCAATCTGTCACTGCGGCTGAAACGTTCGCACAGCTCGCGGAATGCTCGTTGGGAATATGCCATCGTCAACCTGTCAAATGATATATCCGGCATCAATATTCTCCTTTTTTTGCAAATATTCGGCTACTATCTCCCCCATGCCGACGATAATATCCCCCATTTAAATCTTAATAATACAATGTTTCACAATTATTCCCTTATCGGGATCAATTGCGAAAAAGGATTCGCAATTGACTAAAATTCTTATGCGGCTGCAGGCGCATACCCACAGCCGCATAAAATGATCTTCAAAACAGCTTATACCGTTTTAACGGCATTATTAAAATCTATCGCAAACTGTTCAGGCGTTACAGGCTTGGAGTAGAGATAGCCCTCGAAAAGCTCTACGCCCATTTTCTTGAGCAGTTGTTCCTGTTCCCTTGTTTCCACGCCCTCTGCGCATACCGTTATCTCAGACATCTTAGCGACATCGGAAACGTTGCTTATCAGATTTTGCGCCGTTATGCTGTCAATATTCATTATACAGCTTCTGTCTATCTTCACCATATCTACCGGAAGCTTGTAAAGCACCTCTATATTGGACTTCTCCTCGCGGAAATTGTCCACGGCTATCTTCACTTTGAGAGCCTTTATAGCATTTAGCTTTTTCTCTGCCAGCTCTATATCCGCTATCTCCGCCCCGCGGCTAAGCTCTATAACGAGGTTGGCCGGATCCACTTGGGTGGCGGTGAGCGTGTCGATTATATTATCTATAAATATCTCGCTGGCCACCTGGCTCAGGATGAAGTTTACGGAAACGAAGAGATCCTGCGAAAGCTCCTTGTTCCACATCCTGCACCTTGTGCAGGCTTCCTTGATTATCCACTTACCCAACAGCTCCATGATGCCGTATTTCTCGGCGATAGAGATAAAGTCATTAGGCATTACCATACCAAATTCTTTGGAATCCCAGCGCGCTAACGCTTCAGCTCCTATCCATTTACCGTTTTGATCAACTATCGGCAGATAATAAAGTCTAAACTCCTCAAAATCGTTATATATAGCCTCAAAGAACGCCCTGTCAAGCGGCGGCAGGTTTTCCAGGTTCACCGGCAAGCTGCCCTTTTCCAAAAGCTCCATTTTCCGGCGGCGCATTTCTATATCAGCCTGCTCCTTTATCCGTTTGAACAACTCAATGCCTACTGCAATAAACAGGCCTATACATATGCCGAGCACTGTAGCAAACGCCACTACGAGCGCCTGCGATATCTGCGGCTTTGTGCTCACTGAGGACATAAACGATACATACTGTGTGCCACGGTAATTATTGTAATCGTTTATGGTCTCGTTGGCAAGCGCGATGTATTCTGTGAGCTTCGTATGTATTTTGTTTATAAGCTCATCCGCTTTTGCGGTGTACTCCGTCTTTATCTCCTGAGAAACGTTGTCATTTCTAAAATCGTTTAAAAGGTTCGTATAGTAATATATATCGTGATAATTATCGGCTGCCATCGTCCCGCTGTCTATATATCGCGTTATGATATCATCATACGTGGTGATAACAGTCTCCCAGTCGGTCTCTCTTGTCCAGAGATCATTGCTCTCATCAACGCCGGTACCGTCAGTAAACGCCCGGTTTACTCTCTGACCTTCCTTATACTCGCTGTAGAAGTTCTGCATCGATTCGTAGGAACGGTTGGCGTCATCCTGGTTTTTCTCCCTTTCGATCTCCAGATTCTGTATCTTGTACTCCAGATTTTTCAGATATACCTCCGCTTCCTTGGAAAGAAGCCCTTTTCTTACGTAGGAGTAATACTTGGCGTATTCCACATCTTTCACGCCGGCAAAATACAATGTCAGGTCGCTGAAAGACAATCCGGTCCTTGAGGAACGGTATTCCGGGGCTGCTGTATTCAGATCCTGCACTCGCGTGATCATCGATGAAAGCTGCTCATCGTATAACTCACTCAGCTCCATATAGTCGTAGCTGGAGTAATCCATGTTGGTAAAAATATTCGCTATCATCGGCTGGTTTGTCTGCGTATCCATTATGTAGGTATTATACCGCTCAACTATCTTATTAAGCAGCTGGATACCAAACTGGCGGCCGTATTTTCCGTGATGCTCAAGCGTTACCCGGTACTGGGTAGGGAAATATTCAAAATCCTCCCCTTCTTCGGCCATTGATTCTATCTTCGTTTCAGTCACAGTATCGGTGATAGGGGTCACGGTCATACCGTTTCTTATCTCCTCCACGCTGATATCGACGCCCACGTCGTTTATTGCCTGTTCTATTATGGTCGGAGCCATTATCTCGTATACATCTAAGGCCTCGCCGTTGGCGTCTTTTCCCTCGGCCGCATTGTCGCCCACAAATTCAAAGCTGGTGGAGACAACGTATGTCTGCGCGCCCTGTACGTAAAAGTAACCGAGCAATGCACATATCACTGCTGCCAGGAGGACAATAAGAATATGTTTTTTTATGTATTCAATGATATCAACTATCGTTATATTCATTATTTCTCCTCCTTCACGTCTTTTTCATTCCTTTTGGGACGACGCTTTTTTCCCGGCTTTTCCCTTTTGGGAGCGGTTTTATCCTTGGCTGCAAAACGAATATCGCCTTTTGACCGGCGGAACCTATGCTTCACCAATTCGCCGAACGTCAGTTTATCAACGTCTTCAGCAATAGAGCTGTCTATCCCCGGTATGCTCTCGCCTTCTTTGACATTCTCCAGCACCTGAAGCCTGCGTTCCTGCATTATCGCTTCTTTTTGGGTCTGCACGAAAACGATATACCATCTTCTTACGCCCTCTATGATAACAACGATAACCAGCACAGCAAAACCGGCCGCTATGAACACTCCCAAAAGATCGACTGACAACGAAATGTTTACATAGCTCTTGGGAACTACCTTCTGTGATACATAATCACTTGAAAGCTCGCGCAGATATTCCTGCACGGTCAGATCCGCTTTAGCGATAAGCTCTGAGGACACCGTCTCCAGCTCCGTCATCATCGAATCAGCCACCGCCGTTATCCTGGCGTGCTCCTCTGCATTTTGCAGGGACGCGCTGTAGAACTCGATCTTCCTGCTGTTTTCATTGATGTCGGTCATCATATTGTCGGCTTCCACCTGATGTTCCAGAGCACGCTGGGTTATATCATCATACCCCGTCTTAGGCCTGGCCTGATAAAGGCCGTTATCCGCGTCATAAGTAGGGATAACGATATTTTCCTCAAATGTGTGGTCATAGGCATACATAGCCTGGGTGCTTATCTCACCCTCGCTCCTCGTTTTCTGATATTCTATAAAATCCTTTTCATTGTTCGTCTCCAGGATATTTATAAACTCCTGCGTATCCTTTGCCAATCCGCTGGAGGATACATAAGATATCAGGCTCTGTATCTGGTATGTCTGCAAATTCGTAAATTCGGTTATCAGATCCTCGAACGTCAGGCCGGTCTCGTCTGAATAGAAGCCTCCGTTTTCCGCATTCTTCGGCTGAAGGTAATTTATGTACGTCGATATCTGATTATTGAGCATGTTCGCATATTCCAGATAATCATAGCCCTCGTAATCTATCGATCCCTCCAACCGGGGGATTATATTCTCCTCCGCATGTTGCTCCACCAGATACTGCGAAAAGCTCGTGTACAGATGGTTTAAGAATTTTTCGCCGTCAACATACGGAACAGCGCCGAAGGCCGTACTCAGCGTCAGCTTATGCACCGGTTTCATTTCTATCCGGTATTCGTTGACGAAATAGGAATAATCCTGTCCTGCCATCCTGGCCTCGTCTATCCTGTCCTGCAGATCCGCCGGAGCCGATTCGTTTATAATAATATCGCCTCTGACGTCATCGGAAGTTATCTGCTGCAGGGAGTTCGATTCCGCGTTATAACTCTCCACCGCCGCATCTATGACCTCTGCATTTAAGATATCATAGATATTGAACCGTGTATTATCCGGATATACTCCCTTTTCAGACCCCGGATACACAAGCGAAAGATCAATGCTGTCCGTATAATGCACCTGATAGCAGTTATAGGCGAAATACAGCAGAACACATATAAGTCCGCCGATAATTATCGGAACTTTTCTCTGCCATATATACATAAGCAGCTTCATACCATTCTCTCCTTTTACTTTATTTTATAAGCCGACGGCAAAGGCTCTACGGCATATTATATAAAATCAACGTCCGCTGTCCTACAAAAAGTAAAACAGCATGAAACGCACATCAAAGAAATAATCGAGCGCGAAACCGTAAACTATCCATATCGCCGAAATTATTGACATCAGAAGATACAGCTCCTGCCCGCGTACGATACAGCGGTACATAAAATATACTATCTTAATGACGATTCCCGCTATGAACATCGCCAGTCCCACAAAACCAAAGTTTATTATAAAACCCAGATAGGCCTGATGGGGACCAAAACCGCCGCCAACTTCCTCGACAAACTCCTCCTCATACATGCCGTTAAGCATTGAGCGGCTGCCGAACAGCTTTTCATCTATCCTGCCCTCGGCTATGTATTCGCTATATCGCTCCCATTGGGTCGTTCGTCCGCTGGTAAGATAATCGGCCGAACTGCCGGCTATATCCGAATACTGCAGCTCTATACGATCTTGCAGATTCTGCACGACCGACAGATTTCGTATCGCCGGTATTGACATCGCTCCCATAACGACGCCCGCGACTATCAGCCCCACAACAAATATCATGAACACCGCTTTTTTCCGGTAATAGAATATCGTATAGGCTACCAGTCCGCCCAGGTTACATAAAAGCCCGGTGATACTTCCGGCTCCCAGCAGGAAGTAATACAAAGCGGCAATAATAACCACCTTTACTATTTTTGAACGGTATATATTCTCTTTTAGCGTAAGCGCTGAAAATATACCTATATTTACAAAGAAACCAAAATAATTGGGATCGTTGAAGCTTCCGTTATAGCGCACATCCTGATAGATATTCCCTGCAATAAGCCCGTATATACCGGATATTATCACCATCACCGGTATAAGGGAAGCGAATTTCTTGAGCGTCTGGGGGCTGTCATGCAGCTTTATAGCCGTCAATACCGCATAGAGCACATCGCCCACAAAGCCGACTATCGTTCTTAAAAGCAGCACCGAATCCAGCGGCGGCTGCTCCCCGGCGTCCGTGTATGACTGTCTGAGTATGTCAATACTCGTACTGGGCAATCGGAATATACAAAAAAGTATTATCACCAACAACGCCGGCAGCATCCAGGCTTTCAGCTTCGATCTTCTAAGATCGAACACTATAAAGCGGAATATCAAAATGTAGGAAAAATAACTCATCGCCGAGGTTCCGACGGCCAGTATCAGCTGTTCCTGAAAAAATATAAACGCCAGCGGCAAAAGATAAAATTCATCAAAGAAAAACAGCATCGCCGCGCACAGCATTATACCTATACCGCAGATGACTCCCGCGCTGGGAACGAGCATCAGCACGATACAGTCCAAAAGCATGAGCGAAACTCCGATCCGCGGGAGCCACTTCAGATACTCCCTTTTAGCATCGGCAGTCTCTGCCACAGCTGCTTTCATTTTAAGGCCACCTCCTCAAACATCTTCCCATTATCATCATACTTTCTTTCTCTCAATCTCCCTCTTAACCGCTCCATCTCCTCCGGAGTGTTTATAAGCTCAAAAATGGCTTTTGCCACCGATATATCATCATTCGGACATACTATACCACAATCTTTTACCTGCTCCTTTGCCGATTTATACTCGGTCACCACCGGTATCACACCCAGTATCATCGCCTCGGTCACAGCCATCGGCTTGCCCTCATATTGGGATGTAAGGGCGAATATATCGCATTGGGCGACATAAGGGGCGATATTGAGCCGTTTGCCCATTACCTTCAAGCAGTCCCCGACGCCGTTTTTGCGGATAAGCTCCTCAAACCAAGCTCTGTCCGCTCCCTCACCGAAAACGTACCAGCAGAACCGGCAGCCCTGCTCTTTCAGATATACCGCCGCCTTAACTATCCTGTCAAGCCGCTTCGGCGTAGTATCAAGCCTTGCGGCCGTTACTATATTGGCGACGCTTTTGTCCGGGGCGAAATCCCCGGTCTCGCTTTCGGCCGCTTTGCGCAGCCTTTTTGTAGATACGGTATTCTCCGCCACCGCCGTCCTTTTGGCAAACTGCGGGAACACCTTATCGAATATTTTTTTCGTGTCCTCCGATACCAGTATTATCCTATCGGCCTTGGAAAACATTTCCTTATCAAATTCCGGATCAAGACCGGCTCTTTTATAATCGGAATGGAACACCGCTACCCTTTTGTCTGCCTTGATCTTCCGGCTCATAGCATAGTAGTCGGGGAATCCCTCCATATATCCGACAACAACATCAAAGTGCTCTTTAATCCGGCGGGCATTTTTCGCCATCCCTCTGGACCATATTATCTGGAATGAACGCACTATAAGCGGTCTCTTCCTATATATAATGTGCTGTATATACATTCCGTGGACGATATTTCCGGCGATCCTAAACAGCCGCTTTGCAAATCGGCTCCTTCCCGGCAACGCGCTCTTTAGCACCCGCACGCCGCCCGGTATCCTGTCCATCAATTCCCCCGTATTATATGTGCATATAAGTGAGATATCGTATTTGCTTTTATCAAGCGTCCAAAGAAGCTCTATAAGGCTGCTTCCGGAACCGCCTATGTTCATATCCTCCATTACAAAAAGTACGCTTTTTCGTTGCAAAAGCTCTATAAGCCTCTTTGTTTGGACGATATTATTCTTGTTTTTATCGACAAACTCCTTTGCCCTGAGTCCTATACGGTCAAGCTCTTCCTTTTCACGGCTGCATACCTCGCGCAGCTTTTCCGCAAGCGTTTCGGGGCTATCCGCATATATCAAATAATCGTCATACTCCGTCGGTATCCCCGGCAGACGGAAGCAAACGACCGGCCTTGCAGCACTCATATATTCCATGACCTTGGAAGGAAAGGCGTACCTTGTGGCCTCATCAGTCTCATAGCGTGGATTTACCAAAACTGTGGCTTCCTCCTGGATACGCATAAGCTCATCGCGCGATACGCTACCCCTAAAATCTATCCGCGGATCAGACAGACTCTTCAGCTCTTCTGTCATATCTCCGCCGCCGCAAAGCACCAGACGATAGTTTTTGTCTTTTATACGGGAAAACGCTTCCAAAAGCGTCCTGATCCCATTGGATTCAATAAGCGTTCCCGTGTACGTTATCCGCTTTATATCGTCATCCGGCACGGGCGCGAGCTTTTTACGGGGCTTGTTGAGAGCCTCCATTACTATATATGAATTTTTCACCCCGTAATATTCGGCCATATCCTTTGTCAGGAACACGAAGCAATCGCTTTTTTTTACCAGTCTGTCCGCCTTGCGGTAATTAAAGGCATGATAAATGTCATAAAGCAGACGCCCCTTGGTATTAAGGCTCACATATTTGGGGAGATCCGGCACTATGGCGCATATTTTCGCCCCCGGATTCCTTTTCTTCAATTTCCCTGCCGCTTTTAAAAGATCGGCAGACGGATTGTAAACTATTATATACTTAACGCCGTTGTACCGTTTTACCGCCTTATTCAGCTGATGCTTCGCCGAAAATTTCTTCCACACCGTAAGATTGGTATACCCTACGTTGTAATCCTCGGCTCCCGGTGCATGGCTGTAGGAAAAGCCCTTTATTTTCATTTCCCGGTATCTTTTGGGGTAAGAGGGCACAGGCAGCAGGTTTATCACACTGGGCGGTATATCAAGGTTTTTATCAAGTCCGTCAAGTATCGCCGAAAGATGCGTATGAGAAGCGTCCGCCACGAATCCCGTGCTGTTTTTTCTGACCTGCTCCTCCATTCCCGGAGGAAACATATTACCCAATATTACGTATTCCGGCATAGCCTCCTCCTTATCTGCGGCTTTATCTGATACTGTACACGCTCTTGCTGCTTTCCTCGATCTTTGGCGTTTCTCTTTGATTTTCACGCAACACCCTTTTTGCCATCTTTAGTCCCTCGCACACAAAATCCACAGGCGATGAGAAAAATCCTCCCACAGCATACCCTGCAAATTTTAACAATTCCCGATTGCGGAGAAAGTACACCGCCAGCACCGTTCTATACCTAAAATACACATATCTGCGCTGTTTCCATGAGAGACGGTCGAAATATTTCTTTTTCACCTTAAGAAGCTGTTTGTCACCTACCAACCTTCTTTTGTCCGATGACAGCCTCACTCCGGAATGAAGGTATTGTATGGCTGTTATCCGGGGGTAATAACCTATCTTTACACCGTTTAAAATAGCGTTTAACATCAGCATATACTCATCGCCGAATATCCTGTGCTCAAAGCCGCCCGATTTGAAAAAGCCCTCCCTGGTAAACATATAGGTATCAGTCGGCGTCAGATGATGGAGCAGATGCTGTACCAAAAGATTGCTGTTGTCCGTATTGTCGATATACTCCCCGTGCATACGTACATCGGCCACGATGCCTTTTTCGTTGTACATTTTTATATCGGAAAAACTCATATCGAGCTTGTTTTCCACCATGAAACGATGCTGGCCTTCAAGTTTATCCTCCGTGTAGACATCGTCATCGTCCAGAAAACACAGATACTCCCCTTCCGCCAGCTGGGCGCCGCGATTCCTTGCCCGCGCACCGCCCATGTTTCGTTCGTTTTGTACATATTTTATACGGGGATCGTCTCCATAAAGCCTTTTTATAAGCTCCTCTGTATCATCACGGCTTTTATCGTTACCATTATCATCGATTATGATTATTTCTATATTTTTATAGCTTTGACAAAGAACAGAGCTTACCGCTCTTTCCAGATATCCGCTGCGCTTATATGTCGGTATGATAACGCTTATCATATCCTTTTGCAGAACATCCATACTTCCATCTCCTAACCGCATACGGCAATGCCCCCTGAACGATTTTCGCCCCAAATCTTGATGCCGCATAACAAAAACGAATAACCCCCAAAAGCAGCGTCCTAGGCTCTTTTATCGTCTCGACTGTTCTGCCGCATATATCTTCTATACATCTCCCCTCATAAAAGTACACTATATCATTTTTGATTATATCATTTTTCGATCACTTTGTCAATCATTGCTTATGAATTTTTCAATTTTTAAAGCAAAATCAGCTTTTGGACAAAAATTTCAAAGAAAATCCAAAAAACACTTGACAAGCAGGGTACAAATCTGTATAATATATGCGGTGTCTATTTTTTAAGTTTATTTTGGAATCAAGGCGGCCGGTCTGGGTCGCAGCATACAGGGAGGTGCTAAAAGAATGAAAAGAACATTTCAGCCTAAAAAGCGTCAGAGAGCAAAAGAACACGGCTTCAGAAAAAGAATGAGAACTTCTTCCGGCAGAAAGGTTTTGGCCAACAGAAGACAGAAGGGCAGAAAGAAGCTCTCCGCTTAAAGACAGTAGAAATACTTGGCAAAGGAAAGGAGTATACGCTGTTTTCTTTTGCCTTTTTTAATATCGTTATGAAAAACACTCTGCAAAAAAAACGTGATTTTTACAGGCTTTACAGACGAGGCAAGGAATACGCCGGCGGTTATACGGTCGTGTACGCCAAAAAGAACGGCCTGGCCAAAAACAGGATCGGCATAATAGCCGGAAAAGCCGTAGGCAACGCCGTAGTGAGAAACCGTGCCAAACGGCTCATACGAGAAGCCGCAAGACTAAACGCCGAGCGCATAAAGACCGGCTACGATATGGTCATAATAGCCCGCGGACGCTGTGCCGGCCAGGACTTTTCCAAGGTGCAGCGCGATCTGCTGTTCGTCTTAAGAAAGCTTGAGTTGTTGAAAGATGAAAAAAATACTGATATGGATGATTGATCTTTACAGACACCAAATCTCGCCTTATAAAGGCTATTCCTGCTGCCGATTTATCCCCACCTGCTCGGTCTACGCCCGCGAGGCGGTGGAAAAATACGGCGCGCTAAAGGGCGGCTGGCTTGCCGTGCGCAGGCTTTTAAAATGCCATCCCTTCCACAAGGGCGGATACGATCCCGTCCCTTAAAACCCAACAGAGAGGAATACTTAGTAAATGTGGAATTATCTTGTTCACGGGCTTGGCTGGATAATACGCGTCATTTATGATGTAGTCCAAAACTACGGCCTGGCTATCATCTTGTTCACGATAGTCGTAAAGCTCCTGCTGCTTCCGCTGAATATACATTCGCAAAAATCCATGCTCAAGCAGCAGCGTATCCAGCCGTTTGTCGCCGAACTGCAGAAAAAATACGCCAATGAACCGGAAAAGCTCCAGCGCGAAACGCTAAAGCTGTACAAGGACAACGACATAAGCATGATGGGCGGCTGTCTGCCCACGCTTATACAGTTTCCTATCCTGATAGCATTATATCAGGTAATACGAATGCCGCTGTCATATTTAAAAAACGTTGACTGGGCGGCGGCGGACGTTATCCAGAAGGTAATAGACCTTCAGGCACAGATGGTGGAAAAGTTTCCCCAGCTGATAGGCAATCTTGCCAGTCAATCGATGGAAAATCTGGCCAATATGTACCAGATACAGCTCTCGAAATGGAGCGCGCTTTTAAATCCCGGCGACAGCTGGGCGCTCAATTTCAACTTTCTCGGGCTCGATCTGAGCCAGAACCCCAGCTCCGCATTTTCCTACATCATGCAGGGGAATTTTTCGGCGGAGGCCATGGGGGCTATACTTTTGCTGCTCATCCCCTTAGTCGCCACGCTCCTGACCTGGCTGTCATCTAAAACTATGCAGATGAAAAACAAGCAGGAGGAGAAGAAAAACGATGACAATCCCGCCGCACAGATGACAAAAAGCATGACGCTCATGATGCCCATCATGACGCTCATATTCACTGTAACTCTTCCCGCGGGACTTGGCATCTACTGGATAGTATCCAGCGGATTCCAGATAGTACAGCAGCTTATAATGAACTATATCTTTAGTAAGTCGGACAAAGAAGGTGATTTAATTGTCAAGATCCCAGAAAAGAAAAACACGCATAAGCGCAAAAAGCGTTGATGAAGCTGTCTCCTCAGCCCTTTTAGAGCTGGGAGCAGAAAAGGACGATGTTGATATCGAGATAATTGACGAGGGAGCAAAGGGCTTTTTAGGACTTGGCGCCAAGGACGCAGTTGTAGAGGTCTCTGTAAATGACGTCCCTGCCTTTGCCGCCAAGCAGTTTTTATCCCGCCTGCTCCACGCCATGGATCTGGAGGTCGATATAAACATCAAACGTGAGGACAACCTCATGACGATAGACCTTAACGGCGAGAACATGGGTATTGTGATCGGAAAAAGAGGAGATACCCTTGACAGCCTGCAATACCTGGTATCCCTGGTAGTCAACCAGGAAACGGACGAATATATAAAGGTAACTATCGACACCGAAAATTACCGCGCCAAACGCGCCGAGGCTCTGACCGCCCTTTCTCAGCGGCTGGCAGAAAAGGTCGCCCGCACCGGCAAAAAGTTTACGCTGGAACCGATGAATCCTTACGAAAGGCGGATAATACACGCTAATCTCCAGGATAACGACCAGGTAACTACCTTTTCTATCGGCGAGGATCCCTACCGCAGGGTCGTTATCGCCCCCAAAAACCGTCCTCAGCAGCGCCGGAGGAATTTCAACAGGCGGCCGTCTCAGCAAGCGCAAAAACCCAAAAAGCAGCAGCCGCAAAAGCCTCTTGATCCCTCGATCCCCACGACCTACAAGGCCGGCTACGCCATAAACAAGCGGCCGGAAACGAAGGATTTCAAATCGTTCGACGAATATCTTGAGGCTCATAAAAACGATATTTAAAACACGAAAATACGCGGACAGCTGTTTAAAAAGCCGTCTGCGTATTTTATTTTTATACGCTTGACAATACAAATATTTCATGTTATAATACCCGATACGATTTACGCAGCAGGTGCGATAACATGGGAGGGAAATTATATGGATTCACACAAGCTGTTTATCAAAACGCCGCCGGTGAAACTGTTTTTCATCGCCGCTCTGCCGGGCATGATAAGCATGGTGGCCTCGAGCCTTTATCAGCTCATAGACGGTATATTCGTTGGCAGGATACTGGGCGAGACCTCGTTTGCCGCCCTCAATCTGGCTATGCCGTTCGTTATCATCAACTTCGCCATTGCCGATCTGGTCGGCGTTGGTTCTTCGGTACCCATCTCCATCAATCTCGGAAAAGGCCGAGGACGGGAGGCAGACAATATTTTCACCTGCGCCTGCCTGCTGATAGTGGGATCGGGCATCGTCATAGGCGCTTTACTGTATGCCGCCGCTCCTGCGCTTATGCGCCTTATGGGAGCAGAAGGGGAATTTGCCGCTCAGGCTGCCCTATACCTGCGCGTATATGCGGTATGCTCGCCGGTCACTACGATAGTTTTCGCCATGGATAACTTCCTTCGAATATGCGGAAAAATCCACATGAGCATGGTGCTTAATATCGTCATGTCCGCGTCTATCGTACTGTTTGAGTTTTTGTTCCTGTTCATATTCCGCTGGGGAATATGGGCCGCGGCGCTTTCTGCCTGTCTGGGCATGATAATTTCAGCTCTTATCGCACTGATACCGTTTATACGGCGAAAGACGCTGCTGAGGTTTTGCAAGCCACATTTTTCCGCCGCCATTATACGGCGTATAATAGCCTGCGGCACGCCGAACTTCCTCAGCAACATCGCAGGACGCATAACCTCTATCCTGATGAACTTTTTCCTCGTACGTCTGGGCGGTCAAACGGCGGTATCTATTTACGGCATACTGATGTACGCCGATGGCATCGTGCAGTCCATACTCTATGGTATCTGCGATTCGCTCCAGCCGGCCGTCGGCTATAACTGGGGCGCAGGCAAAAAAGACCGCGTCAAGGCGATAGAAAAATGCTGCTTCAGTGCAGCAGGGGTATTTTCCCTGGTCGCAGCCGTTGTCCTTTTCGCTTTCCCTGAACAAACTACGTTATTGTTTATGGGCGGCTCAGACGGGGAATTTTTGGAGCTGTCCGCCTTTGCGGTACGCCTTTTCAGCCTTACGTATATCACACGCTGGTTCTCGTTTGCCACCCAGAGCTATATGCTGGCAATAGAAAAGCCCTTGCAGGCAACAGTGATATCACTGTCCACCTCGTTCGTATTCCCGGTGCTGCTGATATTCATCCTCCAGCCGCTGGCTCTTACAGGGATGTGGCTGAATTTTGCCGGGACCTCGTTCCTGGCCGCTATTACCGCTGTGGTGATACTTATACTGAACAGCCGCGCGGCAAGGAAGTTTTAACAAACATTTCTCACATGACTTTATGGGATGGTAAAAATGCAGAGTTTCATCCGTTCTGCACTCTTTTTACTACCATTTGCGGCGGCACTTAAGTGCCGCCATTTTTTATGTTTTCTAAAAATACAAAATTTTTCAAACCTTTTACAGGAATTTCTTATAAATTACTTGCGGAAGCAGAAAATATGTGGTATAATAAATATGTTATGAAAGAAATAACCGATAATAACGACTTGATATTGGAAAATGCAGAGGATTTTGTCCTCGAGCATATCTTTGAATGCGGCCAATGTTTCCGCTGGGATCGCATTGCAGACGATACATACTGCGGCGTTGCCGGGGGACACGCTCTGAAAATACGCCAAGAAGGAAAGGATATCCGCCTGTTTGATACTGCGCCGGAGCTTTTCACCTCTTTCTGGCGGGATTACTTTGATCTTAACACCGATTACGGGGATATAAAGCGAGAGCTTTCCCAAGACAGCGTCCTTGCCGAGGCTATCCCCGATGGATACGGAATACGCATATTGCGTCAAGAGCTGTGGGAAACTATAGTATCCTTTATAATATCCGCCAGCAACAATATCCCGCGGATAAGATCCATCATTGCCGCTCTTTGTAAACTCTTCGGCGATAAGCTGCAATACATGGGAGAGGATTTTTATTCCTTCCCCTCCGCCCAACGTTTGGTCGCGCTGGAGCCGGAGGAGCTTGCACCCATACGGGCCGGCTTCCGCAGCAAATACATAATCGCCGCCGCCCGCGCCGTATCGTCGGGGGATATCTCCCTTGACCGGATAAAAAGCCTGGATACGGCCGATGCAAAAACGGAGCTTCTGCGCTTTTCCGGCGTTGGCAGCAAGGTCGCCGACTGTACGCTGCTTTTCGCGCTGCACAAAACGGACGCCTTTCCGGTAGACGTATGGGTAAAACGGATAATGGAATACTGTTATTTCCACGAGGATACGCCCAAAGCGCATATCGAAGCCTTCGGCCGGGAAAAATTCGGCTCTTATGCCGGATATGCTCAGCAGTATCTGTTTTACTGGGCGCGCAAAAACCATATAGGAGTATAAACCATCATGATCATTTATCCCAGCAGGATAATAGCCTACTTTTGTCCTCAATGCGCGCAGATAAATATACAGCGCATAAGTATATTCGATATAACACACTCCCCGTCCATACTGACCTGCTCTGTACCCGAATGCCGGCTGCCGGTGCTTTATACCGAAAGACGCCGCGGTAAGTATATATTCAGGCTTCCCTGCCCTATATGCGGCGATATGCACGAATTTCGCGCCGATGCCGATAAATTGTGGACAAAAGAGCTTTTCATATTCCAATGCCCGGAGGACGAATGGGGCGAGCTGAGCGATCACATCCTGCCGGAGGAAAACGGGATACTGTATATCGGCACAACGGAAGCTGCACTTTCTGCCGTAGCGCAAAACCGCATCTTCTGCCGCAGCCGTTCAGAGAAAAGCTACCGCCTGAAAAGGCTCTGTGCTATAATCAAGCATCTGTCTGTGCTGCTGGAGAACGACGGCATTAGCTGCGGCTGCCAGCACCCGAATATCCACATCGGATCCCTGGGCACAGACGCTCTTGTCTGCTGTATAAACTGCGGACGAAAAATGCTTATTTCCTCTGACGTACAGAACAGGGACAAGATACTCTCTATGGACGCTTTGACGCTTGACTCTTCATCGCCGGGCGTATCAAAGCACAAAAATGTATAATACAGCTTCTTCGGCTGTTTTATAAAAGATATATAAATAATTGCAAAAACGCAATAGCCTTTTACAATTATTTCCTTAGCTAAAATCAATTGCGAAAAAGGTTTTGCAATTGACTAAAACGATATATTTAAGGAGGAAACACAAATGTTAGTACCTGCAACAGATATGCTGAAAAAGGCGGTGGCTGGAAAATACGCCGTAGGCCAGTTCAACATAAACAATCTGGAATGGACAAAATCTATTTTATCGACTGCACAGGAATGCAACTCCCCTGTTATCCTCGGCGTTTCCGAGGGCGCGGGCAAATATATGACCGGCTTTAAAACAGTAGCAGCCATGGTAAAAGCCATGATCGGCGAAATGGGAATCACTGTGCCGGTAGCCCTTCATCTGGATCACGGGACGTACGAGGGCTGCTTAAAGTGCATCGAAGCAGGTTTTTCATCAATAATGTTTGACGGTTCGCACTATCCCATCGAAGAAAATATCGCTAAGACGAAAGAGCTTGTATCTATCTGCCGGGAAAAAGGACTTTCTATCGAAGCAGAGGTTGGTTCAATAGGCGGCGAAGAGGACGGCGTTGTCGGCGCAGGCGAGATAGCTGATCCCAACGAATGCAAGGCCATAGCCGATCTCGGCGTTGATTTTTTGGCTACCGGCATAGGCAATATCCATGGCAAATATCCCGCCAACTGGAAAGGGCTTGATTTTGATGCGCTGGCAAGGGTGAAAGAGCTCACGGGCGATCTTCCTCTCGTTCTCCACGGCGGCACCGGCATCCCGGATGATATGATAGCCAAGGCCATATCCCTGGGCGTTGCCAAAATAAACGTAAATACCGAGTGTCAGCTCTACTTCCAGGAGGCTACGAGAAAGTACATCGAAGAGGGCAAGGATCTCCAGGGCAAAGGCTATGACCCCAGAAAACTTCTGGCTCCGGGAGCGGCCGCCATCAAGGAGATAGTAAAGATAAAGATGGAGCTTTTCGGATCTGTAAACAAGGCTTGAGAATATTTGTAAAATATAACAAACAGCGGGACTGCTTTTCCAAAATACGGCAGTTCCGCTGTTTTTATTCGGCAAAAAGACGGTTTTTTATCAAGGATACATACCGTTTGCTGTATAATCAGAGGAAGATATGCAAATTTCGGATTTTCTCTTGACTAATCCTCCTAATTTATGGTATACTATATATACTGATAAATGACCGGAAGCAAGGGAATCTCCCCTTATAATCGAAGATCGCAAAAGAACACCCGACCTGTCCCCAAGCCTGAGGAGCGGACATTAAAGCAGGCTATAGCGGCAATGTACGGCGGGCTTATTTTTCTTTGCTTGTTTTTATCTTCGAAAAGGCTTTTACAGCGATCAATTTTTTAAGGAGGTCAAATCGTGGCAAAAAAAACAAAACTGAAAATTATACCCTTAGGCGGACTGGATGAGATCGGAAAGAATCTCACCGTCTTTGAATACGGAAACGACATTATCTTGGTGGACTGCGGCATGGCATTCCCTGACGATGATATGCCGGGAATCGACATGGTTCTAAACGATATCTCTTATCTGGAGAAAAATGCCGACAAGGTACGAGGGATATTCTTAACGCACGGACACGAGGATCATATCGGCGGACTGCCGTTTTTCCTCAAAAACATCAACGTACCCGTGTATGGTACAAGACTAACGCTGGGGCTTGTTGAACACAAGCTCAAGGAGCACGGCCTTTTGTCAAAATGCCGTCTCGTCCGCGTACGTCCCGGCCAGACTATCGCCGGAGGCGACAGCTTTGAAGTGGAGTTCATTCGCACCAATCATTCCATAGCCGACTCCTGTGCACTGGCGATAAAGACGCCTTTCGGCAAGATATTGCACATGGGAGATTTCAAGATCGACACTACCCCTATCGTCGGCGACGTTATCGACTTGGCACGCATCGGCCAGCTCGGCAACGAAGGGCTTTTAGCGTTGATGTCCGATTCAACGAATGTTGAACGTCCCGGTTACGCCATGAGCGAAAAAACCGTAGGCGATAAGTTTGAGCAGATATTTAAAAATTGCAACAAACGCATAATCGTGGCTACCTTTGCCTCCAACGTACACCGAGTACAGCAGATAATAGACGCCGCCGTAAAAAACGGCCGCAAAGTCGCTGTATCCGGCCGCAGCATGGAGAACATCGTAGAAATATCCATACTTCTTGGCTATATGAAGATCCCCGAAGGCGTACTGATAAACATTGATAACATCAAAAAATATAAGCCTTCGCAGATAGTTATAATCACCACCGGCTCTCAAGGCGAACCTATGAGCGCCCTTACCCGCATGGCATATTCCGACCACCGCAAGGTCGAAGTCACCAAAGACGACCTTATCATAATCTCCGCTACGCCTATCCCCGGGAACGAAAAGTCGGTATCCAATGTTGTAAATGAGCTGTTCAAAATCGGCGCCGAGGTTATCTATAAATCGCTGGCCGAGATACACGTTTCCGGCCACGCTTGCCAGGAAGAGCTTAAGCTGATAATGGCGCTGGCACGGCCGAAGTATTTCATACCGGTCCACGGAGAACGCCGCCACCTAATGCTCCACGCTCAGCTGGCGCGGCGCATGGGCATCCCCGATTCGAACTGTATCATAATGTCCAACGGCACCGTTCTTGAATGCGATGAGCGCGGTTTCCGTACAAACGGGACTGTGCAGGCGGGCAAGATCCTTGTAGACGGCTCAGGCGTTGGGGATGTAGGAAATATCGTCCTGCGCGACAGAAAGCATCTTGCTCAGGACGGACTTATAATAATCGTTGTTACGATCTCCTCCGAGGGTCACAAAATGGTATCTCACCCGGATGTTATCTCGCGCGGTTTCGTATACGTGCGCGAATCGGAAAAGCTCATTGACGATATCCGCCGCATAGTTGAGGACAGCGTCAACGAATGCAACAACCGCCGTCTTTCCGACTGGTCGACAATGAAAGCCAACATAAAATCAAATGTGGCCAGATATATCTTTGATAAAACAAAACGCAACCCGATGATACTTCCTATCATTGAAGAAGTCTGAAAATAAAACACCGCTCCCGTCCGAAGATATTCCCGGACAGGAGCGGCTTTTTATTACAGATACTTTTTCACTATCGCGTCAAACGCTGCTCTGTTTTCCCTTATCCAATCACTGTATACCATACCGGCAGCAGCAACGCTTTCGCCGATCTCCACCATCATCTGCGGTATCCTTTCCGCAGCGATAATGCCCATTTCTTCGCCGAATCTTTCCCGTCCAAGCTCATCACAGCCGTTTATCATCATCAAGAACGAAGGCACAGGCTGGTTATCCACGCGCTTTATCCTGCCGCTGAAGCCTATCTCCGCTGTCTGGTGCGCTCCGCAGGAGGAGGTGCAGCCGGATATATGCAGCTTGGGCAGAACGCCGTCGCTAAATCCTTTCTCCTTAACCGCCTCAATTATTGATTTTAACAGCAATTGCGAATTTTGTATGCCGATCTGGCATATCGCACTGCCTATGCAGGAGGTGGAGGCTTCAAGAGACGTTGCCGCTCCGTCTGCGGTCACTTCGGCAAAGCTCTCAGCCTGCTCCAGGGTGCAGCCTGCTATATATATCGTTGAATCGGGCGCCAGACGCAGAGTGTTTTCCTCATTCATAAGACCGGCTATTTTCACGAACGTTTCCGCCGGCGGATTGCCGCCTATGGGATGATAGGTCACATAATAGCGCCCCGGCTGTTTCTGCGGATGTATCCTGCCGTGCGTCTCTCCCTGCCAATCCGGATACGTGCCGGGGGATGGAATATCTATAGTAAGATCCTCGTCTCTGGCATTGTCCAGAGCCTCGGCAAACGCCTTGATATAGCCCTCAGCCCCCAGTTCGTCCTGCATATATCTTGTGCGCGCTTTAGCTCTCACCTTATAATTGCCATGGGCAATGAAGGTATCTATCATCGCCTTGATATAATAAAGTATCTCCTGCGGCTCAATATCCTCCGCCACCTTAAGCCCCATTTTAGCGTTGTTTCCCAAACCGCCTGCGCTGTAAACATCAAAACGGCCGTTCTCTTTGGCCATGAAGCCAAGATCGCGGAAGGTAACATGGCACTCGTTTTTGGGCGAGGATGAAAAGCCGACCTTGAGCTTCCGCGGCAGCTTTATCTTCCCTATCTGCGCCAGCAGGTAATCAGCGGCCGCCTCAGCATATGGGGCAACGTCAAAATATTCCTCAGGATCAATGCCGGAGAGCGGCGAGGCCATTACATTGCGCGGATTGTCACCGCCTCCGCCTACCGTGTATATCCCTTGCTCGGGAGCAAGAGCTATCAAATCACAGACCGTATCACGGTCAAGGTTATGCAGCTGGATAGTCTGACAGGTCGTAGCATGTATGAGGGAAATGCCGTACCGTTTTACCATATCGGCAATAAACACCGCCTTATCCCGGCTGACAATACCGCCGGTCATACGCAGGCGTAGCATACTCCTTTCACCGCCGCGCTGGGCATAGCTGCCGAAATTCCCGGAAAATCCCTTATAATCGCCAACGCTTACTTCTTTATTGTAGAACCGCTTTGTCGTCTCTACAAATTCCTTGAGATCGTACATATTTCTCGCTTCCTTTTTATTTATTGGTCATTATAATTATACCATATTTTATCCTGCGCTGCAACAATTTATTTATACTGTCAGAAAATTCACAAAACCTCTTGACTACATTACCAAAAAAGTGTACAATATATATAGGTTGTGTTTTAGCAATTCACCGAAATTATTCACAGAATACGAACAGAAACCGCCAAAGAGGCGGTTAAAAAATTTCATCTTCAAGGAGGAAATATCTAAATGGCAGAATTACGTTGGAACCCGCTTATCAAGGATTGGGTCATGATCGCATCACACAGACAGAACCGTCCGCAGATGCCGAAGGACTGGTGTCCGTTTTGCCCCGGTTCGGGAAAAGTTCCCGACCATTTCACGGTTTACAAGTATGATAACGACTTCCCGGCTTTGAGCCAGGATCCGCCGGAACCGGACGATGTGGAGACGGAGCTTTACAAGGTAAAGCCGGCCTACGGCAAATGCGAGGTCATCCTCTACTCACCGGAACACACGGTGACGCTTCCGGAGCTTTCCCAACCGCATATCCGCGAGCTCGTTGACCTGTGGACGGAGCGGTTTGAGGATATCAGCCGTGATGAGAAGATAAAGTATGTCTTTATATTCGAGAACCGCGGTGATGTTGTCGGCGTTACGATGCCCCATCCGCACGGACAGATCTACGGCTATTCGGTAATACCGAAGAAGCTGGAGCTGGAGCTGGACGCCTGCAAGGAGCATTTTGAAGAAACGCACAAATGTCTTATCTGCGATATGGCAGACAACGAGCGCGAGGCCGCCTCTCGGATAATCTTCGAGAACGAGCATTTTACGGTATTCCTGCCGTTCTACTGCGAATATCCCTACGGGATGTACATAGTGGCAAAGCGTCACGTGCAAAACCTTACACAGCTCACCGACGAGGAAAAGGATTCCCTGGCGCAAACTCTTAAAGAGACCGCAGGAACGCTTGACAGCCTGTTCGACTACACATTCCCCTACATGATGTGTATGTATCAGAACCCGGTCAACACCGGCGTGGATACCTCTGATTACTACCACTTCCACATAGCGTTTTATCCGCCGATGCGTTCTGCCGATAAGCAGAAATTCAACGCTTCCAGCGAGACAGGAGCCTGGGCGCATTGTAATCCCACCGCTCCCGAGGAAAAGGCTAAAGAATTAAGAGCTGCTCATGAGAAATTCCTTAAGAAAATGGATAAATAAATAAAAATGCGGCGGAATGCTCCGCCGCATTTTCTATTAAACAGCCGTTTGGCCATCATACTGATCCATCTTATTTCTGATGGTGTCTTTTCTTGTCTGTATATCTATCACGTATCTGCCGCCGTCTTCGTCAAATGCGCTGGTAGCCTTAAGCAGCACGGGGATCTCCCACTCTGCATATACCGCCGTATCGGTGAAACCGTAATATTCCATCGTCACCTCTACGATTGCGCCCTCTGTCGGCTCTGCGTCCTGGTAATTTACAAAATCCGTGTAAGGGTCGTATGCAAAATCCGCTCCGCGTCCAAGGATATTATTGAACATCGAGCAGTATTCGGCTCTTGTCATAAGCGAATCCGGGTAATAGCTGCCCGAACCGTCGCCGTTTACGAAACCGGCAGCGGCCAGTCTTTCAATGTACACGCGGTAGGGATTTTCCGCAATATCATTAAACCCGGAATCCTCGTCTGTCTCCGGTACGTTGAAACCAAGGGCGATCATCTTTGCCGCCTCTCCTCTTGTCACCGGCGAAGACGCCGAAAGCCCGCTCATACCGTCAAACGCTCCCTGCGCCGTCATGTAGCCAAGCGCCCTATACGACCATCTCCCCGGCAGCTGCATCGGATATCGCCAGCGGCTCAGCCTGAGGAAGATTTGCGGGATCTTTTATAGAGTCGACTATTCTTGTCACCATCGCCGCCACTTCTTCTCTGGTAACCGAATTATGCGGAGCCATCTCCAATATCACGCCGCCGTTTCCGTCATCGGACGGCTCATAGCCGTATATGTAGGCGTAGCGGAAGTCCGTTGCGTCAATAAATTCACCCTTGGGTGGTATATCGTCCTCCGGCTCTTCCGGTTCGGCTGTCGGTTCTGCCGGCTCTTCTGTCGGAGCCATTGTCGGTTCTGTTGTCGGCTCGGCCGGCTCTTCTGTCGGAGCCGTTGTCGGCTCGGCTGTAGGCTCGATCGTAGGCTCTGCCGTCGGTTCTGTATCTCCTCCCGGAGTATCCGCCTCATATACCATGTGCCATTCACCGCCCGGATTTGTTACATCCTCAGCGATTATCCAGCCGCAGCCGGTAGAGTTTATTATAACATCCGCATCGGGGGCAACTATCGCTGCGTTCACGCCGGCCTGCAAGGTCACCGTCTCCGCATCGTCAAAGAACCACATCACCTTTGACGCCAGATGATCGTTATTGGGCTGATCAGCCGAATTGCGGCCGTTTATAAAATAATTACCCAGTATTACGTCATCATCTGTATCAACACGAATGATAACGGTCTGATCATCCCTTGTGAATATCTTGATACCGCCGTTCTGGATCATGCTAAGCGTCTTGCCGTTCATTTCCACAGAAACGATATCATCCTCAAACTCCCTGACATCGATAACATAATTATTCATGTCAAAGCCGCTTTCGTTGTGCTTGGGAAGAACCATCTCTACATTTTTCGGCTTGACCTCTTCTTTTATATTCTTCACCGCAGTTTCGATAAGATCCTTGATCACATCATCGTCAACATCCTCATAAACCTCAGTATCGACCTTGAGCTTTATCTCGTCCTTGACCTCGCCGACAAGAATAACGCCCGGATATCCGTCTATTATATCCGCGCCGATGTAGTGGCCGTTGCCCTTGTATTCCTGCACCGCCATGTTCGTCTGTGCATCCGCTTCCTGGACAAACGTTTCGGCTGTGATACCGAAGTTGACCGCATCCTCAAGCAGCGTTTCCATGTTTTCTGACGATGACGCAAATACTGTGCTTGCGGCAAATACCGATGAAACTATCCCCGCAGCAGTAAGCAGCGATACTATCTTTTTGAATTGCATAAGCTCCTCCTTGACCATATGTTGAGTTTTAGAAATATTGATATTATATCATAGGCGCGGCACTTTAGAACGCACCGCTTCACACCGATACAATAAACATATAACACGTGAAACCGCTTGCGGCTTCATTATAAATCTTGTTTATTATATCATAAAATATATACATAGTCAACCGAAAATTTCATTTTTGTTACACTAATATTACACTTTCTGCGAAATAAATATAGCTATCATTATATGCACTCCGATATTTGTGCAATTATCAGATAGGGCGGGTGATATAAATCAATGGCTGCCGACCCATAAATCGTTCACAGCGGTCAGTTATAAGCGAGACTGCCGCGTCCGTCCTCTCCTCCGCTGCTATCACCGCCGTCAGCTGCATATATTCCAGATACCTCACGCCCAGTATGATCTCATTTTCCGCCAAGCTCTCAAGCAGCCGCGTCCCGGCTTCCTTTGCACATGAAACATCGGTAAATTCCTTGGCAAATCCCTCGCCGCCCTCCGTGCATAGCGCATAAAGACAGCGTTCCGCCCGTCTGTTTTCCTCAACGGTAGCGTTTACACGTTTTCTGCCCATAGAAAACCTCCCCGTATCTGCCAGTATCAGCACAAGGCCGTCAAGACTGCCGCCCGTTTCAAAGACCGCCACCTCGGCGGAACGTCCCTCATAGACGGAGCCTGCGCCTTGCCTGAACATAACGCCAAAGTCCGGACGGCTCTCCTTTTTCCCCCGGTAATCGGCGCATAACAGCGCAAGATCGTTTGCGGACAGCTTCCTGTCCTTTATCCGAAACATCGCCCCGGCAGCTGCCGCCGTCTCCGCCTCCCGGCGTAATATCCCCTCCGGCATCTCCGTGTCCAGCATCAGCTGCATCCCCGGTATCTTATAGCGTCTTTTCCCTATATATGAAAAAAGGCCGAATATCTCGTCGTCCATCTTATCAAGCTCCGATACCGGCGAGGTCAGCCTTAGGTTAGAACCCGTCCTCTCCAGCTCTACAACAAGATCGTCTATCCTCCGTATGGCCGCTGCGGCCGTCATGGAGACTGTGCAGGACAAAAGACGCGACCCTTCCGCCTGCGGTATACCTACCAGATGGACGGGCATACCCACCGAAAACACCTCCGGCTCCCCACCGTCCGCTCCGTACCGTTTCTTAAAATCAGCCGCTAAAGCATCTGTATCCATATATGTCCCCCTTGCTGCTTTTTGTTTTATGCTTCCCCTTTGTTACAAAAATATACAGCTGTATCATTGGAATTTCTGTACACTTTTTTGCTTTACAGTCTCCGTCATATGTAATATAATTATTATTAGTCAATTGCGAAACCTTTTTCGCAATTGATCTCTGGCCAATGAAGAAAATAAAAGTTCCGTTGATTGGCGGTCTGCGACCGCTGAAACTTTTA
>CAYNRX010000026.1:0-33346 GCA_964399965.1 uncultured Lachnospiraceae bacterium | reverse complement strand
ATTTTCTTCATTAGCCAGAAATCAATTGCGAAAAGGTTTCGCAATTGACTAATCAAACATTTTTCAGCGATACCGTCTCTATCCGCCCGCTTATAAACACCATATCGGCCGTCATCTTCGCTATGGACAGCCCCTCGCCCGCTATCTCGACCACATTTTTGCGGCAGTCGAGCGCTATCACTTTATCGGTATATGTCAAGAGGCGGCGGTAATTTTCCACCGTCGCCTTCTCCCGGCCGCAGATCTCGATCCGCGCCAGGTCAAAGGCCGCCTCCGGCGGTATCCCCAGCCCGGCCGCCGCTTTTCTAATTATCCCCATGCTTCACCGACCTCCCAAACCTACAGACCGCTCCTATCAGGGCGACCAGTGCCGCCGCCCCCGCTGCCAGTGCCGCTCCGGAAAACATCCCTCCGGCGCGCACCCCTGCCGGAAGATACTCCGCCGCCGCCATGGTCGCCCAGGTATATACGGCGGCGATAAGCCCGTGCAGTATCTTGCCTATGATATAGGGCTTGAGACTTAAGCCGCTGGAAGATGTTACACTCATCACCTGCGCATGTACGCCCAGACCGGAAAAGCCGATTATCGCCGAGGTCAGCACCAGCTTTGCCGCCCGGTCTATATCGAGCGCGGCCACCGCCGCCGTCCCCGTGGAAAACTCCAGTATCCCCGATGCGGCCGCATACCACACTCCATGAAGCCCCGGCACCAGGTCGAGAAGCGCTCTTGATAGGCAGGAAAAAAATACCACCGATCCGCATACGGTCAGGATGCTTTTGACCGAATCGGCCATCACCTGCGCGTACACCGCCGCTATGCTCCTGTCGGGCGATCCGGGAGGGCTTGCGGGAGGTATGTACGGCTCATGCGAAAACAGGCGGAATATGACCCCCACAGTGACGGCCGCCGCCGCATGGGCGCCATAGAGCAAAAGCCCGGCGGTTATCCCCGAATACATGCTCACGCCGACCGCCCCCATTATAAACAAGGGGCCGGAATTATTGCAGAATGCCAGCAGCCGTTCGCCCTCCTGCTTGGAGATATAACGGCTCCCGTAAAGCTGGCAGACCGTGACCGCTCCCAGCGGATATCCGCTCAAAAGCCCCAGCACAAACGCCCCGGCCCCGTTTTCGCCCACGCCGAAAAGCGGCCTCATCACCGGGCGCAAAAGCTTTGACAGCGTCCCCGCAAACCCGGAATATACCAAAAGCCCCGAGCAGACGAAAAACGGGAACAACGTAGGGATTATTACCTCGTAGCACAGCCGCAGCGCTGAGCGAGCATACTCTATAATGCTCTCGGACATCACTACCATAACGACCAAAAGCGATATCACCGCCAGATGGAACAGCTTCCTCTTCATAGATATACCCTTTCTGCTATCTAATATTTATCAGGGATCAATTGCGAAAAAGATTTTACAATTGACTAAATATTTATACAATATATGACGGGTATAGGCGGATCATGACGCCAAGCGAAAAAAACGTCCGCAGTGCCGGGCTTATCCAAAGCCGCAGTACAGCGGACGATCTTTAACGATCCTATTGCCTAACGCCCCCGAAAACGCTCCTTGAGTATGTACACCCACAGCACGGCGGCAATGCCGACACCTATCGCCGACAGGACTATCACCACTATTTTCCAGGGCGTTAATATCCCCTTAGCCTTTTGGGCGAACATCGCCCTTTTATCCTCATCGGATATGGTATTTTGCCCGGAGGCCTGCGCCGGTGCGATCGTGCTTATCTGTTCGCCGCTTTTGGGGATACAGTCGAACTTGGCGTCAATAACTGTGTACTCGCCCTCGCCGCCCCTTTTGACCACCGCCTCGCTCCAGCTGACGGAGGGAGTGGAGTAGAGCACGTAATACTCGTCCGCGCCCAGGCTGTAGAAGCCCTTTATCTGTCTTACCTCCTCCGGATAGCCCTCTTGACCGCCGCCGGTCAGAAGAGCTGCGGACAGCGCGCCCTTTTCCTCCTCGGAAAGCTCTGCGGCATAGTTGGTGTATGATATGCTGTCTGCCGCCTGCTGCTTTAGGCTATCGAAAAAGCGGCTAAGCTGCACGTTCCAGGCCGAAACGTCCACCCCCGGGCGAAGGCTGTAGCGGTTATAGCGCATTATCTCCGTCTGCACTAGGCCGTCCGGCTCCTTTAGGTAGGAGAGGATGTTGGAATCCCTGACCGTATAGCATTCTGAGGCGTCCGCCTGCCCCTCGTTTTCCCGCGTCCAGCTTATCACGCTCACGCCGCTTCCGGCTGTGCCCTGGAAAAAAGCCCCGGTCTCATAGCGGCCGTAGTTGTAGGGCTTGGATATTATCCCCACCTTTTCCGCATTGCTGCCGCCGTAATATTTCCAGATATGACACTCGGCCACGTCCGCCCAGCCGTCCACGCAGTATATCACCAGATACGGCTGTCCGTTGCGGTCGAAATCCACCAGGTCGGCATATATCACTCCCTGGGGAAATATCGAATCCTCTCCCTGTATCGTCCCTCCGCGCGTTGGGGTGGAGATGATACCGTATTCGAGCATATAATCGTTTAATATGTACGCATATACGCCGGCTTCCTCACCGCTCTCCTCCTCGCCGAATACCGGCAGCGATAAAGCCGCCGCTATCACCAGCAGGAGCACTGCCAGCCATTTTCTGTGCCTCATGTCTTACCCCCTGTATCTTGAAATTTTATCCGCAGGATAGATATATTTCTTTTATTATACCCAATTTTGCCGCAAAATGCAAGGCTTTTCGCGATTTTTTACAAAAAGAGCCGCTCATATACCGCGGATCCTGCTCCTGCGGTATACGGGCGGCTGCCTTTATTTACGATTTATTCCTGTCCGGCTTCCTCATTGTCGAAGGTCACCCCGAAAGCCTCCAGAGCCGTCCTCTGCTGGACGTCCTCCTCCACCTTTATATCGGCGAACACCTCTGTTATCTTGCGCTGGGTGGTTATATCCATCACCCCGTAAGCGTACAGCTCGTTTTCTTCCTGGAACTTCTTCACGGCTGTAGCTGTTTCCAGGTCGTACGTATCGTTTATCTGACCAGTGTAATATCCCAGGAGCTTCAGCCGCTCCTTACCGGCGCGCACTCCTTCGCCTTCCATACCGATATCCCATTTGGTCTTATAATCGAAGGGCGTAAACTGGGAGGTGTCGATATAGCGGACTATATTCGTCACCTCAACGTCCGGGTAGATGCCCACATCATTTATCGAATTGCCGTTTCTCGTCTTATACTCGCCGTTTGTTATCTTAAACGCCGCCCCGTTCACCAGGGGGAAGAACCGCTGTATCAGCCCCTTGCCGTAGCTTATGGTCCCGTAGAGCGTCGCCGCGCCCGAATCCTGCATGGCGCTGGCCAGTATCTCCGCCGAGGAGGCCGTATTGCCGTTGATGAGGATATTGAAATTAAATTCCGTCTCCTCAAGCTCGGAATATTCGACCGTATTATCCTCGGGATTGCGGTATTCGGTGCTGACGATGACTCCCGCCGGCACTATCATGCGCGCTATCTCCAAAACGGTGCTCACATAACCGCCGGGGTTATCGCGCAGATCAAGGACGATGTTTTCTATCCCCTCGCTGCGGGCGGTATCAAGCGCGGCGGCAAATTCGGCGGCCGTGTTCTCGGCCATCGAGGATATCTTTATATAGGCCGTATCCTCGCTGAAGCTCTCGTACGATACAGTCGGCTGATAGGCCATTGCCAGCGGAGATGTTATCTCCAGCGTCTGCTCCCCGCGCAGGATGGTGAGCGCGACCTCTCCTTCCGCATCGGAGACGATAGCGTTCTTAGCGTCCACCGCCGACCAGCCGACTACGTCCTGGCCGTTTATTTTTACGATCCGGTCGTTTTCCAAAAGGCCGGCGTCACGGCCGGAGGAGCTGTCCTCAAAGCCGACTATCGTCACGTAGCTGTCTATCGTCTGCAAATGTATGCCCAGTCCGTAGAATATCTTGCTCTCGTTGGCCATCACCGCCTGAAATTCCTCGGCGGTGTAGTAGTCGCTGTACATATCAAGCCCCTGGAAGGAGGCCTTCAAAAGCTCGTTCAAAAGCTCCTCGTTGCCAAAGAGCACGTCTGACAGCGCCGTCTGCATTATCTCCTCCGGGCTTTTATCGTCATATATGTAATACTCCGAGGCATACTCGGCCATCTGCTCGAATATGCTGTATTCGGGGCTTAATATCACGATATCGCCCGACTCCTCCCCGTCCTCCGGCTCAGCTGTAGCCTGAGGGCCGGCGGTGGCCTCCGGCGGAGTTTGCGGCGCGGCCGTTTCGGCCGGGGCTGCATACGTTACCGCCTGCGACACCATCATCACCGCCGCGATCAGGGCCGCTATTTTTATCTTTTTCATGGTGATCAGTCCTTTCGTTCCTATACTATTTCTGCCGTTATCTCCAGCTCCGCCTCGGTCGCATCACCTTCTGTACCTATCGTATAGCAGAGCTTTATATAAGCATTGCTTGGCGAAAGCCTCGTCCTTACGCTTTTGGTGTGAAACTCCATCATCACCTCGCCGTAGGGCGTTTTATAGGACGCGCTGTGCGATCTTCCCCCCTCGTACAGCATATAGCTTTCATAGCTCCCGCTGCGCTTGACGCTGACAGAACCCCCGGCGGCCGTTATCATCACGGAGCTGTCCTCCATGCTCTCCTGCGGCTCGTCGTAGAATATAGCTCCTCTGTCCCCGCGCAGGATGTAGCGTCCCCGCAGCCGGATATCGCTCCTGTCCGTCTGGCCGGAGCTTTTTAACACACTTTTTATCCTTATGTCGGCGTTAATATTTTTCAATGTCTATCTTCTCCACGTTTGTGACTATCTCCCGATCCAGGAATATACCGCCGAGATTGGCGAAGGCCTCCGTATTATCGCTGACGAAATACCGGTACTGCTCCTCCTGCCGGTCGCTGCTGTGACGCTTTTCGTCATCGAGCTTCTTTTTCAAATACTTCGCCACCTCTGCCCCCGGATCTATGAGCGTCACCTCATCGCCCATATACTCGCGTATCACCCGCCGCAAAAGCGGATAATGCGTGCAGCCCATAATGAGCGTATCTACGCCTGCTCTTCGTATCTCTTCCAGATATTCCGCCGCTACCAGCCGCGACACCTCAGTATCGAAATGCCCTTCCTCCACCAGCGGCACGAACAGGGGGCAGGCTCTTTTGTAGACCGTTATCTCCCGGTCATATTCTTTTATATGGCGTTCGTAGGAGCCGCTCTTTATCGTCCCCGCCGTACCGATGAGGCCGATCTTTTTGTTTCTGGTCGCCCTTACCGCCGCGTACACGGCCGCGTCCACCACACCCACTATCGGGGTGGCGAACTCCTCCTTTATCCTCGGCAGAGCCACGGAGCTTGCGGTACCGCAGGCGATAACTATCACCTTCACATCGAAACTTTGCAGAAAGCGTATATCGCTTTTGGTATACTTGAGCACCGTTTCCGGCGACCGCGAGCCGTAGGGGACGCGCGCGGTATCCCCGAAGTACACTATGCTCTCGTTGGGCAGCTCCTCCATGATCTGCTTCACGGCGGTAAGTCCGCCCAGCCCCGAATCGAACACCCCTATGCTTCTGTTATCCATTCCGTCCTCCATCTGGGATAGGCAAAAGCAGAGCTGCGCACTGCCGTTTTGCCGTTTTTTTATGTTATCTTGTTCTTATCTGCGCCAATTCCAAAAGCCGGTCAAGGAGCCTGCTGTAGGAAAGGCCCTCGTGCTGCCACAGCTTGGGATACATGCTTATCCCCGTAAAGCCGGGGATCGTGTTTATCTCGTTGAGTATGACGGCGTTGTCGCTTTTCCTTATAAAGAAATCCACCCGTGCCATACCCTGGCCGTCCATGGCGCGAAACGCCTTTACCGCCTGGCGTCTGACCTCGTCGCGGATCTCCTTGTCGACATCGGCCGGGATAAGGAGCTTTGTCGCTCCGCTTTTGTATTTGGCGTCAAAATCGTAGAAATCCACCACCGGCACTATCTCGCCGATGTCGGTGCCCTCGGCGTTGTCGATATCGCCCAGCACCGCGCATTCCACCTCATGGCCGTCTATAAATTCCTCTACTATCACCTTTCTGTCATAGCCGTGCGCCGTTTTTATGGCCGCTGCCAGCTCCCTGCGGTCATAGGCCTTGCCCACTCCCACCGACGAGCCTGTGCCGGCCGGCTTTACAAAGCAGGGGTAGCCCAGCTTTTTTTCTATCTCGTCCATGCGTTCTTCGATATCGTCCGAACGCTTTACCGTCACCCAGGCCGCCTGGCGTATGCCCGCTTCGCCGAACACGAGCTTGGAAAGCGTTTTATCCATGCTGTTGGCCGACGCCGCTATACCGAAGCCGACATACGGTATCCCCGAAAGCTCCAAAAGCCCCTGTATGGAACCGTCCTCGCCGCCCTCGCCGTGCAGCACCGGGAAGGCCGCGTCCACTCTTATGCGGCGCACCCCGTTCTCCTCCATCACCAGTATCGCCTTGTCGCAGGCGTCGGGAGAGAGCACGGCCTTTTTAAGATGCTCCCTGTCGCGGCTCCAGCCCCCGCCCTCTATGTTATCCTCGGGGCCTGTGTAGTAAAACCATTCCCCCTCGGAAGTTATGCCTATCATATGTATATCGTAACGGCTCTTGTCAAGGTTTTTTATCACCGACTGAGCCGATATTTCCGAGATCTCATGCTCCGGCGACCGTCCGCCGAAGAGTACGCATATTTGTTGTTTTTCCATCTTGCGTCACCTCACAAATTACTAAAACATTGCCAAACGCTTTCGCAATCGGACCGCGGATACAGAATATATCCTGCCTGCGCTTTTTTAGGGCACACCGCAAAAACCGCGGCCAGATAAGCGGCCGCTTTTTGCTATGTCCACCCCTTATAATACGCCTTTTACAGCGAAAATGCAAGCCTTTTTGCAAAAGTTAATAAAAAGTTAATGACTGCTCCTTCTCCCGTCGCAGCATATCGAGCACGTTTTGGAAATCCTCCGGTATCTCGGAGTCAAATTCCATAAGCTCCCCGGTCACCGGATGCTCAAAGCCGAGCGTTTTGGCATGGAGCAGCTGCCCCGTCAAAGGGAAACGGCCGTTCTTCTGCCCGTAGAGCGGATCGCCCACAAGGCTGTGGCCGATCGAGGCCATATGCACGCGGATCTGGTGCGTCCTGCCGGTCTCCAGCACGCATTCAACGAGCGTGTAGCCCAAAAACCGCTCCAGCACCCGGTAATGCGTGACCGCCTCCTTGCCGCCGCGCACCACCGCCATCTTCTTCCTATCCTTGGGATTGCGGCCAATGGGCTTGTTGATAAGCCCGGTCTCCTCCTTAAGCTCCCCGTTTACGAGCGCCCAGTACCGCCTGAGCGGCTTCCTGAGCTTCAGCTGCGCCGAAAAGCACATATGCGCCGTATCGGTCTTGGCCGCAAGCAAAAGCCCCGTGGTATCCTTGTCTATGCGGTGGACTATCCCCGGGCGCAGCACGCCGTTTATCCCCGAAAGCTCTCCCCGGCAGTGGTACAAAAGCGCGTTCACAAGCGTGCCCGAGGGGCTCCCCACGGCTGGATGCACGACCATGCCGCGCGGCTTGTTTATCACTATCACGCTCTCATCCTCATAGACGATATCAAGCGGTATATTCTCCGGCTCCGCCGAAAGCTCCTCCGGATCGGGGATATCGACTGTTATCTCCTCGCCCGCCTTTACCTTGTATTTCTTGGAGACCGCTCCTCCGCCCTCAAGGTATACCATGCCCTCATCGCACAAGCGGGCGGCATAAGTACGCGAAAGTCCGTCCACGTTGTCCGCAAGGTACTTATCGAGCCTCTCCCCCGACTCCTCGGGAGTAATCTTTACCTGTTCCATTTATTCTTTCCGCCTCTTCTGCCTCTTGCCTGTTTCCTCATCAAACCATACAACGTATACCACCAGCAACACCGCTCCCAGCACTATCGCTATGTCGGCTATATTGAACACGGGAAAATCTATAAACGTCGTCTTTATAAAATCCACCACATATCCGCGGCAGATCCTGTCTATCGCGTTTCCCAGGGCGCCGGAGAACATCATCGCCAGGGCTGCGCACAAAAGCGGCTTTTTCGGCCTTTTTACTATCCAGTAGACCGCCACGCCCAAGCAAAACAGCACCGATATCAGGCTCAAAAGCGATACCCGGCCGCTCATTATGCTAAACGCCGCCCCGAAATTTTTCACATATACTATCTCAAACAGCCCCGGTATTGCCGTTATGCTGTCGGTAAGCGTCATCTGGGAGCTTATGAGCCATTTGGCAAACTGATCGGCCGCCACTATCAGGGCTGATATCAGTATCCAGAAAACCGTCATGCCTGCACCTCGCGGATCTCGCCGATCGCCCTTTTTATCTCTGCCGGCAAAACATCAGTCACCTGCACCACGCGCCCGATCCCCTCTGGCAGCACGAACTTGAGCCTGCCTGACGTTTTCTTCTTATCATGCGCCATCAGCCGCTCTATCTCCTCATCGGAGGGCAGCATCACGCGCGTTTTAAAGCCGTACTCCTTTAACACATCGCATATGCGCCCATAATCCCTTTGCCCTATCATGCCCCGTTCCAGGGCGATATGGGCGGCGGCTATCATCCCCAGGCCTACGCACTGGCCGTGGGTAAGCGCAAAATCAAGGGCGGCCTCCGCCGCATGGCCTATCGTATGGCCGAAATTGAGGTCGGCTCTTACGCCGCTTTCTCTCTCGTCCTCCTCGACAACGGCCGCCTTTATCGCGCAATTTGTAAACGCCGCTTCCATCATCACCGATGGGTCGAGCTTTTTTACCGCTTGGGCATTTTTCTCCAGATAGGAGAAGAAGCCCTCGTCACGGATCACGCCGTGCTTTATCACCTCGCCCATTCCGGAGACAAATTCCTCCGGGGGAAGGGTCTTTAGTGTCGATACGTTTATATACACCGCCCTCGGCTGGTAAAATGCTCCCAAGATGTTTTTGCCGCCCGCAAAATCTATGCCTGTCTTGCCGCCGACACTGGAATCCGACTGCGACAAAAGCGTCGTCGGCACCTGCACGAACGGTATCCCCCGCATATATATCGCTGCCGCAAACCCGGCCATATCGCCGACAACTCCGCCGCCCAGAGCCACTATCATGCTCTTCCTGTCCAGCCCCTCATCCATGCAGGAGCGGCAGATCGAAAGTATCGTTTCCATGTTCTTATTTCTCTCTCCCGCTTCAAAGGCATAGGAGCTGACCTCATAACCGCCGCCACTAAGCAGTCCCTTGACCTCCTCAAGATACAGCTTTGCCACGTTGGTATCGGTCACTATATGC
Organism: uncultured Lachnospiraceae bacterium; assembly: GCA_964399965.1. Lineage (GTDB taxonomy): Bacteria > Bacillota > Clostridia > UBA1381 > UBA1381 > UBA1381. The sequence goes on along the minus strand of CAYNRX010000026.1, from coordinate 24,029 downwards.
AGTCTTCCTGGCGCGCCCGCCTCCGAAAGAGCGTTGCAAAGCCCCGAGAAGCTGTCCGAAAAATGTATGTCATAGGAGCGTTCTCCCAGCTCCACATGCAATTTTTTCATCTATGTCATGTTCTCCTTCAATTTTCTAAAACGCCAGATTCGCCGCGGCGTTCAAGCTCATATCCGCCCGTTCGCCGTTTTTGTAGGCGAAATATCCGGCGGCGGCTATCATCGCCGCATTGTCGGTGCACAGCACCGGCGGCGGATACACCAGGCGCATCCCTTTTTCCGAAGCGGCCCTCTCCATCTTCTCCCGCAGGCGCGAATTGGCCGCCACTCCTCCGGCAAGCGCAACCGTATCCCGGCCGCGCATCTCGGCCGCCCGCACGGCATGGCTGCACAAAACGTCCACCACCGCCTCCTCAAAGCTGGCGGCAATGTCGGCCTTATTATATCCCTCGCCCTTCTGCTGGAGGTTGTGCAGATAATTTATGACCGCTGTCTTTACGCCGCTGAAGCTGAAATCAAGGCTGTCTCCCAGCTGTACGCGCGGAAAATCCACGGTCGGCCTGCCCTCCTTGGCCAGCTTATCTATCAGGGGGCCGCCGGGATATCCCAGCCCCAGCACGCGGGCGATCTTGTCAAAGGCCTCGCCTGCCGCATCGTCCCTCGTCCGTCCCAGGATATCAAAATCCGTATAGGACCGAACGTCCACTATATGGCTGTGACCTCCCGAGGCCACCAGGCAGACAAACGGCGGCTTGAGCGTTTTGTCGGCCAGGAAATTGGCCGTGATATGCCCCTTGATATGGTGCACCGCCACCAGCGGCTTTTTCAAGGCAAAGGCCATCGCCTTGGCATGGGATACGCCCACCAAAAGCGCCCCGATAAGCCCCGGCCCTGCCGTCACCGCTATCGCATCTATGTCCGAAAGCTCCACCCCCGCCTCATTTAAGGCCTCGTCAACTATACCGTCTATCACCTCTATATGACGCCTTGACGCTATCTCCGGCACTACGCCCCCGTACTGCTTATGGATAGCTATCTGGCTGTTTATCGCATTTGAAAGTATCTCCCGGCCGTTTTTGACCACGGCCGCCGATGTTTCATCGCAGGAGGATTCTATCCCCAGTATCAGTGTATCCATTTATCGGCTCCTTTCGCGGGAATATTTAAAAATATACAGTCATGATCACGGCGTCCTCGCCGTTGTCGCTGTAATACCGCTTTCTGCGGCCAATCACCTCAAACCCGAACGATTCGTAAAGCTCTCTGGCGGCGCGGTTTGATTTTCTGACCTCCAGCGTCATCAGGGAAAGCCCCTGCGATATCGCATATTTTAACGCTTCCTTCAAAAGCGCCCTGGCAACGCCGCGCCGCCGCCATTGGGGATGGGTGCATATATTCGTTATCTGTCCCTCTCCGGCCACGCTCCAAAACCCGCAGTAGCCTATCGCCGTCCCGTCCGCAAGGGCGGCCGTAAAATATACCGCCATGGGATTTTTCATCTCATCGTTGAACGACCTAAGCGACCACGGCACGGAAAAGCACAGCTTATCAAGCTCCGCCAGCCCTGCCGAATCCGCTTCATTTGCCCGCCGGATAATATAATCAGTATTTTCCATCGTCCATCTCGTCCTGCATCCGTTCCGCCGCGTCCGTGAGCATATCGTATATCGCCGCGGCTGTCTCCTCGTATTCTGCAAGATCGCCGCCGTAGGGATCGGGCACATCTCCGCCGCAGCCGGAGTATTCGCCCAGGGTGTACACATTCTTCACTCCGCCCAGGGCCGCAAGCATCATCTTCTGCCCCTCGGTCATGGCAAGCACGAGGTCGGCTGATGACAACAGCTCCCCGTCCAGCTGCTTTGCGCGGTGCGAAGAAAGGTCTGCGCCATAGGGCCTGGCCGCCTTCCGGGCGTTCTCGGAGGCCGGCGCGCCGGCCTCCGCCATTATCCCCGCAGAATCGCAGTATACCGCCATATCATTGTCCTCGGATATTTTGGCCATCATCGCCGCCGCCATCGGGCTTCGGCAGGTGTTGCCGGTGCATACAAAAAGCACGTTCATACCGCATCCTTCTTTCGATAAAAAATTATACCCGTATCACCCGGCCGCCGGCCGCCTTATAAAGGCGGTTTTTGACTGCCAGCCCGTAGCCGTCGCGCTCCGTGAACTCGGCAAATACCACCTCCACTTTTTTTTCGTCAAACTCCCGCAGGCAGGAAAACAGCCTTGAGGCATATTCACGGTTCTCCTCTCCGGCCGTTATCACCACATCGGCCGGATAATCCCTGCGCGACTGCGCAAGCACTCCCGTTTTCCCCCGGCATTCCTGCAAAAGGGCGCATATCTTCTCATGCACCGCCTCCGCTTCCCCCTCGACCACCGTTACCAGGGCATCGGGGGCGTAATGCTTGTATTTCATGCCCGGGCATTTGGGGCGTTCATCCGCCTTTAATGAGCGCAGGATCCCCTCGTCTACCCTTGCGCCGGGTACGACGCTTCTCACCATCTCCGGCGTTATTCCGCCCGGACGCAGTATCAGGGGCGTTTCGCCCGTGCAGTCGACTATCGTCGATTCCACGCCCACAGAGGCTTCCCCGCCGTCAACTATGGCCTCGATACGCCCGTCCATATCATGGAGCACGTGCTCAAAGCTCGTAGGGCTGGGCTTTCCTGAGATATTGGCGCTCGGGGCGGCCACCGGCACCCCCGAAAGCTCTATCAGCCGTCTTGCCGTTTCATCGGCCGGTATGCGCACGGCCACCGTATCCAGCCCCGCAGTCACCGTATCCGGCACCGAGGGCTGCTTTTTCAATATCAGCGTTATCGGCCCGGGCATGAAAGCGTCTATGAGCTTTTGCGCCGAGGGCGGTATTTCCCGGGCAATGCCCGCTATATCCTCCCGGCGCGCCAGATGCACTATCAAGGGGTTATCGCTGGGACGCCCCTTGGCCGCATATATGCGCCCGGCAGCCTTTGGATCGCGGGCATCGGCCCCCAGGCCGTACACCGTTTCCGTAGGGAAGGCCACAAGCCCTCCCTCTCTGAGTATCCGCGCCGCCTCCTCAAGGTCGTCTTTTTTGAATATCTTCGTTTCCATCAATCCTGATATTGGCTCAAAAGCCCGTATTTTATATCCCACAGCTTCTTGGACATATCCACATAGTAGGAATGCGGGTTCTCAAACCGCTTTACCTCCTCCCAAAGTCCGTCCACCTGCATACGGCAATACTCCCTGAGCACATCAAGCGAGGGGCAGTCGTAAACGCAATCGCCGTCCTTGAATATCTGCTTTAGGAGCGGACGGGCGTAAAAATCGGTTATCGTTTTTCTCTTCCAGGTATGCTCGGGGTCAAAAATAGTCAGCGGCTTGGTATCGTCTATCTCCTCCTCAAAGAGCGTTATCACATCGGCTATGGCGTCGGAGGTCTGACGGCTGTAGAGCCTGTAGACCTGCTTAAAACCGGGGGTGGTTATCTTTTCCACATTTTCCGACACCTTTATCTTGGGTATTATCTCCCCGTTTTTGCCCTCCACGGCCGACAGCTTATAAACGCCGCCGAACACCGGCTCCGATTTAGAGGTGATGAGCCTTTCGCCAACGCCGAAGGAATCGATCTTCGCCCCCTGCACCAGCATATCGCGGATGATGTATTCGTCAAGGGCGTTGGAGGCCACTATCTTGCAGTCGGGGTATCCTGCCTCATCAAGCATTTTTCTCCCCTTTTTCGTGAGGTACGTAAGGTCGCCGCTGTCTATCCTCACGCCCTGCGGACGTTTGCCCATCGGCTTTAGTACCTCGTCAAAGACGCGTATGGCGTTTGGTATTCCCGATTTCAATACGTTGTACGTATCGACAAGGAGCGTGCAGCTATCGGGGTAGGTCTTGGCATAGGCCTTGAAGGCCTCGTATTCCGAATCGAACATCTGCACCCAGCTGTGCGCCATCGTCCCCAATGCGGGCACGCCGTAATCGCGGTCGGCGATAGCGCAGGCCGTCCCCGCGCAGCCGCCGATATAAGCGGCCCTTGCGCCCAGCACCGCCGCATCCGCGCCCTGGGCGCGCCTGGAGCCGAACTCCATGACCGCCCTTCCCTCGGAAGCGCGCACTATGCGGTTTGCTTTTGTGGCGATAAGGCTCTGATGGTTTATCGTCAGAAGTATCATCGTTTCCACAAACTGCGCCTGTATTACCGGCCCTCTGACCGTCACCACCGGTTCGCCGGGGAAAATTGGCGTGCCCTCGGGTATCGCCCACACATCGCAGCTGAAACGAAAATCCTCCAGGTATTTTAAAAAGCCCTCGTCAAATATCCCCTTGGAGCGCAGATAGTCTATGTCCTCCTTGTCAAAACGGATATTTTTGAAATATTCCACCAGCTGCTCCACTCCGGCCATTATCGCAAAGCCGCCTCCGTCCGGTATGCGGCGGAAAAACATATCAAAGTATGCTATCCTGTCCCCGCAGCCTTCGGTGAAGTAGCCGTTAGCCATCGTAAACTCATAAAAGTCCGTAAGCATCGTCAGGTTTTTTATCATCGTGGTTCCTCCTCCCGGATAAGTTCGAATGTGTTCCCGCGTTAAAACGCCGCTTTTTATTGCAGCCGATACAGTATTGTCGGCCTTATGTCCAGATATTCCTCCGTGACCGCGTTTAGGAAAAAGCCGTCCTCGTCCATCCGCCTGATATAGCCGCCGCTGTAGGGCGTATCGAGAAGCGTTGCTCCGCGTTTGGCGCGGGCGGCCGTCTGTATATCGGGCAGGCTCACGCGATCTGTTATCGTATATCCAAAAGCGGTTTCGGCTTTTTTGGCCGCCCCGGCTTTTGTATAATGCCAAAAATGCGTATGGTCGCCGCTGTCCGCACGCTGCTTTTCCTCAGACGGCAGCAGCACGCGGTGGCGGCGTTCTTCTATCCTCTGCCGCTCTTCTTCGGTGAAGCAATCCTGCAGAAAGCCGCCGTTTAGGTACTGTCTTATCTGCGACTCCTCCCAGAGGTTTGTGCTCCCCATCGGCAGGCGGCCGATCGTGTCGGCCATCAAAAGCGCAGTACCGTCCCCATACTCTTCTATTATCTCCCACGTTATCGGCCGGGAGTTTATCCTTCCTATCTCCACGGTATCCCGCGGCAGCTGGACGTTTGTCAAAAGGCAAAGCGCGGCCGCCGCCCCGACATATACCGCCGCCGGACGTTTACCAGAGCATACCGTCCACAAAAGCCCTCCCCAGAAGGCGATATCCGTAAGCTGCACGAACAGGAACATATGCTTGGCGATATCGGCCTCTCCGTTAGCCAGCGGCGGCAGCACGGCCGCCGCCCACCAGAGGGCGCAGAATACCGCAAGCAAAACATATCCCGTAAGCGGCCGCTTCTTACGACACCGCAGGACTATCCCTACGACAGCTCCTATCGTGACCGCAGCCATCGCCGTCAGTATCACCGCCGGGGTATAGAGAAACCGCGTCTTTACCCGAAGCGCGCTCCAGCCATCGGCGCGTTGGGAAAACTCATACGGCTCTGTTGTACTGTTGCCCAGATACGGCGGCCTTATCCAGGCGGAATTGTCCGCCGCAAAAGCGGTCGCCCGCACAAGCCTAACCGGATGGCGGAGGTAGAAAAACAGTATATCGAACTTGGAGGTATTTTCATAGAACTCGTCCATGAAGCCCTCCTCCTGCATCGGGGGCGGATATTCGTCCTCGGGCATATAGGCGTTGGTACCCGCCAGGCAGAGGTATTTTTGATCAAGACCCAACTCCTCCAGATCCTCCTCCGGGGTCCGGCTGTCCTTTAATATGCCGAAAAATACGGCCTGATACGTTGTATCCTTGTCCATCCACTGCGGCACTCCCGCATACATCAGGACGCAGGCCAGCGTGAATGACGCCCACAAAACCGCCATGACCGCCCTGAACGATATATCCTTTCGCCGCAGGAAGGCTCCCGCTCCCAGAAGTCCGGCCAGAATACCTAAGGGGATATTGGCCAGCTTCGCCCCCGAAAACAGGAACAGCACTGCGTAAAACAGCACCGCCCTGACCGGAGTCGGCCTTTGGTACAAAAGCGCCCCCAAGCCCGCCCCCAGCAAAAGCGACGTCATTTGCAGCGGTTCGCCGTAGAGCGAATTGAAATACGCCAAATAGCCGCTGTCGCAGAACACGAAGATGAACACCGCCGCCGCCAAAAGCCTTTGCCACAGCCTAAGGCCGAGGAGCGATTCAAAAATGCAGAATGCGGCCGCCGCCAGCATAACAGCGTACAGCCCTCCCAGATATCTTATATGAAAATAGGCCGGATCTCCTCCCCAGATAATGTTTATTAGGTAATTTATCACCTTTGCCGCCCGTACAAAGAGAAAATGGGGAGAGGAATACATATCCTCGTCATGGCTTTTCACCAGATCCGCTATCCCGCCGTCAAGCTCCATCACGTATTCCTCTTTGAACAGCACCGAAGCATTTTCCGGATCGGAGTATTCCAGACCGTTGGTGACCATCACCCGCCGGAAATCACCGTTGTCGCTAACGCCGATATTCTCTCCCCAAAACAGCGTTGTCAGGGCGCACAGGAGCGTCAGCAACGCCAGCAACGCCGAAACCATATGACGATGCTTATCCGATGCAGCTCTGCTTTCCGCTCTAAAACTCATTTATATCGCGCCGCTCCCTTATCCAGCTCAGTATGTGCTTTAAGCCCTCATCCCAGAAATCCCAGTTATGCCCGCCCGGCCATTCCTCATACGTATGATCGGGGCAAAGGCCTTTTATGAAACGGGAAAATTCCCGGTTATCCTCTATCATGAAATCCTCGCTGCCACAGGCCTGGTATAGGGCCGGCATATGCCCTTCCTCCGCCGCCCGGCGCGAAAGCCGGTAAAGATCGGCCTCGGGGCTTATCCTCTCGCCGAACACCGAGGTCACCTCGGGCAGCGCCTCCTTGGCCTCCATCACCCGCTTAAGATCGACCGCCCCCGAAAGGCTGGCGGCCAGCGAATACCTGTACGGCGCGGACAGCCCCAGCTTAAGCGCCCCGTAGCCGCCCATCGAAAGCCCGGCCGCAAACCTGTCCTCCCTCCGGGGCGATATGGGAAGGAGCCTTTCCATCGTCTCCGGCAGCTCCTCGCTCACAAAATCGAAATACCGCCTGCCGTCTTGGGTATTCTGGTAAAAGCTGCGGTGCACCGCGGGCATCACCACCGCCATATCAAGGCGGCGCACATACCGCTCCACCGCGCTAAAGCGGCACCAGACGCTCTCATCATCGCCGAGACCGTGGAGCAGGTACAGGGCAGGGACCTTTCGTGCAAGCTGCCTGTCCTCTATGGGGAATATCACCCGCACCCCGACCTTTAAGCCCAATATCTCAGATTCGATATCAATATCCATCAATGCCATATGCTGTCCTCCCGGAGGTCCTTGACCAAAGTTTTTCCGCTTTGGTCAAAATACCTGTCTATATGTAAAAAACGGGCCGCCGAAACAAGCTGCCCGCTGCTGTTTTAAATTCACGTCCTGCTCGGAGCAAGAATTTCTCACCGTCCGCGCTTATAGCCGCCGGAGCGTTTTGATTCCGCGCTTCTTTTGAGCGCCTGCATATTTTTATCGCTGTCCTGTTTGAATTTGCCGAGCATATCCTCGAAAGAAAGTCCGCCTGTCCTGCGGCTCCAGTCGAACTGCGCCGGGCGTATCGGTTCTTTTTTAGCCTCGGCTTCCCTGGCCGCCCTGCGTTCATCGCGTTTTTGCCGCTGTTCTTCCTTGGCCTTTTTTATCGACAGGCTTATCTTGCCCTTTTCGTCTATCTTCAAGACCTTGACCTTGACACGGTCGCCGGCCGACAAGTGCTCGGAGATATCCTTGACGTATTTTTCCGCCACCTCCGAAATGTGCACCAGTCCGGTCGTCCGGCTGTCCCCGATCTGTACGAAAGCCCCAAAAGGCATCACGCTTACTACTTTTCCTTCAACTATGCTTCCAACCTCTACCGACATGAAATTTTTTCCCTTTCCTGCCCCGCACGGAGCATCCCGTTTAATTTTGCTGTGATATATCGATGAACACCTTTTCGTTTTCCTTAATCATACCAAGCTTTTCCCTGGCCATTTTTTCTATGTATTCATCGCTGTTCACCTTTGTCTTGAGAGCTTCTACCTCCTCCATGCGCGCCTTTTCATATTCTATCTGCGCCTCGAGCCGTGCTATCTCTTCACGGTTTTTATCGATCTGCGGATTTTGTATAAAGCCGCGGAACAGTAAAAACAGCACCGCCAGAATGAACACCCATACCGTCACCGCCTTTTTATGTCTCACATAAAACGCTCTGACCGCCGATACGGCCGTATTATTTTTATTGTCCATCATTGCCGCCTTTCCTTAAGAGCCGTTTTCCTGCCGCTCCCATCACGTTTCCTGCATAAACTCTCTAATAGAATTTTACTCAAAAATACCGGCGGTGTCAAGAGATATTTTAAAATAAGGCCGATTATTTTTAATATTTTTTCCAAAATAAACCTTACCGCCCTCGACAAAAGGCAAAAATACAGCAAAAGTCCCAATCCTGCGCCCAGAAACTCATACGCCCGTATCCTGCCGGATGAGAAATTATAAAGCGCCGACCAGAACAAAAGCGCGGCCAAAAGCCAGAATATCCCGTCGGCGATACCGGATATCACGGGCCTTGAGGGAAGAGGGCGGCGGAGCGTGCGCACCGTGTCGAACAACAGCCCCAGCGCGCCGCCCGCAAGGCACATGCCCAAAAAGACGAAGCATTCATACCGAAGCTCCATAGCCTCTCCTTACCCAAACAGCGACCGCATAACGGCTCCGGCCGGCTTTTTCACCTTGGAATATTCCAGTACATCGACCGTGCCCGTAATGCTCATGTCGCCCGTCTCGGTGCGCAGATCCTTTATCAAAAGTCCCTCTCCCTTTACCGACAGCCGCCCCTGGGACGTTTTTATCACTACCAGCTTTTCCGAGAAGCTCTCCACGTCCTCCACGCCCGAAAGTCTCAGGCTCCCTCTGTCCTCGACCACAAGCGTATGCTTTTTCTCATTCATACTCTCACCTCCGCAAAATCTGCCCTACTGCTCCTCTTTAATAGAGCATATTCAGCCGACACGGAGGTTATGACACCCTTAAAGCACCGTGTATAAGGAGGACGCGTCCGCTTTTAATACGTGCTCGGAGATGTTCTCCACCCTCACCTTCACGGTCTTTGCCCCCAGCGAAAGCTCTATCACATCGCCCGGCTTTACGTCGTATGACGCCTTTACCACCTTGCCGTTGACGGCTATCCTGCCGCCGTCGCAGGCCTCGTTGGCAACGCTGCGCCGCTTTATAAGGCGCGATACCTTTAAAAATTTATCTATCCTCATAGCTATCTCCTTTTTCCGCCGGCCGCCCGTTTTCTTCACGAAAACAAAACGGACGCACCCGGCGCCCGCTCCAGCTTATTTATTATTTGCTGCGTCCTTTAAAGATTTGCCCGCCTTAAAGGCTACCACCTTGCAGGCCGGTACGGTTATCGCCTCGCCTGTGGCCGGATTCTTGCCCTGACGCTCGGCTCTGTCTCTTGTTTCGAATGTGCCGAAGCCCGGGAACTGTACTTTGTCGCCCTCGGCCATGGCGGTCGTTATCACCTGCAGAAGCGAATTTACGACAGTTTCCGCCGTCTTTTTGGAAACCTCCGCCGAGGCCGCAACGGCGGCGATAGTCTCCGTCTTATTCATAGTCTTGTCCATTTTCATTCCTCCTGAAATTTATATCCGCGCCGCAAAATCCGGCGCAAATTCTCCTACATTACAGTATATTATTACAAAACCCTGCCATTGTCAAGGCTGATTTGCCGTTTTATACGTTTTTTATACAAAAATATCTATTTTTCTTTGATTTCTTCCCAAATTTTATCCATTTCCTCCAGGGAAAGCTCTTCCAAAGCATGACCCTTTTCCGCTGCCGCCCGCTCCATCCTGACGAAGCGGCGGCTGAATTTATCGACCGCCTTGGCCAGGGCGATCTCCGGCGTTACCTTTAAATGGCGCGCCAGGTTTACCGCCGCAAACAAAAGGTCTCCTATCTCCTCCTCGGTCTCCTCGGGCGTTTTTGCCGCTCTGACCTCCTCTGTTTCCTCGGCCAGCTTCTCATAAACGCCCTCCTCGCTGCGCCAGTCGAAACCGAAGGAGGCGGCCTTCTTCTGCACCTTTTCCGCCCGCAGCAGAGCCGGCAGGCTGTGAGGAACATCGCACACGACCTCGGAGGCCGTTTTCTGCCCTTTCTCCTTTTTCTTGTTGCGTTCCCAGGCGCCCAAAGCCTCCTCGGCGTTTTTGGCCTCATCGCCGCCGAAAACGTGGGTATGCCGGGAGATGAGCTTGGTGCATATCTCGTTTACGACCGTATCAAAGTTAAAGGCCCCTCGCTCCTCGGCTATCCGCGCATGGAACACCACCTGCAGGAGCAGATCTCCCAGCTCGTTGGCGAACATCGCATCGTCGCCTGCGTCTATCGCGTCTATGACCTCGTACGTTTCCTCTATCATCGATTTTTTTATCGTTTCATGCGTCTGCACCCGATCCCAGGGGCAGCCGTTCTCTCCGCGCAGCCTCACGAGTATGTCGCGCAGATCGTCTATTGTGTACTGCTTCACCGCTTTTTCCCTCCCGAAAAAAAAATTCCTGCGGTTATTATATCACCATATCCCTCCGCGGTCAAGACGGTTTTTGGCTCATCCTGCGATTTTTTCCACCGATACCCCCAAAACGGCCAGCGTCAACAGGTATACGGCCGCCCCGATCCCGCCAACGGCGATGCACACGGCGATATCCTGGGAAACAAGCCCGCTGACAGGCCCGTATAAAAGCCCCATTACCCCGGCCATCACCGCCCCGGCGGTCACCGGCTTTAACAGTATTTCCCTTACGGAAAATTTTAAACCCATATACTTTCGTATCCCCCAAAGATTTAATATCAGCTCCAAAAGGGCGGAGACCGCCGATGATACGGCCGCCCCATAGATATGGAACGTCCCGCTCCCGCACAGCGCATATATCACCGCCAGTTTCACCGCCGAGCCGGCCAGCATATACACAAACGGCTGCCACAGCCTTCCGGCCGAATGCTGCACCGACACCGCAAACTGCACTGCGCACAAAAGCACCAACGATGGCGAAAGCGCCGCCAGCATCCCCGCCGAGGCACGGTTTTGGAACAGCACCCCCAGCATCTCCCCTCCCAGCACGAACATCGCCGCCGCACAGGGGACGGCCAGCACCACGGCCAGCTTTATCCCCGCCGAAAATACGCGCTCCGCCTTCCTATGATCCCCGGTGGCGGAGGCCCCGGCGATAAGCGGCAGGGACGCCGTGCCGATAGTGGCGATCACTCCCAGCGGCAGGTGGAACACCGTCTGCGCATAGCCCGAATACGCTCCCCACAGCCAGCGCGCTCCCTCCATGCCAAGGCTCAGCGTCTGGGGAATTTTATCAAACACCTCGGTGTACTGGCCGAAGCTCATCAAAAACCGCCTTGCTTCCTCCCCGGTGAACACCAAATGGAAAAGCCGCGCCCGCACAAGCGTGGTATCTACTATCCCCACAGACGAAGCGGCAAGAGACAAGACCGTCATCGGCGCTGCGACCGCCAAAAGCCGCTTCATCACCGCCGCCGTGCCCTCCTTTTTGCCCTTTATCCTCCGTCCGCCCGGCAGATACATGAGAAACAGCAGGGCGGTGGCCGCCGCTTCCCCTGATGCCACGCCGGTGACCGCTCCTGCGGCCGCATATTCGGCGGCGCGCTTTGACAGCATTACCGCAAGGCCATATCCCGCCGCCAGCTTCACAAACGATTCCGCCACCTGAGAGACCGCCGCCGGCAGCATATTCCCCGTCCCCTGGAAATATCCCTTGACCCCTGCGCCCAGGGCAACGAACAGCACCGCCGGAGCCGAGGCTCTCACGGCCACAGCCGCCTTGGGGTCGCGCAGAGCCGCCGCCATTACATCCGCCCCCAAATACAGCCCCAGCCCGCTTATAACGCCGATCACCGCCAATAAAAGCGTTGACACCCTCATTATCTTTCTCGCGGCCGCCGGTCTCCCCCAGGCCTCCTCCTCGGCCGAAAGGCGCGACACCGCAAACGGCAGCCCCGAGGTCACCGGCGTCAGGGCAAGGATATAGGCGGAAAAGGCGGCCGAATATATCGCCATCCCCTCCTCATGCAAAATATGCGCCAGCGGTATCTTGAACATCGCCCCCAAAATCTTGGAGACGGCATTTGCCGCCATCAATATAACCGCTCCCGTCAAAAGATCCTGCTTTTTCACTCCGCCGCCCTCCAAATTCCCCGGAAATTCTCCCGGCTGTCTTGTAATTCTATTTTATTTATGGTATAATCTGTTTAGAATTTATTTTAAGGAGTAAGCTATGAGCGAAACAATAAGGAAAATATCCTCGCCCAAGGGCGAGCTTACCGTGCCCGGGGACAAGTCCATATCCCACAGGGGAGTTATCCTTGGCGCAGTGTCGGAGGGAGTGAGTGAGATCTCCGGCTTTTTATTCGGGGCGGACTGCCTTTCAACGATAGACTGCTTCCGCAAGATGGGCGTTAGCTGCGAAATATCCGGCGAAAGGGTAAAGGTACACGGACGGGAGCTTCGGGGGCTTTTGGCGCCCGGCCAGACGCTCTACACGGGCAATTCCGGCACCACTACCAGGCTTTTGGCAGGGCTTTTGGCAGGGCAGAGCTTTTCAGCGGTCATAGACGGCGACAGCTCCATCCGCCGCCGTCCTATGAAGCGCGTTACAAAGCCGCTATCAATGATGGGTGCCGATATTTCCGGCGATTTCTGCCCGCTTAAGATAAACGGGAGGAAGCTGCACGGGATAGATTACAAAATGGAGGTGGCCTCGGCGCAGGTCAAGACCGCTATCATGCTGGCCGCGCTCTATGCCGACTCGCCGACAGTGATACACGAAGTCGAGCAGTCGCGAAACCATACCGAGCTTATGCTCTCCGCCGCCGGGGCGGATATTGCCGTAAACGGCCTTGATATCACCGTAAACCCGGCGCAAAGGCTATCTGCGCAGTGTTTCGAGGTTCCCGGGGATATATCCTCGGCAGCGTTTTTCCTCGTCCTGGGGCTTATCATGCCCAATGCCGAGATAACGGTAAGAAACGTCGGCCTTAACCCCACGCGCACGGGGATCATCGATGTGCTCCTAAAGATGGGGGCGGATATCGCCATCGAAAACCGCCGCACCTCCTCCGGCGAGGAGGCCGGGGACATAACAGTGCGTTCCTCCTCACTCCACGGCTGCCGGATAGGAGGGGCGGATATCCCGCGGCTGATCGACGAGATACCCATAATCGCCGCGGCAGCCCTTTTTGCCGAGGGCACGACCGTAATACAAGACGCCGAGGAGCTTAAGGTCAAGGAATCAAACCGCATACGCGCGGTATGCAGGGAATTTGCAAAAACGGGCGCGGACATAGAGGAAACGGAGGACGGGATGATAATAAACGGCGGACGGCCGCTGCACGGGGCGGATTTTGTCACCGAGGGAGACCACCGCATGGCCATGACGGCCGCCGTGCTTGCGCAGATGCTTGAGGGGCAGTCGACGATAGACGATCCCGGCTGCGCGGCGGTATCGTATCCGCAATTCTTCGACCGCCTTTACGGCTTGGGATAAATTTAGGAAAGGACTGATTTTTATGAGGATCGGGCAGGGATACGACGTGCACAGGCTTGTCCCCGGCAGGGATCTCATTCTGTGCGGCGTCAGGATACCGCACGATACGGGGCTTTTGGGGCATTCGGACGCGGACGTGGCCGTCCACGCGCTTATGGACGCGATACTGGGGGCGGCCTGCATGGGCGATATCGGGCGTTTGTTCCCCGACAGCGACCCCGCCTACAAGGGAGCCGACAGCATGGGGCTGCTCTTGGAGGTCATGCACAGGATACGGGAGGCCGGGCTTTTTGTGGTGAACGCCGATGTGACGATAGTCGCGCAGAAGCCGAAGCTGGCTCCCTATATCGGCCGGATGGCGGAAAATCTCCGGCGTGCGCTGGGAACGGAGCTGGTGAACGTAAAGGCCACCACAACGGAAAAGCTCGGCTTTGAAGGGCGTATGGAGGGCATATCCGCAACTGCCGCCGTGCTTTTGGAGGAGGAGAGGAAATGAACAGGGCTGTGTCTATCCTGATAACGCTCCTTGCCGGAGTGTTGATACTTTTGATGATAAGATAAAAAAACACCCCGCACCGTTTGGCGCGGGGTTTGCTTTGCCCATAGGGAGAGGACAAAGCGCGTTTTTTCATTCGTCCCGAGACCGGGACTAGGGATCGCGTCCCGCGGATTTGGGAGAGCGGAACGCTTGGATTTTTTATTCCATTCCTCATGTGCCTTGGCACAGCGGAAGTGGAGGCGTAATTATTCTGCGGTGAACGTTACCGCTTCCGAGGTAGCATCGCCCGCTGTAAGCGTTACTTTGTAGCTGCCCGCTTCAAGGTTCTCATCGTCAAGTATCTGCACACAGTAGTAGCCGTCTGTGCCTACCTCGGCCCGAGTTATGGTGGCCGTTTCGTTTACTGCGCCTGTGCCGCCCTTGAGCGTGATAGTCGGCTGTGTACCCTCGTCAAAGCCTGTCAGCTTGTACCAGATGGTATAGGCTGTGCCGGATACGGTTATAGCATCGCCGCCGTCTGCCGGGGTTATCTGCTGGTTGGTGAGAGTCTGTGCCTGGGCTTCGGTGGACATGAGCTCTATATAAGGCTCATACAGCAAAATATAGTCAACAATATCCGAGCTATTTGTACCCGGGCCTACAGTTAATTTCCCAGGTTTTGTTATTTCAAATACTGTAGTTTCAACAGCAAATGAATCATCATGAACCGTTAATTGTTTTACTGCTTCACCATCTAAATAAATCCAAGTATCATTGCCCCTTTGATATGAATTAGCTTCTATCGCATATATGCTGGGTTCAACATTTCCTACCTCAATCGTTCCACGTGTACCGCTTCCGCCCGAGCATCTTATATCAGCATTATCACCAGAGTGTCCTGAACCCTCCGCAAAAGCAACAACGTTTTCAAACGCCTTTGTATATGTTAAATCCTTGACAAAATCTTCTGTAATATCGCTTATTGTTGCTTTATAGTATGGAGCATCCTCTCCATTTCCCAATTGTGCTGCTGTAACGTATGCAATACCGTCCTTTACAATATACTTCGGCACAGCATACTCTGTAGAATGCTTCTCTGTTAAAGTTGTCTCTACGATTGGCTCTTTTACATCGTTGATAACAGAATTTACCGTTACATCATATGTTTCCAATGCCCTTTTTGTATATGTAAGATTTATAGTTGTATCACTGTTTATAGTTACCGGAAAACTTATGTCAGAGGAAGCAAACGTATACAGTTCTGTATCAGTGAAAAATTCATCTGCATACGATGGTGTATATTCTGTTCCATCTGCTACAGTTATACTCGTCATTGCTCCCTGCGGAAGATCCTCGGCAGGGATCGCTTCTCCGCCTACTAGGTAGTTGACGGTAACCTTATGCATTTCTACATTCTCACCTTCTGTTGTCGATATTTTAATGTCGTCAACAACACATCTTCTGCCCGCATTCTCATAATTAGAACCGATCGTCAATGTCTTTACATTGTTCACACCGTCAGGAAGATTATTCGTATGGGTTGTTGTTGCATTATTCTGCATATTAACAGTTGTTTGCTTTACTGTTCTCGCCGCAAAATCAAATTCAAACTTATACGATGCCGCCCTAGCGGTTATAGGTGTATTATAAGCATAATAAAACTCACTTGATGCCGGCAAATCTGACCCACTGCCCAAAACGTTAGTATTTATTTCACCACTATAAGCATTGAAGTCCCAATCAACAATCACTGTGCCATTACTATCGGAAATTGTATAATAAAGACTTCTATTAATAAGCTTTCCGTATGCAACTTTAAATTCTACAGTAACCTTATCGGTAGCACCCGCAAGCTCCTCATCGGGAATTGTAACCGTTCCTGATCCTTTTCCTACAGCCAACCAACCGTCATAACCACTGCTAAGTTCAAGCGGGGATG
Organism: uncultured Lachnospiraceae bacterium; assembly: GCA_964399965.1. GTDB lineage: Bacteria > Bacillota > Clostridia > UBA1381 > UBA1381 > UBA1381. The sequence continues at coordinate 7,931 of CAYNRX010000026.1, read as the reverse complement.
CGCTATCGCTGCTTACAACAGTAAAATCTCCCATATCGCTTGTAAAATCAGCCTCTGCATTTACTGTCACATCACCTGCCGCCGCATCAGCCGTTACCCCAAACCCCGCGAATGCGGATGCTGTCACTGCCAGCGCACATATCGCGCCGAGCATTTTTCTTAATTTCATCTCATTTTCCTCCCTCATATTAAGCTGCCCGAAAGGCAAAAGCCGGGCAGATTTATTAGATAAGTTAATTATACACCCCCCCCCCGAAAAATCAAGCAATATATTGCTCTTTTTGTGCGATATTCATCCAAATATTGCTCATGTTGATTTTTTCCATAAAAAAAGCGCCCCGAAGGGGCGCGATAATGTGATTTTTCAACAATGTCTCCTACACGATGCCTTTCATCACCAAAGCGCAGAATATGCAGGTAACAAGCACGGCTGCGGCCACGATCATCACCCCGGCCTGCGCGGATCTGCCCTTTAGCGATACCCCCGAGGATGCTCCGATAAGGCCTGCTTTCCTCAAAGCAGTCACGACCGGCTTATACAAAAGCAGCGCGATCGCCGCATTGATGCCGCCCTTTACAAGGTTGAAGGGCAAAAATACCGGCACCAGCATCGCCGCCACCTGCTCCCTTGGCAGTCCCATGTATATCGGCGTTAAAAGGTAATTCCACAAAAGCATCGCCGCCGTCGCCAAAAGCGCCCCCGATACCAGGCCGCCGACAGCTCCCGCCATCGTGCGGTTCTTCTTATATATAAAGGCCGCCAGGCAGGCAAAGCAGCTCGACTGCAATATGTTCATAACCGCCCCTATTATCCCTGTGTCGCTGACCGTCACCATCTCCACCAGCCCCACGACCGCCGCTATCGCAAACGATACCAGAGGGCCGTAGATAAAGCCTGCTAGGACGATTATAACGTCCTTGGGGTCATAGGACAAAAACATCACCATCGGTATCCTGCCCACGACCATCACCACATAAGCGATAGCCGTCAGCACTCCGATAACGGCTATCTTTTTCGTTCTTGTTTCCGCCATTTTCTTATTACCTCCGTTTCATTTTTTTTGGCATAAAAACACACCCGAAAGAACAACGCGTCCTTTCGGGTGTGAGAACAAAATGAAAAAAAGGAAATATTTATATTACAGCTATTACTGCCCATTTGATCTCGTCTTTTTTCATCCAGACTATACTGTTGGTTTTGGAATCGCACCAAATCTGCGCCTGCGCGCTCGCGGACTTTACCGCCAATCGGGAATTTCACCCTGCCCCAAAGACGTATTATTTTTTCGATGTTACATATATACTATCACTTTGCGCCGGTTTTGTCAACCTCTTTTTTGCGCCTTGATAAAATTTTTTCCGCCAATTCCATATCCTCGGGCGTCGTCAGCTTGATATTCTCATAGGAGCCCTCGCTCACGCGCACGCGTTTTCCCAGCCGCTCCAAAAGCATACAGTCATCAGTGGCAGCAAAACCGTCCCTTGCGGCCTTCTCATGCGCCGCTATAAGCTCCGCGCGCGCAAACACCTGCGGGGTCTGGATGGATACGGCCCTTTCCCTGTCCACGGTAGCGGTGATGAATCCGTCCTCCGTCAATTTTATCGTATCCTTCGACATTACCCCGGCCGCCGCCGCGCCGAAAATGCGGCAGTCCTCCACCGTGCGGCAGATAAGCTCCGGCATAACGAGAGCGCGCGCCCCGTCATGGACGGCTACGATATCGCCCCGACAGTACGCAAGGCCGCGCCTCACCGTCTCCTGCCTGGTGTCCCCGCTCGGGCATACAAGGACGAATTTGGAAAACTCCCCCGCAATGGCTAAAAACGCCTCCCGGTCGCAGCCGCGGGCGGCTATAACTATCTCATCTATGCACTCCGCCCTCTCAAAGGCCGCAAGCGTATACCATATCACCGGCTTTGCCGAAAGCGTGAGCAGCAGCTTGTTCCTATCCGCTCCCATGCGGCTGCCGCTTCCTCCCGCTACTATCAGGGCAGTTACCATATCACAGCATCCCTTCTATGGTGTCGTTCATTATGCATTCCACATCGCTTTTGTCGGCTACGCCCGACATCACCAGCTCGCTTAAGGCAATTTGGCTGGCGCTGTTTAGAAGCTTTCTCTCGCTTGTCGAAAGCCCCTTTGTACGGTCGCGGTACATCAGCTCCTTCAAAACGTCAAGCACCTGATATATGTCGCCCGATTTTATCTTTGACATATTCTCCCGCTGACGCTGGTTCCAGCTGTGATCCGGCTCTATGGGGCTGTTCTTGAAATACTCAAGCACCTTTTTTGCTTCATCGCGCGATATCAGGCTGCGGATACCGGTCTGTTCTCCGTTGTCAGTGGGTATCATCAGCGTCATGTTCCCCGTCATCGTCCGCATTATATAATACAGCTTCTTTTTCCCGAGGATACGCTTTTCCTCGATCGCTTCTATCACTCCCGCGCCATGCGTAGGATACACAACTTTATCGCCGACGCAAAACATTTTCTGCCTCCATTTCTCACTATTGACGCTTATGTATCGGGCGGAAATTTTCCCGCATAATAATTATACCACAAATATGCCGAAATGTCAAATTTTTTATTATAGCATATCTGCCAGAAAAATGCAAGAGCGAACCGGCGGTTTTTTTATGAAAAATTGCACAAAAAAGACGGCCTGCCAAAAAGCAGACCGCCGCAGTGTGCATAAACAACCGTGTCAATCGTAATGATCCTTGCATGAAGCTATTTCAATCACATTATCCCTTATCCTGTATACAAGCCTGTTGTATCCATCGATACGCCTACTCCAGAAGCCCGCCATGTCACCGCGCAGAGGTTCCGGCTTGCCTATGCCGCTGTATCCGTTGCGATCGATATCCTTTAATAAGGCGTTTATCCTTTTAAGGGTCTTTTTGTCCTGCGCCTGCCAATAGAGATAATCAGCCCATGCCCCTTCATCCCATATCTTCTTCATTCGCCGTCCTCTATTATCTCATGCTCCACACCCTTGCCGGCCTCAAGGTTGTCAATCGCCCTCATGATCCGCGACATATTTTTCTCATCGTAAAACGGGTCGGCCGATACCTCAAACGGGATCCTTTTTTCGCGGCTGACCTTTTTGGCAAAAATCGTAAACGCCGTTGTCATGCTTAACCCCATATCATTGCATACCTTCTCCATTGATTTTTTCAGATCCGCATCCATACGGAAATTTACCATTGCCTGTGCCATAGTATCCTCTCCTTTGCCGCTTTCTTAAACAAATTATAGCACATTGTAAAGCATTTGTCAAGTATTTGCTTTACAATATTATATGCTTTTTCTTAAAGAAACATTCGGGGGGCAGAGTGCATTTTTTATGAGGCCGCGCACAAAAAAGACGGCCCGCTAAAAAGCAGACCGCCGCAGTGTGCATAAATGATTTTATCATTCGTTATAGAAAAGCACCGTCTCCTTAGCCGTCTTTGCCCTATATAAAGCGGAGTCGGCCTTTTCAAACAGCTCCTCGAAGCTCTCGCCGTCCTCCGGATAGACGGCCGCTCCCGCGCTCACCGTGCACAAAAGCCCGTCCACCTCATAGCGCAGCAGGCTGCTGAATTTGGAGCGAAGCTCCCGGGGGCGTTTAACGTCCTTAAGGAGGACGATAAACTCATCTCCGCCGAACCGCCCGGTGATATCGGTATCCCGGAAGGTCCTGCGTATCCTGTCGGCCACCGCTCTTATAACACGGTCGCCCTCGCCGTGGCCGTAGGTATCGTTCAGCTTTTTGAAATTATCGATATCCAAAACGGCCAGCACATGGACGCCGCTGCGGCGGCGAAGGGCGGACTTTATCAGTTCGGTGGAATATCCCTTGTTATAAAGCATTGTCAGCGCATCTATGCGCGCGGCTTTTTTAAGGCTGTCGGTCTTGGCCTTCTGCTCGGTGATATCGGTTATAACGCCTATCATCCGCAGGGGGCGGCCATTTTCCATCACCGGCACCACGTTTATCCGGCACCAGACATAGTCCGATCCTCCCGCCCGCATCCGCGCTTCGTAGTCGGCCGTCCTGCCGGCAAAAATATTGGAAAATGCAGTCTCTATCACCGCCGCATCATCGGGATGCGAGAAGTAGCGGCTCACAGCATCCATGTATTCCTGCGGCGCAAGCTCGCTGAAGGGACGCACATCATTTAAGATAACATCGCCGCTGACGCCGAATATGACCTCGGCATTCTCAAAGAATGTATAAAGCTGTTTTTTCAGATCCACCTCGAAAATACATACCTTGGCCGCGCGCAGCGCGATACGCAGCCGCTGTTTGTACTGCTGAAGTTCGTCCACTCTTTTTCACTCCTTGCCAGACTGCTTTATTCTTTTCAATTTACATGATAATTATACCATATCCCTTCTCGGATTGCAAGAATATTTTGCGCGTATCCGCCAAATACGGCGCGCGTTTTTGAGAAAAATTTTTAAGAGATTTTTCAAAAATCATATTGTAATAATATCAAATATAGTGTATAATTAGGGAATAAGCAATCTAGGGAAAGGAATTTTGAAAATGGCAAACAATTCAGATAATACGCAGCAGCCGGAGCTTAGCCAGCTGCTTAAGATACGCCGGGAAAAGCTCGCCCAGCTGCAGGACGAGGGCCGGGATCCGTTTCTCGCAACAAAGTACGACCGCACTCATACCTCCGGGCAGATAACCCAAAACTGCCGGACAGAAGAGCGCACTGTCGTCTCCCGCGGCGAAGAAAAGCAGGTCACGGCCAGGATATCCCCGCTTGACGGGCAGAGCGTGCGCGTAGCCGGAAGGATAATGTCCAAGCGCGGCATGGGCAAGGTAGGATTTGTGCACCTAGCGGATATGGACGGGCAGATACAGCTGTTTGTAAAGCGCGATATCCTGGGCGAGGAGGAGTATGACCGGTTCAAAAAGCTCGATATCGGGGATATCATCGGCGCCGAGGGAGAGGTGTTCACCACCCAGACCGGGGAAGTATCGGTACGGGCGGAGAAGATAGAGCTGCTTTCAAAGTCGCTATTGCCGCTGCCGGAGAAATTCCACGGTATGACCGACACCGATCTCAGATACCGCCAGCGGTATGTGGATCTCATAATGAACAAGGACGTCAAGGACACCTTTGTCAAGCGTTCACGGATCATTTCCTCCATCAGGCGTTACCTCGACGGCAGGGGCTTTTTGGAAGTAGAAACGCCGATATTGGTATCGAATGCCGGCGGAGCGGCGGCCAGACCGTTCGTGACCCATTTTAACGCGCTTGACGAGGATTTCAAGCTGAGGATCTCGCTGGAGCTTTACTTAAAGCGGCTTATCGTGGGCGGCTTTGACAAGGTATATGAAATAGGGCGCGTATTCAGGAACGAGGGTCTTGATACCCGGCACAATCCGGAATTTACGCTGATGGAGCTTTATCAGGCCTATACCGATTACAACGGCATGATGGATCTCACCGAAAATATGTACCGCCACGTGGCCCAGGAGGTGCTGGGCACTACGACCATAGTATACAACGGAGTGGAGATGGATCTGTCAAAGCCGTTTGAGCGCATAACGATGGTGGAGGCGGTAAAGAAATATTCCGGCGTTGATTTTTCCGCCATACACACGCTTGAGGAAGCAAGAAAGGCTGCGGATGAGCATCATGTTGAGTATGAGCAGCGTCATAAGAAGGGCGATATATTGAACCTGTTCTTCGAGGAATTTGCCGAGGAGCATCTTATCCAGCCCACCTTTGTCATGGATCATCCGATAGAGATATCGCCGCTGACGAAGAAAAAGCCCGACAACCCCGAATATGTGGAGCGGTTTGAATTTTTCATGAACGGATGGGAGATTGCCAACGCCTATTCGGAGCTTAACGACCCCATCGACCAGCGGGAGCGGTTCCGCGCCCAGGAGGAGCTTTTGGCGCAGGGCGATGAGGAGGCCAATACCACCGATGAGGATTTCATGCGCGCTCTGGAGATAGGTATGCCGCCCACCGGCGGCATCGGCTTCGGCATCGACCGCATGTGTATGCTGTTCACGGATTCCCCGGCGATCCGCGATGTGCTGCTGTTCCCCACAATGAAGTCATTGGATAAATAAAACCGCATGGGAGCAAGGCTTTGCGGAGTTTGGCTTGTACCAAAAACGCGGTTTTGTACCAATATTGTACCAAAATTCTACGGAAATTTTTAAAAATCTATTTTCAGACAACGCAAACGGCTCGGCTTTGCGCTGAGCCGTTTGGTTTATATTGAGATAAATATGTTGACATTGTATTTAACGTTTGATATAATGTATTAAAGTACACCATTGTTGAAAAATTGATGTGTAGTTTAATGCCGGAGGTGATATTATGCTTGAACGGCGAAATACGGAAAGCCTAAAGAAAATTTTTGCGGGCTATGATTATATTATGACAACAGCGCAGCTTAATTCAGAAAAAGTATACTATAGAGATATTCAAAAGCTACTGGAGGAAGGGCTTGTAGAAAAGGTAAAGCGAGGATATTATCATTGGCTTGATGACAGCGGTGAAAGTGAAGTGGTAATTATCAACAAATTATTTCCCGATGCGATCCTTTGCATGGAAACTGCACTGTTTTATTATGGATACAGTGACAGAAATCCTGCCGAATGGAATATTGCAATAGACAAGAATGTTTCAAGACAACGAACACAAATAGACTATCCGTTTGTAAGAGCTTATCGTGTCGAGCCTGGTTTGCTTCATATCGGCGAAACAAAAGGTGAAATAGATTTTATCCAAGTTCGTATTTATGACCGTGACCGTACGATTTGTGATGTTTTGAAAAATATGAATAAAACGGATAAGGAGATTTTTAATAAAGCTATCCAAAGCTATGTAAAAGACCCTAAAAAGAATATCCCCAATCTTATGCAGTATGCAAAAGAGTTGAGAGTTCAAAAAAGAGTACGTGATCTGATAGGAGTGTGGTTGTAATGGCAGATATAGCAGCTTCTGTACTGGCAAAGCTAAGAAACAAGGCAAAAGCTTTAGGCATCAGTTATCAGCAATGTCTGCAGCTTTTTATGCAGGAGGAATTTTTGAGGAAGCTGTCAAAGTCAGGATATGATGATTTTCTGATACTGAAGGGTGGGTTGTTTATATATACTCTTACAAATTTCGAAAGCAGAGCTACTATAGATGTTGATTTTCTTCTTCGCAGATATTCAAATTCGATAGACAATGTTAAAGATTTAATTTGTAAGATAATTGACACACCGACAGGCAATGATTATATAGAAATGACTGCAAAAGGATTTGAGGAAATTTCTCCTCAGAGAAAATATCATGGTATAAGTACACAGATCATCGGACGGATAAAAAATGTACGAGTACCGTTCAATGTTGATATAGGTGTTGGCGATGTAATTGTGCCAAAGGCAGAAGAGCGCAAGATCAATACGCAGCTTGCAGGCTTTGAGGCTCCTGTGATCAAAACCTATTCTCTTGAAAGTACCATAGCAGAAAAACTTGATGCCATTCTTCAGCGTTTCGAGCTGACAGGCAGAATGAAAGATTTTTATGATATTTATTACCTCGCAAGAACGTTTGATTTTGAGGGAGCAAAATTGCAGGCGGCTATATTTGAGACCTTGAAGAATCGTGGCACGAATTATAATAAAGATAGCTTCAAGCGTGTCGCCAAGCTTGCCGAAGATGAGGATATGCAGAAACGGTGGAAATATTTTCTGAAGAATATCAAAAATGACACACTTGAGTTTTCTGTTGTCATTGCAGAAATTCAAACCTTTCTTGAGCCTGTATTTAATGCGATCGTTAATGAGGAAAAATGGCAGACAAAATGGGAAAGTAATATCAATAGATGGTTGGATGCGAATGGAGGAATTCCAATATGACAAAGGGAGACAATCCCGAATTTTGTGTAAAGTAGTTGAATAAACCTCCAAGATGGTATA
>CAYNRX010000025.1:0-34062 GCA_964399965.1 uncultured Lachnospiraceae bacterium | reverse complement strand
GGTGTGAAGCGGGGGAAAAGGCAGCGATGACATCAAAGCCTTACCTATCGCTATCAAAATCAGTCTGCCAGACCTGCGGTACCATGAACAGCGTTGACGGTGCCGATTCATACAGCTTTAATAAAAACGTGTATATCCTGTATTCGTGTGATCATAACTTCTTTTATGATTTTGACAATACAACGTATGAACCGTATAACGATACCTATCATACAACTGTCTTGAAAAAGGGACAGTATTGTCAGTTCTGTAAAGGTACACGGGCACAGGCAACGGAAAGCCGCGAGCGCCATAACTTCAAGGAGGAAGTCGATGCGCAGCTCGGCAACAGTCGGTTTTATGTATCCGAATCCTGCGGCGACTGCGGTTATGAAACTACAGAATACCTGACCGCCAAGTCTGTTGTCAGTTCCTACTATGGAATAGAAGACGGCAAGGCGCACACCGTCACCGTTTCCGATCTGTCGGACGCAGGCGTGCATACATCTATCCGGTACGGCACAAAAGCCGGCAGCTGCAACCTTACCTCGGCGCCCAATTATACGAGCGCGGGCTATTATCCCATATACTACGAGATTGATTATGAATATGACGGAGAAAATATGGTCGAAAACGGTGTGTCGTATGTCTGGCTTTTAGAAGAAAGCAGCAGCGGCGGCAGTTCCGATGAAGGACAGGACAGCAGCACGGCTGTGCCGCATGTCCACGATTACCGGTATGTGGAGACTGTCGCCCCGAACTGTACCGATTTAGGATATGAACGCTGGCAGTGCGACGGCTGCGGAAGATTGGAAAAACGCAACTACACCCCAGCCAGCGGTCATGACTACGAGGACGTAACAATCCGCGAGGCAACCTGTAAGCAGGGCGGGCTTGTGCTTACCATGTGTAAAAACTGCGGCGATTTCCATGAAACCACCACACCGACAGGCGAACACAAATACAACACGAAGGTACACAACCCCACTTGCCGGGAAGTCGGCTACACCGAGCATACCTGCGAGGTTTGCGGCGATAATTTTATCACCGATATTACAGCCTTGATTTCCCACGCTTATGAGCGTATTACAAAAGAGCCGACCTGTACCGATCAGGGCTATACAACTTCAACCTGTACCATGTGCGGCGCAAGTTTCGTTTCGGACTACACCGAGCCGACAGGTCATAATTGGGACGAGGGGCATATCGTTACAAATTCCACTTGTGAGAGCGAGGGCGTAATTGAGTACCGCTGCACAAATACAGGCTGCAAGGAAAAAATGATCAAAGCCGAGTCTGCCACAGGCCATACGCCGGGCGCAGCGGCTACCTGCACAACGCCGCAGCTCTGCGAAGTCTGCGGTACAGTTTTGGCACAAGCAACAGGGCATCATTATGAAACGGAAATAGTAGCCCCAACCTGTACGGCAATGGGTTATACAGTCTATACCTGCCCCGACTGCGGCGATAGCTATACATCGGATTACACGGATAAAGCAGAACATGATTACAATGCGGTTGTAACAAATCCGACCTGTACCGAACATGGATATACAACCTATACCTGTAACGATTGCGGCGACGAGTATATATCCGATTATACCGAAAAATTACCGCACAGCTATGAGGGTGTTGTTACGCAGCCTACTTGTACCGAAATGGGATATACGACCTATACCTGTTCTGTTTGCGGAGACAGTTATATTGCTGATTATACCGAGATGACGGAGCACAATTACAGCCAGCAGGTCATTCCCCCAACCTGCACTGAGCATGGCTACACGATTTATACCTGCCCGGATTGCGGCAAGGAATATATTGGGGATTTGACAGATTGTGAGCAGCATCATTATATTGAAACTGTAACACCGCCTACCTGCACAGAGATGGGTTATACAACTTTTGTATGTGAAAGCTGCGGCGATAGTTATAAGGATAATTATACAGATAAATTACCTCACGACTATGATGCAGTTGTAACTGCACCAACCTGTACCGAGATGGGTTATACAACGTACACCTGTAAGTCCTGCGGCGACAGCTATGTGGGTGATTACACGGATAAAACAGCGCACAGTTATGAAACGGTGGTAACCGAGCCGACTTGCCTGACACTTGGATACACAACCTATACCTGCTCTGCATGCGGACACAGCTACAAGGCAGAATACAAGGAACCGCTTGGACATTCTCCTTCCGAGTGGATCATTGATATACCGGCAACGATTGAAAGTGCAGGCAGCAAGCATATCGAGTGCTTGACTTGCGGTACGGTATTGCAAACTGTAGAAATCCCACAGCTTGTCGATACTGATCACTCTGATGAAGACGGCGATGCTGAGGTTGGTGATTACTCCATCATACTGACCGATGAAAATGGTAAACCTGTATTTGATTCGGAAATCACCATTGATGTTGAAGACAATGTAACAATCAAACTGCCAGACGGACGTTTGCTCGATTATGAGGACAGAACGACGATCACGGCATTCCATACTGACACACAGGAACCAGCAGCGGGTTTACAGATATTTATCTATGACAAGAACAACAATGCTGCCACGGGTGCTACTGATGAAAACGGTCAGCTGATCGTTCCGAACAATCAGAGTTCAACAGGTGATGATAATGGTACTGTTGGAACAGAAGACGGCGATGAGAAAAAGACGTATGTAGTTACCGTAACAGACAAGACCAATGTTATAATTCCAAACTGTGATATCTATATTGGTGAAAGCAACAATCTTGTTGTTGACCTCGCTGATGGCGTAAAGCCTACAAGGGAAAATCCGGTTATTGTTACCGTTACCGATCAGAATGGTAATGCACAGAAAGGCGTCACCATAATTGCTTTAGGAGACGCAGACTTTATAGAAAAAGGTGTCACCGACATCTACGGTAAACTTACTCTTCCTACAGCGAGCGACGGCTATACCGACGAGGATGGTAAGGTCAATGTAGAGCAGATCAATGTGATTGTCAATGATGAACTCGGTGTGATCCCAAACGCTTACGTGGTTTATAATGAGGATGAAAGCATTTCGGTTACACTTCCGGAGGGCAAAACAATCACTCACGCCAACCGCATTACGGTAACGGTGCTGGATTCTGTCGGCAATCCGATTGCAGGAAAGACTGTTACTGTGACGGATCTGGCAGAATCATCTTACACAGGCATAACCGATGAATTCGGAAGAGTTATCGTTCCGCCTGTTACAGAGGATTATACAGACAGCGACGGGAAAGGCGTTGTAAACGGCTACAATGTTCTAATAACAGACGAAACAAAACCGATAGAGAACGCTTTTATCACAATAGCTGATGGCAAGCTCAATGTGAAGCTGCCGGAAGATGTACTGATTGATATCGAAAACAGGATTACAGCAACTGTTACTGACAGCGAGAATAAGCCTGTAAAGGATATGAGTGTAACATTCACTGACAGTACGGAAAAAAGCGAGACAAATTTGACAAATGAAAACGGTCAGGCAACCGTACCTCCCACCAATATTGATTATACAGACGTTAACGGATATTGTGAAGTAGACGGATATATTGTAACGGTTGTCAATGAGACGGGTGCAATCGAAAAGGCATTCGTAACACTCAGCACTACCCAGAGCCAGCCTGACGCAAGTGGCAATATAACGGAGATCGAAAACATATCCGTACAGCTTCCAGCTGGTATTGCGGTTGATGATCATACAAACCGTGTAACAGTTACCGTATTGAATAAGGCGGATAACACGCCTGTTTCCGGTATGCCGGTCATTATAACCGAAACTGCTGAGCAGACAGAGCAGCCGGAAGAAACACCTGATGTAAGCGGACCAGAAGAAAGCCCCGCACCGTCAGAAGAACCGGAAGCAACCCAAGCGCCAGAAGCTACTGTTGAGCCGGATGCTACAGGAGCACCGGATCAGTCAGAAGGAGACGAAAATACGGAAACTTCTCCGGAACCATCAGAACCGGAACGTCCTGTATCAGCCAGCGGTGTAACAGATAAAAACGGCAAAGTGACCGTACCTCCGCTGAGTGAAGATGTAACCGGCGACGATGGCAACGGGGATATTACAGAAGATAAACCCGGTGAAGATACAGACGGCGACGGTGAGCCGGATACAGGAGATACTGAAACTTCCTATACTGTAACTGTTACCAATAATGATGGAAATATTGCAAATGCACTTGTCAAAATCGAGGACGGAAAAATTACTGTAACCCTTCCGGATACACATACTTTGACGACCTCCAACCAGACAACCGTAACGGTGCTTGATAAAGACGGTGAGCCTGTTCAAGGCGTTTCGGTAACTGTTAAGGATAAATCCACATCAAAGAGCGGTACAACTAATTCGCAGGGTAAAGTAACATTGCCTGTGAAATCCACAGGCGGAGGCGGAACCGGCGGCGGTGGTTCATCTTCCGGCGGAGGCGGTGGCGGCGGCTGGAGCAGCAGCTATAATTCCGTCAACGTCAAAGTCACCGATAAAGACGGCAAGTCTGTTTCCGTTTCCAAATCCACTGGAACAGATAAAGTAACACTGACTTTGCCCACAGGTAAATCTTTAGATGATGATAATTGGTATACAATCACTGTAACCGATAGAAACGGCAAAGCCAAAGCGGACTATACTGTTGTTCTAAAAGACAGAGATGGCAATGAAATTACGGGTACAACAGATAATAACGGTATTGTCATTTTACCCGCTCAGGAACATAAAGCATATATTGTAGGCTATGAAGATGGAACCTTCAGACCGGACGGAGATATGACCCGTGCCGAGGCTGCAACCATTTTCGCACGACTGATTTCCGAAGCAAAAGGTGAATCCATCAGCGGGAATGCAGGCTTTTCTGATGTATCACAAAACGATTGGTTTGCCGCATATGTAGGTTATCTTGCAAAGTATGATGTCATCAAAGGGTATGAGGACGGTACTTTCAGACCAAATGCGTCTGTCACAAGAGCAGAGTTTGTTGCCATGGCTGTACGCTGCTACGATCTATTCTATGAACTTGGCAGCAGTGCAATCAGCATCAAGTACAACGACTTAAACAACAGCCACTGGGCTTACGACGACATTGCATACGCTACCAACGAAAAATGGCTCAACGGATATGCAGACGGTAGCTTTAAGCCGGATGTAAACATCACCCGCGCCGAGGTCGTGACTGTGGTTAACCGTGCAACAGGACGGACACCGGACAAGGAATTTATCAATGATAACCTGGCTGCGCTTAATAAATTCACCGACCTTAAGAGCAATGTACATTGGGGATATTACGATATAATGGAGTCAGCAAACGATCATATGGCGATTGTCGATTCTGAAGAGGAAACTTGGGTAAAATAATAAATCTGTCTGGAGGGAGCGCAAGCTCCCTCTATATTTTTAACAGGAGGAAACAATGAAAACAAATTTTAAAACTCGGATTATTCCGTTATTCCTATGCCTATTCTTTGCAATCAGCATGTTTACAATACCTGCACAGGCGGTATCTCAGGGAACTGACGGAGACGAATTACAGGTTCTTGAAGCTTCTGAATTAGAGATTCAGCTCGGCACAGCATGGGCCGGGGTCGGGTTTGTATTCCGTACTGACGCGGGAGTTTATCCGAGCCCCGTCTATGTTGGTAACGACGGCGTTCTGCGTCTTGAAATCGGAGGCAGCAAGCAGTACATCTTATCGTGTCTGCAATCGGATATTCCGATCCCGGAACCAGTATTGATTCAGATGCAGGCCCTTGCCACACAGGGAGATCAAGTTGATATAACCACATCATCAAACAATGAAGTCAGTACAGAAACAGAAAACACTATTGCCGGCATCCCGGTATTTCATATTGTTTTATTTGGAGGCGGCATTGTGTTATCTGTTGGCACCCTGATTACATTGTATGTTTTGGGCAAACGTAGGCCTAACGAAAATGACGATGATGAATATGATGGTGAAGATGACGAATAATCGCTGTCAGACTCATTTAAAAACTTCAAATATAGCTAAATGTAATAAATTTTAATTATATTATTAAAAATATTACTATAAGGCTTGACATTAGGATTGCATTCTGCTATACTAATCATGTGGCAAGGGCTTGCGCCCAGGCTTTCGGTACATCGAATGAATTCACGGTGTTAGACCTTTCCCCGCGGGAGAGGGAACCGTTACGGATTTAGCGCACTGAGCAATCCACAATGGTGCAGGCCAAAATTGAATATTACCAGCCGGAAGGCTGCTTAATTACATGCAGAGTCGATGCTGAATGAGACACCAATATTTCAGCGCTTGATTCTGCTTTGTTTTTTTGCAGACTTCCGGCTTTTTTTGTTACTTAAAGGAGGTGTTTTTACGCTATGAAAAAGAAGAAAAAAAGAAAGGGAATGAAAGACCGAGCAATGCGCTGCCCATATTGTGGGAGCACCGTGATCTATAGGAGCGCGGAAGGAATTTACCGTGATAACAGCCGTGGAACCATGCTTTATGTGTGTTCAAACTATCCTGAGTGTGATGCTTATGTCAGAACACATGCAGGTACGAGAATTCCAGTAGGGACAATGGCCAATCATGAACTACGGAATTTAAGAAATACGGCACATCATTATTTTGACCAGCTTTATCGCAGTGGGATGATGACAAAACAAGAAGAGTACCTTTGGCTGGCAAACCTTATATCAGCGCCGCTGTCCCAGGCTCATATTGGCTATCTTGGTGAATATTACTGTAAACTCGTGATTGAAGAAAGTCAAAAAGCTGTGGAACATTTTCAGAAGCATAAGAAACTCAAAAGATTGAAAGGTTCGGGAAAGGAGGCGTTTGCATCATGAAAGTAAATCCCGAAATACAACAAAAAGTGAAAGATAATATGGGCTTGGTGGGTAAAGTCATAAAGGATAAGGTTCATAGTCTCAATAGTTCCGGATTTTATTCCTATGAGGATCTTTACCAGATTGGATGTGTTGGTCTTTGCAAGGCCGCCGCGACCGACAAAGGCGGATGTTTTTCTACATATGCATATCGGCTGATATGGAACGAGATCTGCGATGCCCTAATAAGTGAGACGAAAAAAATACAGTGTGAAGAGCTTCCCGAAGACTATCATCTCTTCTCACCCGAGAATACCGCATTTGAAAATGTGGAGTTAAAAGAGCTTTATACCACACTGAAAAAGCTAAAAGCTTATGCCTGGCCTTCAGAAGCAAAAGGCATAGACGTTCTTATCTGGATGAGCCAGGGATACAGCAGCAGTGAGATTGGTGCGCACATGCATGCTGCGCCTAATTTAGTAACATCATGGGCATCCAAAGCTCGTAAGTTTTTGAAAAGCCGTCCCGAAATACAGGCATACCGGCTGTCTGGAGCCATTATATGAAGAAGCGTTATATTATCATTATACCGGTCTTGTGTCTGGTTCTGATGACAATTATCTTCCGGATGATCTTCTTCATCGGTTATGTACCCAGTTCGTCTATGGAACCGACACTAAAAGCTGGCAGTGTCATTTTAGGATTACGTTGGCACGGCGAACTAAAAAACGGGGATATTATCATTTTCCGCAGAGGCGACAGTCTGCTGGTCAAGCGCATTGCTGCGTCTCAGGGTGATACCATATCAATCTCCGGGCATATGCATACCGTACCGGACAACTGTTATTATGTACTGGGAGATAACGCAAGCAATTCATACGACTCAAGGTATTGGAAGGACCCATACATAAATGATGCCGATGTAGTGGCAAAGCTTATTGGATTATGACAAGACACACGTTACAAAAAAAGAATCTGCAAATATTGGCTATAAAAATATTTCACAATTTATAATTTCTCCATCGTAAATTCATAATTCCGTGATATAATCTAATAGGTGATTGTTTATGAAGAATATTTTAATAGTAGAGGACGAACCGGATATTCAGGAGCTGCTTTGCGCCTATCTGCGGAATGCCGGGTATGCGCCTTCTGTTGCGGGCGACGGCGTGGCGGCGCTGACACTCTTTCAGTCTCGGCCATTCGACCTTGTTTTGCTTGATATCATGATTCCAAAGATCGATGGGTTCGGTGTATGTGAAATGATCCGCGGTCAGTCGCAAGTTCCTATCCTGATGCTCACTGCATTAGACGGTGAAGAGCAGCAGCTGCGCGGCTTTGGACTCGATGTGGACGACTATGTCACGAAACCCTTCTCCATGCCCGTCCTTTTGGAAAAGATCCGCGTGATCTTAAAAAGAACCGCAGGGACAAATGAGGATAACCGTCTGCGCTACCGTGATCTGCTGATAGACCCGGACACAAGGGAAGCTTTTTTGGACGGGCAGCTGCTGGAACTGACCGCAAAGGAATTTGAGCTTTTGCATACGTTCCTGTCTGCGCCCGGACGTGTGTTTTCCAGAGAAATGCTGCTCTCCAAGCTGTGGGGTTACGACTTTTTCGGAGACGAGCGCGTGGTGGACAGCCATATCAAAAACCTCCGCCATAAGCTGGGGCGGGACTATATCGAAACAGTAAGGGGTGTGGGTTATCGTGCTGCGAAAGAAACTGAGTGAAAGTCTCAGTATCCGTATTTTTTTGATAACGTCTTTCATCCTGCTCTGTGCCGGCGCCGTTACCTTTGCGCTGATCGCGTTTGCCACTCCGAGTATGTACACCTCGGTGGTCAACAGCGACCTGCAGCAGCAGACGGACGCTCTCACGGAGCGACTGAAAGAAATCAAATTTGAAGACTGTGGTCCCGTTTTGGACGACTTTATACGCTCTTCCCGAGCGGACGTCATGCTGCTGAATGCAGACGGAGAAATTGCCGACACGGGCTCTGAACTTTCTATGCAGTCAAAGTACAAGGACGACAATATTAAAGTCTCAACAGACGGATCCGGTGAGGACGGCAGTGTTTCCTCATCATTGGGTGTTTCGGTAGCGGAGGGTACCGGAAATACAACGACCGTTACAACAATGCAGCAATACTCGATCATTGCTGATGTAACCTTTGCCGACCGGTCTGAGAGATACTCGCTTTATGTGACGCCGCATCTTGAGGAAGAAAATCTTGCGGTTCGGGCACTGATCCAGATGGCGCCTTGGCTGCTGCTTGTGCTGCTTGTACTCTCATTGCTGTGCGCTTTTATCTACTCCAGATATATTACCCGTCCGATCGTCCGTCTCAGCGGTATTGCAAAGAAGATGTCGGAGCTCGATTTTAATTGGAAATGCAATGAACAGCGCCGCGATGAGATCGGCACATTGGGACGCAGCTTGGATCAGATGTCACAGCGGCTGTCTGCCGCGCTTGAGGAACTTGAAGCTGCAAATCACGCTCTGCGCGCATTTTTCTCGGCCGCATCGCATGAGCTGAAAACGCCGGTCACAATCCTAAAAGGACAGCTGTCCGGAATGCTTGAAGGAATCGACGTATACCAAGACCGGGATAAATATTTGCTCCGCTCGCTTCAGGTCACAGGACGTATGGAGCATTTGATACAGGAAATGCTCTCTATTTCCCGGATGGAAACCGGCGCGGCGACTGTTAAGCAGGAATCGCTCGAGCTATCAGCACTCATAGAAAGACAGCTTGATTTTGTGAAGGAGTTGATAGAGCAGCGCGGGCAGCGGCTTGCGATACAGCTGGAACCGGAGATTACCGTGACCGGTGATGCGTCTTTGCTTGGCAAAGCGATCGGAAATCTTCTTTCCAACGCAATCCTCTACTCTCCTGATGGAGCTGAGATTCGAGTATGGTGCGGCATCAGACAGGACAAACCTGCCTTTACTATAGAAAATACCGGTGTGCATATTCAGGATGACGCGCTCCCCCATCTTTTTGAAGCCTTTTATAGGGATGAATACTCCCGAAACCGAAGTACCGGCGGAAGCGGATTGGGACTGTATCTTGTACGAATGATACTCGAAAAACACCACGCTTCCTGCACGATTGAAAATACAGAGGACGGGGTACGGGCAATGGTTTCGTTTTCATAATACATCATGCCATTGTGTCTTGAAAAAACTCACCTCAACAGAATAAAAATAATAAAAAAAGTCTTGCTTATGACGCAGCGTCATGGTTTATAATAGGTTTCAGGAGGTGAAATAATGATGGAAAAATACAGAGCAATACCAAAAGGGTACATGACGATCGGAGAAGTTGCCAAGAAAATGGGGATCACCGTTCGCACCCTTCAATATTATGACAAGGAAGGGGTGTTGCCCCCATCGGCAGAAAGCGAAGGAGGACGAAGGCTTTACACTGATAAAGATTTGGTCACGCTTCATCAGATCCTATCCCTGAAATCTTTAGGTTTTTCACTGGAGGATATCAAAAATCGTTTAATACCTTTGGAAAAGCCTGATGATGTTGCAAAAATTCTTGCCGAACAGGCGGAGGACATACGCAGAAAAATAGAACAGCTCTCCGGCTCGCTTGAGGCAATTGAACAACTGCGGACGGAGGTACTCAAAATGCAGACGGTGAATTTTAAAAAATATGCCGATATCATAGTCAATCTGCAAATGAAAAATGAGTTCTACTATCTCATAAAACGGTTTGACGATGAAACGCTTGATCATATTCGCAGCCATTTTGACAAGGAAAGTGGGATTAGCTTTTTGGAACGATTTAATGATTTGAGTGATGCGCTATATCAGCTGCAAAAGGATCATATACCGTCTGAAAGCGAACAATGCCAGCAACTTATAAAATCCTATTGGGAGCTTATTATGGAGTTTACAGACGGAGATATGAGCATGCTTCCAAAGCTGATGGAAATCGGTAATTTTAATAATGCAGAAAATGAACGGGAGGAAAAGCAGAAGGCAGTGAACCCATATATTGAATCTGCTTTAGAAATTTATTTTTCAAAGCTGGGCACAAATCCGTTTGAAAGCAATAAAAAATAAATTGTAATGAAGAAAGTATATTGGACAGGAGATCGCTGGGTTTCCTGTCTGATTTTTTGTCTGAAATTCTCCACACAAAACACATATAATCTCCAAGTTCACTCCATATTGGGTTGGTATACTTTCTGTATCATCTCAAACAGAAAGGAACCAGATACAATGGAAATCAACATTCAAAATGTCAGCATGACATATCCAAACGGGAAACAGGCTTTAAAAGACCTCACGCTTGACCTGCGCACGCCAAGCCTGATCGGGCTGCTGGGGCCGAACGGCGCCGGGAAATCCACCTTGATGAAGCTGCTGGTGACAGCGCTGCTGCCTACCTCCGGTACGATTCAAGTGGACGGCCGCTCTTTGACTAAGTCGGAGCGTGCAATAAAATCCCAGCTCGGTTACCTGCCGCAGGATTTTGGGCTCTTCGACGAGCTTAGTGTGACGCAGTTTTTGGACTACATGGCTGCCCTAAAGGGGCTTCGCAATCCAAAAGCTGCCGTTCGTGATGTCATCAAAGCGGTGAATCTGGAAGAAAAGAAAAGAGCCAGAATCCGCGCATTATCCGGAGGGCAGCGCCAACGTGTCGGCATCGCGCAGGCTCTGCTTGGTGACCCCCCTTTCCTGATTTTCGACGAGCCCACAGTGGGTCTGGATCCCGAGGAACGGATCCATTTCCGAAATTTGTTTTCTCAAACCGCACAAAACCGCTTAGTGCTGTTGTCTACCCATATCATAGAGGACGTGCAGTCGGTGTGCGACCGCCTCATCGTAATCAACCACGGCAGGATATTGTTTACCGGCACGCCAGAGCAGCTGATCCGCTCTGCCGCGGGACATGTCGGCGTATTCTTAGAGCAAAATACTGCTCAGGAACGTGGGCTGCATATCACGGCGCGGGTCAATACGGGCAGCGGCGTCCGCTGTCGTGTGGTTGCAGATACGCTGCCCGGCTATGTTACGCCGGAGGAACCAACGCTTGAGGACGCGTATCTCTATCTTATCTCCAAGGAGGTGCGCCAATGAAAACGCTCAGAAATTTTTCGCTTGAAGTGAGCCGGCTGCTGCAAAGCCGTCTGACGTGGCTGATTCTTCTTCTGACTGTCATCTCGCCTGTGGCTGGACTGACGCTCTATAAGAGCGCCACTGCCGAAACCATGCTGTCGATGTACCTTGCCAACCCGGCTATAGCCGGCGGTGTGGTGAGCGGTATTCTTTTCGGGCTACTTACAATCTATGAGATGGATCGCTCCGGCCGCAGCCGCGTGGATATCCTGATGAATGCCATAGTTTCGCCAATGCGCAGCGCCCTGATACGAATGCTGGCGCCGATCGTTACGTCATTGCTTGGACTGTTTCTTACCATGCTAATATGGCTTCCGGTCACATTTGCGCAGGCCGGCTCTGTATTGGACATGACAAATTACTGTCTTGCCTATCTGCTTTTTATGGGGCTTGCCCTGCCTTGTTCGATTCTGGTCTCTGCCGCTTGCTACCAGTTTACGCAGAGAGCTGATTTATCTATCGTTTTGTTTGTGGCCTTTGCCGGATTGAGTCTGACGATATGGTCGGACAACTGGCAGATGTGCTGGCTGAACCCCTGCGTATGGGCGCTGTCGGACGATTTTACAAACTTTCGCATTTTCCGCTCTGTTGCATATATGCGCCTGACGTGGCTTGCGGCGCTTAGTGGTGTATGGATATTGTCCTGGTGCTGTATCCGTCAGCATGGGAAAGGTATACTTGGCTCCTTGCTACGCAGCAGCCGTCGGGTATACCGGCCTGTTATCGCTGTACTCTTGATTGTCTGCTCAGGTGTTGCTTACGCAGCTCAGCCAATCGTGGATCACAGCAATCCGGATGAAACTGCCATGAGCTTTTTGGAGATTCCATATCTCGAAGGCGTTGTCTGCACCGAACGCACTGCGGAAGTCTATCCGGATACTGTCGCAGGCACTGTAACAGGCATGGCAACGTACAGGTTTCTAAACTCCTCCGGGCAGGCGCAAACGGCAGCCTTTGGGGTCACCCCGGGTTATACCGTCTCTTCGGTAAAAGCGAACGGAGAGGACGTACCCTTTTCCGTCGGGGAGTATCAGGAGTTTAACGAAGCCATGCTGGAGGCCGAAATCCCTGCGGCGGAGGACGTGGAGCTTGTAGTAGAATACAGCGGTTTTCCGCAGGAGAGCCGTAACATGTCTATTATGCAGGGCAGCGCAGAGATCAGTGATGAATATATCTGCCTTGAAAATGCAGCGCTTGCGCCGCGGCTTATGAATGTAATGCCCGACGAAGGAATGTACCCTGCCACGATAGAGATCACTCTGCCCAAAGGAATGACCGTGATACCCTTCTGTGCAAGCGAGGCGGAGATTATATCGGAACATGAGGACGGCACCGCTACCTGGCGCTATGAGGACAACGGCACGGGCGGGATTTTATACGCCGGAGATTACATATGCGAGGAGATTGAAGCAGGCGGTATCACTATCGAATTCTACTACGGACGCAAGCACCGGTCGGTGATGGAATCCGCCGGGGCAGTAGATGCTGTCCGTGCAGTTGTGGATTACTGTACCGAACACTATGGTCCGCTTTCGTTTGGTATGGGTGATACGCTTAAACTCATCCAGAGCAGGGTAGCCGGAGGCGGATATGCCGCGGACGGTGCAAGTTTGCTGGACGAGGCGGATTTCACCACAGCGAATTTGGGAGACCCCGGAAAAGGGGCTGGTTCGGGCGAAGTCATGATCCACGAGCTTGTTCACCAGTGGTGGGGGCTTGCCAATATGTTTGATAGTTCGAATGAAACGGATCCCTGGTCGGCGGAGGGGCTGACCGTCTACACAACTTACAGAATTGTCAAGGAGCTGTATGGCGAAGACTACGCCAGGCAATATTATATAGATCAGTGGCAGAAGGAAGTGGACGACTATTATTTGAATTTCTATGTCCGTAACCCCGAATATCTGGAAAGATTGCCGGAAGAGAAACGGCTGGAGGTTTTGGGCAGCCTTACCCATGTACGCCAATACTGCGAAATGCCGCTGAAAATTTTAAAAGCGGAACAGCTTGTGGGCGGTGAAGAAGCGATGGACAAGATACTCCATGCGCTGTTCAACCGGGAACTTGACCCCTATAACCCATATCTGACCTATCAAAACTTTTTGGACGCCTGCGGGCTGGGAGAGGAGGACTTAAACCTTGATTAAGATATTTCTATATGAGTGCAAAAGACTGATTTTTAACAAGTTTTTCTTCGGGATTTTATTCGTACTGCTGTTTTATGGCTGGCAGGTGCTGAGTAACGCGACCATTTTAGGCGTATCCCATACCGCGCCTTTCTCGGCATGGAGCTTCGGAGACTACCTGAGCCGGATGCAGCCGCTTTTATGGATCGGGGCATTGTTTTTCCTGACCTTCTTCGCTTCTGCAAAGGCGCACCGTACGGCTGTTCTTACCGATGCAACGCAAACAAGCCCCCGCCGGTACGCGCTGGTACGCTGCGGCGCAGCTCTTTCGGGAACCGTACTGCTGACGCTCGCTTGCCTCGTAGAAGCCGCCGTATTTTACGGCAGATATTTTGGATGGTATGCTTGGGGAGAACTGCTTGTGCCTGCTTTGGTCACACTGATCCCTGCACTGGCATTTGCTTTAGGCAGCGGCTGGCTGCTGGGAAGAATCAGACCGTGGCTGGTATATGTTTGGATGATAGTACCGTTTGTGTGTATGACACTTCCTTTGCCGGAGGCGCTGGGGCTATGGAATGGAAGCTTTTTCGCCAACTATCCTCTGACGCTTGGAACATTGGATCCTGCTTTCTCTTTGCCTGTATCAGTTGTTTTGGCTCAATGTGCTATACTGATATGCGGCATACTGTTGCTGGGTTGCCATACGGGAACTAAATTACGAAAAAATTAAAGAATATTTTCTGATCAAAAAGACAAAAGAGCGGTTTACAGCCGCTCTTTTGCATTACTTATCTGTTTGTAAGTCCGCGCCTTCACCGCACAGCCATTCCATACTGACATTCAAAGCTTTGGAGAAGAGCAATAGTTCCGCATCGCATACATGACGCTGATTTCGCTCAATTTGTGAAATAATTCGTTTCGTCATATTTTCATAGCCCATGAATTGAATACGCTGCGCCAATTCCTCCTGCGTAATTGGGGGTTTTTGCAATGCCCGCCCAAGACGGATACGCTCCCCGCAAATATTTCCTGATATTAAGAATAAGATTCTTCCCACACAAAATCACCTCCGATTTTAAGGATTTAGTCTCTAAAGTAATAATTTTATGACTACTCTATTGAATTATACAAAGTTTTTTGATATAATTCATACAAGAGTAAGGATTAAATCCTTAAACTATGTATGTCGCTAAAATTTTTATACTTATTGTTCCCCTACAATGTACAAACTTGCGACATAATAAAATTTTATAAACGGAAATGGGGAAGAACGAATGAAAATTCTTATATGTACCGATAAAAATGGCGGATTGATGTTTAATAATCGACGTCAGAGCCGGGATCGTGTTGTAATTGATGATATTATGAAGCAGATTGACTCTCAAAAGCTTTATATCCATTCATATTCAAAACCGCTGTTTCCAGACTGTGAAAATATTGTTATATCCGATGTGCCTATGGATGAAGCGCAGGACACTGATTATTGCTTTGTCGAGAACCTCGCACTTGCGCCGTATCAAGACAAAATTTCGGAGGTTATTATCTATAACTGGAATCGCAAGTACCCCTCTGACTTTTCGTTAGATATAGTCTTTGAACCCGGGGAATGGAAACTTGAAGAAGAAAGTGAATTCCGCGGATCCTCGCATGAAAAAATTACAAGAAAGGTATATAAAAAACAATGAGAAAACATTTATTAAGCATAGCTTCGCTACTAATATCTGCCTGCCTGATATTAAGCGCTTGCTCAACTGCATCAAATGTTGATACAGATATTGATCCATCAATAGCTGCGTCTTATTCCGAAATACCGATACAGACTCAGACACCTGAAGTAGCCGAAACGCCATCGGCAACAGATGCGCAGGTACCTTTTTCACTTGATTCTATACCGGAATTCAGCGGTCAAGCATATGTGGAAATTAATAATAACATCCCGTACTTCACAGACGATGATTACAGTCTGCAGCCGTTTGAACATTACAGTGAATTGGATGCTTTAGGTCGGTGCGGAACCGCATTTGCCTGTATCGGCACAGAACTTATGCCGACAGAGGAACGCGGTAGCATCGGTCAGGTAAAGCCATCCGGATGGCATACTGTAAAATATGATTGTGTTGACGGAAAATATCTCTACAACCGGTGCCATTTGATCGGATATCAACTTACAGCGGAAAACGCCAATACACGTAATTTAATTACCGGAACACGTTATATGAATGTAGACGGGATGCTGCCATTTGAAAATATGGTTGCTGATTACATAACTGAAACGGGAAACAAAGTATTATACAGAGTGACGCCTGTTTTCAGCGGTGAAAATTTAGTTGCAACCGGCGTTTTGATGGAGGCGGAATCCGTCGAGGATCGCGGGGACGGTATTTGTTATAACGTATTTGTATATAATGCTCAGCCCGGTGTCCTGATAGATTATGCAACCGGTGAAAGCTGGTTAGCTCAGTCCTCTGGTACGGCACAACAGGAAACCGAGGACTCTTTGCAGGATACTGGAACTTCTCAGGCTCAGGTGCGGACGTACATATTAAACACCAACACAAAGAAATTTCATATCCCAACCTGCCACTCTGTTGACAGTATGAAAGATAAGAATAAAAAGGAATATACAGGAGACAGAGAAGAGATTATAAGCCAAGGCTATTCCCCCTGTAAGAATTGTAATCCGTAAATCCCTGATATTCGCCCAAACCCTTGAGCGGCAACGCATCAAGCTCTTGAAAAATGCGCCGGAATATGATATAATTTAAGCGTTAAACTGCATATGGCAAAGATAGCCGAAACAACTTGTTCTGGCGAACAAGTTAAGGAACAAGTTGAGGAGTAAAAATATGAATATTAGAGAGCAAAAAATCAGATTATGGTTTGATATGTGGCTGCAAAAAATGGATCTCGGGATCGAAGATTTGTTTTCGGCTGATGCTGTATATATTGAAAGCTGGGGGCCGGAGTATGCAGGCATTAAAAAGATAAAACACTGGTTTGACGAATGGAATGAGCGTGGAACCGTTCTCGTATGGGATATTAAACAGATGATACATGCCGAAGATCAAACAATTGTAGAATGGTATTTTAAGAATAAGATGGATGATGGAAAAATCGAAGCGTTTGACGGGATTTCGATTATTCGTTGGTCTGAGGATAACAAAATAGAATATCTCAAGGAATTCGGATGTAATTGTGATCGTTATGATCCGTACAGAAACGGAGATGCTCCGGAATTTTCGGGAGAATCTCCGTTATGGTTTTAAGGAGAAAAAAATGAGCTTTGTAATTGATGAATGGATGAAACAATACACTGCTGCGGCGCAGGATCTGTTTGGAGGACGGATATGGTTTCTCGGACTTCAGGGAAGCTATGGGCGCGGCGAGGCGACAAACAGCAGCGATATTGATACGGTACTGATTTTAGATTCGGTGTCTGCAAAAGATCTGGATAGCTACAGCAAAATGCTCGATGCCCTCCCAAACCGGGATAAGGTATGCGGGTTTGTTTCTGGAAAAAAAGAGTTACTTGCATGGGAGCCGTCGGACTTGTTCCAGTTTTATTATGACACAACTCCCATACTGGGATCTTTGGATGAACTACGGGACAGGATCGCAGAGGTAGATATCCGCCGTGCCATCAGGATCGGCGCCTGCAATGTGTATCATATGTGTGCACACAATCTGGTGCATGAGAAAAGTGCGGATATTTTAAAAGGGATCTTTAAAGCATCTACCTTTACCCTGCAGGCAATTGCTTTTTTCAAAACCGGTCGATATGAAAAGAAAAAGATAGATCTTCTTTGTCTGCTGCAGGACAAAGATCTGCTCGTATTAAAAGCCGGTATGGAATTAAAGAAAAAGGCAATGCTTTCTGCTGAGGAATTAAACCGCTATTCCGAATTGTTGCTCGGCTGGGCGTCTGAATGGATTTGTGAGGTGTAGTATGGCTAAATTAGAACAAACAATTCATGGGGATTTTGATCAAATCCTTCGGAAAATAGAAGATGGAATATTAAACGGAAGCATGTCCGCGACTTTGGAAGATTCCAGTGATTTTCAAAGCGGCAGCGCGCGGTGCAGTATCCGTATTTTTGAGCGTTACAGTTGGTCCGGCTCCAACCGCGTGAGCCTTAATGTAACGCTGTTTCAAGGTGATACCGATTCTATCCATCTTTCGGCAATTACAGCAGGCGGGAGCCAAGCGGTGCTTTTTAAACTCAACACAGTTGGAGAGGAAGCGTTTCTTGATAAACTAAGAGAACTGCTGTAGGAGGCTTTATATTATGTTAGAAGTTATATTCAGCGACAGCGCTGCTGGTTGTCTTAAGGTTGCTTCAGGAAAAGGAAATTATGTTGGCGGCGTCAGCTCCGCAATTATTGTTGGTAAAAACGGAGATGATCAGACGGCCGATCAGAAAGATATTCAAGGTGAATTCCAATAACATATTGGTATAGCAAATTGTCGGTGAAATCAAGAAACTGTGCGGATACGTCTCTGCTGAGGGAAGATCATAAAACACTGTAACCTATTACGCTAAGGAGATTTAATAAATGGCTGAGAATATAAAATTTACAATCGAACACTTATCAAAAAGTTTTGAAAGAAAAGAAGTTTTAAGGGATATTGATTTTACTTTTGAAAAAGGGGAAATTTACGGGCTTTTGGGACGAAACGGTGCAGGTAAGACGACGCTTTTTAACTGTTTAAACCGCGACTTGAAAGCTGACAGCGGCAATTTCTATATTGAAGAAAACGGACGGCGGCGTGAGGTCAAGGCTGACGATATCGGCTACGTCCTCTCTACCCCTACCGTACCGGAATTTTTGACGGGACGGGAGTTCTTGAAATTCTTTATAGACATTAACGAAAAATCCATTTCAGACAAAAAGTCTATTGACGAATATTTTGATTATATGAGCATCGCGCCGGAGGATCGTGACAAGCTGTTAAAGGACTATTCTCACGGTATGAAAAACAAAATGCAGATGCTTGTAAATATCATAGCAAAACCCAATATCCTGCTTTTGGACGAACCGCTTACGTCTCTTGACGTGGTGGTCGCGGAAGAAACGAAACAGTTGCTGCGCACCTTGAAGAACGAATGTATCATTATTTTTTCCACACACATCCTTGATCTTGCGCTTGACCTTTGTGATGACAGCGTGCTTTTAAGTCACGGGGAGCTGGAGATTGTGGAAAAAGTAAATCTTGATAATAAAGACTTTAAGGGCAAGATCATTGAAGCATTGCGGGAGGACGGGAATGAATAAAACACTCAAAATCTCCTTTGCGCTTAAGAATACATATCGTGTAAACAGTATTTTGTACGCCTTAAAGCAGATGCTGCTGATCAAAATGATCTTACCGTCCGTATTGTATGGCGCAAGGGGCTTAAAAATATTTGCGAATATCTTGTCAGCCATATGGGAAATACTGTCGGCTTTTTTAGGGAAGTTCATCTATCTGATGTGCATCTATGCAATTGTTGCCTACGGATATGACGGGTATTCTAATAAAAGTGAATTGTTTTTGCATATGCTTTTGTTCCTGACAATAATCGGGGCGTTTATGAATACCAATTTATTTAACCCCTCAAAGGAAAAATATTATGCGGTATTCCTTATGCGCATGGATGCAAAGCAATATGTTTTGATAAATTACGGATACGCCATTTTGAAGGTCGTAATAGGCTTTATGCCTTTTATGATCCTGGTAGGGTCTATGCTTGATCTGCCTTTATGGCTCGATGTTATCCTGCCGTTTTCAATCGCGGAACTAAAGCTTTTTGTTGCTGCAACTTCTCTTTGGGATTATGAAAAAAGAGGGCTTGCATATAACGAAAACAGGCTCGGTAAATTCCTGTGGGCGTTTGTGGCTTTGATGATCATAGTTGCGTGCGGCCTGCCGGCTGTTAATATAGCTGTCCCGCAAATTGTGAGCACAGCGTTATTCATCGCCTTTGTCCCGCTGGGAATTATCGGCGCCGTTAAGGTCATAAGATTCGATGAATACAAAGCAGTGTTCCGGGATCTGTTCGCACAGACGCAGCCTTTTGCCGATAAAAAGACACAAGCCCTGAGAAAACAATCGGAAAAATATATATCAGCAGATACGAGTATTACAAGCGATCGCAAAGGCTTTGAATATTTAAATGAGCTTTTTATAAAAAGGCACAAGAACATTCTTTGGAGCGCGTCAAAGATGATCACATATGTATGCCTCGTATTGATCGCCGGAGCGATTATAGCCTCGTATGTGTTCCCTGAATTTAGGGAAGTAACAAACCATCTGATATTAAACTGGCTTCCGTATTTTGTGTTTATCATGTACATCATAAACCGCGGAACCGGTTTTACACAGGCGCTGTTTGTAAACTGTGATCACAGCCTGCTGACATACCCGTTTTATAAGCAGCCGGGAATGATTTTAAAGTTGTTTGCGATCCGGCTAAGAGAGATTATGAAGATCAATGCACTTCCGGCTTTGGTTATCGGTGCGGGGCTGTCCCTCTTGCTTTTTATCACGGGAGGAACGGATAATGTGCTTAATTATGCGGTTATTATTGTGTCAATTCTGTGCATGAGCGCATTTTTCTCGGTACATTACTTAACGATATATTATCTGATGCAGCCGTACAATGCCGCAACGGAAATAAAAAACGGCATGTATCAGGTAGTAAAGGTCGCAACATATGTTGTTTGCTATTATATGATAAAGGTCAGAATGCCTACAATCGTTTTCGGAACGCTTACCATAGTGTTTTGTATTCTGTATTGTATGATTGCATGTATATTGGTTTACCGTTTTGCTCCGAAGACATTCCGGCTGAGACAGTAAACTTTATATAAAAAGAATTTAACAAGGAGAGATTAAGTATGAAAAAAAGAATTATTTCGCTTATATTGTGCGGACTAATGCTTGTAAATGTACCCGCAGTATTTGCGCAAGGCGAAGATACAACTGTAAGTGAGAATACCGTACAGTTTCAAGGTGAGGAATTTGACCGTTCCGAACTGTCGCAGGAAACACTGGAATGGCTTGATTGGTACAACGGTCTTTCCGAGGAGGAGCAGTTAAGTGTCAGCTCTGTACCTGCTGAGCTGTGGGATGGTACTACACCAACAGTCACTGATGCGGCAGCGGATGAGGACGCAACAAGAGGAGAAGTCGCTGCAATGCTTCTGCAGGCAGCAGACGATTATAATCCCGGTGTAGAAAAAAACAGATATCATCAAAGGCTATGAGGACGGGCAGCTGCATGAGGAGTGGAATGTTACCCGTGCCGAGGCTCTGGTGATGCTAAAGAGAGCATTCGGCGAGCTGCCCGAGCCGACCGGACACAACGCACGAGTTGCCATCCCGGCCGAGAGCTTTACCGATATTCCGGAGTGGGCCCAGACAGAGCTTGCCGATGTGTTTGACGCAGGCATTGTTGCTGGAACGGCGGAAGGGATTTTTTCTTCCGACGAAAATGTGACAACAGAGCAGATGGAACTTTTCATCGAACGGGTATACTCCCTCTTTGGAACCAATCTGAAGGATGATTTTTATGCAACGGTTAATAAAGATACGTTAAATAACCTGCAGATCCAGCCCGGGCGCGTCATCAGCGGTTCTTTATACGATCTGCAGGACAAGAGTACAGACGCGGTTGACGCTATTATTCAGGAGATTATCAGCGGGACCTATGAAAAGGGTACAAAAGAACAGAAGATTGCTGACTTTTATAAAAACGTGGCCGATATGGAGTCAAGAAACGAAATCGGGATCGCACCGCTCACACCCTATCTGGAGCTAATAGATACTGCCGAGACCATAGACGACCTCATTGAAATTCAGAGCAAATTAGTTGATGAATTATATATCTATCAATATATGGGCTTCGGTCTTACCATCGACATGAAGGACAGCACAAAATACACGCTTGTCTTTTCACCGATTGCCATCAATTTGCCGAAGGATACATACCAGAACGGAACGGAACAGCAGATAGAGAGCTATCTGAAGTATATGAAGACGCTGTTCGTTTTAGGCGGCGAAACGGAGGCTGATGCCGAGGCAATGGCAAATGCTTGTTTCGAGATGGAAAAGGAATTGTCCGCATCTATGATGAATACGGAGGATTCCGGCAATGTGGACAAAATCTATAATGTATTTACCATGCAGGAGATCCGTGACATGTTCCCGAATGTGGATATGGATGCAGTATTTGCCGATTCCGGTTTGCAACCGGCGGATGAGATCATCATTGCTGACGTGGGCCTGACAGAAGCGTTTGCGGATTATTTTACAGATGGGAATGTGGACACCCTAAAAGCATGGGCAAAGCTGACGGTTCTTCTCAGCTGGGGCGGCGCGTTCAATCAGGAATTCATTGACGCAAGCAATACCTTTAACCAGGAATTCATGGGTGTGTCCGGCAGCTACTCGCCGGAAGAACGGGCAGCGCTCACACTGCAAAATACTATGCCCGACTATATCGGCGAGCTGTATGCCGAACGGTATTTCTCCGAGCAGGCAAAGCAGGATGTAGAAAAAATGGTGCGTGATATTATCGATGTGTACAGGACACGTATCCAAAACCTTGACTGGATGAGCGACACGACCAAGGAACGCGCACTCAAAAAGCTCGACACGATGGGCGTTAAAATTGGATACCCGGATAAATTTGAATCCGCTATTGATAATGCAGAGATATTATCCGCCGAGGAGGGCGGCAGCTACTTCACCAATATGCTGGCGATTACAGCGGCGCAGAAGGCTGAAAATATTGCGTTGCAGGGTCAGCCGGTGGATAAATCCCAGTGGCTGATGTATCCTTTTACCGTTAACGCCTGCTACAGCCCGCAGCAGAACGACATTACCTTCCCGGCTGCCATTTTGCAGGCGCCGATGTATGATGTGAACGCTTCTTACGAGCAGAACCTCGGCGGTATCGGGTATGTCATCGCCCATGAAATCACCCACGCTTTTGATAACAACGGGGCTAAGTTTGATGAAAACGGCAATGCGGCTGACTGGTGGACGGAGGAGGACTATGCGGCGTTCCAGCAGCTCTGTCAGGAAATGATCGACTTTTATGACGGCAAGGAAGGCGTTCCCGGTATCCCGATGAATGGAACGCTGACTTTAAGCGAAAACGTAGCGGATCAAGGCGCGGCTGCCTGCATTACAGAAATTGTGGCAGGCCTTGAGAACCCCGACTTTGAAACGCTCTACAAGAGCATGGCAAACAGCTGGGCGGCAACCGCCAGCCGGGAATACTGCCAGTATGCGGCGCAGGCTGACGTACACAGCACCGAAAAGCTGCGTGTCAACCGCGTGGTAGTTAATTGTGACGAATTTTATGAAACCTTTGATATCCAAGAAGGCGACGGTATGTGGGTTGCTCCCGAAGATCGGGTGCGTATCTGGTAAGCCAACTAAATTATAAGCAACAAAATCATAAGCAACAACCGGGACGCAAATAAGCGTCCCGGTTGTTTTTATATCACTTTTCACTGTTCGGAAATCACATCAACTACCGACATGTTTTCAATGCGTTTTAATGGGTTCCGTACCGCCAATATGCAGGATACGATCACCAACGAAACAATAACGATCAATGCAAGCACAGGGAATATCCAAGGATCCTTCCATTGATTATAGATCAGGTTTTGCCATGAGAACCGGTGGAGAGGTATTCCTAATACTATGCCTGCGAGTGTGCCTGAAATCGCATAAGTAAAGGTCTCGGCATATATCATTCGTTTCATCTGTGCCATGTCCATGCCGACCGCGCGCATCGCTCCGTACTGTTTCATTCTTGCCGACACGCTCATGGAAACGCTGTTCATGATATTGAATACCGTAATCATGGCAATAATCGCGAGAAATCCGTAGATGAACAGAACAAACGAATAGTATGCGCCGGCTGCTTCCTGATTATCCAAACGCCGATCCGAGAAAGTATAATCTTGACCTGCATATGCGCGGACCGCTTCCACGTCCTCTTCCGAAGCGCCGAAACTGAACTGAACATCTATGATTGTATAATCGGTTTCTCCGGTCAATTTGGTAAAAAGCGCCTCGGAGCAGACAAGCACAACAGTGTCCTCATCGCCGGTAAACGGGCAGACATATAAGGTTGCCGCAACCGTCAGATCGCCAAGCGATGTTGATATAACATCTCCATCTTTTATGTTATTCTGTTCTTTATATGATACCATTACATAGCCTTCGCCCGTATCCTTCACAACTTTTTCAAAGCCGACACGATCTGATGCCCAATGTTCTTCATCCACCCAGTTCATCTGATACGCCTCATACGAGATCAGCATGACATTTTTCGCTTCGCCGTTGACTTCGGCAGGTATATCGTAGGCAAACATCCTTCCGAATACCCGCTTGATCCCCTCTCTCCCGTACAGCTCTGTAACTATATCCTTTGGGACGGAACAGGTATTATCCTTGCTTACGATGGAAACATCAGGAGTGTATGGGCGAAGCGGCGTAAGCGCATGATTCATAAAGTCTATTAGTGTGGAAAAGCACAAGAACAGCACAATACAGACGGCAAAGGAGCCTGACATCAAAAACAGGTTCTTTTTATTCTGTTTTGCGTGGTGAATACCGAGCGCCGTTTCGATCTTCATCCGCCTTGTGTTTGCCGCCCGGCGGATATTTTTCACTTGACCGGTATTTCCGGACACGGCTGCAAGCGGCGATACCTTTGAGGCCTTTTTCGCCGGAGCCTGCGCCGCTATAAGGACGGTAAGCAAGCCCACAATAATGCCCATAATGATGCCGCTGATGCTTACGCCGAACACCGGAAGCGTTGAGAAAAATCCTGCGCTCAAAACCCGCAGAGCCGCACACAGTATCCATGTCAGAACAATGCCTATCCCCACGCCGATCGGGATTGCCGTTTTACACCAATTGAGTGCTTCAAGCCTTACGAAGCGCATGACCTGCTTACGCTCTGCACCGATACAGCGCAGCATACCGAAAAATTCCGTCCGCTGTGCGATATTGCTGTTCATACTGCTGGCGATCATCAGTACACCCGCGGTAAGCACGAGAACAAAAAGCACACCGGCTATAACATAAAGCCCCTGCATCACGTAACTGCCGCTGTAGCCCATTGTCCCAAGCAGGGCAGTATTCTCACCAACTTGCTCATCTGTCAGGCTGAATTGGGTCTTGACGTCCTGTATTGACCTTGCGATATTTACATTGTCCTTAAACTGCACATAATACATCATATCTATATCGGTAAGCTCGCGGTCCTGTACCTTTGCGCATATTTCTTTGAACGGTTCGGGCGGCATGAGCACGGCGATCGCATCGGCGCGGTCGGTCATGATCGTATCCGTTACAAAGCCCGACACCGTATATTGAATAATATCGCCTGTCGGTATCGTGATGTCTACAGTATCACCGATCGAAATCCTTAGGGCTTCCTTTGCGTTATATGTCAGGATAACCTCACTTTCCGAATCGGGAAACGCGCCCTCTGCAAGCCCGTCAGGATAAATATCGGTTACAAAGTCTTCACCCACGGCACAGATCGCGATCTGTTTACCGCCAAGCTCGTAATTGTCCCGCAGGCGATAGTTCAAAGCCTCATACGGAGAGAAAGCTTCAACGTCCGGCCGTTCGGCTATCAAGGCTGCATCTTCTTCACTGATATTTTTGATTCCGATATGCCAGTTTCCATAGTTGATTATCGCGCGTATCTGCTGGCTGCGCAGTTCCATTTCCGCCATACTGAAAATAGCAGTAACAAGGAACACAGCAAGGATAATGCAAATGATTGTCATTCTGTTCTGCCGTCTGTGCACCTTGGCGGAGATGGGAATCAGACTAAGATAGTTTTTCATTGTGCTTCCCTCCCAGATCCGTTAGTACCCCGTCGCTTACGCGGAGCACCCTGTCCACAGAAGACGTCAAACCCGTATTGTGCGTAATCATGAGAATTGTCTGACTATACCGTCTTGAGGCGGTGGTCAAAAGATCCATGACATCGCGGCTGGCTTTGCTGTCCAGATTTCCAGTTGGCTCGTCCGCCAAAATCAACATAGGCTTTGTGATAAGCGCCCTGCCGATAGCGACGCGCTGCTGCTGCCCGCCCGATAGCTGGCTTGGCAGATGGCCGCGTCGGTCAGTAAGCCCCAGCATATCAAGGATCTCGTCTACCGATTTTTTATCGGGTTTCTGATAATCCAAAAGCAGCGGAAAAATAATATTCTGTTCCACATTCAGCTCGGGTATCAGCTGAAACGACTGAAACACAAATCCGATATTTCGCCGCCGGAAGACCGTCCGCTGCTGTTCCTTCATGGAAAATAAGTCTTGATCATTGAGATATACCTTGCCGGAGGTGGGATCGTCCAGCGCTCCGATGCAGTTTAACAGCGTACTCTTGCCGGATCCCGATTCCCCGACGATCGCCGCAAATTCACCTTTTGCGACCGTAAAGGATACATCCCGCAGGGCATGCACCGCATTTTCTCCCGCACCATAGGTTTTGGATAAGTTCTGTACCTTTAGTATTTCCATTGTATTACCTCTATTCCGCCGCTTACAGCGGCATAAATTATAATGCGGAAAAGAAGCAAGCAGATTGCCTTTTTGAGGAGTGCAGACGTATATTAATACTTCAAACTCCGATAAATAGCGAGATGCGCCGCTTATCTTCCGCATTACCTCCTTATATCCATATGATACGGTACTTAGCTTACAATCAGGTGAATTTCAGCTTACAATTTTGTAAGGTTATCTGGGGAATGATAATACAAAAGTTGTTCCGGCTCCGATCTCACTCTGCACGGAGATCGTTCCGCCCTGGCCTTCTACAATAGATTTTGCCAAAGGCAGGCCGAGGCCGATCCCCTGCGTGTCCAAAGACTTTTTGCTTCGGTAAAAGCGTTTAAAAATGTGATGGATGTCCTCTTCGTCAATACCGTCCCCGTTATCCGATACAGAGATGCGGAACATCAGCGGCGTCTCATCCCAGCTGATTTGTATAATGCCGCCGGATTTTGTATGATCCAAAGCATTTTTGACAATATTCCCGACAGCTTCCCGCGTCCACTCCACATCGCAGTGAATGATATCCTTCTCATTGCCTGATATTTTTAATTCTTTATTTTCATTTTTTGCTCTGTCGCCAAGCTCCTCAACAGATTGAGAAACCACTTCGCCTATCATATATTCCGACTTGTGAAACTCGATCCCGCCCGCATCAAGACGTGTCAGCTTCAGAAGCGTTTTGATCAGGTGCTCCATCCTGCCGAGAGCGGCTATTGACTTTTGAGAAAAGGTTTTGACCGTTTCTGTATTATCCGGCTCGTTTTGTATAATTTCCTGATACATAGACAGCGCGGCAAGAGGGGTCTTGAGCTGATGGGAAATATCCGAAACCGTACCTTTTAAAAATTCCCGCGCTTCGGTTTCCGTTTCCTGCTTTGCTTTCAGCGCCGTCGCCATTGCGTTGATCCTTGCAAACAGCTGATAGACCGTGCCGTTATCCTGCTGCGGAAGCAGGGATGAAAAGTCTCCGTCGGTAAAGCTTACTACCGTGCCGATGGCAGACCTGTAAAGCCTGTCTCGTTTTATAAGAAAAGAGAAAATAGCAAGAAACAGCAGCACAGCAAGCACTGCTGTTTCAACAAAGCCTGCAGTAGCCATAAAGCTTTGTATGTCATTGATATTCTCCAGAATACGCGGGTCCGTTTCTTCGGAAATTCCCAGTTTGTTCAGGAACTCAGTACCTTGCTCCGTGCTGCTGTCGTTTGTAATGGCTGCGGCGATGATATCTGTTTCGACTCCCTGCTCCAAAAGCGACGAAACGACCGCCGTGTCATGCTCGATCATCATGCTTTGTATTCTTGCGCCGTATATCCTTGATTGCAAAACGCTGCCGATGCCGGCCAAAAGTATTAAAATAAGTACCGCAATACAGAACCGCCTTGACTG
Source organism: uncultured Lachnospiraceae bacterium (assembly GCA_964399965.1). GTDB lineage: Bacteria > Bacillota > Clostridia > UBA1381 > UBA1381 > UBA1381. The sequence goes on along the minus strand of CAYNRX010000025.1, from coordinate 6,043 downwards.
CTTTTCATATAAAAATCTCATTTCTCCACCTCGTTCCACCGGTAACCGAAGCCGCGCACAGTCATAAGGTGTTCGGGATGTGACGGGTCTTTCTCTACTTTCTCACGCAGACGGCGGATATATACGGAAAGCGTATTATCGTCCACAAAATTGCCCGATCCGTCCCAAAGCTCGTCCAATATCATATTGCGCGTGACGACCATATTGACATTGCGTAACAAAAGGCAGAGCAGCCGGTATTCAGCCGCTGTCAGGTCAAGCGTTTTGTTTTTGAACAATACACGGCTGGACAACAGATCAATCGTAATATCCCCGGCATGAAGAACGGATGTATCCTTTTTTGTTTTCATCCCGGCGCGCCGCAAAAGCGCATTGATACGGGAGCACAGCTCGCCCAGCTTGAACGGCTTTGTGATATAGTCGTCACCGCCGCTGTCCAAGCCGCGGATCACATTGATCTCCTCATCTGCCGCCGTAAGAAAGATAATCGGCACTTCGTTTCCGATTTTGCGCACCTGTTCGCAGACTTCAAAGCCTGTTCCGTCGGGAAGTGTCACATCGAGCAGCAACAAATCATATTCATGTTTCGATAAATAATTTTCTGCGTCTTTGACTGTGCGCACCACATCCAAAGAAAACCCGTTCCGCTCCAAAGAATAGACCAATCCGTCTATCAGACTGACATCATCCTCTAATAATAAAATCTTACACATTATATTCACCTTCAAATCTGTTCCGTCAGTTTAAATTTGCTTTAGCATTCGGTATTCTGTCAACTTCCCGTTTTTTGTTTCATAGACCTCCTTCAGCTCAAACCCAAAGTGCTCATACATAGGCACATTAGAAGCTGTAAGCGTTTCCACAACAATATACCGGTTCCCGCTCTGTTTTGCCAGTTCAAATATCTGCTCAAGCATTTTGCGTGCAATTCCGGTTCCCCTTTTTTCTTTCGCAATGCCAAACTGGACGAGATAGTATGGATTTTTGCAATATTTTTTAAACCATTTTCTGCTGTGAGCTTCGCTGACGGTTACAGAATTTTTCTTTATAACGGCAAGATCATCTTTGGGAATACTTTGCAAAAACCGGTTCCCCTGAAGTATCATTGAAAGCCGACGAAATACCGATGTATATTTATATTCAATTCCAACGATCGCACCGCTGATATTCTCATCATACACATAAATGTCACCATGCCGGATAATGTACATCAATTCAAAATATATCAATTCAACAGCAATCTTTTTCGCCTTCACAGGTTCGATACCGGCAAACATTGTTTGTAGTTCTTCTTTTTCTAAAAACTGTTCTGCCATAAATGCGGCAACAGCCATTACTTCATTTTGTTCAGCTTTTCTCATACTTGTTTCCTCATATTTCATATTTATCTTTTTCATTGCATACTACATTAATATTGTACTTCCTCAGAAGTAGCTTGTCAATAAGCATATCATAAATATTACACAGTGAACAAAAATATGATTTACCGCAGTAAAATTTTTAATAAGCTCTTGACAAAATTCTTTCTTGGGTATATAATATAACAGTGTAATATAACACCGTTATACGGAGGTAAATATGAGCGAAACTGAACAGACGACATTAAATGCTATCCTTTCGACGGCGGAAAAAGAGTTTCGGGAAAAAGGTTTTCTGTCGGCATCGCTGCGGAATATCGTTAAAACAGCAGGCGTTACAACCGGCGCGTTCTACGGATATTTTAAGAGTAAAGAGGAATTGTTCGAGGCACTTGTAGGAGAACAGTATGAATATTTCCTAAACTGCTTTATCAAGGCGCAGACCGATTTTGCAGACCTTCCCTTGGAGGAACAGCCTGAAATGCTTGGCAATATTTCGGGTGCATGTATGCATGAAATGCTCCACTACGCCTACGAGCATCTCAGCGCGTTCAAGCTCATACTGTGCAGCTCGGAAGGCACAAGATTTTCTGGACTTGTTGACAAGATGGTAGAGATCGAGACGGAAGGCACGCACGAATATCTGAAGGTGCTTGAGGCTCTCGGCAGACCCTCCCCGCCTATAGACGAACATCTTGAGCATATCCTTATCACCGGAATGTTCAACACCTTTTTTGAGCTTATCATACACGAAATGCCGCTTGAGAGGGCAGAGCATTATCTGAAAGAAATGCGCGCTTTTTACACCGCCGGATGGATGAAAATTATGGGGCAGTAAAGCCCTATAATTTTTGACCTGCGGTTAGCTTTAACTAACCTTTATTTAGCTTGGATATTAAACGGATACGTGCCGTTTTTATCATAAAAAATTTACGAGGAGGTTCTTTGGATGAAGAAACGATCTAACTTATCAAGGCTGATGAGCTATGCCGGCAAGCACAGAGTACTGACATACCTTTCGTGGGTGCTGTCATCCGCAAGCGCGCTGCTTGCACTGGTGCCGTTCTGGTATATATGGCGCATCATCCATGACATACTTGAGGCGTCCCCCGATTTTTCAAAAGCCGGGAATGTCGTAAGCTACGGCTGGTCGGCAGTGCTGTTTGCGGTAGTATCAATTATCGTGTACATAGCGGCACTGATGTGCTCACATCTGAGCGCGTTTAGGATAGCCTCAAATATCAGAAAGACGCTTATGCGCCATATTGCCGCCCTGCCTTTGGGTATCACAGAAAAGTACGGCAGCGGAAAGCTCAGGAGGATAGTGAACGATTCAAGCTCCGCTGCCGAAACCTATCTGGCGCACAGGCTGCCGGATAAGGCCGGAGCGATCACAACGCCGATAGGTTTGCTGTTCTTGCTGCTCGTGTTCGATTGGCGGCTCGGGCTTTTAAGCCTTATTCCCGTTATTTTGGGATTTATGATAATGACTAAGATGACGGGCGCAAGCATGGAACAGAAGATGAAAGAATATCAAAACTCGCTTTCCGATATGTCCAACGAGGCAGTGGAATATGTCCGCGGTATACCTGTTGTAAAAACATTCGGCCAGACGGTGTTTTCTTTTAAGCGCTTTAAGGCGTCCATAGACAATTACGAAAAATGGGTCATAGCCTACACAAAGGCGCTGCGCCTGCCAATGATGTTTTACACCACGGCGATAAACGGAGTATTCGCGTTTTTGATAGCCGGAGCGATCATATTTTCACGCGGCGGCGTAACGAATGACCTGCTCTTAAATCTTATCTTCTATATCGTCATAACTCCCGTGATCAGTACTACGCTCACAAGGATCATGTTTATGAGTGAGGATGCGATGATCGTAAACGATGCGCTTGGCAGGATAGATGAAGTGCTCGGCGAAAAGCCGCTTTCAGAAAGCAGCCGCGGCAGAATTCCATCCGATAATTCCGTTTCGCTCGAGCACGTGAGCTACAGCTACGACGGTGTAAAAAACGCCTTAAACGATGTTTCCCTGTCGATAAAACCCGGAGAGACAACGGCACTTGTGGGCCCTTCGGGCGGCGGTAAGACGACTCTTGCGAATATCATCACAAGGTTTTTCGACCCGCAAAAGGGACGCGTGCTCATAGGCGGCACGGATATACGTGACATTCCCAAGGAGAAGCTTATGGACACAGTATCGTTCGTATTCCAGAACAGCCGTCTTATCAAGGCGTCGATACTTGAAAATGTGAGGATGGCAAGGCCGGAGGCTTCAAGAGAAGAAGTAACGCACGTTTTGGAAACGGCGCAGTGTGCCGATATAATCGCAAAACTGCCGGACGGCATAGACACAGTCGTGGGAGCGAACGGCATATACCTTTCGGGCGGTGAACAGCAGAGGGTTGCCATAGCAAGAGCCGTGCTCAAAAACGCGCCTATCCTGATCCTTGACGAGGCAACAGCCTTCGCGGACCCCGACAATGAGGTACGCGTACAGCAGGCGATGTCGGCTCTTTCAAAGGGCAAGACGGTCATAATGATAGCTCACAGGCTGTCGTCAGTAACAAACGCGGACCGCATCTGCGTAATGAATGAGGGCAGTATAGCCGAAAGCGGCACATTCTCCGAGCTTATGGAGAAATGCGGAATATTCTCACGTATGTGGGAGAATTATTCAAAATCTGCGGACTGGAAAATAGAAAAGGAGGTAAAACAGTTATGATAAAAAAGCTTCAAAGACGCTTTGCACTGTCAAGACAAGGCGCTGTTGATCTGATAAAGGGCTGCCTTGCCTGCGTTATGCAGGATATATCATTCATGCTGCCCGTCGGACTTTTATATTATCTCGTCATCGACATGATGAACGGCGGCGTGACAGGCGGCAGGATAGTCTTTTACACTGTCGGCGCGCTTATCTGCCTTACTCTCATATTTGTCGTGACATATTTTCAGTACAACGCCACATATCTTGCTACATATGTGGAAAGCGGCGTGCGGCGCATAACTCTTGCCGAGCAGCTGCGGAAGATACCTCTTTCGTTCTTCGGGAAAAAGGATCTTGCGGATCTTACAAATTCGATCATGGGCGACTGTGCCACTCTCGAAACAGCATTTTCCCATTACGTTCCGGCCCTTGCAGGCTCGGTCATCTCCACAACACTTATTGCGGTATGCTTATTTTTCTATGATTGGCGCATGGCTTTGGCGGCTGTATGGGTGCTGCCGGTCGCTTTTGCGATAACGCTCTTTTCGGCGCGTATTCAAGGGTACTTTAATAAAAAAGCCTCTGCCGCAAATGTTGCGCTTGAGACCGGGGTTCAGGAGTGTATCGAAAGTTTGCAGGATCTAAAAGCAAACAATGCCGAGAAGCGCTATCTCAAAGGGCTCGACAAGAAGATAGACTATGCCGAAAAACGGCACATCATAACCGAGCTGGGAACAGCGCTCTTTGTCGTCTCATCAACGCTTATATTAAAATTCGGCATTGCCACAGTATCCCTTGTCGGATCGGTTCTGCTTATACGCGGGGAAATAAACATTCCTCTCTTCTTTATGTTCCTGCTCGTTGCCTCAAGGCTTTATTCACCGCTGGAGGGCGCGCTCCAGAATCTTGCAGCGGTCATCTCCACAAGGACAAATATTGACCGCATGAATGAAATACTCGACCGTCCTGTCCAGACCGGCTCGAATGTGATAACAAACCACGGCTGCGATATTAAGTTTGAGCATGTTGGCTTTGCGTACAACACAGGCGAGACCGTATTGAAAGATGTGTCGTTCACCGCAAAGCAGGGTGAGGTCACGGCTCTTGTCGGCCCCTCCGGCGGAGGAAAAACTACGGTATCCCGCCTTGCTGCACGTTTTTGGGATATCGACAAGGGAAAGATCACGGTTGGCGGTATGGATATATCAAAAATAGAGCCGGAAACACTGCTGTCGCTCTATTCCATCGTGTTTCAAGACGTTACATTATTTAACAACACCGTAAAGGAAAATATTAGGATCGGGAAAAAGGACGCAACCGACGAGGAGGTCATAGCCGCAGCACGGCTCGCCAACTGCGAGGAGTTTATAAACAAACTGCCGGACGGCTACAACAGCATGATAGGTGAAAACGGCTGCGAGCTGTCGGGCGGCGAACGTCAGCGCATCTCCATCGCGAGAGCATTCTTAAAAGACGCGCCGATCATCTTATTGGATGAGGCAACGGCAAGCCTTGACGTTGAGAACGAGACACTGATACAAGCAGCGCTTTCAAGGCTCATAAAGGATAAGACGGTGCTTGTTATCGCGCACCGTATGCGGACTGTAAGCGGTGCCGATAAGGTGATCGTGCTTTCAGGCGGCACCGTCGCTGAACAAGGAAAGCCTGACGAGCTTATGAAAAACGGAAAAATATATCCGCACATGGTAAAGCTCCAGATGATGAGTCAGGACTGGGGTATATAGATCTTTTAATCAAAAAAGAGAGATACAGATCAACAATTAATCTGTATCTCTCATATTTTTATGATTTGTTATTCGTTATAATTCAAAACAACGGCATCGATATGTTAGGTGATTCCGAGTGATTTTCAGTTGGGTAAGAGGCAGAACAAGATGTGTCTTGTGATGACATCTTATTAGACGCGGCGGAAAAAGTTGTGTAAAAAGTATAAAAACGAACCTCCTTGGTGAAA
>CAYNRX010000024.1:0-34313 GCA_964399965.1 uncultured Lachnospiraceae bacterium | reverse complement strand
TTTCACCTTGTCGAGGTTTGTCAGATATTGCTTACACATCTTTTTCCGCGGACCCCAGAAAAAATTTCGCACGCCCACAGAAAAAATTTCGCACGCCTATATTAGCGATTATTGAACAACCCCCGGCTAAGCCGGGGGTTGTTTATTGCTGCTTTTTATACTGATCACGATGCGGCGACAGTGATGTCCACCGTCATATTAGCGCCGTCCCATTCTACCAGACCGTCAAGCGACTCCACAACGAATCTCAACGGTACGAATGTCCTGTCATTTAAAATTACAGCCGGAACGTCCAACTCGACCGCTTCACCGTCCACAAATGCTTTTGTCTGCCCTACCTGCAGCGTCAGATAACGCACGCGATCCCCGGTTACTTTCGAGGAATGTACTGTCTGTACTTCGCCGTCCCATACCACATCGGCTCCCACAGCTTCAAAAATGGCGCGCATCGGCACCAAAGTCCTATCGTTGACCACGAACGCCGGAGTCTCAAGGGCGAGCGTTTCGCCGTTTACTTTTACCGTAACCGGATTTTCCTCGGCCGCTGTTATGTATATCTGTGTGGACTCGTCAGCTCCGCCTATCACTATTTCCTCAGCTCCACCCTCAGCAGTCACGTATACCTCTGTCGGCCCATCGGCTCCGCCTACGACGGCGATTTCATCTGCCAAAGCTGCGCTGCCACAGACGAGTATTGACGCTGCCGCAAACGATGAGATAAACCTTTTCATAGAGTTTCTCCTCTCTAAATTGATCTCTTTTATCAATCCAAATGGAATACCGGATGTAAATCTATCGACACCGGGCTGTTATCAGGATTGGTCTCCATTATATCGGCCATGAAATCCCACCACTTGCGATTGATAGCTGTATCGGCTCCCTTTGCCCACAGCTCCTCGTCTTCTATCTCGATATAGCCGAACAACGTCAGTGTTTCCTTATCGAGAAATATCGAATAGTTCTTTCCGCCGTGTTCATGGATCATCTCCTGCATTTCCGGCCACAATTCATTATGACGCTTTTCATACTCGGCTTCCTGTCCCTCGTAAAGCTTCATCTTAAAACCTTTTCTTATCATCGTGCTTTCTCCTTTCAAGTTGCATTTTCACCGGCAATAAGTTTTTCTGCCAGCGCATAATATCATATATACATTATACAACATCTTTTTTATTTTGTCCACCGGTTTTTATAAGATTTTCGAGCCGTTGCATAAAATTCTTAAGGTCATACCGAAAAACTCCGCACTTTTTTTGCACATCATCATCCTGCCGAGAAATATCTCAAAATAATCCATTACCGAAGATATCTCAGTATCTATAGAAATATCGAGTATTATCTTGTTTTTCTCCCTGTCAACTATTAGGTCGCATTTTTCAACTGCGCTGTTTACACTGTCGTGGATATCATATGCACGCGAGGAATCCTTGCGCACCCTTGAGCGGCGCACATCGGACTTGTCCGCCAGTATCAAGGCCGCCGCTATTGGCGTCACCGGATATCCTGCGCCCTCGTCATGGTTGCCTATAGCGGTGGATATCTGCACGACCTCATGCGGCTCCATACCCATACGGGTAAGTATCTGATATGCTAATACCGCCCCCGTCTGGGCATGGCATTCACGGTTGACCATATTGCCTATATCATGGATATATCCGGCAATACGCGCCAGCTCTATTTCCCGCGGCGAGTATCCGCCGATATCCTCCAAGACCCTCGACGCCTTCTGCGAAACGATGCCGGCGTGGACAAAGGAATGCTCCGTATACCCGATGACCTTCAACGTTTCATCAGCAACTCTGATACATTCTTTTATTTCCTCGTTGTTTCTTACGTCCTCAAATGTCACCATACAGCTCATTCCTTTCCTGTTTAATCGCCCAGCTTAAGCGAAGCCTCTATCGCTATCGCACATTCCACACGCTTTTTCTCAAATTCACATGCCAAGGCATACGGCTTATCTATATCACCGTTAAAATTATACGCATTGGCGCTGCATCCTCCGCTACAATAGAATTTAGCGAAACAATCCTCGCATTTCGGCTTGGTATATACGTTTGACGTTTCAAACCTGCTTCTTATATCCTCATTGATCTTGCCCTCGAACACGTTCCCCATTTTGAAATCCTCGTTGCCGACAAACTGATGGCAGGGGTAAATATCTCCTTCAGGTGTTACAGCCAGATATTCATGCCCCGCTCCGCAGCCGGAAAGCCGCTTTACAACGCACGGTCCCTGGTCAAGGTCGATCATGAAATGGAAGAAGTTGAACCCTCGTCCTTCTTTTCTCCGGCGCACGTATTCCTCAGCCAGCTTCTCATACTCCGCAAACACCTGCGGTATATGCTCCTCTCGCAGGGCATAATCCTCAGTCTCGGGAGCAACCACCGGCTCAACGCTCGTCTGCTTAAAGCCCAGATCAGCCAGATGTATAACGTCTTTTGCAAAATCAACGTTATAGGCCGTGAACGTACCTCTTACGTAATAATTGTCTTGATCGCGGCTTTCGGCTATATCCTGGAATTTCGGCACTATCGTATCATATGATCCGCTCCCGTCCACGCGGTAACGTACACGATCGTTGACCTCCTTTGTACCGTCAAGAGACAAGACGATATTAGACATATTTTCGTTCACGTAATTTTTTACGTTATCATTTATCAAAAGTCCGTTGGTCGTTATGGTGAACCGGAAATTTTTCCCGTGCAGCCTGCCCTGCTCCTTGGCATATTCCGTTATCTCTTTTACCACGCCGAAATTCATCAGCGGCTCTCCGCCAAAGTAATCTATTTCAATATTCCTGCGGCTGCCGGAATTGGCAATAACAAAATCTATCGCCTTTTTACCTACCTCCGCGCTCATGAGGCTTCTGCCGCCGTGAAATTCCCCGGTATCGGCAAAGCAGTATTTGCAGCGCAGATTACAGTCATGTGCCACATGCAGACACAACGCCTTGACCACGGAGCGCTTATTCCAGGACTTGGCTATTTCTTTGTAGCAGTCTGCCATGAACAGCTGCCCTGCTTTTGCCAGCTCGCATATTTCTCCATAAGCTTCCTTTATGCTGTCCTCGCTGTACGGAAGCTCATCTATTGCTTTTTGCGGACATTCGCTTTCAGGATCGAACGGTTCTGTACAGTAGTCGAGCAGATCATACGTCAAATCATCGACCACATGCACAGCTCCCGAATAAACGTCCATTACAATATCTAACCCCAAAAGTTTATATTTATGTATCAATTCAGAAAACTCCTTAATTTTTAATATTAAAACTTAAGAGGACGGAATTGCCCCAGACAACTCCGCCCTTTTTGCCGCATTAAACTCTTTCGCATTTCTGGTTTGCTACGGTGCAAGAGGTCTTGCACGCCGACTGACATGAAGTCTGGCATTCGCCGCAGCCGCCATGCTTTGCGCTGTCCTTTAATGACGCCTTATTCAATGTTTTGATGTGGCTCATCGCATAAATCCTCCAATACTATTTTGTATAGATATTTTACCATATTTTCCGCTCAATGTCAATCCCTGTGCATAAAAAATCATGTCAATCAATTTAATAGTGATCTATGCTGATAATTTTTTATTGCTTATTCTCTTGAGATTCATTGTCAAGCCCCAATTTAGTCAGCCGTTTTTTCGTATCTTCCATTGCCTCTCGGTTTTTGGTGAATGCTTTAACGGCCCCAACAGGGTTGTTTTTTTTCACAAATGCCCCCCAAAATAAACGGTGTACCCAAGCAACTGGAAGCAGCCAGCTTCGTTTATTCAGAAATGTATACCTGTTTCTAAGTTCTTTTGCTGTTGGGAACAGTGCCCGCACAAAACTCACATTCTGCTGTGACTGTACTATTTTAAAAGCATTCCCGGGCATTGAAATACCAAAAACTCCGGCTCCAAGCACGCATTCCATAAAATAATCATCATCAAGGATTCCGTCCGTTTTGATATCTAACGTTATATCAAACCATTTCTTCATCACCGCCACTATATACAAATAAAACCTCTCTATCCCTTTTTTCCTGCATAACTCTGATACAACATCTATCTTTATTTGTGGATTTTTACGAAGAAAAAGCGCGATATCAAGAATATTTCGTATGCCGCTGCCCTTTCCGGAAAAATGTTTTTCCGTGTGAATTATCATATATGCTAAATGATATTCCGCCTCAAGCGTCAGCAATTCGTTTTTATTTGTATAAGTATGCTGACGAATATCATCTTCCCATTGTTTTGTATCTGTTTTAAATTCCTGTCCCAGCGTTACAAAAATTTCCCAATGCGTATTCTTTCCATCCGCCTCAGTCAAAAGCAGGAGCTTACTCAGCGAATATCCCTCGCTGGTAAATGCATTTTCAATCTTTTTCCTTTGTTCATCATCCACCCATATATCAAAATCACCCATCGTCCTCAATTCCGGAGTGGGATACAGATCCTTTATCACAATACCTTTTAAGCATATCGGTATTATCCCTTCATTTTTCAGACGTTCTGTCATGCGTTCAAATTCGGCAAATTTTTTGCCCATTACAAACATTGTTTCCAGCATAACATCCTGCCAGTCGCCCTTATTACACGGTTGCTGATCTTCTGGCAGTTTTAATATTGCGCTTGCTAACAATCCTGCTATGTTCTGTTCAGATGCTTTATTCCATATGTATTCCCAATCAAGTCCCTTAGGCGCATCTTGTGGCTGCTCGTCAAAAACAGCAGCCTTTGACAGCTTTATTATATATTCCTGTTCCTTTGTCAACCGATTTGCCTCCTTTTGCTATCAACTCAAACGTTTTTCAGCGTTATATACACTATAGCATACATACAAAAAATTTTCAAGAGTTTTTATTGATTTCGCCTTTTATTACCAATAGATAATTTAATACAAGTTTACTTGAAAGAAGGCAAAAATACATTGATCAAAATTTTTGCCACTATATGAACTTTACTTGCAGCAGCTCCGTTTCGTTTTACCGCTTAAACATAACATAAATTCATTCTAGAGCTTGTTCACATTAAAATTGCATCAAATATCATAGCTAAAGTAAGATTGTCCAAGTAAGTAATATCAAGTTTATCATAACGGGTAAAAACGCGTCTAAATCGTTTTATGCGCAGAAAATAAAGTTCGATTTCATCGATTTAGCGCTATTATTTCATATAATGTTTTAAAATAGGTTTGAACTCTCCCGAATATAAAAAGCTTGTTCCAGATACATTTTCCTTAACTACAGATAAGCCGAGTTTTTTTGCAAGTTTACGAGAAACAGGATTGTTTTTGCTAATATATGCGTATACTTTTGTAATATTATCTGGTATTCTATACCGCATAAACCGAAATAATCCGCTTAGCACTCCGAAATGCGCTTGATAGCTAGGTATAATCTCTATTTCTTCAATTAAAAGACTATCATCAACAATGGAGTATTGGAAATATCCTATTAGAGCGTTTTTGTCTTCAAATACAATAAAAACTTTTTTCAAAAACTGTTCCCTGTGATACTTAAACCAAATAAAAAAATTATCGTCTAATAATACTTCTTCAGAATGTATAATATTCATGTTTGATGATAAAATCGAAAACATTTTAGGGGCTAGTTCATCAAATTCCTGTTTATTTATCTCTTTGAATAACATAATTACCTCATTTTTGAAATGACATCATCAATATGCAGCCGTGTGAAGCTCATTTCATTTATTTTTTCTATCATTGCAGGAACTCCTACAAATCCACATTCTATATTCGTTTTACAGTACGATTCTACATCTTTATCTTCTATTACAGCTGCGCACATTGCGCGTATGATACAATCTTCCATTGCGTTAATTTTACTATTTAAAGAATCATCATACATATATCCGAATTTTATCATTGTGTCCGTATTGATAAAATCGTCAATATTTATTCGTTTTATCAGTTTTTCTAATAATCCTCTTTTACCATTTAACAAAATGTGAAAATATTCATGCGCCGCTGCCGTTTGCGAAAACGAGGTTGAAATAATATACAATGTGTTATCTTTGAATACAAAATCGGCAAGATATTTTGATTGCAGCAGATTCGGTACAAATACAAACTGTACATTACGGTCGTTAAATCGTTTAATTTTGTTTTGAAAGCCGTAAAGCTGGCTGCTTATATCCGAAAACCTATTATTTACAAGCTCTTTATATGTTGCAAATAACAAATCAAATTCGGCATGATTCTCAATAATTTCAAGGGGTTCTTTTAAATTTCTGATCCATTTGATAAATTCCTCATCATTTGCACTAGGAGAATGGCAAAATCTCAGAAAAGCAATATATTCGCTAATATCATTTTCAAGGAAGAAACATGCCGCAGATAAATCAGACCCCCTTGGATAATACGGATTTACGTCTACCGTATTTGTTTTGGCAAATGAAAAATAATCCGATATTTTAGAATCAAATCCAATTTTTTGTACTCTGTCATATAATGCTCTGATATCATTGTCTGATAAGTCTGTCAACGAATAGCCGCTTGATATTAATCCGCAATACGCTGCAAAGAGATGCTTATTTATTATCAAACTCATTTGCTTGTCGCTCCTTTCTTTGTCAGTCTCTGTATGTAATGCTCTTTCATCTTGATATTAGCTTTTCTTTGTAGAGAGCGTCAATACTCTAACAGGCACTCACCGTTGCCCGTTATTGTAATGCTATTGTACGATTTTTTAGCGGACATGTCAATATTAAAACCGAAAAATTTACAAATGTAATGATACTTCTGTTACCTTGAATAAAGAAAAGACGGCGCACCACCGCACGCCGTCTCTTTTTTAAGCCTCTTCCCTCTTTTTCCTCAGCACCCTGCTGTTCTCTTCCACTCTTCTTCTGCTCAGCGGATAGAAGAATATCAATATCAGCGACACCGCAAGATAACATACCGCCGGTACAAGAGTTGCTACCGAATATATATTCTCAAGCACCTGTTGTGTCTGCACCACCGTTTCCCCTGCCACTGACGACTGATATCCTATACGGCTCAGGGTCCAGCCGCCCAGTCCCCCTGCCAGCGCTTGTCCGATCTTTCTGGCAAATGAATATACTGCGTACACCGTTCCGTCATCGCGGCTGCCGGTCTCTACTTCCTGTTCATCAATAACATCGGTGATGAACGCCCATATCATAAGGTTGAACAATCCCGTACCCAGATTTGCCAGGCCGATGAATACGCAGAATATCCACGGATCTCTAAGCCTTACGGCAAACATTATAAAATACATCACCGATGCAAAAAGTACCGCAGCAGCAGACGCTTCCTTTTTCCCTATTTTTCTGATGATCAATGTCGTAAACGGCGCCAGCAATATCGTTGCCGCCGAATTTAAAAATCCGCCCACCGCCATTGCTGTCTTACTGCGGAAATAATCCATGAAAAGATACCCATTCATGCTCTGTGCCAGCAAGAGTGAAAGCATCAGCACAAGAGAGGCTGCAATTATAGCTACCAAGCTCCTGTTTTTGGCCATCGATACAAGTGTAGCAAATACTCCTCTTTTCACGTTACGCTTTTTTTCTATAACAACTCTTTCAACAGTAAGAGTGTAGCAAAGAGCATAGCATATTATCGCGATTACCGCAAATATCACTGCTAACTGGAAAAATCTTTCCGGAATTATTATCTGGTTGCCCATTTCATCATAGCGGTATACTATAAGCGGAACGCCTGAACTTATGACAACGCTTGCCACTGCCGCGCCCACACTCCTGAATGTCGACAGTGCGCCGCGTTCTTCGGGTTTTGCCGTTATCGCCGAAGCCATTGAGCCATAGGGAATATTTATTGCTGTGTAACATATGCTGCCCCAAAAAATATAGGTTACGTATATATACACCATGCGCCAAATAAGCGGCAGCTTAGCTACCCACGGGACAAACAGCAGTATCCCCGACAAAGCAACAGGCACGCTTATCCATTTTATCCAAGGGCGAAACCGTCCGCCCTTTTTCGGGCGCACAGTATCGACTATTCGCCCCATGCTGACATCGGTAACAGCATCTATTAGCCTGGCGACAAGAAAGAGCGTTCCCACCGCTCCGGCGTCGATCCCGAATACCTTTGTATAAAATATCATCAGGTATGAGCTTACGAATATAAAGAAAAAATCATTGGCCAGATCGCCGAACATATACCCGATCTTGTCCCTACTCCCAAATTCTCGCATTACAGCCTCCTCCCCTCAGCTCTTATGATCGGCAGGAAGCGACTCCCAGCGTTTCTTTAAGAGATAAGCCGCCGCCTTGGGCTGTCTTGATCGGGTGAAAATTCCTTTTTTATTGCCGTCTGCCCGCATTATACCCTCGGTGGTCTGGAAATCAGCAAAATTCCATACCTGCTCGCCTTTGACAAAGCTGTAGGAATCGAACACTTCAAACTGCATCGCTAAATACTCCTGCTGATATTCTTCGCTCCACATCACGCTCGGCAGCTTATGCAGACCGGCAATGGTATCTGCACTAAATTCTGTGAATACGAAGGGCTTGTTAGTATTTAGCTTTTTCCACTCCTCCATTTCTTTTATCAAAAGCTCTTTTGCTTCCTCAATCTCATATCCGCCCTTTACATACCATCCGAAGTAGCGATTGAGCGATATAAAATCGGCGAATTTGTGACACCGGCATTTATCCGGGGTGGAATTCATTATCAGTGCAAACGTGCATGGCCGCTTCTGTGGATCGCATTCTTTAGCCAAAGCGAAAATGTCGGTAAAATAGTCCTCGGCTGCCTCGTCTCCCGTTTCCGGCTCATTCAAAAGGCTCCAGGCTATCACACAGGCATGGTTCTTGTCGCGCTGTATCAATGACGCCAATGCGGCTTTATGATTCATCTTAGTTTCTGTTTTTACTTCTTCACGGCTGAAAAAGCTTGCGGCCTTATCTTGTGAGGCTTCGAGGAAATTCATGATGCTTTCAAAAAATCCGACAGCCGCCACCTCATCTATGACCAGAAAGCCCTCCTTGTCGGCCTGCTGCATCATTTCCTCGCAATACGGATAGTGGGAGGTCCTAAAAGAATTGGCGCCTATCCATTTCATCAGCTCCATATCCCGTTTAATTACCGGTGCGTTGTAGCCGCGTCCCGATATGTCCGCGTCCTCGTGCTTACCAAAGCCTTTCAAGTATATAGGTCTGCCATTTAACAATATCTCCTCGCCCTTTATTTCCACCGTCCGTATTCCTATTTCCTCGCAGTATTCATCTATTACACCATCCTTATTGTATATCTCTATCTTTATTGTATACAGGTACGGATCCTCAGGGCTCCAAAGACGGGCATTCTTCACATGCAGCTCTCCGGACTTACCGCCGCACTCGGCTGCAGTATTCCCATCTACATCATATAACGCGATCCTTACATCATCATCGCCAGTAGTAGTCACCTCGTAGGTCGTCACCGCATCATTTCCCTTAAGCTGATGCGTAACGGAATAATCAAGTATAGACTCCGCCGGTATAGCCGTTATACGCACTGGACGGATAAGGCCGGAATAATTATAAAAATCGAAAAACGGCTTGACCATTTTCCGCCCATTTTTAAGAGTGATGGTCTTTCCAGCCGGCAGGGTTGTATAATCAAGTTCGTTATTGAGCCGCACAACTACTTTATTCATCGCATCCCATTGCACCCAGCTGTCAAGCCTCACAGCAAACGGCAGGAATCCACCCTCATGCTCGGCCGCTTTCTCCCCGTTGATGAATACCTCCGCCCGATGCACCGCTGCGTCAAAGCGCATATCAAGGCATTTGTCCCGCCATTCGCCAGGCACAAAAAAATCCGTCTCATACCAAAAATCCCCCGTATACTCGCGCGACTCCTTATCGGTAAAAAAGTCGTTGAAGCTCGCGGGCACCGGCATCTGCACGGTCTCGGAAAGCCCGGACGTCCAACCGCCCTTCTGCCCCTCGCCCTGCGGGTCAAATTTAAATTTCCAGAAGCCGTCAAGACACATTACCCGTCTTGTCAGCGTATTTCTCGGATACAGCATATATCGTTCCTCCCTTGATAATAAATTAGTCAATTGCGAAACCTTTTCGCAATTGATTTCTGGCTAATGAAGAAAATAAAAGTTCCGTTGATTGGCGGTCTGCGACCGCTGAAACTTTTATTTTCGCAATTTTTGACGCGCATGTCGTCAAAAATTGATTGAAATTCGAGGGTTTCACCCTCGAGCTCCCCAGAATAAGGAAATAATTGTAAAACGCTATTGCGTTTTGCAATTATCTAATTAAATGTGTTTTTCTTATTTTCGGCTTTACCGGCTTTTTTATTCATAAAAAAATCCGGTTGTCCGACAAAAGTCTTAAAATAAGACGATATTCAAATAATTTTACTAAAAATTTAATATCTTTGCGGGTTGAACATTGAAAACGTTTAAATACTCATATATATAAAAAAATGGAGCTGCTGCTTAATGCAACAACTCCATTTTCTACATTCTCTAATTACGCGTACAGCGGGTGCTTATCGCAAAGAGCCTTTACGCGCGCTTTCACCTCGTCCTTTGAGTTTTCAAAATCGGTAATAGTCAGCTTTATCAGCTTAGCTACCTCGCGCATATCGTCCTCTTTAAATCCTCTGGTCGTGGAAGCCGGCGTGCCTATCCTTATACCGCTGGTAATGAACGGGCTTTTGGTATCAAACGGGATGGCATTCTTATTTACTGTAATGCCAACCTCGTCAAGCATCTTTTCCGCTTCCTTTCCGGTAACGCCCATATCAGTCAGATCGACCAGCATCAGATGGTTGTCCGTTCCGCCGGAAACCAGCTTGAATCCCTCTTCCATAAGTGCGTCGGCAAGCGTTCTGGCATTTACTACTACCTGCTTCTGATATTCGGCAAATTCCGGCGAGAGAGCTTCTTTAAAGCATACTGCCTTGGAGGCTATCGTGTGCATGAGAGGGCCGCCCTGTATACCCGGGAATATAGCCTTATTTATCTTCTTTATCATGTCCTCATCATTGCAGAGGATAAGTCCGCCTCTGGGGCCCCTGAGCGTTTTATGGGTAGTCGTGGTAACAACATCAGCGCAACCTATCGGCGACGGATGCAGTCCGGCCGCTACCAGTCCCGCAATATGCGCCATATCCACCAACAGATATGCGCCGACCTCTTTTGCTATTTCAGCAAATTTTTCAAAATCAATAACTCTCGGATATGCGCTGGCTCCGGCCAGTATCAACTTCGGCTTGCACTCATGAGCCAAACGGCGCACCTCGTCATAGTCGATAACATTCTTATCCTCGGAAACACCGTAGGGCACGATGTTAAAATACTTTCCCGACATATTTACCGGGCTTCCATGGCTCAAATGACCGCCATGAGCAAGGCTCATCGAAAGCACCGTATCCCCCGGTGTGAGCAGAGCGAAGAATACCGCCATGTTTGCCTGGGCTCCCGAATGCGGCTGTACATTCGCATAATTGCAGCCGAACAGCTTGCAGGCTCTTTCTATCGCCAGATTTTCTACAACGTCCACATATTCGCAGCCGCCATAATATCTCTTTCCGGGATAGCCCTCGGCGTATTTATTGGTAAGCGGAGTGCCTATTGTTTCCATTACCGTCTCTGAAACAAAGTTCTCAGACGCGATAAGCTCGATCTTATTCTGCTGCCGGGATATCTCCTTTTCGACAGCCGCATATATTTCGGGATCATTATTCTTTAACAGGTTTAGTTCTCTCATGAAGAAACTCCTCTCAATTGTATATTCTATAAATATTATAACTGTTCTTCAGCAAAAAGGCAAGAGAAAATTTGTATTTTTTTAATTTATTATACAATATCTCTCAAAATTCCCGATAAAAATCGTCCCTTAACTCCGAGAACACCAGATAGCACTCCTTATCATACAAAAGTTCTGCCGGCACTCTCCACTCCACGCCATAATAATACTCATCGGCTACTAGCTTTCCATCGGCATATATCTGCGCCGTATCACATGCAAACGGTATCACGGCAAATCCATCCGGTGCAGTCACTCTTATTCTTTTCCAAGTGAGCTTTCTTTCACCGCCGATATATAGCTCCTTCATATATTCCGAATCCAGCGGCGCAGTATCCACATCCTCAAACAGCGTCTTCGCTTCCTTAAATTCGCATTTTTTAGTAACAGTATCAAAGCCCTCGCCGTTCCAAACGTAATAGCTGAAAGTTCCGGGCTGCACGGCGCATATCTCACCGTCAGTCTTGTAAATATCGCATCCCTCACCGACGTAGAGCTTTCCGTCCAATTTCCGTGCAAACCGCGCCTGATCCGGCGTCAGCGTAACTATCTTTATCCCGTCCCTATCAAATACCGACTGTAAGCCCGGCTTTTTCCGCACTGCTTCCTTATCCTCAAATTTATACTCCGCTGCAATAGAGTCTATTGCCGCAAAGAAATAGGTGTTGTCTACAATACAAAGCGGCTGCGCCGTAGCATATTCAAGCAGCTTGTCGCCCATCTGCATATTAAAGGGCATAAAGAAGCTGACCTCGCCGCAGACATCTATTGGCGGAAATTTCACACTGCCGGTATCTATAACCGCTTCATGGATATCGCTAAGCTCCATAAGCCGCTGATAATGGTTCACAAATACAAATCCGCTCCGACCATCGGTACGCATATTGTACCGCAGCTGTACTGTATCATCGGGGCTTACCTCCGTCTCGCTATCCACAGCCTCCATCGGCGCCAATATCTCACCGAAATCGTTCACGAACATATGCAATTTGTTAAGGAGTCCGTAATGCTCGCGCGCTTCGCCGTATTCGGACAAAGGAGCCTGAAAATCATAGGACAGTATCGGATAATCGTTCGGATATCCGGTATCCTTAGATTCATTAAAGGTGGAGAGCTTGCCCAGCTTGTTCGTACCGCCGTGATACATATAATAACCAATAAGATTGTTGCCGCAGCCGAGTAATACCAGGGACAGGGCGTATATATCCATCGGCCGTATTATCGGCCGCCGGTGATGGGTTATCTGGATACCGCCGCCTATCTCACAGGTAGCGTAGGGATAACGCTCATACGGCAGACGCCAGCCATCCTCATCAGACTCCTTTATCAGATCGACTCCGATAGCAGAATCATTTCTGATCCTGTTGAACGTATACCTCGATGATGGCTCCAGCTTTCTGGTATGCTCCGTCCACGGAGCTTCACAATATGCTCCAAACACCGGCAGCACCTCATCAACCGGTATCTTGGCGCCATATTTGCTGTTCCAGCCGGTAACGGTGTAGATCGGGGTGATACCTCCTTCTTCTACAGCTATTTTCTTAAGTTCCGCTAAATGCTCCGCACCATCGGTAAGCTCGTTTTCCAGCTGTATGCCAATTATATTACCCCCATCCTTATAAAACATTCCCTCTACCTGCTCAAATATCGCTCGATACCAGGCACGGGCCTTTTCCAGATACCCCGGATCATTGCTGCGCAGGCGATACGGCTTTTTCAAGAGCCAGTCGGGGAATCCCCCGTTGCGGCATTCGCCGTGCGCCCACGGGCCTACACGCAATACCACATCAAGTCCTGCCCTTGCGCACTCGGCAACAAACGCCCGTATGTCAAGGTCTTGCGAAAAATCAAGCTTCCCTTCAGTCTCCTCATGGTATATCCAAAAAAGATAGGTGGCTACTATCGTCACTCCGCCGGCCTTGATCTTACACAGCTCCTTATACCAATCCTCGCGGCGGCAGCGGGAAAAATGAAATTCACCCATAACGCCTATCCACGGCTTTCCCGAACGTCTTATGTACATACTTGTAACATCTATACTGTTGCCCTTATCGTTACTGCCTCCGAGATTTAAGTGATTCATCATCACTCCCGATCTTTCGTACGGTTTGAACTTGTATTCCATATATCTGTCCTCCTCAAAACAGTTTTTTACTATCCAGCAATATCGTCACCGGTCCGTCATTAAGCAGGCTGACCTTCATATCTGCCCCAAACTCACCGGTCTCTACCGAAAGCCCACTGTCCCGACACAGGCTTACAAAATCCTCGTACAGACTGCGTGCTTTATGAGGCTCTTCTGCCGAGTCGAAGCTCGGTCTCCTGCCCTTGCGGCAGTCACCATAAAGCGTAAATTGGGATATCACCAAAAGACCGCCGCCTACATCGACAACGCTTTTGTTCATCTTCCCGTTCTCGTCCTCAAATATACGCAAACCCAGTATCTTCTTGACCAAATATTGGACGTCCGTATCCTCATCGCCTTTTCCTGCGCCTACAAATATCAGCAGTCCACGCTCCGTGCGCCCGACCGTCTTTTTGTCTATTGCCACCGAAGCCTCGGTAACTCTTTGCACCACTGCTCTCATACCTCATAACCCTCCTCTTCAATTACCGCCTGCAGCTCTTCCCATTCTTCGAACAACGCATCGATCTTGGCCTGTTTCTCCTCTATCTCCCTGCCGATATCCGCCAGACGCACGTAATCCGCTCCTGCTTGTTCGGCTTCTTGATTCAGCTTCTCAATGGCTGCTTCCAGCTCGGTTATCTCTTGTTCCAGTTTTTTGTAACGATTGAGCGTTTTTCTCTTTTTTGCTTCACGCTGCTTCCTCTCCATATAATCCGAGGAACCGGTGTCAGCCTTTTTGACCGGCATCGCCTTCTCGCGGCGTTTTTCTAAAAACTCGTCATAGCTGCCGAGAAAGCTCTCTATTCCGGAGCTTGTCATATAAAGTATCCGGTCGGCCAGCTTGTTTATAAAATAACGATCATGCGACACCATTAAAAGCGTCCCGTCATAATCCATCAATGCTTCCTCTAAAGCCTCTCGGGAACGGATATCAAGATGATTTGTCGGCTCGTCCATAATGAGCAGGTTGACGCTCTTGAGCATCACCTCAGTCAATGCCACCCGTGCCCTTTCTCCTCCGGACAGAGAGGATATATTCTTAAAGACCTCTTCTCCGCGAAACAAAAATGCTGCCAAGGCATTACGCACCTGGGTAGTTGTAAGTCCGGGATACTTGTCCCATACCTCATCGATGATCGTCTTTGTCATGTCCAGGCTCTGCTGCAACTGATCATAATAGCCGATATGGATATTCGCGCCGATCTTATACCAGCCGCTGTCCTGCTTCAGCTGACCGAGGATTATCTTCAGAAGCGTCGTCTTGCCGCAGCCGTTGTCGCCCAGGAGGAACACCTTCTCTCCTTTCTTTAGGTAAAACCCGGCATTTTTAAATATGCTCTTCCCGTCAAAGTTCTTAGATATATCTCCTGCTTCCAGCACGTCCTGCCCTCCGCCGGGCAGAGCGCGAAAAGAAAAACGGATGCCTTCCTCCTCTTCCGGCGGCTTTTCCAACGTTTTCTCCAATCTCTCTATAACCTTTAGTTTGCTTTCTGCCGTACGGATATTGCGCTCACGGTTCCATCGCCGTTGCTGTTCAACTATACCTTCTAACCGTTTTATTTCCTTCATGGTGTTTTCATAATTTCGTTCGACAGTGAGCCTGTCTATCTCCCTCTGATCGGCACACTGGCTGTAGCTGCCGTCATATGCCCAAAAACGGCTGTTCTCAAGGCCGAAGGTCCTGTTCGTTACGCGGTCGAGAAAGTATCGGTCATGGGAAATGACGATGAACGCCCCCTTGTATCCACGCAGAAAATCCTCCAACCATTCCACGGAGCTTATATCGAGATGGTTCGTCGGCTCGTCCAAAAGCAGGAGATTATCGTCAGAAAGCAGTATCTTTCCCAGCTCCAGCCTTGTTTTCTGCCCACCGGAAAGGGCGGCTGCCTTTAGGGAAAATTCCTCCTCTGAAAAGCCGAGACCGATAAGCGCGCTTTTTATCCTGCTTTTGTAGAAAAAACCGTCCATCTCGGAGAATCTTTCGTTCAACTCCGTCTGCCGGTGCACAAGCTCGTCAAGCTCCCCCGCACCTCTTTCTATATCGATACGTATATCCTCAAGCTCCCGCTCTATTTCGCAGACTTTTGAAAATACCGAAAGCATTTCCTCCCAGATAGTGTTCTCCGGCCGAGTGCACGCATACTGCTCAAGATAACCGATACGCGCGCCCTTGTTCATAAATATGTCGCCCTCATCGGGAGCAAGCTCTCCTGTAAGCATTTTAAAAAGCGTGGACTTCCCTGCTCCGTTTGCACCGACAAAGCCTATTTTATCATGCTCCTCTATCTGAAACGAAACGTCCGCAAACAGCCTGTCCTCGCCGAACGACTTTCCCAGGCCGCTAACATTCAGTAATGCCATAAACCTTTATCCTTTCAACGTTATGTCTTTGCCGTCCTCTGCACGCTCCAGAAGATCAGCCAGCGTTATCGAATCAACGACGCCGGATACCGCCTTATATATCTCGTCCCAAACATATAAGGCCGCACAATTCTTTTCTCGTTCGCATACGCCCGGCTCTACACAGCGCACGGGCATAAGGCTGCCCTCTGTGAGCCGCAGTATCATCCCCACTGTATATTTCTCGGGCGGATATGCCAGACTGTAGCCGCCCTGCGGCCCGCGTGAGCTTTTGAGATATCCGGCCTTGGAAAGCGCCGGTATTATCTGTTCAAGATATTTTTCGGAAATATTCTGTCTCGCCGCCACTGACTTTACGGTTATCGCATGACCCTTATCGTGCATTGCCAGATCGATCATAAACCGCAGGGCGTAGCGTCCCTTTGTTGAAACTTTCATTTTTTCATACCTTTCACGATGATATCACCGCAGACCACTGCCAAATTCACTCCAGTCTGCCGGTCAATAGATATTATACAGCATAGCTGCCGCCTCCGCACGAGTAACAGGGTTTGACGGCCGCAATGTGTTGTCTTCATAACCGCTTACCATATCCGCACCTGTAAGTTTTTCCAGCGATTCCTCCGCCCATTCGGGTATCTCTGCGTTGTCGGCAAAAGTATACTCTTCATGATAGAGCTTCGAGGGCAGTATCCTTCCCAATATCGTAAACGCCTCTGCACGCGTCACTGTCTCGTTAGGAGCAAATTCACCGCCGCGTCCGGTCATTATTCCCAGATCAACGACTGCTCTTACGGTATTCTGCGCCCACTGCGGTATCTCGTCCGTATCGGAGTAGGGCAGGTAGACGCTGCTGTAATTATCCTCATCAACTTCGAGATAATTAAGCACTATCTTGGCAAATTCCGCCCTCGTCATATATGCGTCAGGGTCATAGGAAAGCCCCGTTTCTGTCTGTCTGCCGCTCACCAATCCCTGCTGAGCCATATATGAAATCAGCCCCTGCGCCCAGTGGCCGTCTGTATCCGTGAAATAGCTGTCAGGGGTACCGACAGTTTTTAACGTCTTGATATTTACGACCCCATCAGGTATGGCCGCCAGCACCTTTATGCTGTGATAGCTGTGCTCAAATCCCGCTTCCACCGGATACGTTATGCGCACCTCGTCAAGCGACGGCTGGGTGTATGACAGTTTCTCGTCTCCCGTAAGCTCCTGCCCGTCTATCGAAAGCGCAACGTAATCAGTGTTTATCATCGTTCCCTCTGCCTTTACCGCCGCTTTTACCAGGCCGTTTTCTATCGCTATCGTTATCTCCATAGGATCTGTGCGCGGAGTGGGCGCCGGTGTTGGTTCCTGCGTAGGCTCCGCAGTCGGTTCCGGAGCAGGCTCTTCGGTAGGCTCTATTGTCGGCTCCTGCGTGGGAGCGGTCGTCGGCGCAAGCGTTGGCTCCTGTGTCTCTTCCGGCTCCGCTGTCGGATCAGGCGTAGCTATATCGCTGGTCACGCGGCGCAGGAAGATGAAATTCGACACTGCTCTAAGCTCTCCGTCAGAGGGAGAGTTTATCAGCGTTGGATATTCGTCTCCGGGGAAATAACCCATAAGGCTCGTTGAGCCGCCGCCGTCAAGATTTATCGCATCCACGCAGCCAAGCTCTATCATTCTTGCAGCCAGCGTCTTAAGCTGTGCGCCATAGCTGTAGCCAGGCTGTCTGCCGTCAAGGACATAGAAAATTATATTGCCGTTTTCCTTGATGCCTACGGCCGTCCTTGGCGAAGCGCCGGTCTCAAAATCCGTCCCGGCCACGGCGTCCTCGACCAACCGTCCGCCGACGCTGCTTATCACCTGCTCGGCCTGCGACCACTTATCATTATCCTCGACCGCCTCTGCCGTAACTGTTATATTATCGCCGATCTCAACGGTGTTCATAAAAGCAAGCGCTTCTTCATTTCCCGCTGCTGAATCGACCGTTATCACATATTTCCCGTCGGGAATGGCAATATTTCCATCGTATTCAAATTTCTCGTCTATTTTAAGCGTCTGCCTGCCGCCTATCGCCAGTTCTCCATCCTCCGGGCTTGCTATCAAAAACCAGCCCTTGCCCGAAGTCTGGGTACTGCTACCGAAATGATCAGTCAAAAGATACATAGTCGGTATCCCTGGCTGACGCCATTTATTTATATTTTCCAGGTTGACCGTTTTATCATCATACTCTATAGATGTTTTTATCTCCAATAAATCAATAAAGCCTGTGCCATCGCTGTTGAAGCCTACGGCATGTTGTGCTCCTTCCTCCTTTGTCGTAAGGACGCCGTCTATGACCGAATGTCCCATCGGTATACCTGTTGTGTATGAGAAATAGTCGCCGTTTATGCCTATCACCGGCAAAAGATCGTTATCGTCCATATAGTCCATCATTTCCTCGATGGTACGGCGTCCGTATATCTCCTCTCCGGTCACCACCACCGGTACAACACCGGAATTGGGCGTGTATTCCACAACGTATTCCGTCTGCTGTCCAACGACCTTGCTTTCGGATTGATATATATTCTGCTGGAGCCATACATTCTCCACCAGGTTGGAAGCCCAGCCACCATCGATCTGCGTCCCCAATACCGAAGCTGAAGCATTCACCGGTATAAGGCAGGCGGCTATGATCGCCGTAAGCTTGGTTATGAATCTCAATAATATTTCCTCCTGCTCTACTGTAACATATCTATCTATCAATTATTTTTCTTATATTCCCTTATGATCCGCAGAAATTCTCTGCCGTATTTTTCCATCTTTACATATCCTACGCCGGAAACACCCATAAGCTCGTATTTCGTTGATGGCATAGCGGCGCACATCTGCCTTAGAGTAGCGTCCGAAAATATCACAAAGGCCGGGACGCCTTGCTTTGCGGCCAGCTCTGCCCGCTTTTTCCTTAAAAGCTCAAACAATGCCGCATCTTCTGCCGCATCCGGAACAACACTCCTCTTCTGACGCTTGCCGCCTTCCGCATCCGCATCCACCTTCATTTTTATATGCCTGTTTTCATAGAACAGACGCTCGCCGTCTTTAGTCACTGCTAATGTCGGGTACTCGTCACCCCGGCGTCCTATGCAGCCGCTGTTTTCCAGCAATGTCATTATTTCCCGTATTTTTCGTTCGCTAAGCTCCCCTAAGGACGAATACGTACGCAATCCCTGCAAATCATATTTTTCTATGTTCTTATTCTTGCTATTTCCCTTTAAAATATCGCAGATGGTCTTCGCTCCGAATCTCTGCCCCGTCTCTTTTATGCAGGATAGGATCTTTAAAGCATATTCTGTTATATCTATCTCTTTAAATGTCTTTTTGCAATTTGAACAATTCCCGCAGTCTTTGCCTGTCCTCTCACCGAAATATCCCAGTATAAACCGCCGCAGGCAGCCTGTCGTTTCACAGTAATCCTGCATTTTATAAAGCCTCTTCATATCCTGCTTTTTGACCGCCGCCTGGACCGCCGCGTCTTCTGAATCATTGCCGGAGTTTTCTATCAAAAATTTATTTAGCATAATATCAGAACGCGAATACAGCAGTATACATTCAGCGGCTGAGCCATCGCGTCCGGCGCGGCCGGCTTCCTGGTAATAGTTCTCCAGATTTTTCGGCATGTTATAATGTATCACATAGGATACGTTTGACTTATCTATCCCCATGCCGAATGCATTTGTTGCCACCATTACCCGGCTGCGGTCAAACAGAAAATCCTCCTGCGATGCCGACCGTTCACCGTCCGCCATGCCTGCGTGGTATTTGGCAGCCGCAAATCCTTTATCCAAAAGCAGCTCGTATACCGATTCCACATTCTTCCGTGTAGCGCAATAGACGATACCGCTTTTATCGCGCCTTTCCTCTACAAGCCGCACCAGCTCCGCATTTTTG
The DNA here is from genome assembly GCA_964399965.1 of uncultured Lachnospiraceae bacterium. Taxonomy (GTDB): domain Bacteria; phylum Bacillota; class Clostridia; order UBA1381; family UBA1381; genus UBA1381. The sequence goes on along the minus strand of CAYNRX010000024.1, from coordinate 14,182 downwards.
TTTTTCGGCCTTTCCACTCCGAAAAAGAGGTTTTTTCTGTCAAAGCCAGTTATCACGACCGTTGGCTCCTTAAGGCGCAGTATATTCACTATATCGCTGCGCACCTCGCCGGTAGCCGTTGCTGTAAACGCACTTATCACCGGACGTTTGGGCAGCTCATCGATAAATTCCCGTATTTTCAGATATCCCGGGCGGAAATCGTGCCCCCATTGAGATACGCAATGCGCCTCGTCCACAGTTACCATGGGGATATCAGCTCTTTTGGCAAAGGATAAAAACTCCTTTGTCTCCAGCCTTTCCGGAGCAACATAGATTATTTTATAAACTCCTTGTTCCGCATTACGCAGCGCTTTTAGGTACTGTCCCCAGGTAAGGGAGCTGTTCAGATATGCCGCCCTCACTCCGGCCTGTACGAGCGAGGAAACCTGATCCTTCATCAAGGATATCAGCGGCGATATCACTAACGTTATCCCCTGCATACACAGAGCCGGCACCTGAAAACACAGCGATTTGCCGGCTCCCGTTGGCATTATCCCCAGCGTATCACGGCCGTCAAGGATGCTGTTCACCAATTTCTCCTGTCCCTCACGGAAGCTGTCATAGCCGAAGTACCGCTTCAAGATCTCGTACTTCATCTGCGGTTCCTCTCATATATCAGCTTCAATCCCTCCAGGAGAAGATGTTCGCAGATCTCCGGTTTCCGGCGGCAGTAAGGCGCTATCTGTGCAGCCCGGCCGCCGGTAGCAATAATATGCGCCGTCTGGCCTATCTCCTCTTCTATCCTCTCGGCCAAGCCATCAAGCATAGCGGCCGTGCCGTAAACAAGTCCCGACTGCACCGAATGCGCGGAATTGCGGCCGATAACAGTTCTCGGCGCTTCAATACTTACATGCGGAAGCAATGCGGTATGACTTGTAAACATCTCCAGCGTTGTGCCAACGCCGGCCGCGATCACCGCTCCCAGATATCGCCCTTCACTGTCTATCACGCTCAGAGTGCTCGTTGTGCCCAGATCGTATATTATGCACGGGAGCTTTCCCGCTGCCACTGCTGCCACGGCACAAGCGGCAAGATCCGCCCCCAGCTGAGCCGGGTTGTCTATCGCGATGTGGATCCCCGTTTTCACACCCGGTCCCACTACCAGCGGCCGCCTGTTCAAAAGTTTTGACACTGCTCCTTTTATTACCGGAGTCAGCTCCGGCACCACAGAGCTTATAACCGCTCCGTCCGCTTTTTTTATATCTGCTCCGTAAAGCATAGTCACATTGTTAAACTCAACAGCATACTGATCGCACGACTTTTCGTGAGAGGTTATGAGCTCAGCTACGAATGAGAGCTTGTCACCCGACCAGCCGCCCATAGTTATATATGAGTTCCCGACGTCTATCGTCAAAAGCATATCCTTTTCTCCAGTCAATGAAATTTTGAGCGAGCCTAACGCTCCGCACTGATTATACCACATATCTCGTCGTTTTTCAACAATAAATATTCGATCCTGAATGCGCTTGACAAATAGCTATCGCCAATGCATCGGCCGCATCGTCGGGTTTTGGTATCACATTGAGCTTTAGGAGCATCTTTACCATCGCCTGTATCTGCGTTTTATCAGCTCTCCCATAACCGGTGACCGCCTGCTTGACCTGCAACGGAGTATATTCCTTTACCGGTACGCCCTTGTTCATAACTGCCGTTATCAGGGCGCCGCGCGCCTGCGCCACATCTATCGCCGTTTTCTGGTTTGAGTTAAAGTACAGTTTTTCCACAGCTGCCACATCCGGGTGGAATTTGTCTATCACCCGCTGGGCATCGCGGTATATCTCTTGCAGCCTCACCGGCGTTTCTTGTCCCGCTTTTGTCGTTATTGCTCCATAGTAAAGAGTGCGAAAGCGGTCGAGTGTATATTCAATAACACCTATTCCCACAATCGCATAGCCGGGATCTATCCCTAAAATAACCATGTCTTCTTCCTTTTTTTCTAAATTTTTTTCAAAAACTCTTGCAACTCAGGTGTTTTTGGTATATAATAGTCAATGATGTAATGATAGCCGCAGCTTTTGCAGCTATTATATTGTACACCATTTAAGGAGGAAAATCAAGATGGATAAAGAAAAAGTTATATTGGCATATTCCGGCGGCCTAGATACTTCCATTATTATTTCCTGGCTGAAAGAAAATTACGACTACGATGTTATCGCCGTATGCGGAGACGTCGGACAGGGCAAGGAAACGGAAGGACTTGAGGAGCGCGCAAAAAAAGCCGGTGCTTCCAAGCTGTATATAGAGGATCTGCGCGACGAGTACGTGAAGGATTTCATCTTCCCCACTCTAAAAGCAGGCGCAGTATACGAGGGCAAATATCTTCTGGGCACCTCACACGCGCGTCCGATAATCGCCAAGAGACTGGTGGAAATAGCCAAAAAAGAGGGCGCAGTTGCGATCTGCCACGGCGCTACCGGCAAGGGCAACGACCAGGTACGTTTTGAGCTGACGATAAAGGCTTTGGCTCCGGAGCTAAAAATAATCGCGCCCTGGAGGATCTGGGACATAAAGTCCAGAGAGGATGCTGTAGACTATGCACAGGCACATAACATAGAAGTGCCCGTTACCAAAAAAGATCTCTACTCACGCGATAGAAACATCTGGCACATCAGCCACGAGGGTATGGATCTGGAGGATCCGGCCAACGAGCCGCAGCTTGACAGCCTCTTAAAGCTGTCCGTATCCCCGGAAAAAGCTCCCGATGAGCCGACATATATAACAATAGGCTTTGAAAAGGGCGAGCCTATTTCCCTTAACGGCGAAAAAATGGAGCCGCGTCCGCTTGTAGAAAAGCTCAACGAGTTGGGCGGAGCCAACGGTATTGGCATCGCCGATATCGTTGAGGATCGTTTGGTAGGAATGAAATCACGCGGCGTATACGAAACCCCGGGCGGCACTATCCTCTATGCAGCTATTCAGGAGCTTGAGTATCTCTGCCTGGACCGCGACACCCAGAGCTTCAAGCGTCAGGCAGCGATAAAGTTCAGCGAGCTGGTATATGATGGCAAATGGTATACTCCGCTCAGGAAAGCTCTCTCGGCTATGGTAGATTCCATGGAAGAGACCGTCACCGGCGAGGTTCGTCTGAAGCTCTACAAGGGCAGCGTTACACCGGCGGGCGCAAAATCGCCGTATTCACTCTACAACGAGGATATAGCAAGCTTCGGTGACAGCCATGAGCTTTACAGCCACAAGGATTCGGAAGGCTTTATAAACCTCTTCGGTCTGCCGCTCAAGGTTCGCGCTATGATGAACAGAGCCAACGGTATAGAAGAGATAAAATAAACCGGTTTATTTTAAAGGGCGGCCTATCCCGCCCTTTAATCATAAGGAAAACTATAAGGAAAGGAAAATTCATATGGCTGATAAATTATGGGGCGGAAGATTCCAGAAAGAGACCGACCAAAAGGTGGACGACTTCAATTCCTCTATCCGCTTTGATAAGCGTATGTATCGTCAGGATATCCGCGGCAGCATCGCTCACGCCTCCATGCTCGGACGCCAGGGTATAATCCCGCAGGAGGACGCGCAGAAAATAGTAAAAGGACTTTCGGAAATACTCGAAGACATCGAGGCCGGAAAAATCGAATTTGAAATAGATGCCGAAGATATCCACATGAATATCGAAAAAATACTCACCGAACGCATAGGTGAAGCCGGCAAACGATTGCATACCGGCCGCAGCCGCAACGATCAGGTGGCTCTGGATCTGCGCATGTATATGATGGACGAATCAGAGGATATCGCCGCTATGCTTCTTGATACGCTGAAAACGCTGGTGACTCTGGCCGAGCAGCATACCGAAACCATACTCCCCGGTTATACGCATTTACAAAAAGCGCAGCCGGTAACGCTGGCTCACCATTTCATGGCCTATTTTGAAATGTTCAAGCGCGATCTGCTGCGGCTCTACGATTGCCGTGGACGCATGAACGTGCTGGTGCTGGGTTCCGGCGCTTTAGCGGCAACAACGTATCCGTTAGACAGGCAGAGCGTAGCTGAGGATCTGGGCTTTGACGCCGTATCGGCAAATTCGCTTGACGGCGTTTCCGACCGCGATTTTGCAATAGAATTTTGCTCCTGCATGTCGATACTGATGATGCATTTAAGCCGTTTCTGTGAGGAGCTTATCCTCTGGTCGAGCCATGAATTTTCCTTTGTAGAGATGGACGATGCATATTCGACCGGCAGCTCAATAATGCCGCAGAAAAAAAATCCCGACGTCGCCGAGCTTATCCGCGGCAAAACAGGGAGGGTTTACGGCGACCTAATGGGGCTTCTGGCCGTTATGAAAGGGCTTCCTCTGGCCTATAACAAGGATATGCAGGAAGATAAAGAGCCGGTATTTGACGCTATAGACACCGTCAAGCTCTGTTTGCCGGTATTTTGCAGCATGATATCCACTATGAAAATCAACAAGGATAATATGCTCAAGGGCGCAAAAGGCGGCTTCACCAACGCTACTGACGTCGCGGACTATCTGGTAAAAAAAGGGCTTGCCTTCCGCGAGGCGCATTCGGTCGTAGGACAGATGGTATTTTATGCAATAGAGCACAATAAAGCTCTTGACGACCTTTCAATGGAGGAATTTAAGACCTTTTCCCCGGCGATCGATGAGGATATTTACCGGGCAATAAGCATGGACACCTGCGTAAATGACAGAAATATCATCGGCGGCCCGGCGAAAGAAACCGTTGAAAAGGCTATTAAAGCCGCCAAGGAATTTTTGGGAATGTAACGCCATTTAATACAAAAACCCTCAAGGCAAGCACGGCAGGGCCGATCGCCTTGAGGGTTCTTATTTGTTGTAACTAATTTTACACTTCAAGCTTTACACCTTGATATACGGTTCACCTGACGGTATTGCCTCCGATCCCATCGCCTCTAAAAGCTCAAGCCCGGTACGCTTGCCATTTATGACCGCGCTCTCCACCGCAGACACCTCGCCCGTGAAAACCATGATCACTTCATTGGAATGACTCGTCCCTTCGCTCGGGCGCAGCAGACGTACTATCTCTATGCTGCCGGACTTGGCAGCCGCATCGGATGCAGCCAGGCCTATCGGGGCCGGCGAAACGCAGACAAAGCCGAACGGACGGCCGTTCGGTATCCCAAATGCCTTATTGACCGCCGCATCGCTGCGCGCGCTAAAATGGCATTCCATATGTCCGGCCTCGCTTATGTATATCTCACCCACCGTATGCCGTATATTCTCCAACGACAGCTCCACCGCCTTTTTTACGTCGGCCGCATTCTCTCCGCCGAGGACAATAAAGTTGCCGTGGCCGCCCCAGCCCTTAGTATCACGCGGAAGCTCTATAGAAATGACGTCCGCAGAAGCAGCCTTTATAGCATCGTCCACCGCTTTGATCTGCGCCCCTGCACCCGTCCGGGAGCCTATAAGTCCAACGGCACGATATTTGTCATCTATTTTCATCGATCGGCGCAGCTCCTCATCAAGATTTGCTATAAACAGCCCTATCGTATCACAAGGTGCTGTTCCCACAAGCTGCACGCCTCCGCCCGCCATACTATCTCACTTCCTTCCCTCCATGGTATCCTCAGCAAAGCTCCGTTCCACCTACCGGCCTTATTGCCAGCACCATGCAGCTTCCCTTTCCAAGTACCATTTCCATTTTTGACTTGAACTCATCAAGCATATCAAGCGGTACAAACGCCTGCACTGTCCCCGCAAAGCCGCCGCCATGCACGCGGAAGGCTCCCCTATCACCAAGAAACTCATCACAGAGCGCGAGCGTCAGAGATACCGACTGCTCAAAAGGCAGGCTGGCGGCAAATACATTTTGCAAATACATAAACGATGACTGCCCTGAACGCCTTATCAATTTCAAGAAACTGTCAAAATCATTTTCCTTCAGCAAACTTGCAAGTTTTTGGGCGTTTTCGTTGTCATTGAAGAAATGTATCGCCCGCAGAACCGCCCTGTCGTTCTTAACAGCCTTCCTAAGCTCCGGTATCGCTGCAAAAAATTCCTCTTTTGATATTTCTCTCAGATATTCTTTACCGAAAAATCTTGCCACTGCTTTCATTTCCGCCGGTACGGCCGCATATTCCGGAGTCAGATCCGCATGATCCGCGCCCGAATCTATTATGCACAACGCATGGCCGGCCTTGGGGAAATCAAACTCTATCTTCTCCACAACAGGAGCATCATTGTCGGCAAAATCTATCGCCACAATGGAACCGACCGAAGACGCCATCTGATCCATCAAACCGCTCGGCTTATTAAAATAGACATTTTCCGCATACTGCCCAAACTGTGCTATCTTGACCGCATCGACCTTATTATCGGCAAACAACCCGTTCAACATCGCACCAACAAGCACCTCGAACGCCGCCGAGGAAGACATCCCGGAGCCTTTGGGGACGTTGGACATGGTATAAGCGTTAAAGCCCTTTACCGGATATCCCAAATCAACAAACTTCTTTATCATACCGCGTATAAGAGCTATCGCCTTATCGAACTGCTCTGGATGTACTTCCAGATCGTCAAGGTCTATCTCGTCCATCTTGTACCCCTTGGACTGTATGCGTACAACGTTCGTCCCGTTCAGCGAAGCGGCCGCTATAACATCGGTATTTACGCTTCCTGCCAGCACGCAGCCGTGCTGATGATCAGTGTGGTTGCCGCCTATCTCCGTCCTTCCGGGAGCCGAGAAAAGAGCCGTTTCCTCCGCCGGTCCAAATACCTTTTCATATCCCTCAATGACCTCCAGATAACGGTCAGCATAGGGTTTTGTTTCCTCCTCCGGGCACACGTATATGTATGATAATTTGTCGGCATATTTGCCGTTTTTTAATGCATTTTTTAATTCTACTGTATCTCTCATTGCCTTTTTCTAATCCCTCTTTTTTGCTCAAAAATAGGGGCGCCCATATGAACGCCCCCGGTTAGCTTTTATTCTACCTTCAAAAAGTCGCTGATAACCTGTTTCATCTGTTCCTTAGGAAATACCAGATCGAACAGCGGCGTTTTATTTTTTAATTCGGCAAGCGAAGCGGGGATGCTCATGCCGCTCTTTTCCGCTAGTGCTTCCAGAAGAGCAAATTCATCTTTTCCGGCCACAGCCTGATGCCCCAGCAACGCTATAAGCACGCTTTGATTAAATTTGAACGGGCTTGCTGTTGACGCTATAACGGTCTTGGTTTTATCGCCGGTGCAGCTCACATAATCATCATATACAGCCTTTGCTACCGCCGTATGCGGATCCATAACGTATCCGGACTCGTCATAACAAGCCTTGATGGTCTCCATCGTCTTTTTGTCATCGGCAAATCCAGCCGTGAAAAGCTCCGTTATCTTTGCGAACACATCATCGGATACCTTATATTGGCCGTTTTCGGAAAGCTCCTTCATCCATTCTGAAACGACAGTATCGTTGCAGCCTGCAAGATCAAAAAGAAATCTTTCCAGATTGCTCGATATAAGTATATCCATCGAAGGCGATATCGTTGTATGGAACTCGCGCTTCTTGTCGTAAACACCGGTATTGATAAAATCCGTCAAAACGTTGTTCTCGTTCGAGGCACAGATAAATTTCTTCACCGGCAGTCCCATTTTCTTTGCATAATACGATGCTAAAATATTACCGAAATTACCGGTAGGTACGACTATGTTTATCTCTTCACCCGGATCCACCTCGCCGTTTTTGATAAGCTCCGCGTATGCCGAGAAATAGTATACGATCTGCGGCACCAATCGTCCCCAGTTGATAGAATTGGCACTTGAGAGCTTGAAACGATTATCCGCCAGCAGCTGTTTATACTCGTTGTCCGTGAATATCTGCTTTACCCCGCTCTGGGCATCATCGAAATTCCCGCGCACAGCGGCTACATCAAGGTTATTTCCCTCCTGAGTTACCATTTGCAGCTTCTGTATCTCGCTGACGCCGTTTTCGGGATAGAACACGATTATCCGCGTACCGTCAACGTCCTTAAACCCTTCCAGGGCCGCCTTCCCGGTATCACCGGACGTAGCTACCAATATAACGATCTCCTTATCCTCGTTCGTCTTTTTCATAGACGTTGTCAAAAGATGCGGGAGTATCTGCAAGGCCATATCTTTAAAGGCGCAGGTCGGGCCATGCCAAAGCTCCAGAAAATACGTGTGCTGATCAAGCTTATATACAGGAGCGATAGAATCCGTTTCAAACTTCTGCTTCGTGTATGCACGGCTTATGCAGTTTTTCAGCTCTTCCTCAGAAAAATCCGTGAGGTATTTACTAAGGATAAAATATGCGCGTCCCTGATAATCCATATCCTGAAGCGAGCATATTTCCTCCATGGTTACCGACGGAAAACTTTCCGGTACGAACAGACCTCCTTCCTCGGACAGACCCTGCTTTATAGCCATAGCGGAGCTTACCGATATGGTCTTGTTTCTCGTGCTTTGATACTGCATTTTTTAAAAACCTCCAAATTTTTCCCTTATGCGTACTTTTTGATGTAATCCGGCGCCGTTTGGGCGTCTATGCTTACAGATATCACAAAGGAAATGTTAAACTGGGTGCTCATCTTTTCCAATCTTTTCAGAAATTCCTCAAAACCGTCCAGCTTATCAGTTCCTACTATCTTAAATATACCGTCCACGAATACGTTGGTTATATCGAAATTGCCGCTTACTATGCCGCTGATAAAGCCCAAAAGCTCACCATAGGTCTCAATATCAAATTCCTTGGTGTCTACCATACGTACAGATGATTTGATGTCATACATATTCCTGCGTGTGTCATCGCTTATGAAAACAACGTTCCCCTTAGCAACAGCCGCCGCATTATTTACGCTCTCTAAAAGAGCCTTCGTCTTTCCTGTTCCTTTTTTACCGATAAGAAGCTCAACCATGTCAATCTTCCTCCTTATAATAATTTTTTATCAGCTGCAAAGGGAGCTGTTTGGCTCCCTTTGCGGCCGGTGAATCCTTTACTCTGACAAGCGCTTTTCCAAAGCAGCCTTCTGTTCTTCATAGCCCGGCTTCCCCAAAAGCGCGAACATATTCTTTTTATACGCCTCAACACCGGGCTGATCGAACGGGTTCACGCCCAGCAGATAACCGCTGATGCCGCAAGCCTTTTCAAAGAAGTATACCATCTGACCAAAGCAGTAGGCGTCGAGTTTTTCCACGCTCACGACCAGATTGGGCACTCCGCCGTCGGTATGAGCAAGCGCCGTCCCCAAAGCAGCCTGGGAGTTTACATAATCTATAGTCTTTCCGGCCAGGAAGTTCAGTCCATCGATATTGTCGGGAGTGGCTTCGATAGTAATATCTTTTCTCGGCTCCTCAACAAGGATCGCTGTTTCAAACAGGATACGCTGACCCTGTTGGATATACTGTCCCATCGAATGCAGGTCGCTGGAAAAATCAGCCGCCGCCGGGAACAGACCTTTGTTGTCCTTCCCCTCGCTTTCGCCGTAGAGCTGTTTCCACCATTCGCCAAAATAATGCAGAGCAGGTTCGTAGTTCACCATCATCTCAATGCTCTTGCCTTTGCGTGCCAAAGCGTTTCTCACCGCTGCATACTGATAGCACTGGTTCTTGGACAGATCGGGATCCTGATACTCGTCCATAGCGTCTGCCGCCCCCTGCATCATCGCATCGATATCTATCCCAGCTGCTGCTATCGGCAAAAGTCCCACAGCCGTAAGCACCGAATATCTGCCGCCTATATCATCGGCGATAACAAACGTCTCATAACCTTCCTTATCGGCCAGATTCTTTAGTGCGCCGCGTGCTTTATCGGTCGTGGCATATATCCTGCCCTTGGCTCCTTCTTTACCGTATTTCTTCTCCAGGATATCCTTGAAGATACGGAAAGCTATCGCCGGCTCGGTGGTGGTACCGGACTTGGATATAACGTTTACCGAGATATCCTTGCCTTCGATGGCCTCCAGAAGATCGGCCATATATGTAGAACTGATGTTATTGCCCGCAAAGAAAACGGCAGGACCCTTGCGCTTATCGCTATCCAAAGCATTATAGAAGGAATGCTGGAGCATCTCAACGGCAGCTCTGGCTCCCAGATACGACCCGCCGATGCCGATAACTATCAAAACATCTGAATCGGAGCGTATTTTTTCCGCCGCCTTTTTGATCCTTGCAAACTCTTCCTTATCATAATTCTTCGGAAGCTCTACCCAGCCAAGAAAATCACTGCCTGCTCCTGTTTTGTTATGGATCATATCATGCGCGGACTTTACGTATCCGGCAAGGTTATCGATCTCATGTTGTCCGATAAACGGAAGCGCCTTTTCGTAGCTGAACTTTAATTTACTCATATCCGTATACTCCTCTCATTTATTATCCGGTTTCATCAGCGGACAATATTCATACCCATATTGTAATACATTTTTGCAAATAAATCAAGTATTATTTATAAATTTACGGTTAATTTTTTTGCTTTTGCTGTTCATTTGTTTAAAACCCTGCCATACGCCTTGATCTTGTCTTAAATTGTATTAATATTTTTGAAAAAAGGGGTGGAAAATGTCAAAAAAATGTGTTATAATAGACACGGCTTTGATATGAAAACGATATGTCCGGCCTGCATTACACAAAAACTATGTTTAAATACAGGAGTGAAAGATGTGATATATTCAGACAATATCGACATGGTATGCCGTTTCTGTATATATGCCGAAGCGGTCGCCGGCAGCAATGACCATATGCGTTGTCAAAAACGGTGTGAATTTGTTCCGCTGGGTTTTTCATGCAACGAATTTGAGTACGACATATTCAAGAAAATTGTCAGGAAACGCCGGGCACCGGCACGCAAAAGCTATACCGCAGATGATTTTAAGCTATAAATTTAGTCAATTGCAAAATCTTTTTTACAATTATCTACTGTGAACTGCAAAGGGGATGATAAACAATGATCGATTTCCACTCGCACATACTTCCTGCCTTTGATGACGGAGCGGAAGATGTCGATATGTCCTGCCGGATGCTGCGTATGAGCAAGGCACAGGGAGTGGATACCGTTGTGTCCACCTCTCACTGCATACTTGAACGGGAGTCTGACATCGAAAGTTTTATAAACAGGCGGCAGGAAAGCTTTGAATGTCTTAAGCCTTACATAAAAGGAGAAGACTTCCCTGCCGTGCGTCTGGGGGCCGAGGTAGGCTTTCGCTTTGACATTTCCGAATGCAGTCGCCTTAAGGAGCTATGCATAGAAAACACCGACTATATGCTTTTGGAGATGCCCTGGATCCCCTGGACGGAGGCGACCATAGAGCAGGTGTACAACATCACTCTCACCGGGATACGCCCGGTCATGGCACACATAGAGCGGTTTCTCTATCAGGACAGCTCGCTTTTGGAGAGCCTGTTTGAGCTTGATATCTACTATCAGGTAAACTGCTCGGCCATGATCCGTCACCGGCGAGAATTGCAGAAGCTGTACAGTCAGGGAAGGATCCACGTTATCGGCAGCGATATGCACAATACCACTTCAAGGCCGCCCTTACTGGACGAGGCCAAACGCTGCTGTGAGAAGCATTTCTCACCCGAGCATTGGCAGTACCTGCAAAAAAACGCCGAATTGATACTCGAGAACAAGCCTCCGGAGGATGTGCCGGGGACGCTTAGAAAAAAAGGATTTAAATTTTTATTTGGAGGATTAAGATGAAAATAGTTAAAAAAGCGGTGAGCACCGTGCTGGCAGCGGCCGTTATCGGCGCCTTATCCGTGCCGGTATATGCTCTTCCCGATGCATTCTGGGCGGTGAACCCCAGTTATACGGCAGCTCTTGAAGCCAAGGACAACTACGGTATAATACAATACGGTCAGCAGATACTCGACATTATGGAATCTCAGCCGAGTTCCTCGCAGAAAGACGAGATAATGGCTTCGCGCTGTTTGGAGATAGCAAGCGCATATGAGCGTCTCGGAGAATATGTAGAGGCCATAAAATACCACGAGATGTATCTGCCCTATGCCGAGCGTGCGGACTGGGCGGACGGAGTGAAGATAGCCCGCGATAAGATATCGGCCTACACGCCGGTCATAGATCTTTACACGACGTCTTCGCAGTCACAGCTTTATTACGGCGCTAAAAACGAACCGCAAAAGGGCGTCCTTTTCGGAGAAGTGGCAGAGCGGACGGAATCTGAGGACTCGATGATCTTATTATATCTGGAGCTGGGTGCTGATCCCAACTATCTCGATACGGTATTTACTCAAGCCAGCAATGCGGGCAAAGCCGTGGAGCTGGCGCTGAACTTCCCCAATGAGGCCGACCAGGTGCGCAATATCCGCCAATATGAGTCCTATCTTCTGGATGTGCTAAACAAGATGAACAGCCATCCTGATACAATGTTTTATCTGCGGGTAGCGGCGGAAATGAACATCTGGAACAATGCGGCTACGCCTGCCGAATTTCAGGATATGTTCCGATACGTCTACACGCTTGCACATCAGAATGCAGAAAACGTAGCCGTTGTCTGGAGCGTGTCACACGCTTCAAGCTGGAATATCAATATGGAGGATTACTATCCCGGCGATGAATACGTTGACTGGGTAGGGATCTCCGCTTATATGATACCGCATTTCCAGGGAGTTAAATGGGATATTGACCACGAATTTAACGATATTTCTTTTACCGCCGGACGGGCGGCCGACCCGGTCAAGGTCGTTAAGGAGACAGTAGACAAATTCGGTGACCGCAAGCCTATAATGATAGCTGAGGGCGGCTGCGGACATTACGTTACCAGCGCGACCGTAAACGAAGACAAGACCGAATGGGCCAATACTCATCTGCGCATGATGTACTGGTATCTGCCTATGGTATATCCCCAGATAAAGCTGATGGCTTATTTCAACAAGATGATGCCCGAGGAAACGAACAATTATGCCCTCTATGACAGCCCAACATTGAACGAAACGTATCACCAGATGATACATCTGCCGCATTTCATCCAGAACGGCGAAACAGAGGCTGCGGTAGCCTACATGAAATACAACGATGTTATTAATGTAAATACAACGTTTACTACCCCAATATATACATACGCCCATCTCTTTGGCGATGATGAGCCACGGATAGAGTATTATGTCGATGATAAGTGGTACTCCGGCGGAGATACCCTGCCGTATAAGATAGACTTTGACGCTTCCGGCCTTTCTGAGGGTGCGCATACACTGCGAGTAGTTATGGCCTCCGAGGGACGCGTATGGTACGAAAAGAGTTATACGCTCAACGTCACCGATAAACGTATAAGTATACTTATAAACGGAGAAAATATCGAAACAGACGTTCCGCCCGTGCTGGAAAACGACAGGACTCTCGTACCGGTAAGAGTTATCACCGAACACTTCGGCGCTGACGTGGAATGGAACGGCGATTTACGCATGGTCACCATCACCAAGGACGACAAGATCATCACTCTTATAATAGATGATGGTTCTATGTACATAAACAATGAAGCCTACGAGCTTGATGTTCCCGCAAAAATAATTGACGACCGCACATACGTACCATTAAGAGCGATAGCAACTATGCTTGATGCAGATGTGAGTTGGGATGGAGAAAACCTCGCAGCGATAGTAAACACAAACTAACTGTATGCTCATTGAGCATTATTCCCAATAATATACAGGTATTGGACATTTGCCGCCTTTTCGATTATAATAGTTATTAGATAATTGCAAAACGCGACAGCGTTTTGCAATTATTCCCTTGTTCTGGGGAGCTCGAGGGTGAAACCCTCGAATTTCAATCAATTTTTGACGACATGCGCGTCAAAAATTGCGAAAATAAAAGTTTCAGCGGTCTTTAGACCGCCAATCAACGGAACTTTTATTTTCTTCATTAGCAAGAAATCAATTGCGAAAGAAGTTTCGCAATTGACTAAACAGTTATTAGTAATAGGAAAAGGAGTCAGAAAAATGACCGATGCAGAATTTCTTGAATATATGAACAGCGGACAAAGGGTGACCGGCGGCTCTGAGATGCACCTTCATATGTCGCAGCTTTCGCAGGAGGCGTTTAAGATAACTGCCGAGCTGAACGGCCGCTATCATGAACCGGCCGAGATACGCGAGTTGTTCAGCAGGCTCACCGGTCGCGAGATCGAGGGCGTGCGAAATTTTTTCTGTAAATTAGGCTTCTGTGGTAAAATTTATGTTTTT
>CAYNRX010000023.1:0-36425 GCA_964399965.1 uncultured Lachnospiraceae bacterium | reverse complement strand
TTCGAGGGTTTCACCCTCGAGCTCCCCAGAATAAGGAAATAATTATAAAACGCTGTCGCGTTTTATAATTATCTATGTACATCATTGGGGACGCTAAATCACAGCCTCAGTCCCGACAAAAAGGGATCGTCCGTGCTTTTCTGCGGGGGAATTGGCGGCGTTTTGCCCTTTAGATGCTCGCCGACCGCCTTTTCCAGCTCCTCGCTGAAAAGCTCGCGCAATATTTCTACGCGCTGTCTTGTCTCCTCGTCATTCTCCCCGGCGGCAAGTCCAGAGAGCTTCTCCGGAAGACCTGCCTCAAACAGCAGCTTGGCGGCCGTAAATTCCTGGCGTTCCCTGCCGTAGGCGCGTTTTTCCTCCTCGAATGAGGTCCGCTCCCGCAGCTCATCCTCGGCCGCCCTTTCCTCATCGCTCAAAGCCGCCCGGCGCATCATCTCCGCGATCTTCTCCTTGATCACCGCGTAAAATTCGCCCTGGTCTTTACCGTCCCTTTTGTCGTTTTCCGTCCCCTTTGCGGGAATTTCCTTCTCCTCCGTATCGGCCGGGACGGCCTTTTGTTCTGTTTTCTTCTTAAACATCGCTTACCTCCTCCTTTTTCGACAAGTCGGCCTCCTCGGCGGCGTCGGTGACGAACGGCAGCCGCGACAGGAGCGTCTGACGGGAAGCGATCCCATCCAAAAGGCTTATCATCTGCGCCGTTTCGTACTCGTTGACCGGCAGGTTGCGCTTAAATTCCACGTCTATCGCCGAAAGCGGCACGATAGGCGCAGCGCGCTTTACAAACAGGAAATTGTTGTAAAGGGCGAACCTCTCCTTTAACCCGACCTCGAAGAGCCGTTCCTTGTTTTTGACATTTTGTTCAAAACCCATCAGCTTATAGCGTATCGCTACGCCCGACAGGTTGTTGGCAAAGTTTTCATCCGACAGATCGGGCACCATCGAAAAGCGGTGGATATCATCCTTGAGGGCTTCTCTGAGCACCTCGGTGTCCGCTTCGCTGAGCGTCTTGGCCAGGTATTCCGCCCGGCCGTCAACGTCCCCCATCAATATCTTCTGCTCCCGCAGACGCTGGGCCTTATCGGTGTCGATCTCTATCCCCAGAAGCAGAAGGAAGCAGTCTACAAATTGCTCCTTATCATTGACGCGGTCGGATATCAGCAGATCGTAAGCGTCAATAAGCGGCAGCTGCTGCTCAAAATCGCCCTGGCATTCGGGATTGTTGCGGTATTCGACCATCGGCACGTCTCCGAAACGGTGCGCCAAGCGTTCCTCCTCCGCCAAAAGGCCGCCTACCTTGCCGCGGTAGACTATGATCTCGCTTTCGGTGCAGACAGTGACCACGGTCTCTCCTTTAGTGTCCCCATCGATATTGAGCGGCTCGTAGTAATAAACTCCCAAAAGCTTCCTGCGCTGCGCCCCGTCGGCATAGACGATAAAGGCGTTCTCGGGGCTTATGACGGCCGATCGGGGACAGGCCTCCTCATCGGCATAGACAAGCTCGAACGAATGGCCGAATATCGAGGCCAGACGCTCCAGCTCCACATCGGTGTTGGCGATCGTCTGCTCAAAATAGGCGTTTTTCACCGGCTCGATATCGTAGCCCTCGCTTGAGGAATAGGTGACCGGATTTGCTATCATGTAGGCCGTTGTCATATCGGTGATATAGCGGGCATGATTGGCAACGATACGATTGTTGGGCACCCCAGCCGAAAGCCGCTTGCGCCCGAGTATCGGGTGTTCGCCCAGGTAATAGCGCATAAGGCGGCAATATCTCTCGCTGCCCCGGCGGTGTCGGCGCACAAGACGGGCGATAAGCTCCGGCCGAACGCCGCCCGCAAGGTCGGTCTCTTCGATTATCATGGTATCACTCCTTTAGTTAGTCAATTGAAAAACCCTTGATTTATCCCGGGAGGATGCTAAAATATGTCCCTTCTGTCAAGCACCTTCCCTTCGCCGCGTCCGCTTGCACGGCTGTATACCGCATACCGCAGGGCGTCAAGCACATCATCGCTGCGCTTTTTCGGCAGTCCCGTGGTCTCGTCCCATACGTAAAGCTCCACCTCCTCGCGGAAACGGCGCGCATCCTCGCATATCAGGAGCCTTCCGCCCTTCATCAGCCGCGCGACCTCTTCTATGCCCGAGAGCACCGCCTTATTGGCGTTTTTCGCCCTCAGTCCCTCGCGGCGGAACCGTTTTATATGCTCCGGACGGGCGCTGTCGCAGTAAAAGGGGATATCGCCGTACCGCTCCTTGATGGAAAGCGCCTGCTCCACCCATAGGTCTATCTCCCACAGCCGCCGGGCGCATTCCTCCAAAAGCACGGCCGTGCCGTCCTCCGTCTCGCCGATGAGCACTATCGCCCCGTAATGCTCATACCCCCAGTCGACTCCGGCGTAAAAGTACGTATACTCCAGCTCCTCGGCCCGGCGGCGGCTTATCATGAGGCGGTCGGAATAATCCCTGTATACTACGCCCTCCGCCGATACCCAGCGGCCGAGTATATCGCGATCGTAAAACATCCCTGCCGGCGTTGCGGCGGTGACAGAATCTACATAGGCCGGGTCGAGGGCGGTATTGTCAAAAAGGCTGAAGCCGAACGCGCGGATGTTGACGCTGCCGTCAGGAAGCCTTTGCCCGTCCCGGTCGATAAAGCCGCGCTTTATAAAATGCCCCGGCCCCTCGGGATTGGTGTCCATGAAAATACGCGCTCCCGGCTGGGAGCAGCGCGATATCGCCTCCCGCACGAATACCTCCTCCAGGGCCGTGGCCTCGTTCAAAAACGCTCCCGCCGCCGTAAAGCCGCGTATCTTTTTCCAGGAACCGCTGTTTGCGCCCTCAAAGCAGTAAAGGCGGCAGCCGAACACCTCAAAGCAGTTGCGCCCGAGCGTTTTTAAGGGATGGCCGAGGATGTTCTCCATATCGTCAAGCACGTTGCGCCTGAGCGAGCCCAGAGAGGCTCCGCCGAGGATGAACGATGAGCCGCTGTTTTCAAACCGCAGGATGTGCGCCAAAAAAGCAAAGGTGACCACAAACGTTTTCCCCGACCGCTTTGCTCCGTGGCAGACCGTTATGCGCGGGCTGTCGCGCCGCAGGGCGTTTAGGACCTCGCGCTGCTTAGCTGTCGCTTTCATTGAGATCCCGGAAAAATTCCTTTAGCCCCTCGCGCACAAGCTCCTCGCCGGACTGCTCGCCCCGGCTGTCGGCGGTCATTTCCGACAGGCTCTTAAGAGCGGCGATGTAGTTTTTAACGTCGGCGGTCGTGCCCTCTTGAAGGCTCTTAACGCCCTCATGGATATGGTCTATCAGCATATCGACGGTCTCGTTTATCTTCTCTCTTTGATCCATCCTATCCCTCCTTCTCCGACTGCAAAAGGCCCTGCAACCTGCTAAACATTTGTTCTCTTATTATTCCAGGACACGCAGATAGTCCTCGCTGAACACATCAAATAAATGTTCGCGTATACATTGGCTGCAAACTATCTCGCCCTCGACGTCATAGTAGAGGGAGCCGGGATAGACCTCTTCGCCGCAGTGGACGCAGGCCATGGGCGGACAGTCCTCGAAGAGACGGTGTTCCTCCATGGCGTACTCGGCCATGGGGGAGGTGTTTTTGTAAATCATAGTACGACCTCCTTTATTGTGTATAGATAGTCAATTGCGAAATCCTTTTCGCAGTTGATTTTTAGCTGTAGAATAAATGTTCGGTATAATAGGGCGCAAAACTCCCTCCATCGGCCGCGCAGGGATGGTATTTCGCCGTGCGCAGGCTGAGGCCGGGACAAGATACGCCGCGGCCGAATCCCCGGCAGCGGTATAGCCCTACTATTTCCGCACTTTTGTTCGCTTATTTTTTCACCGCCCGCAGCGGGCGGCAGCTCCTTTATCCTTACCACGTCCTTATTATACCTCATTTTACCTCCAAAGTCAACAAAAATTTGTTCGCAAATTTTCCCAAACTGCTTGACATTTTACTTTTCCTGTGGTATAATATATAATGGGTTGTTTTATATTTGCGGCCAAGATCCTCCCTCGTCCGCCAAATTGGCTTGCAGGAAAAGCAAGCGGGCGAAAATCAATTTACAGCGGCGGCCGCAGCTAAAAGGACACAAAAATAAAAGATCCGCTCAAAAAGGGGCGGATCTTCTGCATTTAAGGGGTATGTTAAATTTTTAGCCTTTTTATCAGCAAAAATTGTCCTTATAGCACTGTATCGATTTTTCAATAACCTCCACCGCCGCCTCGCGTCCAAGGACCTCGTTTACGACCGTTTCCTTGCCCTCGAGCGACTTATATACCTTGAAGAAATGCGATATCTCGTTGAAGGAATGCTCCGGCAGCTGGGAGATATCGGTGTAATCGGTAAGCGAGGGATCCTTAAAGGGGATAGCGATTATTTTTTCGTCCACCTGCTCGTCGTCGGTCATTTTCAAAACGCCGATCGGATAGCAGCGCACGAGAGTCATCGGCACTATCTGCTCCTGGCACATCACCAAAACGTCCAGGGGATCGTTGTCCGAGGCATAGGTGCGGGGGATGAAGCCGTAGTTGGCCGGGTAATGGGTGGAGGTGTAGAGCACGCGGTCCAGCCGCAGAAGCCCGGTCTCCTTATCCATTTCGTATTTGTTCTTGCCGCCCTTGGGTATTTCGATAACGGCCATAAAATCCTCGGGTGCTATTCGTTTGGGATTTATATCGTGCCAGATATTTGACATGGGAAGAGCCTCCTTAATTATGTATCGCAGGTCGCAAAGCCTTTTTTGCGATCGCAGCCTATCGTATATATCGATTATATCACAATCGGCGGCCGTTGTAAAGAGGGAGAAAGGAAAAAAACAGGGTGTTGCCGCATAAATCAGGGCGTATTGACAGCCGCCGCCGTTTGTGATAGAATAAATACCAATAAACCCCTACGTTCAAGGAGGAACCACATCATGAAACGTTTTCGCCGACTGAGAAAGACTCCTGCCCTGCGCCGCCTGGTGCGGGAAACAGCCGTATCCGCCGCCGACCTTATCTACCCCATATTTGTGACCGAAACATCCGCGGAGCCGGAGGAGATCCCCTCGATGCCGGGCATATCGCGCTTTCCCCTATCCCGGCTCTATGAGGAGCTTTCCCGCGTGCAGGAATCAGGCATCGGCGGCGTCATGCTCTTCGGTATCCCTGCCCATAAGGACGAGCAGGGCAGCGGAGCCTATGACGATATGGGCATAGTCCAGCGCGCGCTGCGCCTTATGAAGCGCGATTTTCCCGAGCTTGTCGCCATAGCCGATGTGTGCCTGTGCGAGTACACCTCCCACGGCCATTGCGGCCTGCTCTCGGGCGAGACGGTCGATAACGACAAAACGCTGCCCCTCCTGGCTAAGGCTGCCGTATCGCTGGCTAAGGCCGGGGCGGATATCATCGCTCCCTCCGATATGATGGATGGGCGCATTGGCTATATCCGCTCCGCACTGGACAAAGCCGGCCTTTGCGATATCCCCATCATGGCCTACAGCGCCAAATTCGCCTCCTGCTATTATTCGCCGTTTCGCGATGCGGCCGACAGCGCCCCCGCCTTCGGCGACCGCCGCTCCTACCAGATGGATCCGGCCAACGGGCGCGAGGCTATGCGGGAGATCGAGGCCGATATCGAGGAAGGGGCGGACATCGTGATGGTAAAGCCGGCCCTTGCCTACCTTGACCTTGTGCGCCGGGCGCGCGACCTCTTCAATCTGCCCCTGGCCGTCTACAACGTCAGCGGCGAATACGCCCTGGTAAAATCGGCCGCCGAGCTGGGACGCATCGATGAAAGGGCGGTGGTGATGGAGAATCTCACCGCTATGAAACGTGCGGGGGCGGATATCATCATTACATATCACGCCCTGGACGCGGCTAAATGGATGAACGATTGAGGTGCAGAGTATGAAAACAGTATGGGCGGAGGGTATCGTGGAGGATATCGTTTTCCGCAACGAGGACAACGGCTATACCATCTGTGACGTGCGCGGCGGCGAAAATGGGATATTCACCGCCGTTGGCTATATGCCCTGCCTGTCCCCGGGCGAAAAGGCGCTGTTCGAGGGCGTCTGGGAGGAGCATTCCAGCTACGGCTCACAGCTTAAGGTCACCTATTACGAATCGTCGCCGCCGGAGGATGGGGACGATATCATCGCCTATCTCTCCTCGGGGCTGATACCGGGGATAAGGCTGGCAACGGCGGAGAAGATAGTCGACAAATTCGGCGCGGATTCGCTTTTGGTGCTTGAGGAGGAGCCGGAACGGCTGGCGGAGATAAAGGGCATCAGCAAGAAAAAGGCCCTCGAGGCCTCCGAGGCCTATAAGCAGACGAAATCGCTGGCCGCTTCCATCATCTTCCTGCAAAAATACGGCCTGTCGGCCAAAATGGCGGCCAAGGTCTGCGATGTGCTGGGGGCGAACGCCGCGCGCCGCATCAAGGACGATCCCTATATACTCTCCGACCGCGTGGAGGGAGTGGGCTTTAAGACCGCCGACAATATCGCCTCTTCTCTGGGCGTAGCAAAAAACGATATGCGCCGTATCCGCTCCGGGATGCGCTGGATATTGCAAAACGCCGCCTATAACGGCGGCCATACCTACCTGCCGGAGGAAACCCTTCTCGATACGGCCGAATACGGCCTGGAGGTGAGCCGGTCGGAGCTTATGGGCGGAGAATCGGAGCTTTTGGGCGGCAAGGAGCTGTTCGCCGACACGGCCTCCGGACGGCGGGCGTTGTATTCGGCCGGGATGTATCAGGCGGAGTTCTACACCGCCCGCCGCCTTTTATCGATGCGCGATACGGGGAAGAAATGCCCGCTCAGCCCGGAGCAGCTGGAGGAGCATATCCGCGCCATCGCCCTCAAAAACGGGGTGGAGCTGGCTGTGGAACAGTTTATGGCCGTGCAGACGTCAGCGTCCTGCGGCTGCATGGCTCTGACCGGCGGCCCCGGCACCGGCAAAACGACCACCATCAACACGATAATCGCCCTGATGGAGGAGCTGGGACGCTCGGTAGCACTGACCGCTCCCACAGGAAGGGCGGCCAAGCGCATGAGCCAGGTCACGGGCATGGAGGCCAAGACCATCCACCGGCTCTTAGAATGCAAAATGGACGGACGAACAACGCGGTTTGAGCGCGATGAGAACAATCCACTCTCGGCCGATGTGGTGATCGCCGATGAGGTGAGCATGATCGATCAGCAGCTGATGTCCTCCCTTTTAAAGGCCATAAAGCCGGGGGCACAGCTTATCATGTCGGGGGACGCCGACCAGCTGCCCTCGGTAGGAGCGGGCAACGTCCTTCATGATATGATCGATTCGGGCGCTATCCCGGTGATACGGCTGGAGAAGATATTCCGCCAGGCGAAGGAGAGCCTTATAATCACCAACGCCCACCGCATAAACCGGGGGGAGATGCCGGAGCTTACGGTGCGCGACCGCGATTTCTTTTTCCTCCGCCGTCTGACGGCCGCCGATACCGCCCGGACGATAGCCGAGCTTTACGCCAAACGGCTGCCCGCCTCCTACGGCGTTGATCCGATCGAATCGATCCAGGTGCTTTCGCCGACAAAGAAAGGGCCGGCCGGGACCCTGGCCTTAAACCGCCGCCTGCAGCAGCTGGTAAATCCCCCCGATCCCATGAAAAGCGAGTACGCCTATGGAACAACGACCTTCCGCAGCGGCGATAAGGTCATGCAGATAAAGAACAATTACGATCTTGAATACTGCCGCCATTCCGATGACGGCCAGCTGGGGCAGGGTATCTATAACGGCGATATGGGCGTTATCCAGCAGATATCGGCAAAGGACAAATTCATGCTGATACTCTTCGATGACGACCGCTTGGTGGAATACCCGTTTTCCGCCCTTGAAGAGCTGGAGCTTGCGTATGCGGTGACCGTGCATAAGAGCCAGGGCAGCGAATTTCCGATAGTGGTGCTGTCGCTTGCGCCCTGCGCCCCGGCGCTGATGTACCGGAATTTATTGTACACAGCGGTCACCAGGGCGAAGGATATGGTAGTGGCGGTAGGCGATCCGGATACGATCGCGCACATGGTCGCAAACGGCGACGGCCAGAAGCGGTACACCTCGCTTGCGGAGCGGCTGCGAGCCTTGGAT
Organism: uncultured Lachnospiraceae bacterium; assembly: GCA_964399965.1. Taxonomy (GTDB): domain Bacteria; phylum Bacillota; class Clostridia; order UBA1381; family UBA1381; genus UBA1381. Next base: position 28,307 of record CAYNRX010000023.1, on the reverse strand, counting down.
AAGGAGGATGGGGAATGATATACGATCTTTCGTTGATGATAGAGGATTCCATGGAGGTATACCCGGGAGATCCGGCGGTCAGGATACGCGAGGTCCTGACGGTGGAGAAGGACGGCTCCTCGGTGCGGTCGCTTGCCCTGGGCACGCATACGGCCACGCACGTGGACGCGCCCCTGCATTTTATCCCCGGAGGAGAGAGCGTGGACGAGATACCGCTGTCGCGTTTTTGGGGGACGGCGGCGGTGATAAGGCCGGATATGGAAATACCGAAGGCAGAGGTGATCCTGGTCGCCCTTGCAGGGGAGGACGGGGAATACCCGGTGATGGCGGAGGAGCTGGCCGCAAGGATAGCGGCCGTGCCGGGGATAAAGGCCGTAGGCGTAGATGTCCCGTCCGTGGACAGGGACGGACGCGTCCACCGGCTTTTCCTGGGACAGGGGATAGCGGTGTATGAATCGCTTACGGGGCTTGGGCGGCTTGTGGGAAAGCGCGGGCTGTTCTGGGGATTCCCCTTGAAGATAGCGGGAGCGGACGGCTCGCCCGTAAGAGCGGTGTTCGCGGAGGAAGGATTTTTCGAAAAAATTTCAAATTCCTCTTGACATAACGGTACAAATGCGGTATAATGTACAAGTACCGTTCATAGGGGTGTAGCTCAGTTGGTAGAGCATCGGTCTCCAAAACCGAGTGCCCAAGGTTCGAGTCCTTGTACCCCTGCCAAAATGAAAAGCCCGTTGTTATCGAGGAAATCGCATAGCAGCGGGCTTTTTGCATATTTTTGAAGATGCACAAAAGAGCATGAAAAAGCATAGAAATACAATATCTTGAAAAGTATGATATAATCAACGGTTACGAAGACGGTACGTTCAGACCGGATAACAAGATAACACGCGCCGAGGTCGTTACAATCGTGAACAGAGTAACGGAGCACAATGCCGATGAGGATTTCATTGATGAAAACATCAGTGATCTTCTAACGTTCACTGACGTTAAGGACAAGGGTTGATGGGCATATTATGCAATAGCAGAGGCAGCAAACACAGATGATGCCTTGATAATCAATGATGTTGAGAGCTGGGTCGAGTAATTTCTCTGATTTTCGCATGGGGCGATCGGAATTTTCCGTTGCCCTTTTTGCGGGATCTGTGGTATAATAGGTGTTGTATTAACACGATAAATCGGAATTTGTAAAGGAGATAACCTTATGAGAAAATTAAGCTCAGAAGCTGAAAAAATAATGATTGAACGTTTTGGAAAAGACACGGTGATTGCATTAGCAACGGTGGAACAAGAAATGCCATATGTGCGGAATGTAAATGCTTATTATGAGGATGGTTCATTTTATATTATTACATATGCACTTTCTAACAAAATAAAACAAATAGAAAAAAACCCAAATGTTGCAATAGCGAGTGACTGGTTTACTGCACATGGAAAGGGAAACAATTTAGGGTATTTTGGAAAAGAAGAAAATCGTATAATTGCTGAGAAACTGAAAATCGTTTTTGCCGAATGGATTGATAATGGGCATAATAATTTTGATGATGAAAATACCATAATTCTATGTGTGGAATTAACGGACGGACTGTTACTTTCACATGGAACAAGATATGAATTTTAAACTTCAAATCCTAATTAAGGCATCCTATCAATATGCCAAAGAGAATGGGTGTGCAGGTTTGTATACTGTTGGGCAGAATAATAATTTGAATGCACGATTGTTTTATTTAGCTTGCGGCAATGTTATGTATGAGTATGATATGATGTATGCAGACAGAGGATTACTGTCCGGGAAGCGGTTATTTCAAGATGGTACGCGATAAATCGGGAGCATTTGCCGGCATTGATGAGGATATAGAGCTAATAGGCTTTATCAATTGCGGCGGATGCCCTGCAAAAAAATCTGTATTGAGAGCCAGAGAACTTGTTAAACGCGGAGCCGACACCATCGCCTTTTCAAGCTGTATACAGAAGGGAACGCCTATCGGCTATCCGTGTCCGTTTGCAAAAAAAATGAAGGAGATTATAGCCAAAGACCTTGGTGAAAATATACGCTTTTTAGACTATACTCATTAAAAACGCACAAAGTTACATAATACGGAAAGAGCATTGACTGACCATCAATGTTCTTTTTTTGCGCAAAAATCAAGGAAAGGACGAGAACATGAAGGACAAAAAATTCAAAGCCGTGAACCGTGAGGAGAACTATGCAAAGCCCGACGCGTCCGATATGCAGCTTGGACGGCACAGCCGGCGGATATGTTCCTCCAACGGCGGCTTGCCGCCGCTTGTGAAGCGGCAGCGGTACTATATAGCATTAGCCGCTGCGTGAGATGTGTGCGGAAAAAGTGCCAACTTATATTGACAAAATCACGGTACGAGGACAGCATCCAAACAAAAGCGTTAAGCTCCCCCAAAGGATCACTTAACGCTTTTTCTTTTAATCATCCATCCCGCAGGGAGTGGACCTTTTATTCAATTCCCGGTCGTTGTGGACTGCGTCATAGAAGCGGAAGCCGCCCGCGAAATTGTAGGCCTCAAAGCCGTTGCCGGCCAATATCCGGCTTGCGATATAGCTCCTGAGACCGCTTTGGCAGATCACGTAAACGGGCTTTTCCTTATCAAGCTCGCCGATACGCTCCCGCAGCTCGTCAACGGGGATGTTTACGAACCCTTCCGCATGACCGCGGCTGTATTCCATCGGCGTGCGCGTATCGAGAAGCGTCACGCTCCCATCGCGGGGAAGTTTTTCATCATCCTCATAGTACCACTGCTTTACCACGCCGTTTTTGAGGTTCTCAATGATATAGCCCGCCATATTCACCGGATCCTTGGCCGAGGAATAGGGCGGCGCATACGCTAGGTCAAGGTCTGCAAGCTCATATGCCCTCATCCCCGCGCGGATGGCCGTTGCCAGCACGTCTATCCGCTTATCCACGCCGTCAAACCCTACTATCTGCGCGCCCAAAAGGCGGTAAGAGCCTTTTTCAAACAGCACCTTCATGGTCATCATTTGGCCGCCGGGATAATATCCCGCATGGCTCATGGGGGAAAGTATCACCTTATCAGCGTCAATGGCAAGAGCCTTGGCCGTTTTCTCATTTATCCCCGTAACAGCGGCCGTCATATCGAATATTTTTATCACTGACGACCCCTGGCCGCCCGTGTAGCGGCTGCTGATGCCGCAAATATTGTCCGCGGCGATCCTGCCCTCTTTATTGGCCGGACCTGCCAAGGAAATCAGAGTATCAGCGCCGGTCACAAAGTTTTTGATCTGCACCGCGTCGCCGACAGCGTAAATATCGGGGACGGAGGTCTCCATTTTATCGTTGACCACGATGCTCCCCTTTATACCAAGCTCCAGCCCTGCCGCCTTGGCAAGCGCATTTTCAGGAGCAACGCCGATGGCCATCACCGCCATATCGGCATGAACGGCAGCGGAGCCCTTCAGCCTGACGTCAATCCCATTATCGGTATCGGCAAATCCCTCGACCATCCGGCCGAGCATCAGATCTATCCCGTTTTTGCTCAGCTGTGCGTGGATAAAGGCGGCCATATCGCTGTCAAATGGCGCCATGAGTTGCTCTGCGGCCTCGATGAGCGTGACCTCCATGCCCAGCTCCCGCAGATTCTCGGCCATCTCTATCCCGATAAAACCACCGCCGATCACCGCCGCCGAGCCCGGACGGCATACGTTCAAATGCTTTTTTATCCTCAGAGTATCCTCCACGGTGCGCAGCGTAAATATCCTCTCGCTTTCGATACCGTCAAGAGCGGGCGTCACAGGATTTGCGCCGGGCGAAAGCAGGAGTTTATCATAGCTTTCGGTAAATACCGCTCCGCTTTCAAGATTTTTCACGGCAACGGTCTTATTGTCGGGGAATATCCCGATCACCTCGTGACGGACGTTCATCTTGACCCTAAAACGCTTCCAAAAGCTCTCCGGGGTCTGCAAGGTCAAATCGCTCTCGTCCTCGATAACGCCGCCTATGTAGTACGGCAGCCCGCAATTTGCGTAGGATATAAATCCCGAACGCTCAAAAACCACTATTTCCGCCTGCTCGTCAAGCCTGCGTATCCTTGCCGCCGCAGTTGCACCTCCGGCAACGCCGCCTATGATCACAACTTTCATTTTTCTCATCACCTTTCCTCGATATCCGTATCAGCCGACTGCGATGCTGTTACAAAAAAACACGACCGGCGAAGATCCGCCGATCGTGTCTTTAAAACCGGCTTATTGACCGGCACTTGTCCGATATTTACGATTAACCGAAATATCTCTTGAGAAGTCCCTCAAAGCCTTTTCCGTGTCTTGCCTCGTCACGAAACTGCAAATTCAAAATGCCGATTTTATCGGGGTTTGCGGGCTTTTTTTGAGCAGGAAAAATCGATTTGCCCACCGTTTGCCCACAAGAAATTCTTGCCCACAAAATTACTTTAGATATGCTTATTCTGCACTTTTAAAGGAATCGATTTCGTCAAAGTTCATTCCATCGTTTTGCTCTAAAAACTGAAGCAAAGATTTTTTTGTTACTTTTCTGCATCCAAGCTTTATAGAGCGCAGATAGCCCTTATTTATCAGTTTATAAACATAATTCCGATTGACCTTTAAAAGAGCTGCTACCTCACTGATAGTATACAACAAATCCTGCGATTTGTCAATGTCCGGGTCACTTTTCTGCGTCATGATATCATCCACCTCCTGGTACATTATTCATCTCTAATTTCACACATTCAATCGCTTGCCTAAGTTTTTTTAATGCGGAGTGCTTTTGAACATACACACTGTTCAAATTGCTGCCAAGTAATTGCGCTATTTCTATCAACGCAAATTCTCCTACAACATTAAAGATAATTATAATCCTTTCAAGTCGTGGCAATTTTAAAACTGCATCAATTATAGAGCGATTCTCAAAAGTGCTGAGAGTTATATGAATTGCCATTTTGTCGAATATTTTACGACATTCACATGTAAGTTCTTTCTGTGTTATAATAAGGCACTCACACGATATATCCGCTTGAGGATTTCTCATATACCATTGTCGGATTAAACACTCAAAATATCTGACCATATTTTTACTCCTTTTAGATTATCATTTTCGTATTTGTATATTCATCACCTTCCCGGCGCCTGCAGCGAACAGGTCCATAGAAATCTCATCTCTCCGCCTTCTCTGTGGCCGAGCCGCGTTTTACGGAAGTATCATTATACCCTGCCTTGTCATCGCGTTATATGGGAGCTGCCCATATATAAGTGCTCCTGGTTCTGTTGGCTAAGCAGACGGATAGCCGCTCACCGGCAGGGAACGTACCGGTTAGATGCGCTATTCAATTTTCAAAGAGCGCGGGAATGTCTTTATCTATAAACACGAGTAAAATGGCGTAAATCTAATTGCATATAAACAAATGACCCCAGAATTTTTTCTGAGGCCATCCGGCTTATTCTATGGTGAATTTTGAGATGTTTAATGCAATGTGCATCATTATGTATTGTCTCAAATCCTCATCCAATATATTATCAATGTAGCTATACTTATTGATAAGTGGCATATACAGCTCTAATAAGAGTTCCAAGTGCCGATGACTGCCTGCAACTGCACCTTGCAGCAGATGATAAAAATCCTGTTCAGTCAAACAGATCACCGCCTTTACATAGTAAGTCGCGCAATTTCTTTATTGCCAGTGATCGCTGATTATAAACATGCTGAACAGAGCAATGCAGCTGCTTCGCAATCTCATGGGGCTTTTTTTCCTCAACAAATAAGAACGTCAATATTTTCTGACGCATAAGCGGCAGCTTGGAAAAAGCCGTCGCCAATCGCTCTTCCTCAAAATCAAAACCTTCGTGTTTATTGGAGTTTAATTCCAAAGCACTATATTTGCCTTGATCCAATAATAAATGTTCTGGAATATCTTCGAGCGCAATTGTGGGAACACGTCTGTTCACCTTACGGATATAATCCGTTCTTGCATTGCGTATCAGGACTTCAAGCCAAACTGTGAATTCCCCACGCAATCTATCATTGTGTTCTTGCTGGTGGTTCACCTTCATACCTCCTTTAGGCATGCCACCAAAGCAAGAACACAACATGCTATGATAGCATGCTGTGATAAATTTCTAATTACCTGATATAACCAAAGCAAAGCAATCAGAACATTGGACTCACCCCCTTTGAAAAATTGTATAAAAAAACGGCCGCACCATACTATTGCATGGTGTAGCCGCAATGCGCAACACAACTCGGTTAAGACAAAAATCTTAACCGATGTATATCCGGTTGTTTGACTTATTCGTTGAAATAGTTCCTGGTTAGCAGTATCTCCTTATCATTGGTAAACACTCCTACTTTAGTTTCTCAAATTTCTCAAGAGAATCAAGATAACTCGATAGGGACTCGCATATTGTAATCTTTTTCGCAGTTGAATATTTTTCAATACGTTCAGCAATCTCTTTTAAATAAATCTGTTCAGGATGGGTATAACTTTCCGCAGCCAATTGATCTATTGTAACAGATAGGGCATTCGCAATACGCATTGTCATATCTAAACTTGGAACCGTTCTTGCATGTTCAATCTGACCGATATGACTGGTGCTGCAATCACATAATTCTGCGAGATCTTCTTGTCTCAATCCTGCAATGTGCCGATATTTCTTGATATTTTTTCCCAAAGCTATGTAGTTCACGGTACATCTTCTCCTCTTAATTAATTTTACAATGTATCCTATTAAATTTGAAGAATGCAGCTATCCGATACACGCACCATAAGTGTGATTTGAGAAAATAATACCAAAAAAATAAAACAACGAATAAAATTAGTCTGCTCATAAGTGCGGGCAGACTAATTAGTAGTTTATTGGAACATATCAAGATTGTCCAGCATCTTTGCGATGTCCTCTTCTAAAGCTTCTTGTTGGTCGTTTTTGCTATTATCCTGGATACCGGATATCTGCATGCCGGCCAGTCTTTGCTCTACAACATTCTGTATCATCTGCTCAATTTTAGCTTGATCATAGGCAGATGTAAGTTTAATTTCTACTTTACAGTTTTGGTTTTTCAATTCGGGATGGGATTCTATATATTCATTTAACGCTGCAATAACAAGATGACTTTTCTTGTTTCCCATCCTCTCCAGCAGTTCACCTGCCTGTAGTTGTTCTTCCGTGTCCGAGTTAAATTGCAGTGAAAAACGATACTTCCCGTCTTTTTTCATAAAACCACCGCCTGTCACTTCACACTATGAAGCGTAAGCTGCTTTCTTGCAAGCATCTCATAGCCAATTGCATTCGCATTAGGGGACTCAACAAAACTTGCTTTTGCAACTTGCGGAGACTGCTCTAAAAATGTATGTAAGAGTATACTTCCACCACCGATAAACACAGCCGGATTAGAACGCAAATCGACTTGCAACTCTCGTAACTGATCCAAAATATTCTTTGCGTGCAGTTTTGTTGCATTTGTAATCGTCTCTTTTACATCTCCTGGTAAAATCGTTTCTTGTCCGCTAAGAACAGCGCTGATATGCTCATCCTCGATACGCATATCATGGAGTGTCCCGACCTTTCTGACAATCTCATTATTCATCGTGATAATTCCGGTTTCCAGACTGCGGCAAAATTGTAAATCAGGCTTGCCGTTCCTAAGAAGCAGTACGTCTGTCGTATATCCTCCGATATCTATTATAAATATTCTCAACGTATTTACGACCAGGCTACTTTGAGGCACAACTGCTGCATAAGCCTGTGGGAATACCATTACACGGTTAATTATAATATTATATGGCCTGTCTTGATAAACAAACTTGATAACTCCGTCGCGTTTAAAGTAATGAGCGAATTTATCTTTTAACACACCGTAATGTTCAGGCGGCAAACCAACTGCCAAATCAATTTGCTCTATCGGAGCATAATTGCCATACGACTGTAATTCTTTTGCTATCGCAAACAAGGAAAGTACAAAATACCTTTCATCCTGTGTTTTATCCCGCATATAACTCAGTCTTTTGCCGCTTAAAGTCCAATACCTGCCATCATACTCTAATATTTCATCCGTCAGCGGCGGTTTGACAGTATGCTCCGACAACTCAGATACAAAAGAGTAGTTTGGCGTTTTTATCGCATAATTTCCATGATCAATTGCTATTAACATAAGATAACCTCCATAAATTTATTTCAGGGATTACATCCCTATCTTTAATTACACTAAAATTTATACCTATTTGCAACTGAAATACGTATTTATCCGAAAATACGTGCGTGAAAAAAGAGCAAAGCAAAAACATGCTCTGCTCTTTTGGTCACTATTATGTTTTGGCATCTATATTTTATTTGTGACTACAGAACAATGCCATCATCATTCGTTCTTCGTCCCGAAATCAAGGCATAAACGTAATCGTCGAGTCCTTTATATTTTGGATCCCATATGTATGTTCCAAATTTAAACCCCATATCATTGAGCAATGACAACAGGTTGGAATAGCCATTCTGAACATGCCAGTTGGTCAAAAAATCCATATCAAAGGCCGTTTTAATTTCTTCGAGACCATTTTTGCGCAGTTCCTCAAGTGTTAGTCTTAACTGTGTTAAGGCATTTACGCCCGGTACTGCCAGCACGGTCAGTCCGGTTAAAACATGAATAACATCTGATTTCATCGGTCCCTCCGTCAGTATAATTAGGGGACGCATCGGACCTACAAAGTGTGTCCAGCCTTCAGCTCGGCATCCATCTTTTTTTTCGGTACTGGATACCCAGCGAAATTTTCGTTTATTGCAATCGTCTCTCCTGATTTGCAGGCCTTGAATATGACCGTATATGTCCCGAACCGGTATCAAAATTCCGCGCTTTTCGTTGATAAAACTCCATGTATCGTCATCTGTCCGGTAAAACCCTGGTACACCTGCCAAATAAAAGCCTTCAGTTTGAAGCTGACGTGCGATGGCCGTTGTACCCAAAATCGGTGTCGTTTTATACCCAAACCGTTCAATATCTTCATCTGTGAGTCCACGGTTATGTAGATTTTGGCGATGATCCGGAGAAAGCGAAAGCTTCGACAAAAGCGCACTGTACGTCGCATGACGGGTTTCAACATCAGTGATTGGACATTCTTCTATATTTGGCTTAGTTGCCAAGTATTTTTGATGTTTTTCAGCAGCCCTATCGGGAACGCCTATTCTATTTACCAGTTCTTTGCGTACTTTGTCACGAGGGATTCCGGTATATAACGAATACAAATCAAACATCCCACCGGAGATTCCGCACTTTGGGCAGCGGAAAACCTCTTTTTTTAAGTTGATATTCAAATGTCTTTGGCGTGCATTATCATCACAGCATGGACATTGTACATAATAAGAACTGCGTCCATGCGCTGGGAATGGTAACCCAAGCAGTGAGATAATATCCGTCATGTGAAAAATATCCATACAGCCCTCCTTTCCGGGGATGACAGAAGTCATCCCCATATTGTTTTTCTATCTCAGGCTGTGGTCCGCTGTACGGCATATTCACAGATCATTTGTGCTGCTTCTTTGATATGTTCATCACTGGTAAATTTATTTGCCAGCCATTTTAAGGCACCAGGATCCAACGATAAAACATCTCCCAAGGTTTTACCTTTGTACTTGGATATAGGGCACATAGTCTGCAACGCCTGATCCAGTTTTTCTTCCGGTGTCAGTTCTGCCGGCGGTATATCCTTTGTTTCAGTTTCGTCTGTTGCGATAGTATTTGATTTGTCTTCTTGCGTTTCCGATATAGGTAATTTATTCGACTCAAATGCTCCCAATTCATCGGGAGCAATATCAGCAAACTCTTCACCGGCCATAGAAAACTGGAGCCCAAATCCTGCGTTCCGAAGCGCAATGCCGACTGCGGCTGTCTGCGCCCATTCACGCGGCGACACAGAAGGTTTATCAGCGCAATACCCTCTTGAAGCGGTTGCTTCAGCAAGATAGCATTCAACAGGATCTTTGTAATTCGGATAAATTCTCGCGGTCGCAACAAAGCAATCTTTAGATGGAGTGACCTGAACAGCAATTTTTCCTTCCGGATACTTTAAGCGAAACCATGCCATTTGAATCATAACGGGAAGCCTTTTACGCGTCTCGTTAGAATTCAGATCTGTGTATTCTACAGCGAACGGTGCAGGATCAAACCCCTGCACCTCATTAATTGTTTCAATAACTGTCATTGCCGGCAGTTTTTCATTCGAGTTATTTTGACTCATTGTATTGAACCCTCCTTAAACATTTATCTCGATATATGTGTTACGATACTGCAGCCATACAGGCAGTATCGTATTCACAAGCTGAATGATACTTTTTTTGTACTGATCCTGTGTTCCCGGAACAAAGCTTGAAAACCGTTTGCGGGTGTCTTGAATGACACGTTCTAATGCAGAAAAAGCTGTTTCCCTCTTTTTCTGACCGTTCTCATCTGTTTTTAGTCCAAACTTACGCTCATTCATTAGGAAACGTGTGTAAGCATCCACAAGCTGGTAATGAAACGACATTACTCTGGTATCTGTGGTAACTGGAGCCGTTTTGCAGAAATTCTGAAAAGTCTCAAGTACAGAGATCCTATAGTTTAATTCCTGTACAAACAATAATTCGTCCAACGGCAAGCATCCCTCGGTAATTTGCGAAACATAAGTATCTCTTTTGGTTTTGCATGATTCTAATACTGTAGCCATTTTTTGCTCCTTTCACATTAATAATATTCTTTTAATCTTTTTGCGAGACAAGTGCCTCTTTTTTCTGTATCGGTTTTTTTGATAGCCATACAAAGCGCCCGGCGTTCTCCTACGATGATAACTCGCTTTTTTCCGCGGGTTATCGCTGTATAGATAAGCGGTCTTGTAAGCATGATGGCATGTGCACACTGAAGATTGATGATGACAGACTGATATTCTGCTCCCTGGGATTTATGAATGGTAGAAGCATATCCCAGATCCAGCATGTCAAGATCGCCTGCATCATATTCCTTCAGCTTTCCGTCACCAAAATTGATATAAAGAATGGTTTCGGAATCCATATTTATGATTTTCGTGATATATCCGATATCACCATTGTTCACATCATCATGGTTTTTAATTTGCATGACTTTATCTCCGCATCGGAAGATGCGTTTCCCGAATTTCACTTCTGCCTTTTCATTATCAGGTGGATTTACCAGATCGCGAATCAGTTCATTTAATGCGTTGACTCCCGTTTCTGTCCTCTGTCTGAACGGAGAGAGCAGAGCAACATTGTCCACGCCATATTTAGCTATCTCCTGCATATAGATTTCTGCCACTTTCTCAGCAGATTCCGTTGTAGATGCGGAATCCATAAACTGAAAATCGGGACCATACTCCAAACTCAGATTTCCATGCCGAATAAGTTTTGCGTTGGTTGCAATCCGGCTTCCGGCGCTCTGACGAAATACTTTATCGAGTCTGACCACGGGGATGCACTCGCTTGCGATCATTTCACTCAGAACAGCTCCGGGACCTACAGACGGCAGCTGATCCGCATCACCGATCAATACAATTTGACAATTGTTCTTAACCGCACAAAACAGATGCTCAGCAAGATAAATATCCAGCATGGATACTTCGTCTACTAAAATCAAATCTGCCGTGAGCTCGGCAGGTTCATTGTAATTTCCGTCTTCGCCAGCCAAAAGCCCCAAGGCCTTATGGACGGTGGATGCCGAAAATCGTGTTGATTGTTCCATTCGTCTTGCAGCTCGTCCTGTTGGTGCACAGCAACAGATTTCGTTCCCGGGATGGTTACGTTTGTATATATCCAGTAAAGCACGCTGGATCATTGTTTTCCCTGTCCCCGGTCCTCCTGTAATAATAGAAATGCCATGCGTTAATGCAGTTTTAACTGCCAACCGCTGCTCAGGTGCAAGCTTGACTGCGAGAATCTGCTCCTCTTTATCAAGTTCTGCATCCAAATCCGTATAGCAAAAACTTTTATTCTGTGACAGACGATGGGAAATCATTTCCGCTAAATGCGCTTCGATGTAAGCGGTTCTTGAGCGATATACATTCCCCCAATAGGAAACCATTTGACCGCTTTGGATCAGTCTGACGGCGCGGTTTGCAAGCATATCTTCTGTAAGCTGCGGAGTATTTAATATTTTAAGGCAGCTCTTTAACAGGTCATGTTTTTCCAAGCATAAATTTCCTTTGCTCTCTGCGTCCGTCAGTGTATAAAGCAGTGCTTCGTCAACACGTTCTGTTGATAGCTCGTCAAAGCCCATACTCATAGCGATTTTATCCGCTGTGCGAAATCCAACCCCGACCAGCTCGCATAACTTATAAGGATGGTTCTTAACGATATCCATCGTTTTTTCACCATATTCTTTATAAAGTCGAACCGCACGGTTAGGGGTGATGCCATGTGGTGTTAGAAACGCAACAACATCACGCGCACCGCGGTTGGCAAGATACGAATCACATATTTTTTTTAATTTGTTCTTATTGATTCCCGGTATTGACAGAAGCTTCTCCGGTTCTTTATCTAAAACCTCCAGCGCCATATTCCCAAAGGCTGCATAAATTCGTTCTGCAATCTTTGGACCAACGCCTTTGATCTGTCCGGATGATAAGTAAGAAATAATCCCTTCTTTGTTTGGAATAATGACTTCGTTGTAGCTTTCAACCTCAAACTGAATGCCATGTTTGGGGTTTTTGCTCCAATGTCCCTGCATATCATAACGCAGATTATTGGCCACTGGAAGGCAATATCCGACTGCTTTTACTTGTGAGATGGTATTCCCCGAACTGTCTTTTATTTTTTCACATGGCCGATACAAAGCCACCATGTAGCTTGCTGCATCGATGACATTGGTGTTCTGTGGATATACCAGACGTTCAAATTGGCATAGCATTGCAAATCTCCTTTCGTTTTGTCCGCAGCTGACTGTTCGGACAGCTGCGGATCATATTTTCCCCGTATGGGTCATAACGCTTTTAAAACTTTTCTGCTTTGAGGTACAAAATATTCCTCCACCTGAACCTCGTAATTTTTGGTGATGTCAACAGCCTGCTGAACCATCGCATCCGCTAACCGGTCCAAATCTTGAACAAGTTTAACGCGGGCTCTCAGCTGTTCAATGTCCCAATCTGTGAAATCTTCACCATCATCTGTGCCGCGGCCAGGATACACAGAAACCTCCAGTGGCGGGGTTATATAATCAACCCGTGACGCCTGTCTGCATCTGCCGCATATATTGCCTGTATCGGAAACACTGGTGAAGTTACGCTGTCCGCACTGCGTACAGTATGATTTATGTTCAGATGGATGACACTCGCCTTGATATAGGACGAGATACCCTCCGCTTTTGCCGTTCATACTGACCTGCCACCGATAATCGTGATCACGATTGAATTCATCCATCAGATCGTTCATCACATAAAAAAACTCCTGTGTCTCAATCAAATCAAACAACTTATCTACAATCTCGGAATCCAGTCCAAGCTGGTAGATTTTAAGATTGCAGGCGTATGATTGTGATATGTTCCAGGAGTTCATTGTGTAATATCTGAAATGATTTTGGAGGAATTTTATCATATCGCGTCTTGATCGCAAGTCAACCGATTGATAAAATCGTACCACTGCCTTAATACCCCCTTAGCAATTGATGATTGCAGGAGGGAGTGAAAGGAACGCATTCTTTTCATCGAGCGTTACTTTTGCCTTATCTCCGCCATGCTGCGTAACCAGTTTTCGTACCGCCGGATACAGGCTCTCATCAAACACGATAATAGCCATGTTCAGCGAAGCCGCTTTACCGATCTCGCATTTCATGCCGTTGCTGATGCGATCCCCACACACGAACAACACCTCGCAATTTTCCAGCAGTTTCATGCCGAATTCAAGAGCTAATGCGCGTTCGGCAGGTATCTGTTCGCAAAGCAACGCAGGAAGGTACGCGTGCGGCGCTCTTGCCGAAACATTCATTTTTTTCATGGCATAAAACATATATGCCCTGGCAGCACGCATATTCTGCATCATTTCCATATCAGTCTGCGCACATAAGGGAGAACAGATATAGGCTTTTTTCAGACACCTGTTCCATTTCAGAAACTGTTTATCTAAAGTTGCCTCCCAATTGTCTTTAAAAATATCAATACTCATATTGACTCCTTTCTTGGCATTAAACCGGCTGAAGAGATACCTTCAGCTTCCGGCTTTCTGTCTTTTTGATTACATCTTGATATACAGTGGGATATTTCTTTTTCAATAAAGATGTATCCGTCCTGTTGCTTGTTTTTGTGACAAAATCGATGAGAAACTTATCCGATGTAGTTTCTAAAACACCATGTTCATGTGCCTTCATCAATTCTGCAATTCGCACAGAATGTGCCTCAATCTCCTTATTATATTTTTTTATTTCATCATTGCACTCGGCTATCTTTTCCTGCAGATTCAGGATACTCCGTACCTGCTTCTCGTATTTGTTCGGAAGCTCGATAGAGGGAAGCGCGGCATTGCCAGAGCCGTAAATCCTTGCAAGCGATTCCAGTGCAAGTTTTGGAGCCACACCAGCCATTGTAGGCGGCTTATCATTTTCAAGACTCCAGATCCATTCTTCCAGACGTTCAAATATCATATCCTCTTTAGCCTTGTCACAAACAATCTCAGGAGTTGCCAGATCATTATCCGGATTGTTTCCCCATATGGCAGAAAAGGCACCGATATTGACATCCGCAACTGATAGATAGAACCGCAGCTGAAACTCATAATATAGAGGAAATGCGCCGTTTGCCCAACCTGATGCTTTATGATAGGTACAGCTTTTGCATTCCAGTATGCCGGGTTCATTATCGACCGCGCGTATAAAACGTCGGTCAAAGTCTGCAAGTGCAAAAGGAAAATCTGCATGCTGATACATATATGTATCGTCAATAACCGTATTACCGGTCTTTTTCGCATAAAAGTGCGCGGCAATCGGCTCCAGCATATGTCCCATTTCCAATTGATTTGCATTAGGCTTGGCAGCAGGTTTCATCTTGCCTTTTTTGATCATCCACAGCTCCAATGGTGTCACCCATGGTGATACTCCAAAAATGGCGGCAACATCACTTCCGCCCACTGTATACGGAATATCTCCTTTGGGTCCATGCATCCGACATTCAAGCCAACGCTCATTATCCATGCCTGCAGTATCGCAGAGAATGATCGGTGCAGCCATCAGTAACTCACCGCCTTTGCCAGGTCATAATCGCTCCATCTCAGTGAAAGCACCCGGGCGATGTTTTCCTCAATAACCAACATCTTGTTTACAGGCGTATTCGCTGTTTTCAGGATAAACGGTATTTCCTGAATTGCCATGAAAACGTCGTGTGCAGTGGCTGTTCCGCCACCATAAGACATTTCAAACATAGCAATTGCCTCAACAGCAGCTTTTTTCGGGAGACTGAGCTTTTTGCAAATCCTGGTCATCGCATTGACGGGATACTCCAACTCGATCTCCAAAAGCTTCTGTAATTTTCCAACAGAGTCTCCAAACTGTGCAAACAATTGATCCAGTGCGATGTCAAAATCCTCGATCTTTTTCTGATGCCTGTGATCAATGGCTATACAACTGCCGATATGGATTGGATGCTGCACACCGGTAAGCAGCGCTGAAACCTTTGCAGAAGCAATACCGGTATCAGATGTCATGAAGCGTACCCCCGGCATCAATTTTGACGCCAGTACAGATTTGCCCTGCGCATCCAGTAATTTGGTATAGGATTCGAGTAGATCGTTTTTCTGATCCGGTAGGATCCAAGATGCACTGGTAAGTGAGTGGTCTGAATAGCCATTTTCAAACTGGTTGCCGGGGAACCGGGCATCCAGCTTTTCCTGCACGGTTTTTAGCAGCTTATCGATCGGAAGGATTGAATAATCTACCGCATCGCCGGAATGGACTGCTGAAACCTTTTGATCCCGAATGAGAAGCAAAGCCTCAGCTGAATAAAGCTTAAGGCAGGCATTTAGGACATCTGCCAGTTCTTTTCTGCCGAGCTTAGGAAGCGCCGTTCCGTTAATTTTGGCTCTGTCCAATAGACTCTTATAGGCTGTGTCTCTGACAGGATAACAGTTGCCGTTAACCCTGATTGCAAGCCCCAGATGGTCAGCTGTGTCTTCAATAGCTTCCATGCTTGTTCCTGATGCAAATGCTGAAGGATTTCCATATAACGCCGCTGTTTTATCAAGCGGTTCCACTGTAAGCTCATTGACTTTGCAATGGACCCACTGACTTTCATCAGACAGGTGTTCATGGTAATCTTCCATGATCGGGTAGGCTCCAAATGTTGTGTAAAAGTTGTCTTGACATGATTTTAGCATAATAAATGCTCCTTTCTTTTTACGGTTTTCCCGTTTTGATATTTTGATATATATAACAAAAGCCGGCAAACCCTAAGGTCTGTCGGCTTTGTGTACAAATAGATTGACCAGAAACAAAAAAAGTGCCATCTGCAAAATGCAAATGACACTGTAAAACTCTGTTAAACTGTGTTTGACTCGCTTGCCAAACATGAAACTTATACTGTTATTATAACAGAATTCTTCACAATAGTCAATCTATAAAAAGAAAGGAATGCATCTATTTTAGTTGTTACCAACCAATAAGACATCCTCACGCTTTTCTGCAAGTGCCTCGAGCTCTGGCGTAAACCCCGAACTGGAAAATAAAACAAACCATGTCTTGCGGGCGGATTTATTCCAGCTGACGGCTTTCGATTTTTCCTCTAAGCCCCGAAGAATATTGATACCGACGGGGTCCTTCCAATACTTGCATTCGCCGAGTATCATGTTTTTGCCATCCGGGTCAAGCGCGACAACATCAATCTCCGTTTTGCTGTCCCAATACCGTCCGATTTTGGAAAAATAAAACGGCCATGTGTCCTGCGAGCTTAGATCCCACATTTTTTCACGGCAAATATCCTCATAAACAAATGCGACATGGCTGCTGATAAAGCCTTTTCTGATTTTGTTCATCACGATCCTGCTGTTGCCGCTTTCGATAAAGCTTAGATTTGGATAAACAAAGGCAAACCAAAAACGCAGATAATTGTCCTTGATCTTATATAGTCCCTTTTTGCTTTTTTCGGGATTATCTTCCGTTACCGGAACTTCACGTTCCAGTATATCCAAATCGATAAGCGTTTTTAAATACTTTGTAAGACTGGTTGATTTGACCTCAAGCAGTGTGGCTATAGCCGACAGCTTGCTGTTGCCAGCGGCAATTGCTTTGATAATGGAAAAATAGCTGCCGACCTCAGATACCTCCTGCTGAAGCAGGAACTGCGGCTCATCATACAGGTATCCCGAGGGATTTAAGATATTTTCGGATATGCCCTCATAAATATCACCCACATCAGCAAATGATTCGATGTATTTTGGCACACCGCCTGTGACTGCATACATTTCTACCAGTTCGTTTTCGCTTTTATCCGGAAAGAATTGTCTGTAATAGCGGAAGGGAATCTGCTTCAGCTTCATTTGTGCGGTGCGTCTACCGTATAACGGACTATTATAGGAGAGCGTCTGGGATTCCATCATGGAAATTAAAGAACCACACAGGATCACCATGACGGATTTATCTTTTAACTGTTCCTCCCATATACGCTGAAACACAGAAGGAAAGGCCGGATTCGATTTTCCAATATACTGGAATTCATCAATAACAATCACTGGCTTTGCCTCAAAATCAGTCTGCATGATTGTCTTAAATATCGTATCCCAGCTTGAGACCTTTGCATCGCGCAAAAGATCGTTATTTATAAATTCCGCCGCACGGTCTTTGAATTCCGAACGGTTCTGTGCCTCGGATTCCTCGCTTGCCAAGAAGAAAAGGGCAGGTTTATCCTTGATAAATTCCGATATCAGCGTGGTTTTTCCTACACGACGGCGTCCGTATAAAATAACGAGAGCACTGCCTTTTCGTGCGTATTCATTTTCTAAGGTGCGTATTTCATCCTCACGGTCTATAAATCGCTGCATACCAATCATCTCACTTTCAGCATGGTCTTACTATTATTATACCACAAATTATTATAATTTCAAGTATAATAATTAAAATTATAAAACAAAAGGGATGCCGCACAAGCGACACCCTTCGGGTTTGATACTATGCTGTGTTTCGTCTCAGTTTCCACATACCTCGATCGGTATGTTGAAAATGAGCCGGATTGCACTGCAGGGTCTGGCGGATTTTTTCTTTCCACCATCTGTTTGTCTTTGCTTTTTTGTGTGGTTCTATCTGTTCGTACAGATAAGAAAGAGGCACTGCGCCATCGCATTGTTCCAAAACAGCCGCAACTACATCCCGCCATACCGGTCCCGGCATATCTCTGATGTCTGTCTGATATGCTTTTGTAGAAAGGATCGGATACAGTAGTGGATTATCTTTACGGACAATCATCACATACTCGTGAAGAATAGGGATAAAACTGCCGCTGTAATGAATTTGCTCAGAAAAACAGTTATGCTGAACTTTGATAATGATATTCTCCAGAGTACCTGGTTTAATAATTTCGGCCAGCATACTGTAAAGCTTCCCTTTTTTCTTGATGTCACCCATCAAGACCGCCATGCGGCCGCCTTTTTCCAGAGCAGTAAACTGTTTCATCATTGCATAGTTCATTGCTTTGACAAAATCCTCCCATTTCTGTATACGGGACAAATCGGATTGCTTAGGATCGTATCCGTACTGTTTTTGTACATCGGAAGCGCTGTACATAATATCTGAATATTTGATAATATCCCAATACGGCGGATGCCAGAAAATAAATTCCGGTCGTTCCTCAATATCTGAGTTCATAATATCGAATCCGCTGTGCAAATCATAAATATGGCTTTTGATCTTCATTGCATTTGCAGCATCGCGGCTTGTTCCGCTTCCGCACATATAATCACAGATTTCGTGCGGTTTAAAGAACCGGATAAGGTCTTCTATCAACTTAGGAGAGCAATTGCCCCTATATTGGTTATTACCGCCGTTCCCTCGTTCTGGGTAACTCACAATACTGGTCAGTTTATTGACTGTTTGCATAATACGCCTCCGATCAATACCAATACTGCCCGTCTTCTGCGGTTCCTTCATCTTTACTGACCGAATATTCTTGACCATGCAACACCAAATGCTCACTGTACAAATTGCCTCGACCGATATAAGGGACCGTAACGATTTCCAATATCTCCTTTGTCTCCAGATTGACCTTACAGGGAGATACATATACGCTCCCGTCATCCCACTGTGAAACAAAAAACGCATCCACCGGCCTCAGCGGTTTGATTATTTTTTTCTCTTGTTCCATTAGGATAAGCATACATATGTAGTACACGATAACCAGAGACACGGTATTTGTGATCAAAAACATATATCCGGATCCGTTCATCCAAAGATTGATTGCGTAGACTTCCATCAAGCATATACCAACAAAAATCGTTGCATATGTTTTAAGATTCAGGTCTTTGCAGGAATGTGTGGTTTTAATTTGGATGATTTGAGGCACGTATCCTAATGCCAAAAGAACACCGCCCATTAATTGTAAAAAGTCGAATAAAGTCATTATTCATATCCTCCTTCATGGTGAATAATTATATTTTCCTTCTGATGTTATTTTCAGTTCCAAACAACTCGTTCTTGTCTAAATACAACCTGAGCATCAGCATACTTTTTTAAATAGTGCATAGGAATATTAGGTTCGCCATCAAATTCATTGCCTACCGTTGTACATAAGACCGGACCGGCATTAAGATTTGGTTCAATATCCTTCCATAGCTTTCCGAATTTATCCTTATAAACAGGTAAATCAAAGTCGTCGTTGCCCAGATAAGTTAATGTGAGTTTCATTTTTTTACTCCTTTCAGTTGCTAAATTTATAGATTATTTAGTTCCATAAAATTCTTTCAGGTATGAACTGGATCTCTGCATTCTCATATTTTTTCATAGCGGACATCGGAACATCTGGCTCTCCATCAATATTATTTCCGTTTGACGTACATAGTTCCGGTGCATACTGTCTGCGTGGATTGATATCCTTCCAAAGTTTTCCTGTTTCGTCTTTGTAAACCGGTCGGTCCCCAACTATCCATGCCTAAAAATTTTAAAGTAATTTTCATAATATTTCTACCTCCTGCTTAAATATGACAATCTACGCCAACCATTACTGAATCACTTGGAATAGAACAGATGTAATGATTCAAGATTTTATGCCATGCTTCTTTTCTTTCTTCCAGGCTCTGCCTATCTGTCCAGTTATCATCTTGCGAATAGTATTCTCCCTGATCCAAAAAAGCGTATGCCAGATTAGGATACTGATATTTACTGAAA
This sequence comes from uncultured Lachnospiraceae bacterium, assembly GCA_964399965.1. Taxonomy (GTDB): domain Bacteria; phylum Bacillota; class Clostridia; order UBA1381; family UBA1381; genus UBA1381. The sequence goes on along the minus strand of CAYNRX010000023.1, from coordinate 7,992 downwards.
AAACCGTGTCGAGTCAGATACTCATCAAGGGATTCATCCTTGATGTACAAGTACGAATCGAATCCCAAAATCCCGTTGTCACTAATATGACAGAAAAAATTTTGTGGTTTCTCTCCAGTTGTAAATATATGTTTATACAATTCATAGTTTTCAGACTCGGTTTTAATTTTCCAATCGTGCATAACCTGCCATTCTATATCTTTTTTTCTGGCTGCACATACCCATTTGTATCCTTGCGGCGACGCAGGCTTAGAATCTTGACAAGTCCAACTATGCTCGCCTTCTGTGCATTCCTCGCAAGTTTCTTTTACTAAAAAGATATTTGGCCAGCGTCCGCCGATCTGATACCAGTCCCAAAAAGCATTTGGATTAAAAACATATCCATAGCCGCCAAATTCTTCGTTGTAGTCCATATAACGTCCCTCTTCGGCAAACGCTTCAAAGGATTTATATAATTTTTTATACGGGTAATTTGGTATGGCGGTCATTTTCTTTGCCTTTTTGGTTCTTTTGTCACACTTTATAGGACCTGCATGTTTTTCAAACACCTTTCCGTCATGTATGACAAAACGATTCAGGGCAAACTGATCATATACACTTACGATACGTCCATCCGGAAGTTTGATACAATCCACTGAATCCTTTTCATATTCGCGTCTCAATTCATCAGTTCGATCTTCAAATTCTAAATGATCCGGATTTTCAGTAGACTCACAATAAGGCTCTAATTTTTCTTCAATCATGGCGTCTACCGCCCGTGAAAATGTAGTCTTCAAGCCATTGAACTTCTCCAGATAAAATTCTGTAACCAAATTTTTGGGATCTTTATTGTGCCTTTCTTGTAATTCCTGCAACGCATCCTGATAAAGCATGTCCGTTTTATAATCATTCTCCAGTTTTGGTATTTCTACCGTTACCAATGTTAAATAATGCATAATCTCATATCCTTTCAGATTTATTCTAATTTTTAATAAAAGAATATGGGCAACAGAAGAAATCCAATTGCCCATATTACTGTATTTATACCCGTATATGCCGCTTCACAACAGCGGTCAGTTTTGTGGGCAATTGATTCAGGTCGGTAATATCCAAAAAAGAATCACCGTATATTCGCTCGATATTTTCTTTATCGTCTCCGATTGCGGCAGCGACAAAGATAATGCCTTTTCTTTGATATTCATGTTTGATTCCACGCAGATCCTCTTCAGCTTCCGTGCCATAATAACCATCATCGGCAGGCTGTCCGTCAGATACAAGAATCAATATCTTGACTGCCTCAGGACGTTTTGACAGTTGTTCAGCAACAAAACGCAATGCAGCGCCGTCGCGGTTACTGCCTCTGGCCCCAATATCCATCATTCTATATTTGTCATCGTTGTCAAAGCCGTCAAACTCAGCATAAGAATACATCTCAACGCCTTTATATGACGTTGAATGCCCGTATACCATTACAGGGATTCCTAAGCTCTGACAAAAATCATAAAGGATGATAGCCGATGCTCTTGCATATGTGCAACGGTCGCACGAATGCATGGAACCCGATTCATCAAGCAGCAATCCCACTGTAAGTTCCGGGATTTCATTCGGCAGAGAGTTTTTATAGAAGACTTTGCCGTCATTTCTGCATAATGCATGGGTGTCCAGTCTCCGTCCCATCAGCAAACCGGTCTGTTTTCCACCGCGTCTGTGTTCCTGGAGCTGCTTGGTTAAGCTTCTCTGCAGCTGTCTTGAAATTGTCAGAAGCGGGCCGGATATCTGTTGATATTGCTCGATCAGTTCTTCGTCCACACTGGCGATACGATTGATCTGGATGGATACACCCGAATGAATGTCTCCATACGAAATGTTTTGAGCAACATCATTCAGTTCTCTGATGCGTTCGTTTTCCAGTTCTTCACATGCTGCTTTTTCAGCCATTTTATCAAGTATCCGTTCAATGTCTGCCGCAGCTCCGTCATACTGTTCACGTTCATAAGACTCGTTTCTCTCTACAGTACCGCCGGTCGGAACAGAGATATGCTCGCTTTGGTAGTGCGGCATTCTTCCGGTTTCGTTTTCAGACACTCCCTGTTTTCCGGGGTTAGCAGATGCACCTGACGAAACTTGCTGTTCTCCAGACCCAGATGCGGAATTTCCATTTTCCGGCTCAGTCTGGGGATTTTCATTTTCAGGTTCCGATCCAGCTGTCTGTTCGGCGTCATCATGCGTTTTTTCACGCATTTCAGCTGTGGCGGATGCCGATTCTTCCTCTGAAGAAGAATCCGTCACTGGTGCAGTGCTGCCTACGCAGATTTCAGATGTGCCAGCCATGGAACCCAAAAGATTTTTCAATAGTTTACCAAGTTCTGTGTTTTCACCGGAGGCTGCTGTCTCATCCTGACGCTGTTTGCACATTTCCGAAAAATCTTCTATATACCCCCAGCATCTGACCAATATGGCGTTTACGATTTCTAATCGTTTTTTTCCTGAATGAGACAACAGTGCGCTGTCGATCTCATGGATCAAGCTGAACACAGTCTGAATACGTTCATCGCCCAAAGGCTCGTCTCCATATTTGATTTCTCCGTATTTTGCATACGACAGCATGATCTGAAGTATGCTTTCAAATATATGCATTCCTTCGCTTTCTTCCGATTCGATCAACTGCGTAACTGTCGGGACATCCTCGAAATTAGCTGCACGCAGCGTTTCAAGACCGTATCCGAGTGTACCGGGGAAATTCAAGAGCATCTGGTTTTCAATGTAGCCGTCCTCCAGAACATTGCTGATGTAATGCGATATAAGCTGGATCATCTCTAAATTTCTGGGATCTGCTTTAACGTATTCCCAAAAAGCCTTTTCGTTTTTCGCATCTTCCGGCTTCTTTAAATCTGGAGGAACCGGATACCAATGATACCGTGCCAAATAGTTATGATGTGTCTGACCGGCAAGAAAATCGGTGTAGAGAACATGACCCAGCTCGTGTGCGAATAAACCGCACACAATCTGGTATCTATTTTCACGCCCCCGCACTTTAGTCACCAGTTTATTTCCGCAGTTAATGCGGATGTACTGATTATCTGTTGACGCTATCTCTGCACTCTTTGCTTTCCAGTAAAGATTCACATGGATACGGCGGTTATAGTTATACCGCCGTGTCTGTGCTGCAGCAATATCTTCAAAATGTCCCGCCAAAATACGGGACGAGAAGAATTGCCGGTCTGTGATCTTGCTGCGTTTCTCGTTTAAGCGCTGCATTACTAATTTGTGATTCACCCTTGCCATAATAGGGTAGACCTCCTTTCCGTTATTTTTATGCTGATGCCCTACGCCTGCTTGGAGGGAAGATAGGGTTTAGTATGGTTTGTACCAAAGCCTCTCGGTCAAGCGCATCACTGGTTGCCTTGCTAATGACTGTGTATAAAGCAGATTGATACACATTGCCTGTGATCTCGCTGCTGATGACCCAGTCTATCAGACTTCTCATGCCAACGCTTCCGTCTGAGATACTGTTTTTCCGGCAGTAATCGGCCATGTCATTTATCACCTGAACCATCTGAGAGACCTGATATTCATCAGTTGCGCCTGTAACGCTCATCACTCGTTGCACCATCACTTCAGGAGACGGCAGCTCGATATCCTTCACCAGACTCATTCTGTCAAGCACCGATTGGTTCATACCTCGGCAGCCTTCATAGCTGATATTCGTTGTAATAACAACGACAGCATCCGGATGCCGGTTTATGATTTCACCGGTAGGCAAAGTAATGGAACCGGTCTGTTCCAAAAGCGAATTAAGTCCAACCAAAACACCGGGCTGCACAATGGTTGTGGGTTCCTGTATTTCTACTACATAGCCATTTTTTAATGCCTTGAGGAAATCAGTCTCCACATAGGTAAAGCTTTGCCCGTTGTTTTTTTGATCTGAGTCTGTCTTGGAAAGTGCCCTTACTTTTTCTGTTACCATGTCCAGAACAATACCCATACAATCCTGAGCAGTCGCTGCTGCGTTTTCCACGCCTGTCAGCGCATGAAACACACCTGCTGGATCATAATCCATATCGTCCAGATCCGGTAAGTTCATAAGCTTGGATACATTAGCGTAATTGATTCCGCCCATGGCTTTCAGCTCTTCGCGCTCCAGATCCAGCTGCACATTTCCTGTAGAAATATTCTCAGAGTCGGGGAAAATCTGACCGATAAAATCAAATATTTCTGTTCCAGCAGAGCAGGTATATTTCATGTACGGCAATCCGAGTCCGGCTGCAATCGCTTTTGCACCCATCGTCTTGCCGGTTCCTGCCGGACCACGCAAAAGGAAATTACGCATCTGCATTGGTTTGCCAGTAGTAATTTTTGCATGCTTGCATATATCCACGACCTCTTCCGGAATGATGTACCAGTCGGGAAGAGTAGGAACAAGTTGCTTTTCTATCGGTGAAAGTGTTCTTGCATGTAGCTCGTATTTACCGACAAAATCAGAATGTTCTACAAAAGTGCTGGCTTTTTTTATCGTTGCGGGTCCGGTTTTTGCAAATATGGTGAATTCACCTGCCACAACATTGGTCGGCATAAAGCTTCCAGAATCAATCTGTGCCTGTGAAACGCGCATCAGATTGCCGGATCTGTCCACTTCGACCTTAACATATGCACTGCATGACTCATCCTTAATACGGCGGTATGCGTTGTCGCACATATATGCCATGCTCATTGTGGCAACGCCCATATCAGGATGCCCGTTGATGAACTGGTCATAGTATTCGTCAAAGTAGTCTTTGAACTCCTGATCCTGAAGCAGTACTGGGATAAGCGCCATCATTACAGCAGCGCCATCCCGTTCCGAGTTGTTCATGGTATATGTTTCAAGAATCTCGGTGTTTTTGTCATATACACTGGCTATTACTGAACCAGTGCTGCTGTCATAAACAACAAGATGATAGGCATCAGGCCCCATGGACGACTTATATTCAGCGACTGTCCTGTGATCTATCACTCCGACCGCGCCCTCTTTTGACCCGTTCATACAACAGCATACTGCCTGGACCGCCTTTATAACTGTAGTGCAAAGAGTAGCCTCTGTGCCGTCTCCATACTTGGATGACACTTTTACCTTTTTGCTTTTTAAAGTGTCAAATGGTTCTGGCAGACTGCGGCTGTAATTAAAAAGATTTTTTATGTATGTACTCATAGTTCATTCCCTTTCTGCAGCTTACTGCAATAAATTGATTTTGATTCCTTCTGGGACTACTGTTACTTCTTCGATATCGGACCGTTTTAATTCGCAGCAAATATCCGGCCAACTGTCGGAAACCGGCAGCTCATCTGCTTGTAACAGCAATTCTGTGATCCCATGCCCAATTGCTTCGTTACAACGCTCATTCAACTCAATGATATGTGCGTCAACCCATTCAAAAGCAATCAGTTCATAGTTCTCGTTCTGCTCTTCCGGGCTTATTTCAGCATCGGATTGTTCCGGTTCTTGCTCAGTTTCAGCTGCTTCATTTGATTGTGCAGTCTGGTATTCTACTCCAAGCACCTGCAAGTTACGGACGATCACCTGTGCTTTCCGGTATCCACCGGCCCTGTTGAGCAGTATAAAAACATTCTCGCCGCATTCAATCATCTGTTTGGCATTGGGTGCCTCCCAGATCCACCGTGCCTCAGGATATTCTGCTGTTACTAATTCAGTAATGCGTCTGAGTATGACACGGTAAGCAAGTTTTTTTACATCTTGCTCAGTAGGCATTTTTGCCGTTTCTACCCTCGATGGAACTGTCTTTACCGGTTCTTCTGTTTTTGAAGAATGCCCAGGCAGTTTTATGATTGCAATGCATCCACCGATGAGTATGAGCAGAAAAAGAGGCCAAAGCCCGCACATGACCGTCAAAACAGAAAGTATAACTAATACAATCAGCGTTTTGAAAACCATGCTTTTCTTTTGGTCCTTGTCACCCATTCGTCAAGCCTCTCCTTTCCGAATACGGCTCTGCGGGATATAGATATGGATAATATCCACGCTATTTCTTGTGACATATGCGGCTGCATGTGATCCGTTAAAATAACGATCCGAAAGTCCAGGGACACCTGCAATTGCACTACCGAGGATTGTTTGACTCCGACCCGGATCTGCCAGAACAAGACTTTTCCTAAATTCGTTTGGTTCATTGTAGATGCGGATTACATATTGTTTTTGTAAAGAAACAAATGCCATGATCGCCTTTATTTCTTCTTCGGTTATATAACCTCCGCTTCTATTTTTCAGAACCGTCTTAAGTTTGGTGGTTCTTTCTTCATCTGAAAGAATAGAGAATGCCTCATTCACCATAAAAATCCCTCCTTAAAACGCAAAAAGGCGCACATAAAATCACGAAACCGTAATTTATGTGCGCCTGATATAACGCCAGATTTGTTTTGTTGCCTGTCAGTTTTCATCAAAAAATGATGCGCCTCCAAAAGGCTCAAATCCCGTGAAATTCTCGGGCATTTGTTGACTGCCAGACTGTGACTGTGCTGAGGAGGGAGCTGCAGCATTTTGCTGCTGACTCTGTTCAGGATCTGTCTGGTTCTCTTTTGGTTTATTTCCACCGCCGGCAGCATACTCGATCTCATCCAGAATAATTACCATCATACTCTTGGTTTCATTGGTATTCTGGTCTATCCAAGTATCCTCATCCAGCCTGCCAATCAAATTCACAAACGATCCTTCCTTGAGCTTCATCTTTTTGATTCGCTCGCAGACAGTACCGAATGCTTTGACTGTCATGTTTACCCAACGGGTATTGTTTTCGGCATGCGTATCATACACCTTTTTGCCGAAGCGAAACCTTACCGATTCTCCGGTTTCAGAGAACCTCAGAGCCGGTGCGCCGTCAAATCCTTTGGAGATAACGACGTCTGTTGCAAATACTTTTAACATAAGAAAAACTCCTTTCTTGCAGGGATTGCCTGCTATAAAAAATATATTTATTTCAACCTGCTTTCGCAGATAGAAACCGAGGAAAACAAAAAAAGTGCCAACCAACGCAAAATGCGTCAATTGACACTTTGTAAACTATGCTACTATGGATTCCTATCGGAAAACCTTGAAACTTATATATTTATTATAGCATATTTATTGAAAGCCGTCAATCCATTCTTATAACTTATCGGGAAATACTTTTTAAAATCTCTGTTTTTACAAAGTCAAGTGCGACCAATACCCTTACGACATCGAACTGGAACGATCCGTCTGTGTTTTCGTTATTTTGAATTAAGTCCCTGATTTCATCAAGGAGTCTGTATATTTTCTCTTTTTCTGTATTCATGTTCATACTCCTTCCGCACTTCTAATGCATAGTAGCTATAGATAATATAACTTCCATCATCCTCATATACAGGTGCGTTTTCCGATAAATACACAGTAACAGTATCTCCCTCTTTGATTGTTTGTACTCTTTTTTGTATCGGCAGCTTCAGGTTTTTTCCGTCCACCATCAATATAATGGATTTGATCTTTTTACGGACGCGTTTTGTGAGAACCTCCACGCAAGTCCCTTCCAGTATGAGGTATTTCTTTTCAATACAATTATAGAATAGAAATATCCCATAAGCAAACAGCACAAATGATAGTAAGAAACAAGGCAGGCTAAAATACAGATTATGGTAATAAATCGATACAACGATAAACAGAAAAAACACCAATATTCCCATACCGAACCTAAGTATTATCTGCTTTTGCAGCGCTGCCGGAATCTTGTTAAATTTATCTTTCAAAACTCGTACACCTCACACTACGACCAAATATTTCTTTTTCAACAGGTTTAGCAGTAACCCGACGACTTTGTCCCGACAAGCGGCATATTCCATCTGATTTTCTAACACAGTATCCGTAATGGTGTTTGCAGTGTAGATACGCTGTGTTAATGCCTGCCTGTTTCTTTTGTATAGCATACAAAATTTGGGCTGAACATTGTTTTCTTCTGATTTTGTCAATATAAGTTGGCACTTTTTCCGCACACATTTCACGCAGCGGCT
>CAYNRX010000022.1:0-36476 GCA_964399965.1 uncultured Lachnospiraceae bacterium | reverse complement strand
AGGGTAGACATTGCTATCTATTACCTGCCATTCTTTTCTTCATCCCCAAAAGCCTTATCAAACCTACAGCCACCGCCACTCCAATCCAATCCTTTATCAGGTCAACCACATCGAACTCCCTGGTTGGAAGCAGGACCTTTATGCTCTCATCTATCAACCCGACTCCGACTCCAACAGCCAGTATCATCCACCAGCTCCAGCCGAATTCCCGGCCGAAAAGGGTCAGAATCAGACCGAAAATGAAATATAAAACCAGGTGTGCATTTGAGCGGAAGGAGTGGAAATCACTGTGGACACCAAATCTCTCCAGCCACAACCGCAAGCCTTCGCTGAGTCTCACAGTTCCTGCTGAGTCTTGAAATGTCAGGAACAGGATTGCGATAACTGCTGCAATGAGCAGGATTCCATAAATTATCTTTTTCAAATCATTGTTGTCTCCATCTGTTTCCCACCCATCATCGCCGGCGCATTTTTGCACATTAGAAGTAATAGTTTTCTTTTCTCTTGCTCATGTTCGCAGTAGCCCTTTTCGGCGTAATATGGAGTGGCTTTTAGTGATTTAATCACTATATATTGTGGTTTCTGGCGTTCTATGTACCATATATATGGTTCCAGTCATGTAAATTGCACATTAGAAGTAACAGTTAGCTCAACAGGATGTTCTCCAAGATACTTTTTATAGCGATTACTATTAAGCTGATGGTTAATACCCTTTATCAATTCTCGTTCTTCATCATCATTTCCAAACAGAAAATCAAGCGATACGCCTAACGCTCTGCTTAACGCAATAGCAAACTGTATATTGGGAGTTCTCTGATGAATATATATTTTCAGATTACTGCGTGTAACAGAGTATCCAACATTATCATTTAAAAGATCGCAAAGCTGATCGTAATTTAAACCACGAATTCTCATTGCTTCTGTAACACGTTCTATAAATACCTCTGATTCAAAGAATCCCTTGTTTTCAGTCTTCATCTAATCTCCTTTCTCGTATTCTGATGTTTCAAGATGATTTCGTGTATTTCATCTTTATTACATAAATTTTATATTATACATAATACCACAAAACGCTGAGGGATTCAATTGATTATTTGCACAAATTATACCTTTATTTTTTATGCAACGCATACAATTAGTGCTTGTCCGGATTTATTTTCATCTATGTTGATTCTCTAATTAGATGTTTAAAACTTAAAAACCACATCAAGCCAATACTATCCACTGTAATCTTAATAAATCCTAACGGACTCCATCATAATAAATTGAAGCATAATCTCGGTGTTAGACAAGCATCGATGAATTGTTCGGAGGAACATCGATAGGGATTTCACCGTATGAGTTCTTAAGTTTTTTAGGTTTAGCGCCATTGCGATAATCAGGATTGTCGCTGCGTTCGTAACTTTCATAACCCAGATGTTCATTCAGCTCTGCTTCAAGCATTTCCTGGATCGTATCGCCCAGCAGAGCTTTCAATGCCTCTTGAATGTCATTAGCGGTTTTGATATCATGTTCTTCAATCAGTCCTGCAATGATGTTTTTCTTTCCTTCTATTAATTTTCTTCTTCGTGTCATAAAAAAAACGCCTCCCGTGATATAATATAATTAAACCACAGGAGACTTCAAATTTACAGACTTTTTTCGCAGGCTCAGACAGATTCATTCACGGCTTGAAATCTTTTTTGCTGATAGGTTGTCTGAGTAACATAAATCCACATCCATGTCAAGGGTTTACGCAGCAAGCTGCTCCAATGAACGCCTGGCAAAAAAATTGCGGGCGTCCTTGGCATGGCTGAGTCTTTATGTTATATTAAATTTAGGACTGAAAGCAAACAAGTCTGCTTCCACCCCATAAATTAAATTTTAGATTATACTACCATTTTGGAGTTTACACAAAATCGGGGACATTCTCCCGCCCGCTTTTCCTCAGACCCTAATCTTAAATTAGCCGTATAAACAGTCCAAGAATGTGTCCACACTTCTATTGGCCAAATTATTTTAATCGAAATTTCATTTCAGTAAACTCACTAATTTATACTTATAATAACCGTATTGTTTTCGCCATCCCAGTCCACTGTACAATTCAACGCTTCAGAAATTGCTCTTACAGGTACAAGCGTTCTTTCATTTACAATTATTGCCGGCACATCTAATTGTATTTTTGTATCATTTTTATATAATACACTCTCGCCAATTGCAAATTTAATAGTAGTGTCATCTTTTTCTACAGTTACAACATTTGTAGCATCGTGCCATATAACTTTTGCGTCTAATGCCTCAAATACAGTTCTTAGCGGTACAAGGGTTCTATCATTTTTTATAATAGGTTCCTGATCAAACTCAAGTAATTTCCCATTCACCATAACTTTAATAACATCTTCAGATGTTTTTATTTCTGAATAATAGCTTCTCCTTTCAATCCAGTCCTCTCCAATATTATAGCCACCTTTGCCGTTACTGATAATCTCGTACTCGGTGTATTGGACATATTCAGGTGTAATAATTGCATATTCTTTATTTTCAATGATGCCAGTCAATTCAACGACATTATTTCCGTATAAATCACATCTTTTCACAATAAAACTTGGAGATATGTAATCATCTTCTACAGCCTCTGCATAGTAAATATTTTCGCCTTCCAGACAGTAATCCAAAGCCATAGAGGTAATGAATTTTTTATTTTTCCCATCTATATCAGAAACATACAAATCCACAGGAGAATAGTCGCCCCTTTGTTCTATATATGCAACTCTGCTTGAATAAAGCATTGGATCACTTGAATAATTCTCAATAAATTCTTTTTTTCCGGTTGTGTAATTATATACTGCAACTGATGATTCTATTGGATCTTCAGAATTTCCCATGTAAGTATATGCAATATATACGTTATTATAACTATCTTCTAAAAATATATTCTCTTCTGAAAACATATATTTGTTCTCAAAATCCTCAAGATTTAATCTATAAACGTCTTTTCCATTTTTTACATAATATACACAATATCCATCACAAATAAAACGCCACGAGACATTATCAGATATTTTAACGGTTTTATATAATTCGCCTAAGGCTGAAACCGATAAAACATTATCCAAAACAGTAATGTATTGTCCATTGATCACCATCGAAAATGCATCACTATTATTTTCCTTCCGTGACTTTGAAAAGTCGCCTGTTTTCGTCAAATAAAATAATGTTTCTTTATCTGTTAGAGATGTTTTTAGTCTGATACAATCGTAGTCTAATGTTATAGTAAACTCAATTGATTCCGTTTTATCAGGTGTATCTGCATATGCCCATGTACCCTTTCCTTTTGCAATATGGTCTTCCACAAAATATGCATATTCCGAAGTATATACAACCGCATGTCCTGCAAATGTACTCTGATAATCAAAATCTATATAGTTTTTGGTTATCTCTTTTATAACAAGACTCTCTCCAAAATGATGCCGTCCGATTTCCATTGGAAGGAAATACTCTCCCACATATCGATTAAAATCCGCTGCACCTGCGTTGATTGAAACCGTTAGGAGAAAAGTCAAAATAATGAACATTATAATTGACACAAATCTTTTCATGATACCCCTCCATTTCACCACTGAATCTGATATGCTGAGTAAATATCACCATCACCTGAATATGATGTGATATTTGACAAATCAATATAACACGCAGGTCTTACATAAAGCCAATCAGAAATATGCATATCAGATATTCCATTGTTATCAATATAGAGTGTGTTGTTGTCTTTATATCTTAAGACATAGTTGATGTAATCAGTCCACCACGCATATTCTTCATATTCATCAGCTGACAAGACAAACAGCTTTTCTTCGCTGTTTAAATCGCTTATAAATGTGCTTTTTATGCGCGCTCGTTCTGTGTCATTAAAGGCTTCTTTATAAATTAAATTTAAATAGCTGTCTACTGAGCTATAATCGCATCCAAACCCCAATGCACAGTATGTTGTATCTGCAAGCAACAGAGCTTCATCACCTTCTACATATAGTACAATCCAATTTAATGGTGTTTTTGAAAGTGGATGCGTTCCCAATTCGAGATATTCACCTTCCGCCAACACATTGGCAAAATCACTCGCATTATTCTCATAATAATTATTATCAGTGCGAATGATAACTTGCTTATTATCTCCATCCCAATCAACAATGCATCCAACAGCTTCCGATATTGCTCGTACAGGAACAAGTGTACGTTCATTTACTATCATCGCCGGAACATCAAGGTAAATTGATTCTCCGTTTTTATACATATAACTGTCACCTATAATAATTTTTATTGTAGTTCCATTTCTCTCAGCAGTCACCATATTTGTCGTTCCATCCCATGCTACCGTTGCTCCCAAAGCCTCAAATATAGCGCGCACCGGTACAAGCGTTCGGTCATTGTGAATAATAGGCGGCTGGTCAAATTCTATTTCGTTATTGTTCAGAAGTACAGTGATTTTGTCATATGTAGCGTACTGATAATAATATATAACATTATCGATGATTGCATTATCTTCATATATATAGCTATGCGGCGTACTTGTTTCAACAGGCGGAACTTCCACTCGAACGTCTTGTCCCTCAAGATTGAAGCTTATAATTTCATAATGCTCCATGTCTGTCTGATGTCCTATATATATTCTACCATTATATATCGAATATGGAGTGTCTGTCATCGAAAAATCCATGTCTATTCCAGATGCAACTCTTGTGCCTGTGTCACTTCCAACATTAAAAACGACCAATATTCTGGACCAAAATCCGGATGAAACATCACCTCCTATAACAAAAATTCTATCACCTATCACATCAAACCTGCATAGACGATTTATTATAGCAATATCTTCTCTTGTTTTTGTATTATACATGCGCAACCCATAAATTCCATCTATTTCTCCATTTTCCAAGTAATACGGTCCGGCATAATATATGTAATCACCTACTGTAAAAATTTCTTCATACTCTCCTGTTTCCCAGTCGGCTTGTGTAAAACTTTGATTTTTATATTCGCTTATAATCTCATCTGACGGCGGTTCAAATCCAATATAATCAATGCTGCAAAGGTCATATCCTGCAACAGATTTGTATGAAACAATAGTATATATCAAATCAGTTGTATTCCACTCATCCTGATAATACCATATCCAATATTCACTGTTCGAATTTAATCGGTTACCGCCTTTTGGATTCGGATTAGACATTATGCCGTGTGGAGACTGTATGACTATAAAATATTCATTTATAATTTTTACCATTTCGTTTCCATATATTGTCAATCCATCTAAAGATGCCATATCAATGTCTGTATTGTATGTAGCATTAAAAGTCTGTTGAATTTCATTCAGATAGAACACTTTGCATAATCCGTTGGGTAAATTATGTTCTTCGACTATTTTCTGGGTTTCAGCTTCTGATACCATTCCAACATCAAACGGAACAATCAATTCATGGAATGTTTGTGCAAAATTTGTACTGAGCTGATCATGATACGTTTTCTTATTATATGTATCCATAGGCAGCCACATAAACCATTGCTCTAAAGTTTCCCCGTCCCCTTGGTCAAAACAATCAATAGGTATTATATCGTCACTTTCAAATTCATACGCTTCAGCTGCAACAGGTATTGCAAGTATACTACATAAAACACTTAACCTTAATAAATTTAACACTAATTTTTTCATAGATGATCTCCTTAATATTTTTTTCATATCAGCCTATCTCTCTTGTACTGCGATTGTAAAACTTTGTATGGATTTAAAGACTATTCTATATGTATTGCAAAAATTATACGATAGACTATCAATGCTTCCTATTTATCATCTTATTAACATATATCATAATTGTGCCAAATATAATTTTCCAGTTTCTGTTAATAAATAGTTTTTACATTTATAAGAGGTCTCATAGTCTTGCTCCATACCATAAATTTTGTATGATAGCCATCTTTTACAGACAACTGTATCCTTCCATTTTCCGGCTGCTGAACATCGCATTCAACAAAATTACCGTTCATGTCATAGGCAGCCAGATAACATATGACATTGTCATCGCTTACGTTAGCTGTTACCATCTTCATTCTATTTGATATCTCTGATTGTAAGTTGGTAACCTCAACATGTTCAACAGCTTCGTAAATATCAACCGAACCATTGATGACGTTTGTTGAAATTGCGTTTGCATACATATCATATAATTTAGCCTCTGCTATTGATATATAGGCGTATCCTTCAGCGTCGTTCAGCGCAGAAAACTCTAATCTCAATATATCACAGTTACTTGGCATAACGCTCGTTCCCGAAAATGAAATTCTTATTTTGTCATTCGCATACTCGTTGTTAACGGCTACGGTTCTGTCTTTTAACGAATCACAAATCTGAACATCATTAATCGTTAGCTTTGATGAGTCAAATTGAATTGTCATATTGCCATCGTATATATCATTTCCTGTTAGCGATACATATATGACTGCATTATTTCCCGATTCACACTCTGCAGAGGATATTGTAATATCTGCCGTTTTAAGAGGTGTTTCTTCTTCTACGATAACATTATAACTTGTACTTTTGCCTCCGTAAGATATGGTCACTGTTTTTGTTCCGGGAGTTGAAAAGTCATAGCTAGCAGAGAATCCTGAATCTATCAAGACAGTTTCTCCGTTATTATATACTGCTATAAGGCTTAATCCTGTTGTGTCAAGCACTTCTCCTACATTGTAAGTCTTTTTTATAGTGGTTTCTTGTATAGCCAATTCACTCACTGCAATATTCTCTACATTAACAGAAAAAGAAGTAGTTTTTCCTTTATAAGAAACAGTAACGTTCTTAGTACCGGCCGTGCTGAAATCAACTGATGTTGTAAATCCTGTTGTCAGTTCCTCTGATTGTCCGTTACTATAGTTGGCTGATATTTTAAGTCCCAGAGAATCAAACTGCTCACCTACAAAATAAGAGGTTTTGTCAGGCAGAGATGAAATTGATATTGAATCAAGTACAACTGTTGATTTTGTATAATCAAGGCAAATCCATCCGCCTACGCCGTTGAATTCAGTATATCCCCAAAAATCATTCACCTGAGAAACGTATACTGTTTCACCATTATTTATATCATTCCCGCTAAGTACGTCTGCATAAGGACCCGGAGCGTTTCTTCTCACGAGTCGAGTTCCCCCAGTATTGACTGTATAATATCCAGGTGCATAGGTTATGTTAGTAACTCTTACGTCACCGTTGTTGTCGCAGAACTTCCATTTTTGATGCGCTGCTCCGCTGTACCGCTGAAGTGTTAACTGTGATCCGTCAGCAGCAGCCTCGCCGCTTCCGTTAGGTGCTATTACATATCCGGGTTTCGATGCTAATTCAAATACGTATTCATCATCCCCCACCGGCCACAGATAATATAGCTGAGATATATCATCATCAGGAGTCCAGAGCTGAACTTTATCACCTTCCGCCGCGTCATCCGTCCCGCGATTAATATCAACAACTCGGTTTGTTCCCCGGCTTGAACAGTAAGCGTACATCTTATATTTTCCATCACCTTTATGCTCCAGCCTGAAATGCTGATCTGTGCTGTCATCATACGCCCACATACACACAGAGGTATAATTCGCATCGTTTCCGGCGTATACATTCATGAATTTACCCGAAGACACGTTTTTAATAGTACAGTATCCATTTCTTACATGTGGAATGCTATCTTTATGTATAGGTTCTATTGCATCTGTCTGAAGATCCGGAACTGGTCCGCTTACATGTTCTGCATAAGTAAGCGCTACCCAGCCTGAATCGGTTTTTCCCCAAATATATCCGTCTGACTGTTTTCTTTCTGTTATGTAAAAATATGTATTATATGCTAAAGCTCCAACTTTGCTGTATCCCGTTCCTGCACCACTGCGTATGTTTATACCCTCTGTTGCGGTTACGCGCCATTTTGACATATCAAGGTCATCCTCTAAATATATATATCCTGCCAATTTAAAATTGTCCCTGTTATGCATATTGTCTACTGTAAGGGTTTTGACATATCCATCATATCCACCACCCCACTTGGTATCTTTGAACGTGTTCCAATTTGCTTCATTAAAATATACTACAGAGCCGACTACTTCTTCTACAAAAGCAACATGCCCTGTACCATTTCCGCTCCAAACTGCAATAGAATTATTTCTGGGAGTGCTACCTGTTGAATAAGTAGTGTTTGTTGTCCACCATGTATAGGCATCACGTCTAAACGGAAGACTGATATTTAACTTTTCTAACGCTCTGCCGTAGCAGAATGCAGTGCATTGCCCACCAAATCCATTCTGTGCAAAAACATTTCTTCTACTATAAGCTGAGTCATTCAAATTAGGTGTATTACCCGCATAACCTGCTGTCTGGAAAACACAAAAAGTGCATATAATAATAAATAATGATACAAGTTTTTTTCTCATATTGTTATACTCCTTACTTGATTAATCCCACATCTTTTCTTAAAATCAACCCCGCATCACCTGCATTAACAAATCCATCACCATTTATATCTGCATTGTTAAGCTGTTCTTCAGTAAGATTTATAAGTCCAGTATCATACCTTACAATCATACCTGCATCACCTGCATCCGCGACTCCGTCACCGTTTACATCCCCGCTGATGCTACTTATACTGTTAAGCGTTACATCTTCTTTTGAAACATATCCTGTTATGCTATCGGTTTTTATGAACAGAAAATCTCTATCCGCAAATAGTACCTCAACAGTATCTCCTTCATTAAGTGTTGCCCGAAGCTTTTGATTTCCCGAACTGCCCGTAATATCATCAGTTGATGCGTTATGATATACATATGTATCATTTTTGATTATTCCATCAATAAAAATATTATAATATTCTTCGGCTGATGGCACAGTTTTATTTAAATCAACTGCATTAACCGGAACATATGCGGCTACGAACTTACCTGTATACGCAAACGGATATAACACTAAATAATAATCACCGTCCTTACAGAGAACTTGCAACTCATCATTTTTCCATATTTCCCATACAGTTTGTGAATTTGAGTCCGGCAACATATATGCCGTGTGTGTTTGGTTTGCGTAACCGTTTATTTTTTCAATTGATTCATAATCAGGCACACCATAACCAAAGACCGAACTATTTCTGTCCCGTTCCATAACAATATATCCATTTACACCACCGGTGTTACCTTCAATAGTATAAATTATATCACCGCTGACACTTTTAACTATTCCAACATGGTCTGCACTGCCGTCTGTTTCCCAGTCAAAGAATATTATATCACCGCTTTGAGGAGTATAAGAGGCCCCTTCCCATCTATGATTTGATTGAAACCAATTTATAAATGTTTTACAGCTTCCACATGATGATGACTGACAAATTATAGATGTTGGAATTCCTGCCTGCTTTGCACACCAAAGCACAAAATATGCACACCAGTGTCCGTTTGGATTGCCATATGCTTCACCATACTTTGTATAATACGGTGTTTGTGAGTCAATAACCGGCGTGCCATCTTTGCTCGTAAGCTCAGTATAACCTATCTGAGTTTTGGCTACTCCTATAATATCATTGCGAAGATTTCCTGTATTAACATATGTATTTGGATACTCATATGAATCCTGATCAGTATCGGGTATTGTACCGTTGTTTTCAACGATGCCGTTCAGCAAGTATACATCCGTTGTATCAACCGTAGAATCACTGTTTAAATCTCCGATTTTCAGAAGCCACTTTTGTATAACAGAAGTTTTCGAAAGCAATTTTGTCAGTACCAGAATATCATCACTGTCAATCTCTCCGTTTCCGTCTATATCACCTAAGGTATCAAACTGGCGGTAGCTGTAATTCATATCTACATTTCCGGTTATACCACTAACACTGCCAGTACTCGTATACTGCCACATCGAATGGACACCCTCGTAGCCGCAATAGCTTCTCCAGTCTGCAATCCACTTATGCCATGTGATATCTTGAAACACTTCACTTGTGAGTTTTGTGTCCCACCAATTTGTATTTGCATAAATTCCAACCATATACCCTTTTTCTTGCAGCGCTGAACAAAACGTATCCGCTATCTGCCCGATTAACTCATTTGAACAAACTCCCACAACGTCGTCTTCCAAATCAAGAAAAACAGGATAATAAAGATCATAACCATCAAGCAGACGTAATGCATGTGCAGCCTCACTTTTCGCTTCTTCAAGACTTGCAGCATAAGAATATAAATATGCTCCAAATGGTATTCCCAGCCTCGTACATTCATCAGCATTTCGTTTCCACTGAGCATCGTCATATGCTGCAACATCATCACCAAAGCCACAGCGTAGTATCGCAAATTTCACTCCGTCATTTTTGACCGCTTCCCAGTCTACTGTACCTTGAAACGCGCTTACATCGATTCCTTTTATTCCATTTTCTAAAGTAAATAAAGTTACTTCATCATTCGTACTTTGCTCATTTTGAATAGAAATACCATTTTTATAACGGAAACTGTTCTCTTTCAAAACCCCATCGGCATTTACTGCATATGGGATACAAATAAGAAATATAAAACTCATAAGCAAGAATAATTTTTTCATTGTGATTCTATATACTGTAATTACCATAAAGTTTAGATAATTATAGTATATCCCCTTTCTTTTTAAATTGTTAGCATAGTACAATCCCCAAAACTTAGCATCGCCGCTTTTAGCATATTGTATTTATCCATTCCCCGCTTTTAATAATTCACTGTAGAGTTCGCAATTATCTATTTTTATACTTCTTGTTTTTATGCGCTGTTTCTATTCCATCTCACCCATCATCTCTAACACAAACCTATCCGTTTCCTCATCACTAAGTATCAAATGCTGCTCCTCGAGCGTTGTGAAATAGTCGTATATCGACGTCACAGTGCTGCGCTCGCGGAAGCCGAATGCCAACATCCCCTTTACAGGGTGATTGTAGCAGTAGGTCATACTGTATTCGTTATAGCACGCAAAGCTTATGTTTTTGATATTGAACCTGTCGTCCAATATTTTTAGTTTATATATCCCTTTTTTCATAGCCCCGTACAGCCGGTCCACCATCAAAAGCCTTACGTCCATATCAAACGGAGTATAGTATATCGATGGGATCTCCGTGATGATACCAGTTTCCATAAAATTTCTGAACCCCTGCTTTGTGCAGAAGCTTATTTCCACCTTTTTCTCCATGCCCTCGCGATAACGCCTTACCCTGTCTATAAGCAGCTCGACCGCCTCATCTATATGCGGCAAATCAAACTTTGCGTATTTCCTCATTATATCCTCGTCAAGGAACGGGAACAGACACGGGTCGGGCATCACCGAAAAATCCGGTATGATGTTGTCAGCGCCGTCTACGACCTGCTCGTAATACGAAAGGATATCGAGCGGTCCCAGCAGCGCCTGTATGTATTTGTCGCAACGCTTTTTCATATCATCAAATATTGATTGCTGCATATTGATAAAATCGACGAAGCCCGATATTACAGCCTTATCAAGATCGTAAGAGATAAGCATCGCATATCTTCTCGTTATGATGATATTTGGAAAGCTGCTGAATTGGTTTATATGGCTCTTTACATCATCATAATAGTAGTACGGCGCATATGACGCGCCCGATACTATGAGCGGCATTATTTCCTTTAGGATATTGATATTGTACGCGTTGTCGCTGTTTGCACTCCTGTTGTCTATGCAGAGGATATGCTCAACTGACAGCTTAGCATCTGTGCTTGTAATAGTCGTAAGACAAGACATCAGCTCACGGTTGCCCTCGGGCTGGGCAATTACTTTTATCACCGGAGCATCCTCCTCTGCCTCGGCCGAAAGTACAACGCTGAGCAGATTTACCACATTCACCTTGCCATTGATACACTCAATATCGCGCTTTAGCTGTAAAGAGCTGTGCCGCTGCCAGTCGAACGGGTACACCGTTGTGTTGTTTATCACCTTAAGAAGAACCTCAACATGCCTGCGTCTGAAATATATAGGCTCGCCGATCTTTGTTATGGCATACGCCTCGCGCAGCTCCTCAGCCTCCTCAATGCCCAGAGCCATCATACGGATAAGCTCCTCAAGCGAAGCGGTGTCCGGCGGCTTGCTCTTGCCGTTGGCGTATTTGATGAGCGTTGTACGTTTCAGAAATCCAAGCTTTTCAAGCTGATATGGTGTAATGTTCTTTTCATTCATCATCCGTGTAAGCTTTTCCGCAAATATTGACATGTTATCCCCCCGACATTTAAATTTAAATGTTGATATCATCACTTTATCTGACATATATCATATCTATTTTACCATTTATTTCGTACAATTGCAATATGTGCAGTTTTTTGTGCACTACTTTTTTCATTTAGGTGTTCTATTTTTTTGTGTATTTATATTATATCCTATCAGGCTATATATGTCAAGCCTATTGGATTATTTTATAGTCCAGTGGATTATAATAAAATAAATCTATCGGATATTGTTTTGAAAGGAGCTGAACACGATGAAAGATATAAATATTGAGATAGGTCAGCGGATAAAAGAACGGCGAAAATTTATGAAATATACCCGTGAGAAACTGGCAGAGCTGGTAGACATATCGCCGCAGTTTCTTGCTAACATCGAAAGCGGCAAAAAGGGTATGTCATTTTCAACTCTGAAAAAGCTGTGTGAGATACTCGGTATGTCGTGTGACTATGTGATACTCGGCAAAACTTCCGGCGGCAAGCATGAGCAGATTGATGAGCTTTTGGATAATATCGACGAACGCTATATGCCGATAATCGAAAATATGCTCATTAATGCGGTGCGGCTTATCACTGAGGCAAGTGGAAAAACAGAAAATTAAGAAACGTAAGAACTCCAATCCGAAAAACAGTCATGAGTAACTTTGCTATGCAGTTTTGGGGATCCTCTTATAAAACTAATGCACCACAAACTATACTTTTTAATTATTCCCATACCTTTCATTAAAAAGTGTGGTGCATATGGCACAGCCTTGATACAATTTTAAGAGGGGAAACGGTAAAAGACAAAATCCAAACTCAGGCAAATGTACTGCAAATGGCTCTACAAAGCGGTTTTTACGATTGCTCCCACAGCGATAATTGTATCAAGAACCCCGTCGCAAGGGACGATCCTATAAAGAAAACACGTTCACTGGTGGCGGATTTCGACCGCCTCATTCCGGCCGCCGAAGCGGCTCTGGATAATATACAGCTCCAGCCCATACTGGGCTGTTGATATAGATAGAACGAAAGACGGGGACGTCAGGTTACTGTGTTCCCCCGATAATGCATAGCTTTACAGGAGATCTCCCCTTGCTTTAGCGGCTAGGGGAGATTTCTATTATGCGGCAAAGCGGGCAAAAAAATGAGGCTTTCCCGGAAAAAGCCCCATTTCCCATCATTTCATCTCCTGCTCGCGCTGAATATCCTCATACGCCGAATACATCGGACGTATACCGGGCTTTTTCAGCAGCTCACGATCGATATAATTTTTCGTCACCTTTATCACTGTACCCGAAAGCAGGAGTACGCCGATAAGGTTCGGGATCGCCATCATACCGTTGAAGGTATCGGAAAGATCCCAGGCCAGCTGGAGGTTCATTGTCGCGCCGAATACTACGAAAATTACAAATATCACCTTATAAATCACGACCCCACAACCGCCGAAAATATATTCCACAGCCTTTTCGCCGTAATACGACCAGCCGATTATCGTTGACAGCGCAAACAACAGTATCGCGACCGCCACAAACTTCCCGGCAAAGCCGCCGAAACCGCTCGTAAAGGCTGCCGATACCAGCGGCACTCCCTCGAAAGAGGTCGTCTCCGCCACGCCCGTACAAAGCACAACCAAGGCCGTCATCGTGCAGACTACTATAGTATCGGTAAATACCTCAAATACGCCCCACATCCCCTGTACGGCAGGCTCCTTAGTATCGGAAGCGGAATTTACGATAACCGAGGAGCCCAAGCCTGCTTCGTTGGAAAACACTCCGCGCTTCAAGCCCCAGGTCATGGCGTTTTTGACCGCCGCTCCCGCAAAGCCGCCGGCCGCCGCTTTTAAGCCGAAAGCATCGGCAAAAATATCGGCAAAGGCACCGGGGATATTTTTGTAATTCATCGCGATTATCGCCAGTGAACCAATGATATACAAAAGCGCCATAAACGGCACCATTTTCTCCGTTGTCTTGCCTATCCTCTGTACTCCGCCCAGGACTATCACCGCTACTATCACCGCCAAAACAACGCCTATTATAAGCCCGTAAAGAGGTATCGTATCAAATAATTTTATGTTGAGTGCTTCCACCGGGAACGAAGACTGTATCGCGCTCGATATGGAATTTACCTGGGACATATTTCCTATCCCAAACGAAGCCAGAATACAGAACAGGGCGAACAGCGCCGCCAGCCATTTACAGTGGAGGCCGTTTTTTATGTAATACATCGCTCCGCCAGACCATTCACCCTTGTCATTTTTGCGGCGGTAATATATACCCAAAACATTCTCCGAAAAGCTCGTCATCATGCCGAAAAACGCCGACACCCACATCCAGAACACGGCTCCCGGACCGCCCATTGTGATAGCGGTCGCCACACCGGCAATATTCCCTGTACCGATCGTCGCCGCTAAGGCGGTAGACATCGCCTGGAACTGGGTCAGAGATTTCTTGTCCTTCTCCTTCCCCTTTTCCTTCGGCTTTTTACGAAATACACCGACTATCGTCTTAGAAAATACATGCTTTAGGTGCACTATCTGGAAAAATTTCAGCCGTATACTCAAATATACGCCCGTACCGATTATAAGTATCAACATCGGTACTCCCCATACCACGCCGTTTACCGCGTTGTTGACGTTTTCTATTACGGTCACCACGCCGTTTGAGGCCTGTGCCGGAACAGCGATGCACATAAGCACCGTCCACAGCAGCGTCCACTTGATAAGTTTTTTTACCATTTTTTCGCTCACTCCCCTTTTGGCAGCTCGTTGCGGCCGCCGTCATTTTTCATAACAGTAATGTATTGATTATATCACAAGATCAGCCGATTTGCACGAAAAAAATACTCCGTTATATCACTTTTTAAAGTTTCATGGATTAACGGAGTATTTTAATACAAAATTTTAGTGGATATGCACAAATATTACTTGCTTTTCTTCTTTCTAAAAGCACCGATAATAACTATCACCACGACAACGGCGCATATGCCTATGGCTACCCACACGCCTGTGCTCATGGAATCCTGGCTGTCGGCCGCTGTCTCGGCATTATCCGCCGTCTGGCCATCCTGGGACTGTTCCCCGGCCGACTGCTGCTGGGAAGCCTGCTGCTCGGCTGCCTGCTGTCTTTCCTCCTGCTCTTCCGCCTGCCGCTGTTGTTCAGCTTCGATATCCTCATCACTGACCTGCCCCTGGGAAGCCTTGTCCAGGAACTCCTGTTCCTCTTCGCCTATCGGATCCATCGCCGTTGACTCCTCCCCGGGAGCCATCGTGGCCGGGCTGCCCGCACCCGGCGTCAGTGCCGGAGTATCGCCTGTGGCAAATACCGCCGACATCGTCAGCATCATTATAAGCATCGCCAATAATACGCTAAAACACTTTTTCATCATTTTTCCTCCTTTTCTCTCGTACGCATCATACATAGCCGTAAATGCCGCGCACCGAGACCTCGCCCGAATTTAACTCGCGGCGGCCGTTTTCATCCTCTACCACCAGAGCGCCGTTTTCGTCTATATCGACAGCGAACGCCCGTATGGAGCGGCCGTTTTCAATAACGGTCACCTCGTTCCCCAGCGTTGCCGAGCGCGTCTTATAATCCTCGCGTATCGCCGCAAAGCCGCCTTCTATGAGCCTTTTATACCGC
Source organism: uncultured Lachnospiraceae bacterium (assembly GCA_964399965.1). GTDB lineage: Bacteria > Bacillota > Clostridia > UBA1381 > UBA1381 > UBA1381. The sequence continues at coordinate 20,619 of CAYNRX010000022.1, read as the reverse complement.
ACCTCGAACCGCTCAAGTATCCTTTCGGCCAGCCTGCGTCTATTGCAAGCCTTGCCGGTCTCGAGCATTACAGAAGTCGCCTTGTCTATAAGCTCCGCCGGAAATTCTGACGTATTGGCGTTCACACCGATACCTACCACGATATGACCCACCCTTTCCATCTCCGCCGACATTTCCGTGAGTATCCCACAGACCTTTTTGCCGTTCATGACCACATCGTTGGGCCATTTCACAGTACCGCCCACCGTCTCGGCTGCCGCCAGCCCGGCGGCAAGCGTTACCGGCGCCACCTCCGCCGGCGGCAGCGGCGGTCTTAAAAGCACGCTCATCCATATCCCGCAGCCCGGCGGCGAAAGCCAGCTCCGTCCAAGCCTTCCGCGGCCGGCAGTCTGGACCTCTGATGCAAAGACCGTTCCCTCGATCATATCGCTCCGGCGTTTAGCCGCGCTGTTCGTTGAATCACAGCTGTATGTCCAGACAAGCTCTCTGCCCATGAACTCAGTTTGCGGCGAAAGCGTGCAAAGCGCGTCATCAGGAATATCGAGACGGTATCCGCGCTTGGTCGCCGCTTCTATCCGCCAGCCTTCTTCCCGCAGCTCCTTTATATTCTTCCACACCGCCGATCGGGTTATTCCCAGAACGCGGCTCATCTCTTCACCGGAAACGCAGCCGCCCTCCGCCAACAAAAGGAGCTTCAGAATTTTTTCTTTCATTATTATCTATAGATTATATCCTCGCGTCCGGGGCCGTTGGAAACTATCTTTATCGGCACCTCCAGCTCCTTTTCCACAAACTCGATATACTTGCGGCAATTTTCCGGAAGCTCCTCGTACTTCTTTATTCCCCGTATATCCTGCTTCCAGCCCGGCAATACCTTCAATACCGGCTTTGCCTTATTGAGCTTATCGGTCGTGGGGAAATTGCGCAGGACTTCGCCGTCGACCTCATAGCCTACGCATACCGGTATCTCGTCCAAATATCCCAGGACATCGAGCACCGTGAACGCCACCTGGGTCGCTCCCTGCACCATGCAGCCGTAACGGGAGGCCACGCAATCAAACCAGCCCATTCGCCGCGGACGTCCCGTGGTAACGCCGTATTCGCCGCCGTCTCCGCCGCGCTTTCTCAGCTCGTCCGCCTCCTCGCCGAATATCTCGCTGACAAAGGCTCCCGCGCCGACTGCGGAGGAATAGGCCTTTACAACAGTGATTATTTCCTTTATCTCATACGGCGGGATCCCTGCTCCGCAGGCTCCGTAGCCTGCCAGCGTCGAGGACGAGGTCGTAAACGGATATATGCCGAAATCCGGATCCTTCAAGGAGCCAAGCTGACCCTCAAGCAGGATATTCTTGCCCGACTTTATCGCCTCGTGCATAAACTGCGCTGAATCTATAACGTAGGGACGCACCATTTCCGCATAGCCCTTGAGCGTCTTGTAAAGCTCATCCGCATCCAGAAGCGGCTTGTGGTATACGTGCTCTAAAAGCAAATTTTTGACCTCCAGCACGTTCTTTATCTTTTCATACAGCTCCTCCTCACCGAACAGCTCCCAGACCTGGAAGCCGATCTTTGAGAATTTGTCCGAGAAAAACGGGGCTATACCGGATTTTGTGGAGCCGAACTGGCGGTCGGAGAGCCTTTCCTCCTCGTACTGGTCGAACAGCTTATGATACGGCATGAGCACCTGTGCACGTTCTGCCACCTTGATGTTCGGCATCGGCACGCCGCGGTCTGTGATGTCTTTTATTTCAGCAAAAAGCTCCGGGATATCAAGAGCTACGCCGTTGCCTATCATGTTGACAACGTTATTATTGAACACCCCTGACGGAAGAAGGTGCAGTCCGAACTTGCCGTATTCGTTGACGATAGTGTGTCCGGCGTTGGCTCCTCCCTGGAAGCGTATAACGATATCCGCCTCTTTAGCAAGCATATCGGTTATCTTTCCCTTGCCCTCGTCGCCCCAGTTAGCTCCTACGATTGCCTTTACCATAGCTTTTATTTCCTTTCTTTTGCGTTTTAAACGTTTATCTCTACTTCTACTCCCAGCAGATCGGCGTTTTCCTCAAGCATCGGCCTTACCTCGTTCCGAAGGAAATCCTCAGTCTGCTCAGGCGCCCGGCCGACGAAATTTTCCGGCTTCAAAAGTGCGTTTATTTCCTCGATCGTCAGCCCAAACGCCGGATCGGCCGCTATAAGCTCCGCCAGGTTATTCTCCTTGCCCTCAAGCTTTACGGCTTTTCCCGCTTCCATGGAATGCACCCTTATCCTCTCATGCAGCTCCTGACGGTCGCCGCCCTTTTTGACCGCATCCATCATTATGTTTTCAGTCGCCATGAACGGTATCTCGCGCATGAACTGCTGATATATGACTTTGTCGTAAACGACCAGCCCATCAACTACATTTATATACAGGTTAAGTATCGCGTCTGTGGCCAAAAATGCCTCAGGAACGCTTATGCGCTTATTCGCCGAATCGTCAAGCGTCCTCTCGAACCACTGCGTGGCCGCCGTTATTGCCGGATTCAAGGCGTCTACTATCACATAGCGCGCCAGCGACCCTATACGCTCCGAACGCATCGGGTTACGCTTATAGGCCATTGCCGAAGAGCCTATCTGCGATTTTTCAAACGGCTCCTCTATCTGCTTCATATGCTGCAAGAGCCGGATATCGTTGGAGAACTTATAGGCGCTCTGGGCTATCTGGCTCAGGACGTTTAAGATCTGCGAGTCGAGCTTCCTCGGATAAGTCTGCCCGCTTACCGCAAAGCATTTTTCATAGCCCATCTTCTCGGCGATCCGCCGGTCAAGCTCCCGGCATTTCTCATGGTCGCCGTCAAACAGCTCCAAAAAGCTGGCCTGCGTCCCGGTTGTGCCCTTGCAGCCCAGGAGCTTGGCCTTGGACAGCTGATAGCAAACGTCCTCCAGATCCATCATCAGATCCTGTATCCACAGCGTCGCCCTCTTGCCTACCGTCGTCGGCTGTGCCGGCTGGAAATGCGTAAACGCCAGCGTCGGCAGCGACTTATACTCCTCGGCAAATTTTGCCAGCTCCCCGATAAGGTTCACAAGCTTTTTCTTTACCAGCCGCAAAGCCTCCGTCATGATGATAACATCGGTGTTATCGCCCACGTAACAGCTGGTAGCGCCCAGATGGATTATCGGCTTTGCCAGCGGGCACTGCTGCCCGTAAGCGTAAACGTGCGACATAACGTCATGGCGCACTTCCTTCTCCCGCGCCTTTGCCACATCATAATTTATATCGTAGATGTGCTCCTTCATCTGCGCTATCTGCTCGTCGGTGATATCCAGCCCTAGCTCCTTTTCGCTTTCGGCAAGGGCTATCCACAGCTTTCTCCAGGTGGAGAATTTCTTATCCGGAGAAAAGATATACTGCATCTCCTTGGATGCATACCGCGTATTCAGCGGCGATTCATACGTATCAGAAGCCATAAGTCCCTCCTCCTCTTACAGACCGAGTCTTTTGAATACTTCCTCGTACGCTTCCTCAACATTGCCGAGGTCGCGGCGGAAACGGTCCTTATCGAGTTTTTCATGTGTATCGGCATCCCACAGACGGCAGGTGTCGGGCGATATCTCGTCAGCCAATATTATCTGCCCGTCCGGTGTGCGGCCAAATTCTATCTTAAAGTCTACCAGCTCTATATTTACGGTGGCAAAATATGCTTTTAATACCTCGTTTACCTTAAACGCCATCTCCGCTATCTTGTCCAGATCCTCACGGGTGACGATCCCCAAAGCCATAGCGTGGTAATCGTTTATCAGCGGATCTCCCAGATCATCGTCCTTGTAGCTGTATTCAAGCACCGTCGTCTTTAAAGGCGTACCCTCCTCAACACCCAAACGCTTGGAGAAGCTGCCTGCGGCAATATTCCTGATGATCACCTCCAGCGGCACTATCGTGACCTTTTTCACCAATGTCTCCCGGTCGGAAAGCTCCTGCACATAATGCGTCGGTATCCCATTCTTTTCCATGATCTGCATAAGGAAGTTCGACATCTTATTGTTTACAACGCCCTTGCCGGATATCTGACCCTTTTTAAGTCCGTTGAACGCGGTAGCATCGTCCTTGTAATCAACGATATAAAGATTCTCGTCATCGGTCGCATATACCTTCTTTGCCTTGCCTTCGTATAACATTTCTTTCTTTTCCATTGCGGTACTTCCTTTCGTTTTTTATGCGGACGGCCAAAAGCCGCCGCTTGATTGAATTATCGGCGCAAGATGCCGAAGCATACACATTTATTATATTATAGCTTATGTGAAAAATCAATAGTTATTTTGTAAAAAATTATCTCAAAAACCCGGCTGTCACAGAAAATTCAGCAAATTCCCCCTCTTTAAGACCGCAAAATGCCGCTCATATACCGTTGGCGTGTATCAAACACCCCCGGATATACAAGCGGCATCCCCTACCAAACGCCGCATTTTATACTGCACGGCTTTTGGCGGATATTCATTTTTCATTGACCGCCGTCAAGGACGGCCGGCCTTATTTTCTTGCTTCAAAGCATTCGCTGCAATAGACCGGGCGGTCGTGTCTGGGCTCAAACGGCACCTTGTCCACCTTTCCGCAGGAAGCGCATACTATCTCGAACATCTCCCGCTGCGGTTTTGCGCCGCCTTTTCTCGCCTGACGGCAGTCGCGGCAGCGTGTCGGCTCATTCTGGAATCCCTTTTCTGCGTAAAACTCCTGTTCGCCGGCCGAGAATACAAATTCCCTGCCGCAGTCCTTGCACACTAATGTCTTGTCTTCGTACATATTTTTTACCTCTCTTGAAAAAGGCCTTACAGCCTGTTTTTTAAGATCGCTTCGACCTTCTTTTTTATTCGCTGGACGGCGTTGTCTACGGATTTAACATCGCGGTGTATCCGCCGCGCTATCTCCTGATAGGAACAGCCATCCAGATAATAAACCAAAACCTCCAGCTCCAGCTTGCTCAAAGCCTTGTTTATCCTGTACTCTATCACGCTCGTATTTTCCCTGTCGATGATTATCGCCTCCGGATCGAGGGCGGAATCCTCAACGATCGTATCTATCAATGCCACATCGTCCTTACTGCCGTAGAGCTGACGGTCAAGCGAGATATATGAGTTCAAGGGGATATGCTTCTGGCGCGTGGCGGTCTTGATGGCGGTTATCATCTGCCTTTTTATGCATACGGCGGCAAACGTCTTAAATGAGGAGTGCTTATCGGGTTTAAAATCCCTGACGGCCTTATAAAGGCCTATCATGCCCTCCTGCATGATATCCTCGTCCTCCGCGCCTATCAAAAAATACGATTTTACCTTAGAACAAACAAATCCCGTATAGCGCAGGATCACGCCCTCCAGCGCGTATGTACTGCCGCCCTGCGCAAGCCGGACAAGCTCCTCATCGGTAAGCTCCTCAAAGATCGGTTCCGCCCGCAAGGCGCTGCCCGTTTCCGATACAGCCACTCATGTGACCTCCTTTTTGCTTGATACATATTAGATAATTGCAAAACGCGACAGCGTTTTGCAATTATTTCCTTATTCTGGGGAGCTCGAGGGTGAAACCCTCGAATTTCAATCAATTTTTGACGACATGCGCGTCAAAAATTGCGAAAATAAAAGTTTCAGCGGTCGCAGACCGCCAATCAACGGAACTTTTATTTTCTTCATTAAACAGAACTCAATTGCGAAAAAGGTTTCGCAATTGAACAGCTCGATACATATATATTGTAGCATAAAACATATCATCTGTCAATCGTTTTGTCGGGGCTTACAAAAAAAGTTTTGATCGCCGGCAAAAAGCCTGCCGCAGCATTTTTCGCCGCGCCAGGCTTTTCGTTTTATTTTTTCTCCCGTATACGGTTGCCGAGAACAAAGCTCACATGCTCCGGCATATCGAAGTTCTCTCTCACCATGTCCACATCGTCTGCTCCCATGGCCTTTAACATGTCGCCGATAGAATCGCCGTCCTTACCCTTTATCTTCTTCATGCGGGCGGCTTTTAGCTGCGGCAGCTTGGCTATTGAACCGGGTCCGGCAATACAGCCGCCTTCACAGGCCATGCCCTCGATGATATCCTCCGGCAGCTTTCCTACCTTGAGCATCGCCAGGGCGACCTTGCATTCCTTAACGCCGGAACACGGCTTGGGCTTCACTCCGTCTCTGCCCAATTCGGACGCAGCCTTGACAACGGACGCAGCCACTCCGCCCGATCCGCCGTAGCGGCGGCCGTAAGACGTCGCATCCGGATCCGTCTCCTCCTCGCATTCATTGGGGTCGATACCTCTGGCGTCGAACACGGCGTTCAATTCCTCGAACGTCATTACCACATCCGGCGCCCTCATCATCTCCGCTTCGAATTTCTTGGCGATACACGGCCCGATAAACACAATGAAAGCATCAGGGTGCTTTTTCAATATATAGCGCACATTGGCCTGCATCGGCGAAACAGTCGTGGAAACGTATTCCAAAAGCTCCGGATAATGCTTACGGATAAGATTCACAAACGCCGGGCAACAGGAGGTAGTCATTTTTTTACCTTCGTCCATATGCTCGATAAGCTCCTCCGCCTCATGCATCGATACCATATCGCCGCCGAGAGCCACCTCGTAAACGTAGTCGAAGCCGAGCTTCTTTAAAGCCGTTTTCACCTTGCCCACCGTAGCATTGGGCCCAAACTGCCCTTCTACAGCGGGAGCAGGTATCGCTATCGTCACCTTATTGGGATCCTTGATAGCTTCTATAACTCTTGTTATGTAGGAAATATCGGAGATCGCTCCGAAAGGACATGCCGTTACGCAGTGTCCGCAGGCGATACATTTCTTATTATCGATATTCGCCAGCTTATTTTCGCCTATGGATATCGCGTCCACCTCGCAGCTGCGCTTGCACGGGCGCATAAGATCGGCTATGGCATGATAGGGACAAGCCTCGGCGCAGCGTCCGCATTCGCGGCATTTTGACTGGTCGATATAGGCTCCCTTGGGCGTTATCGTTATCGCCCCAAAGGCACATACCTTCTGACACGCCTTTTGCATACAGTTCTGACAGTTCTCCGTCACCTGGAAACGGTTTATCGGGCAGCCCTCGCAGGCGGCCGGTATTACCTGCACTACGTGCTCATGCATCGGCAGATGCTCGTAATTATCCTTGGGTATAGGCATCATGCCCAGAGCCAGCCTTGTCCGCTGACGAATTATCTCCCTCTCCTTATAAACGCAGCAGCGGAATTTCGGGGTTATGCCGGGGATTGTATCAAACGGTATCTCCTCAAACTTTTCAAGCGTCATTTTGCCGTTTTCAAACTGGTTCTCAGCGACCGCCCGCAGCACTTCATGCTTCAGTTCAAACCTTATATCATCTCTTTTCATATACTTGCTCCCTTCGCAGTTTTTTACATGGATATATTATACCATAATATCCTTTAATTTGCAATCAGAAAATCGGTGGAAAGTGTATATTTCATGTTAAATTTTTATCTGTTTGCCGGCTGTGGATACACCATTACGCATTGGTTTACAAAAAACAAAACACATCGCTCTGTCTGCTCACGAGCGATGCGTTTTTTACGTGTTTTTAAGCGATCCGCATTAAAAGCGGCAGCCCATTACTTATTCTTTCTCTCCTCTATCCTCGATACAAGATTTTGTATCTTCCCTACCGGATCGAGCAGATGGCTGATAGTCTCGTCGTGGTTCAAAGTATCTATCAAAAGCGATACGTACTTAGACATATCGACCTCGCTGTACCATTCCTTCTCGCACAGCCCCGGCCGCCTGTACACCAGGTTGGTCGTGAATATCTTCGTTATTATCCCGTCCTCGTACGCTTTGTCAAACACCTCCAGGCCGTTGGTAAACAGGCCGAAGGAGGCGAATACGAAGATCCTCTTAGCGCCTCTTGCGTGGAGCTTCTGCGCCACGTCTATCACCGATTCGCCGCTGGAGATCATATCGTCTATAATGATAACGTTTTTGCCCTCTACATCGCGGCCGAGATATTCGTGCGCCACGATCGGATTCTTGCCGTTTACTATCACCGAATAATTGCGGCGTTTATAAAACATTCCCAGATCAAGCTTCAATACCGACGAGTAGTACATGCATCTGGCCATACCTCCCTCATCCGGAGATATGATTATCGTCTCATCCTTGTTAAGCTCTATATCAGGTACTGAACGCACCAGCGCCTTTATCATCTGATACGTCGGCTGCACATCGTCAAAGCCGCCCAGAGGGATAGCGTTCTGCACCCGCGGATCGTGGGCGTCAAAGGTGAGGATGTTGCTCACTCCCATGGAATTTAGCTCCTGCAGCATCATGGCCGCATCAAGCGATTCCCTGCCGGCGCGCTTATGCTGTCTGCCCTCATAGAGCATCGGCATTACCACTGTCACCCTTCTGGCCTTGCCGCCCATAGCGGCGATAATGCGCTTGAGATCCTGATAATGGTCGTCGGGGCTCATATGGTTTTCTATGCCGTACATCTTATAAGTCACGCCGTAGTTGAATACATCGCAGATAATGTACACATCATGGCCGCGTACGGTCTCATTTATGACGCATTTTCCTTCTCCGGTTCCGAAACGGGGACAGGTAACGTGTGTCACATACGACTCTTCCGAATCATAGGGGCGGAAGCCCTTGAGATAATTATCGATAGTCTCAGTAAATGCTTCGCAGCCGCGCATACTTATGATGCTCAGCTTTCCTACAACGGGCGTTTCTGCGTTAAATAAAGGTACCATTGCCTACTCCTTTTTGTTTACGTTATTAGATAATTGCAAAACGCGACAGCGTTTTACAATTATTTCCTTATTCTGGGGAGCTCGAGGGTGAAACCCTCGAATTACAATCAATTTTTGACGACATGCGCGTCAAAAATTGCGAAAATAAAAGTTTCAGCGGTCGTAGACCGCCAATCAACGGAACTTTTATTTTCTTCCTTAGCCAGAAATCAATTGCGAAAAGGTTTCGCAATTGGCTAATTTACGTTATGCTTGATCTGCGCCGTTTTCCGGTATGCCGTCCGGAAACGGTATTATATGTAATTAATTTGCAATTCCAGTATAACACAAAATCCGACATATTTCAAGACAGCATTTGTTTTTTATTTTAATGAAAAATTACTGTAAAATTTGTGTAATTTCTATAGGCGTTATGTGTATTTTTATCATATTCTTCCCGCATAACGCCGTCTTAACCCCGTCTTTTCCATCATCGATATCACGGCCGCTCCCAGCACAAGCTGCACAGGCAGGGTGATGAACGTTTTTAAAACCTTCCCTGTCAGTATCACATAAAATCCGTTCGGCGAAAACAGCGATGACCAGTAGGTATTCAGCAACAGGCTTACAAAAAGCGTTATCACGATCTTGCTTACCACCAGCCCCAAAAACAGCCTCTTCCCGGACTGACCGTACATAAACAATCCGTAAAAAAGCCCCGACAGCGCCGCGCTTATCGTATACCCGGGGAAAAATGCTCCGCCCGAGGGAAACAGGATAAAGTTGAGCACATCTCCGGCCGCCCCCACTAAAAACGCCGGTATTCCGCCCAGAAAATATCCCGCCGCCATCATCGGCAGGAACGTCAGCGAAAAGCGGTTATCAGGCGTGATATAGAGCTTCACTACCCCCAGGGCTACGTAGAGAGCCGTAAACATCCCCATCAACGCTATTCCCTGCACGCTTGTCAGATTTTTCATGGATTTTTTCAAGTTTTGCAGCATTTAAAACCTCTCCTTTTGATTTTTTTGGCAATGCCCATAAAAAATAGGCGGATAAATCCTATGCCGCCTAAAAAAGAGATCTTAAATCCTATCCGGCAGCGGGATGCGGGACCGGCACCGATTTCGTCCGCACGACAACTCCCCGTTCGTCCGGCACTCCATACAGACTGCGTCTGTAAACGCACAGATCCCTACTCTGCGATTTATTCTTTTAATTGCCGATACCATTATACACCTATTGGCCGAGATTTGCAATAGGCAAATACAAAAAATCTACATTTAAATCACAATGATGCGCTTTTTCACAGAAAACCTAATTGCGGGATAAGGCACAAAACTGCCCGCATACCCCTTAGCGGTATGCGGGCTGATATTCCTCTTATATCCCGTCAGACTATCGGTAATCTTAAAAATCCAGATCGACTGCGTTTTTGGCGTTCTGCTCGATAAATTCACGCCGCGGCTCTACCTTGTCGCCCATGAGGATCGTGAATATCTCGTCCGCCTCCACGGCATCCTCCAGATTCACCCTGAGCATCGTGCGCCGCTCGGGATCCATTGTCGTCTCCCACAGCTCCGATGCGTCCATCTCACCAAGACCCTTATACCGCTGCACCTTTGCCCCTGAGCCCAGCTCCGCTATCAGCCTATCGCGCTCTATCTCATCATAGGCATACTTAGCGACCAAATTCTTGTTCTTGCCCTTATACACCTTGAACAGCGGCGGCTGCGCCAGATATACATGCCCTTCTTCTATGAGCGGCCGCATATAACGGAAGAAGAATGTCAGAAGCAGCGTCCTTATATGTGAACCGTCCACATCGGCATCGGCCATTATCACTATCTTATCATACTTTAGCTTCGATATATCGAACTCCTCGCCGATACCGGTGCCCAGCGCATGTATCACCGGCAGCAGCTTTTCATTTGAGTACACCTTGTCTATACGGGATTTCTCCACGTTGAGCATCTTTCCCCACAGCGGCAGGATCGCCTGATAGTAGCGGTTCCTCCCCTGCTTTGCCGAACCTCCGGCCGAATCTCCCTCGACGATGTATATCTCATTTATCGAGGGATCGTTCCTGATACAGGGAGCGAGCTTGCCCAAAAGCGCAGACTGGATCTGCGAGCTGTTCTTGCGCGTGGCTTCGCGGGCTTTTTTTGCCGCCTCACGCGCTCTTGAGGCTGTCTGTATCTTGGTGATGATGGTCTTGGCCACCTTCGGATTCTCCTCCAAAAAGCGCGACAGCTTTTCATTTATAGCGCTTTCCACCAGCGTCCGCGCTTCGCTGTTGCCGAGCTTCGCCTTGGTCTGCCCCTCAAACTGCGCCTCCATAAGCTTGACGCTTATTACAGCCGTCAGCCCCTCGCGCGTATCCTCTCCCTCAAGCTTGGGATCCTTGTCCTTTAAGAGGTTATATTTGCGGGCATAATCGTTTATCACCCGTGTAAGCCCGGCCTTAAAGCCCGTCTCATGCATACCGCCGTCAGTGGTATGGATATTGTTGGCAAAGCTCAGTATCGACTCATTATAGGCCGTAGTATACTGCATGGCTATCTCCACGGCCATATCCTTCCTCTCGGATCCCACGTAGATTATCTCATCATGGATCGGATCCTTGGAACGGTTTAGGTATTTCACAAATTCCTTTATACCGCCCTCGGCATGGAGCACCTTTGTCTCCGGCTTTTCCACTCTGCGGTCGGTCAGGAGTATCTTTACTCCCTTATTCAAAAATGCCTGTTCCCTAAGCCTTTGCAGGAGCGTCTGGTAATCAAACTCCAGCACCTCAAATATCTCCGGATCGGGCTTGAAGGTTATTTTGGTACCGGTCTTTTCGGTATCGCCTATTATCTTAAGATCGCAGACAGGGTTGCCGCGCTCAAATTTCTGGTAATACACATGTTCCCCGTTGGAGACCTCCACCTCCAGCATCTCCGACAGCGCATTGACGACCGAGGATCCAACGCCGTGCAGTCCGCCCGACACCTTGTATCCGCCGCCGCCGAATTTTCCCCCGGCATGGAGCACCGTCAGGACGACTGTCACCGTCGGTATGCCCTGCTGCGGATGGATACCTACCGGGATACCGCGACCGTTATCGTCAACGGTCACCGAACCGTCAGCATTTATGTCCACCTTTATCTCTGTACAGTATCCGGCCAGCGTCTCATCGATAGAGTTGTCAACTATTTCGTAAACAAGGTGGTGCAGTCCCGCCTTGGAGGTCGAACCGATATACATACCGGGACGCTTTCTTACCGCGTCAAGCCCCTCGAGCACCTGTATTTGGTTTTCGTCATACGTCGTTTCCACTTTGTCAATACTCATACTCAAAATATCCTTTCCTTAAACATTAGACCGAGTGCCTTTTTCATTTCAACGCCGCCGCTCCGGCATTGGCGCGCTTTAGGAGCGTCTGTGAGGACAAGGCCGACAGATATACCCTCACTCGTCCTCCTCTTTCCGTCACCACATAGGACCGCGGCAATCCATCGCCCGCCGCCTCCACTATTTCTCCGTTCTTTTGCGCCACGCTTAAGAATTTCCGTCCCGAACGGCTGATAGTCGTGTTATCCATATCAAACACCCCTACCACGTCCTTTAACCTCACCACGTGATCATTGCCTATATGAAAATACATCTTATCCTCCAACAGTTATCCTTTGCGCCCGGCCGTTTTTTACGTATATCAGGCCTGTGCGCTCCGGCGGAGCGTCCTCATCGTCGGTGCAGGTTATCAGCACCTGACGTCCGCGTATCTTCCCGGCCAGATACCGCCGCCGGTTTATATCCAGCTCACTCATTATATCATCCAGGAGCAGTACCGGATATTCGCCCTTTTTATCAGCTATCCAATCAGCCTGCGCCATCTTGAGCGACAACACGCATGTACGCTGCTGACCCTGAGAGCCGAAAAGCCGGGCATCGGAGCCGTTTACCAAAAGGCGTATATCATCGCGCTGTACTCCCCATACAGCCTGGCCGTGCTCTATCTCCCGCCGCTTATGCTTTTCCAGAAATTCATAAAGCTCCTCCGCATCTTTGGCGTCAACGCTGGGACGGTATTCTATCTTCAATTCCTCCCCCGAGATCTCCCTTTGGATATTCCCGGCAAAGGCCTGCATATCCTCCACGAAGGCGCGCCTTGCTTCGATTATCTTCGCCCCTTCCTCTGCCAGAGCCTGATTCCAGACCGCAAGCGTTGCATCCTCTTTCACGCCTGCTTTTTTCAGCTGCTTTAAAAGTACGTTCTTCTCGCCCAGAGCCTTATGGTAGGCGGCAAGACTTGCCAAATACGAGGGGCGCAGCTGGCTTATAGCCGTATCGAGGAATCTGCGCCGCAGCGACGGCGAACCCTTTACCAGCTCCAGTTCCTCCGGCGAAAACATCACCACGTTTAAGTAGCTCATAAGCCTAGACAGCTTCCTCACCGGCACATTGTTGACCTTTATCGCCTTTTTGCCGTTTTTATCTATGGCCATCACTATCTCATGCTCACGCTGGGAGTCGGCAAACTCTACTCTTATCCATGCGAACTGTTCCCCGAAGCGTACCAGCTCCCGGTCAGACTTCGTCCTAAATCCCCGTCCCTGCGCCGCCAGATAAACCGCTTCTAAAATATTCGTCTTACCCTGGGCATTGTTGCCGTAGATGACGTTAGTCCCCGGAGAAAACTCTATCCGCTCCCGGCTGTAATTACGAAAATCCTTAAGCTCAAGCGACGTTATGTGCATATCAGCTCACCAAAAGCTCCGCTTCGCCCTCAAGGACGGCCCTATCGCCGGGGCGCAGCTTCTTTCCCCGCGCCAAACAGACCTCGCCGTTGACGCTGACTTTCCCGGAAGCTATCAGTTCCTTGGCCTCCGCCCCCATCAGGGCAAGCCCCGCGAATTTTAGGATCTGGTCGAGCTTTATATATTCTGTTGTTATGGTTATCGTTTCCTTACGCATTGTAAAAACGCCTTTCGCCTTTCAAAATTAAGTATATCAATTCGATATGCGTGATACCGAAATAACGCCCGTTATCTGTTTGAGCTTCTTCATCAATACCGCCAGATCCTCGGTGCCGCTTATCTCCACTCCCACCTGCACAACGGCGATACCGCGCTTGGTAACGAAGGCATTGGCCGTTTTCATTGGGAATTTCAGATTGCTTATGACCTCGGTCACCGCCAGCAACAGCCCTTGATGGTCGGGCGCTTCTAGCTGGACATTGGTGACATATTTGCCCGATCTGTCCGACCACGATACTTCGATCAGGCGGTTTCTATCCTCCTCGCTCATATGGGCAGGATTCATATTCGGGCAGTCGCTCCTATGCACCGAAACGCCGCGTCCCTTGGTGATGAATCCGATTATATCATCGCCTGCCACAGGGTTGCAGCAATGTGCAAGCCGTACAAGGCAGTTTTCAATACCCTTGACGTCTATTATGCCCGAACCGCGGTGCTTCTTTTTCTCCTCTTCCTTGGAGGCGGCCAGACCGCTTAATATCTCTTCCTCACTCTTGGGCTTTTTGCGCTGCTCCTTTATATACTCATCACGAAGCCGCATTATCACCTTCTGCGCCGTCAGCGCGCCATACCCGATGCTGGCGTACAGGTCGTCAATATTAGCAAAGCCGTATCGCTTTAAAAGGATATCCATCCATTCCGGGCGGAACAGCTGGGTGTGCGTATAGCCCATGCGCCGCACCTCTCGCTCCAAAAGCTCCTTGCCGTGAACGATATTCTCCGGCCTCCGCTCCTTCTTGAACCACTGGTTTATCTTGCTCTTGGCCTGGGAGGTCTTTACTATTTGCAGCCAGTCTCGGCTGGGGCCCTTTGTATTGCCGGTCAATATCTCTACTATCTCGCCGTTTTGCAAGCGGTAATTATTGGGGACGATCTTGTTGTTGACCTTCGCTCCGCTCATCTTATAGCCTACGGCAGAATGTATTGCAAAGGCGAAATCTATGACCGTGCTTCCCGCCGGCAGCGATACTACCTTGCCCTGGGGAGTGAACACGAACACCTCGTCGGCAAAAAGGTCGATCTTGAGCGTGTTCATAAAATCATCGGTGTCGATTATATCCACCTGCGTCTCCAAAAGCTTTCGCACCCATTCGAGCTTGGAGTCCATATCGTTCTCGCCGGAAATGCCCTCCTTATATTTCCAGTGCGCGGCGATACCTTCCTCGGCTACCTTATGCATCTCCCAGGTACGGATCTGTATCTCGAACGGAGTGCCGTTGGGGCCTATGACCGTGGTATGCAGGGACTGGTACATATTGGGCTTGGGGGTAGCGATATAATCCTTGAAACGCATGGGCACCGGCGTATACAGATCGTGCACCATGCCCAGCACCGTATAGCAGTCGGTGACCGTATCCACTATCACTCTCACGGCAAACAGGTCGTATATCTCGTCTATGGTCTTGTTCTGACCATACATCTTGCGGAATATGCTGTAGAAATGCTTGGCGCGGCCGGTTATCTGCCCCTTTATCCCTGCCTCGGCTATCTTTTCCTCGAGGACGGCGATTATGTCGGCGATATACTGCTCGCGCTGCTCCTTTTTCTGGTGAATCTCGCTGCGTATCTCCTCATACGCCACCGGGTCGAGGTATTTAAGCCCCAGATCCTCCAGCTCCACCTTTATCTTCGACATACCCAGACGGTGCGCCAGAGGAGCGTAGACCTCAAGCGTTTCCTTTGATATCCGCAGCTGTTTATCAGGCGGCATGTATTTGAGCGTGCGCATATTGTGGAGCCTATCTATAAGCTTTATCAGCACCACGCGTATGTCCTTGGCCATCGCCAAAAACATCTTGCGCAGATTCTCCACCTGCTGCTCCTCCTGGGTGGTATATTTTATCTTTTTGAGCTTCGTCACCCCGTCTACAATCTCCGCCACCTGACGGCCGAACAAGGCCGCCACGTCCTCCGACGTCCAGGGAGTATCCTCCACGACGTCGTGCAGGAGACTGGCCGCTATCGATACCGCATCGAGCGACAGCTGCGAGGCTATATACGCTATCTGAACAGGGTGCTCTATATACTTCGCGCCGGATTTTCTGAACTGATTCTTGTGGGCGTCCTTAGCCACAAAATACGCTATCTCTATCATGTCGGTATTGGCGTGAGGACTGTAGCCGTGAACGGCCTTTACTATCCTCCGCACTATCTCATCGGTATCCTCTTCTTCAACATACGCCATCTTATCGGGCGCAAGAATAGCACTCTTTTTCAATTCTTCCTTTTTCGCCGCCATAATAAAACACCTCTTTTCCCTGTTTTCCCCCGGCGGATCCTTGTGAACATCCGCCCGGAGAGCTGCGGCCGCCTGCGTTTAGCGGGCAGCTGCGGCGTTTTTCGCTTTTCTTATATCCTTAAGCACCAGCTGAGCCTGCTGCGTCCCCTGGTACGTGTTTATATCCATTTGAAAGGCCAGGTCCACCCGGTCGCCCTGGTGGAAAAAGTCCATATATTCCCCCATGCCGAAGCCTACGCAGTTCAACGTATGGCCGCCGGAGCCTGCCTTAAGGCGCAGATGCTTATTGGCCAGCCCCATCTGCCCTATCGCCAGTATCGTCTGATCCTCCACTGCAAACACCGGCTTTTCATTGCACATGCCGAACGGCTCGAACACAGAAAGCGTACGGCAATTCTTGACCGATACCGCCGCCGGGTTTAATTTGCAGTCTATCTTCACCGAGGGTGTCAGAGCCTCGGGAGCCATGGCCTTGCCGGCATATTCATTTATCTTCTTCGTAAACTCATCTATATCGGAAGCGTTGATATTAAGCCCTGCCGCTATGGAATGGCCGCCGAAATTCGTCAAAAACTCCTCGCAGGCAGTAAGGGCGTCGAATAGGTTGAAGCCTTCCACGCTCCTGCCGGAGCCTTTCCCGGCGCCGTTTTCACAGGAGATGAGTATGCACGGCTTATAAAAGCGCGAGCATATCCTGGAGGCCACAATGCCGATAACTCCCTGATGCCAGCCCTCTTTTGCCAGCACTATCACCCGTTTCTTGTCAAACAGCGGATCCTTTTCGGCCAGCTCCAGCGCCTCGTCAAAAATTTTCTGCTCCATCGTCTGCCGTTCACGGTTCTCGCTGTCGAGCTTTAACGCTATCTCGTACGCTTGCTTCTCGTCACGGCTCAATAAAAGCTCCACGGCCGTCTTGGCATTGCCCAGCCTGCCGGCGGCATTGAGCCTCGGGGCAAGGGAGAAGGCGATCGAGGAGGAGGTCAGCGGCCTTTTATCAGCCCCCGAAAGCTCCAGCATCTTCCTTATCCCCGGTCGTTGGGAGGAGGACAGCGACTTTATCCCCCGGTCTACGATTATCCTGTTTTCATCAAGCAGCGGCACCACGTCAGCCACTGTGCCCAACGCCGCCAGATCGCAGTAACGGTTGAAGCATTCGGTCGTGTTTTCCCCCATATACATCGCCGTCGCCAAAGCCAGCTTGAACGCCACTCCTACGCCCGCCAGCCCGTCAAACGGATAACCGCAGCCGGGTATCTTGGGGTTTACCACCGCCACAGCGTCCTCCGGCAGCTTCTCCTTGCAGGTATGGTGGTCGGTTATCACCGTCTCCATGCCCAGCACCTTGGCCAGGCTCACCTCCCCGACAGCCGTTATGCCGCAGTCCACGCTTATCATCAGCTTGGCTCCGCTTTTAGCCAGTTTGTTTACAGCCATTATATTCAGGCCGTAGCCTTCCTGATACCTATCCGGTATGTAATACTCCACATCAGCGCCATGGCTTTTCAAAAAATCATATAAAAGAGCGGTAGACGTTATCCCATCAACATCGTAATCGCCGTATATCACTATCCGCTCCCCGTTCTCCACAGCGCGCGCCGTGCGCTCGGCCGCCTTATCCATATCGGGCAGCAGCGTGGGGTTATGGATACCGTGCATGGACTTTGTCACGTAGGAACGTATCTGCTCGTCGGTCTTTAAGCCGCGGTTCAAAAGCAGTGTGGCTATCACCTTGGTAACGTTATACTTTTGCGCCAGCTGCCGTATCTCCTCCTCGGACTGGCCCATGTTTTTAAATATCCAATTCTTCGTTCGCATATATTTCTCCAAAACAACAACTCTCGTCCGGCAGCAGCTCCTTTACCGTCTGCTACCGTCGCTTATATTTTCCATGAATAATCTTTATTAATAGAATAATTATATCATTTCCATCGCAAAATTTCAAGAGATTTTGCGTATTTATATCAATTTTTTCAGAATCTTTCCATATAAAAAGGCAGACAAGCTCCCCAAGCAAGGAAACTGCCTGCCCAAACGCCCTTTTCCCTTCATAAAGCAATGACGACAACCGCCGCCGCAAAAGCCGCCGCGATGACCGCCGCCGCCACCGCCGGGATCGTTGCCGAAAACGTCCTTTTCCGTCTGCGCCGCTGCTTCATCTGCCGACAGGGCGGATTCTTCTGCATATATCCGCTCACTATCCGCTCCGCTTCCCGCACGATCTCCTCCTCCGCTGCCGGATCGTACTCCTTTAAAACGATTATCGCCTGGGCGATGTACTTTGAACCTATCTGATCCAGGATCACCACACGCTTTGTCATATTGCTCATCCTTATTTTCCTCCTATAACTTTGCGGCCTTTGGCCTCTTTATTAGAAGTATTACCCGTTTTTTGAAAAATCTATTCTTATATCCCCGTATATTTTGTGAAGATGTCACAATTGATACATTTTCGTAATATTTTTGTAATAAAGCTGTTGACAAATTGAAACATTTGTAGTATACTTGTAAAGAATTGTGCTTTACCCAAGACAAAGAAGGGAATGTTTTGATGGACAAAATAATGGAAAGAATAATAAAACGCCGACAGCTAAGAGAACGCAGGCGGAGACGTCGGAAAAGGTTCGCAGCTGCGGCAGCCGCTTCAGCCGTCCTGACAGCCGCCCTGATGGGTGCTGCCAACGACAAAGCCGGCAAGGAGGTCGTTATAAAGGAAATAAACGCCCTATCCGGTTTTGAGAACAGCACCACTGTCAAGACCCGTCAGGACACTGCCGCCGGTCTTTTGGCCGAATGCGGGCTGGAACTGGGCGAGAACGATATTTTGAGCGTCTCCCCCGACGCTGCTCTTTATGATTCGGCCAATATCGTGATAACGCGCGCCGGCACGGTCACCATCACCACGGCCGACGGCTCTTCCGAGGCCAACGTGACCAAGGGCACAGTCGGCGAGGCCGTAGCTGAGGCCGGGTATACTGTCGATGAAAACGACCGATTGGTCCCCGAGGCCGATACGGCTGTGACAGACGGTATGCAGATACGGATAATCCGCATCGATACCGCCACCGAGACCCAAACGGCGCCCATAGATTTCGGCGTGACATACGTTGACGATCCCACAATGATGCAGGGCGAGGAAAAAGTCACCTCCGAGGGCTCTGCCGGTGAAAAGACGCTTATTTACTCAGTAGAGACAAAGGACGGAAAGGAAAGCTCCCGCACTCTCGTTGAGGAACAGATAACGAAGGAGCCTTCCGACAAGGTGATCGCACGCGGAACGGCCACTCCGACCCCCAAGCCTACCGAAGCTCCCGCCAAAAAGCAGTCGTCCTCGGCCAAGGTATCTGTAGATACCGCTGCCGGCACGATAAACGGCATATCATATTCTAAAAAGATAACGGTCACCGCTACCGCCTATTCGACCTCGCCGTCAGAAAACGGCGGCTATTCCACCACCGCAATGGGCACTCCCCTGAGAAAGGGAGTTATCGCAGTAGACCCCTCGGTGATACCGCTGGGCACTAAGGTATACGTGGCCGCCCCCGACGGTTCCTGGAGCTACGGCACAGCAGTGGCGCAGGATACGGGCGGCGCGGTAAAGGGCAATAAGATAGATCTTTGCTACACCTCGTCTTCCGAGGTACATTCTTTCGGGCGGAGGAGCGCTGTAGTATACATTCTGGAGGATTAAGATGAAACGCTTCACAACGATAATGACGGCAGTTATGGTGGCGGTTCTGTGCCTTGCATCTGCCGGACTTTTCTCCGTCCTTGCCGCAAATCACAAAAACCGCGAATCCTCTTCCTGCGGCAGCGCATCTTTATTGGAGGAAAAAAATCTGCTTATAAGCATATATGCCCAGGACAATTATTCCGCCTGGAGCCGGACGGAGCGCTCGGAGCAGAAAGAAACGCTTGATGAAGCGGCAGAGTATATCGCGTCCCAAGCCGAACGCTACGGCAAAAGCTCCGGGCTGGTGCTTAACGACGCCCAGCTCAACTACGAGTTTATCTACAACGGTTCGGCAGAGGACGACCCCGCCGCTTTTGAGGAAGCTGTTTACGCCTACATCGATACGCTTGATACCGACGCCCTTTTAGAGCAGTACGGCGCGGATGGGGTATGCTACGCGGTATTTATAAACGAGAGCGGCGTATCCTATGCAAGACCGTATTACTACAATCAAAACGGCAGCCACTTTGACGAGGCATCGTTCCTATACCGCCAAGACGCGGACGATTCCCGGCAGTCGCCGTTAATGATCGCCAAGCAGCTTTTGCGGCTGTTCGGCGCCAGCGACCTTGCAGCCGCCGACCAACACGAAGGCATAAGCGAAGAGACTGTCGCCTATTATGCCGAAGCCGATCCGGAAAATCTGATGTCGCAGGAGCTGATAACAGACGAACGCCGCCATGGTATCTGCGACCTTACCGCCTATCAGCTGGGACTTCTTGACGAAATACCGCAGGAGGCGGCGGAAAATGCGGACCTTATCCGTGCGTATCCCGGCGCATTTGAATACCGGGTATGAGAACAATTCTACCCAGTGTAAAGCGACGGACAGGACTTGCTGCTCCGTCCTTTATGCTGTTTAGTCAATTGCGAAACCTTTTCGCAATTGATTTCTGGCTAATGAAGAAAATAA
>CAYNRX010000021.1:0-37921 GCA_964399965.1 uncultured Lachnospiraceae bacterium | reverse complement strand
CGTCAAAAATTGATTGTAATTCGAGGGTTTCACCCTCGAGCTCCCCAGAATAAGGGAATAATTGCAAAACGCTATCGCGTTTTGCAATTATCTAGTAATATCATAACAAGGAGCATACGCCATGCGCATAGGAAAATTTACCCGTTTACATATTCAAAATACCGCTGATTACGCCAAAGCCTTCCTGCGGTTAGCCGCGCTCTCCCTTATATGCGGAGCGGCCGGAGGATTAGTCGGCGGCGCATTCCATCTAAGCGTTGAGGCTGCGACGCATTTTCGGGAAAAATTCCCGTGGATCATAGGTCTCTTGCCTCTGGGAGGACTGGCGATAGCCGGGCCTTATCGGCTGGCACATATGAGCCGTGACGGCGGCACTAACCGCATAATCTCCGCCGTACGCTCCGAGGAACACGGCGTTCCTTTTGTGATGGCGCCTTTAATTTTCATAAGTACCGTTATCACCCATCTGTTCGGCGGTTCCGCCGGACGCGAGGGCGCAGCACTGCAGCTGGGCGGAAGCATAGGCTCTGAGGTAGGACGCATCTTTCGCGCCGATGATAAGGATATGACAATGCTCGTGCTCTGCGGCATGAGCGCAGTATTCTCCGCCCTTTTCGGCACTCCGGTCACAGCAACAATATTTGCCATGGAAGTGGCAAGCGTAGGCGTTATATACTATGCCGGCCTTGTCCCCTGTCTGGTATCAGCTCTTGTTGCCTACGCCATATCCCTGGCCATGGGATTGGAGCCGGTATCGTTTGCACTGGCCAATATACCGCCGCTTTCGCTCGTATCTGTCATGCAAATATGTGCGCTTAGCGTATTGTGCGCACTTTTGAGCATCCTATTCTGCGCTGTCATGCGCCGTTCCCACCATATTGCAGAAGAGCTGATATCTAACGCTTTTCTGCGGATAGCAGTCGGGGGCTGCGTTATAGTCGCGCTTACTGCCATTCTCGGCGTTACCGATTACAACGGCGCCGGAATGGATATCGTCACCAGTGCAATAACCGAAGGTACTGCTAAGCCGGAAGCCTTTTTACTGAAAATGATCTTTACAGCCATTACAATCGGCTGCGGCTACAAGGGCGGCGAGATAGTGCCCACTTTCTTCATCGGCGCCACCTTCGGCTGTACGGTAGGCGGAATCCTGGGACTTGATCCCGGCTTTGCTGCGGCGATAGGTCTGGCAGCGCTTTTCTGCGGCATGGTCAACTGCCCCGTAAGCTCTGTTATACTGGCAACTGAGCTGTTTGGTTCCGATGGGATAATATTCTTTGCCGCCGCCTGCGCCATAAGCTATGCGCTCTCGGGATATTCCGGCCTTTACTCAAGTCAGAAGATAATGTACTCCAAGTTGCGCGCAGAATATATAAACAGACGCGTAAAATAAAAACAGGCGGCGAATGTCACCGCAGACATCCGCCGCCTTATTTTATGCTTCCCCGGCATTATTTATTTTATCGTCACATATTCCTGCCAACGGTATAAAACGGTTCCTTCCGCATCGCTTAATACCACCTGTACCTTGTACGTCCTTCCGCTCAAATACTTGTCGGTAAGATCCGGCGCGGCTATCCCTCCCAGGCCATATTCGGTTTCTGCTCCATGTGCGGAAATATCCAACGCGATGCCCGGACGCAGGATGTACTGTCTGGTGCTACCGCTGTCCGCCATTGCTCTGGAAACAAAATAATTGTTTTCGTCATATACATAGGTAACGGTTTTTGCCGCGCTTTCTATTTTTGTATCAACATTTACAGCAATGCCACTGCTGTTTATGTCACCGACAGATATATCGACCTTATCGCTGGCGATATTTTTATATGTTGTTTCAAAAGAAGTGAAATACTCATTGGCTGCATTCGCTTTTCGCGCCTCTGTCAGATAACCTTTGTAATCCCCAATAAAGGAAAACGTCCCCGGTTTTATAGTTACTGCGTCAAAAGACGCATCTGCTATATCGTGACCGCCCTCATCGGCAATGAAAAATTCCACATACCCATTTTGAAAATCCTTGTTCTCATCGGCGGCCAAGACGACATTTACATACTTTCTTTTGCCGGAATCGCCATCCATTATCTGCGAAAACGGTGACCAATAATCGGCAAACCCACGCGACTCGGTCAATTCAATAAACCGGTATTTCGTGCAATAGGGATAGCTTTTCATTAGGCTGTCCATTTCATCGTTAAATACGCTATACCGAGTATTATTAAAGCCACCGCCTGTCGAGCAGGCAAGCGTTGTTCTGCCGGATCCTCCCGTAAGCTCCATCATAGTAAAAAGCGCCACCAGTCCTTGAGTGCTGCGCATTTCGTAGTTCTTCACCGTAACGGTGATATTTCCATCAGCTGCGGCAACATCTTCATATACCCAAGCCGGAACGTTTTTACCACTGATATTTACCGCAAACGACACGCCGTCACGGAAATATATTTCATCCCTATCCCAGTGCTCAAGCCCATCCGCTCCCACAGCCGCCATCACTGCCGAGGACAGGGCAAAGGCCGTCATAAGCATCACTGATATCACCAACGCCGCCAGCCGCGAAAGACGGCCGCTTTTTTTGCGCAGCCGCAAAAACCGATTTTGAAGCGTTTTCCGATCAGAGCTCATCCTTGTTGTGTATAATTTTTCCAGCATCTTTTTCCCCTCCTTTTATTCCGCCAGCTCCAATATCGTTTTCATATAGAGCTTCTGTTCCTCCTCGTTCATATCCTTCACCGCCGCCATATCACAGGATACTTCACACGCTTCGCTGATGTTTGCACACAAAAGATATATAAACGGATTGAACCAATGGATGGCATTTACCAAAACAGCCAGCCATTTTATAAGCAGATCATGATGTTTGCAGTGCGTCAGCTCATGCAGGAAAACCATACGCATATTTTCCTCCGGCAGCTGTTTGCAAGGAATATAGACCACCGGGAAGAACACTCCTACCAGCATCGGCGAAGATATATCGCCGGATATGCGGATCCTTATCCGACGCTTTACCCCTATTTCCTGTTTTGCCCGGTCAAAAGCCGTCATACCTTCCAGTTCGACTGCATTTTTCTTCCTACGTTTTAAATACACCGCATAACTTGACGTCACTACGAATAAAAACACCGCTGCACCTGCCAGCCACACATACATCACAAGCTCGGTTATCCGTACGGAATGCGCCCGTCCGATCTCTATCTCCCGATACTCAAACGGCGTCTGCTCGATAATTACCGGCTCTTCTGTTGTCTCTACAGTATCCACGCTTTGTTGAGCGACCTGCTCCTGTTCTTTCATTTCTTGTATACTTCCGATCGGTATAAGCCTGTACAACGGCAGTATGAATACTAAAAGCCCGGCTACACATATATAATACTGCCATTTTGCCGGCAGCCTTTTGGCAGTAAGCGGTTTTAGACATAAAAGTATGAATGTCATAACCGCTCCGCAAATACTCATCATGATAACCGTCTTAAATATCTCGTACATATCCCCTACTCCAGCTCAAACATTTTCTTAAGTTCCGATATGTCTTCCCGAGACAGCTTCTTTTCCCTGAACAGGGCGGCCACCAGGCTTTTAGCCGAACCGTTATATATCCTGGAAATAAGGCTCTGCGTTTGATCAAGGCTGTATTCACTCTGCTTTAAAATCGGGTAATACAGGTTTTTCTTGCCTTTTTTCTCGCAAGAAATAACACCCTTCTTTAAAAGCCTCTGCAAAAACGTTGATACCGTTGAATCCGCCCAGCCGCTTTCGCTCAAACACAGCGTAATCTCCCCTACAGTCAGTTTTTTCTCCGCCTGCCACAAAACTTTCATAACCTCGTATTCCGAATCGGTGATCACCTGCTTTGTATTTGACATAATAAATTGCCTCCCTTATAATTACATTTGTAGCTACAATCTAAGTGTACCATATATAGCTACATTTGTCAATAGTAATTCCGCCGTTTTAAGCAAAAAATTCCCAAGCACGGCAATACCGGACTCGGGAATTTCTATATCATACTGCCGCTATCACAGCAGCAACTTGTTTTATTTCATCTGCCGTCATGCCCTCTCCCTTAAGGGTGTACCGGCTGCCATTCAGGTCGAAGCGTAAAACAGGGATATCTTCCTCCTCTGACAACTGCACTGATAAGCCATTCACTTCATCGTTAATTTCCAGCTCTACAGACAATGTCTGCTCCACCTGCACCGAAAGCTCCCGGCCGTCGCCGGAATAGTAGTACACCGTGCCGCCCTCGATATTTTCGCTGCGGTTAAATTCAAGGCCATCAAGCGTCCACAATGCCCTTGCCGGAATAGAGCTGCTGCTGGCAACGCTTCCCATCATGGGCGCACTGCCACCACCTCCGCCGCCAAAACCAGCACCGGAGCTTGCCGAATAGCTATCCACGGCAGCATTTTCCCCACTCAAATCCATAGCGTTGCTTGAAACCTCATCCTCCTGCACATCCTCCTGTGCAGGGATTTCCGACGGTGCATAAGCATCCTCTGCCGCGCTGCTTTCTCCGGCGGAAGCTCCCTCCGAAACGGCCGGAGTCGCGACCGGGGCCTGCTCTATCTCGGGCTGCGCAGTCTGCACCGTTGACGGCTGCTGTGTCGTTGGGGATACCGCATCCCCTGATGCTACTCTCGGCATAATAGCTGTACCGTCTGTGGGAATAACAGCTCCTTCGCCCTGCGTACCGTCTCCAGCCTTCGTATCCGCCCCCGGGACGTATTCTGCGCCCTCGCCGGGATAGATGCTTACGCCCAGTTTCGGCAGCGGCGACGCTCCCCCGGTGCTTTGACCCGGAACATCAGACGGCTGCATTTCACGAAACAGCCCGTATGATTCCTTCACTCTATCCTCTATATCCATACCGTTTACAAATTCTTTCTCCGCCACCTGCGGATCGCTATATTTCATTACCTGGGGAAATACAGCAGCCGATACAGCTACCGCCGCCACCCCTGCAGCCAGTGAACCTGCCATATACATTCTTCTGGTCATTGGCGAATGCTGTGGTTTGTCAGCCTGTGCAAGTATCTTCTCCAGGAGCTTTTCATCAGGAGCTATGAATTCATTTGCTTCTTTATATATCTCTTTAATCAATTTCATAACCTCCCTTCAGAATCTCTTTCAAGCTTTTCCGCGCACGGAAAAGCCTCGTTTTTACCGTTCCCTCCGAAATTTTCAGAGTATCGGCTATCTCCGTGACCGACATATCCTCGTAATAATAAAGATGTATCACTGCACGGTATTTCTGCGGAAGCTCCAAAACGGCGTAATATACATCACTTTTTTCCTTCGTATCAAAAACCACATCCTCTTCAAGCGGCACTGTTTTCTGGAACCAAGCCGTTGAAAACATGCTTTTTGCGCAATTTATAGTGACACGTATCAGCCATGCCTTTTTATGCTCGGAATCCTTGAGCTTTGCACTGCTTTTTATGTATCGTATAAATACCTCCTGCACTATATCGTCGGCATAGCTCCTATTCTTTGTCTGTGCCAAAGCCAAACGGTAGACCATGGGGAAAAATTCCTCTATCTCGCTTTTTAGCCGGCTGTTCCCGTTCGGCTCCTCGCCGTGGTTTGGCCCCCGGCCGTGGTTCGGCTCCTGCTGCTTGGGTAGCTCCAAAGATAACGCCTCCTTAGTTCACACACTCCCGCATTCCATATATAACACTTTTTAAAACACGGTTTGGTTTCAATATAACCTAAAAAATTTTATTAACAATTTTTACCTCGTCATTCGGTCCCATACCATACAGGCTGTCCCAAGAAAAACAGCGCAGCTCACTATCCTCGTATACGCCCGCCAGTTGGATCATCCATCTTTCACTCCCGGCCGTCCTGCCCCAGCTTATAAGCCTGCCGTCTTCATAAGCTCCGACTATCACTTCGCCCCCGGTATCCCCAGATCCGAATACGAACGTACCCTCGTCAGTAACGACCGCCTGCGGGATCCCGCTTTTAGAAACCGTCCAGGCCTTGAGACAGTCCGCAAACCTTCCGAAATCGACAACTCCCCATCCGTAAGCTGTATCATACCCCTGTTCCCCGCAATCTATCGCAGATGACCGCAGCAGCAGCTTCACCTCGTCAGTTGTAATGTTGGGATCGGCCTGTCTGGCCGCGGCAGCTAACCCCGATATTATCGGTGCTGAATAAGAGGTACCATTCATCCCGCCGGCATAGCTTGAGGATGAGCCTATCCACGTGCTGTATATACTTCTTCCGGCAGCGGCCACGAATACGCTTTCATTATCCTTAGCAAAATCCGGCAGCTGCATTGAGCGATCTACAGAATTTACCCCGATTACAAAATCATATCCTGCCGGATACCGGACTGTTTCCGGCTCGTAATTGCCTACCGCGGCAACAATGATAACGCCTTTGTCATTTATCCGCTCCAGCACCTCGCGAATAGAAATATAATCATCCATTTCTATGCTTAAATTCAAAATATCACAGTTAAATCTTCCATCAGCTATATCGCTCAAAGCCTTCAAAAGCGACGAAACACTGCTTGTTTGACCGTTCGTAAATTTCAGCGGTATTACCTGCGCCTTTCCCGCCATGCCCGCAATACCGCGGTTATTGTTCGTTTCGGCAGCAATGATCCCGCTCACAACCGTTCCATGGCCGGCAACATCATCCGGTGTATCATCCCCGTCCACATAATCATATCCACCGGCGATATTGTCCGTCAGCTCCTCATGCTCCATGTTTATCCCCGAATCAACGACCGCTACCGTCACGCCTTCGCCGGTATAGCCGCTGTTCCACAGGGACGGATAGTCAAACTGCGACAACCACCACTGACGGCTATAGGCCGGATCGTTCGGCTCGGAGCACAGTCTGACCTCACCGTCAGGCTCCATATACCGCGCCGCCCCCGCTTCCATCAGCGAAACGGCCGTATCATAGTCTGTCTTATACACATCAGCGGCAATATGCTCCGCTTCTGTTCCCGCAAGCATCACTGCTCCATCTTCCATGCCCACCAGCCATTCCTCTGCCGAGGCTGAAACTGCGGATAAGGCGGCAATGAGCATGAACACAAAAATAAACCTTTTCACTGCATGTCCTCTTTTTTATGAATATTAGAAACACGGGAGAAGGTCAAGCCCTCCCCCGTGTTTGTAGTATAACACAATCATTCGACATTTGCAAGGAATTTTTTTAGCCTTTCCAGCCCCTCCTTGCAGTTTTCCATGCTCGTTGCGTACGACCAACGTACGTATTCGGGAGCAGCAAAGCCGGTTCCCGGAACAACAGCCACCTTCTGCTGGTTTAAGAAAGCCTCGGCAAAATCATCGGCGTTGTTTATCTTCACACCGCCGATAGTCTTTCCGAACAATCGGCCTATATTCATCATTATATAAAACGCGCCGTGCGGCATTATACATGATACGCCGTCTATGGAGTTGATAGTCTCTACCATGTAATTCCTGCGCTTTAAAAACTCCTTCTTCATCTCCTCCGCACACTCAAGTCCACCCTCAAGAGCCGCGTAGGCTGCTTCCTGAGCTATCGAGTTGGGGTTTGAAGCCGCGTGCGACTGCACCGCTCCCATTGCCTTTGCAAGAGCGGTGTTTGAGGCTGTAAAGCCTATCCGCCAGCCAGTCATAGCATACGTCTTGGAAACACCGTTTACCACTATCGTCAGATCCTTTATCTTATCATTGAAAGACGCGATACTTACGTGTTTCCCCTCATATATAAGATGCTCGTATATCTCATCGGATACCACATACAGATTATGCTTTACCGCCACATCGGCAATAGCACGCAGCTCATCCTCTGTATAGATCATTCCCGTGGGGTTTGACGGGCTGTTTAAAAGGATCGCCCTTGTCTTATCTGTTATCAGAGCTTCAAATTCCTCGGCCGTTGCCTTGAAATGGTGTTCCTCGGTTGTATTCAAAAATACCGGTACGCCGTCAGCCAGCTTTATCATCTCCGGGTAGCTTACCCAGTAGGGAGCGGGCACTATGACCTCGTCGCCGGGGTTGCATATCGCCATGAAAGCGTTGACCAGGGAATGCTTTGCTCCGTTGGATACGACTATTTGCTCGGGTGTATAGTCAAGACCGTTATCGCGTTTAAACTTATCGGCCACAGCTTTGCGCAGCTTCATTGTTCCTGACGCCGGGGTATAGCGTGTCTGGCCGTTTCTTATCGCTTCCACCGCCGCATCACATATGTGCTTGGGAGTATCAAAATCCGGTTCGCCTGCTCCGAAGCCTACGACGTCCTCTCCGTTTGCCTTCATCGCCTTGAATTTACTGTCTATCGAAAGCGTAGGCGACGGCGTTATTGACGATACTTTTTTTGATATCATTGAAAATTCCTCCATACTTCTTTTGCGTTCCGGAAAATTGAATCTCAAAAACGCTTTAATATTCATTTTTCTTTAAGATTTTATAATAATGATACAACATTTTCCTGCAAATTGCAAGACTAAACCTCGAAAAAATTCAAAAATCAGTGTACAAATTTTATTCAAAAATATGCTGTCATTCTGTCGAAATTACCATATGTAATCTTTTCCACAACTTTTTGAGTATATCCCAGCTGCTCCATCCTCTCGAACAGACAAGCGAGTTTATCCGACCCCTCAAGCCTCTCGGGCAAACAGTCCACTCCATCAAAATCGGCGCCTATACCTATTGTATCCTCGCCGCCCAGCTCCAGAAAACGGTCAATATGGTGCAGTACGTCATCGATACCTGCTTTTTTTGTACCATTCAGAAACAGCGGATAGAAATTGATCCCCACGTAGCCGCCGCATCGGACTATCTCCCGGAATTGTTCATCGGTAAGATTCCTCTTGTGTGCACATACGCTGTAAGAAGAGGAATGAGAAGCTATGGGAGGCGCTTTGGTAGTCTCAAGCACCTCCCAGAACGACCGCTCATTAAGATGCGATACATCGACCGCCATTTTCAGCTCATCCATTCTCCTCACAACTCTGCGCCCAAACTCGCTCAATCCTCCGCTGCCGAAAACGCCTCCGGCAATGTGGTTGTCGTAGTTCCAGGTAAGCGCGGCCATCTTCACTCCCAACCGGGCATAATTTTCCAAGTCCCGAAGGCTCTCTATACACTCTCCGCCCTCAACACTTAAGATCGCCGCCGGGATATGCGCCTTGCGCGCTCTTGCGATATCCTCGTGGCTGCGGCATACAGCCATACCGCACAATGCTGCCTGCCGGTAAAATTCTCCTATAAGTCTGAGACAGCGTTCTTTTGCATTCTCCTTGTATATGGGATCTATAAAACAGGCAAAGACCTGCGTATAATGCTCATATTTTTTTATTTTGTTTAGTGTCACATTGTATGCTCCATCTGCAAAACCGGCGCCCTCGTCCACTATCCGACACAGTGTATCACAGTGGGTGTCCGCTATTATCAAATCATTTCAGCCCCTTTCTATGTATTATTATATTTCGCCGGCCTCAAAAGCGTTCTTTATCCAGCTTATCTCCTTTATCAGTACCATGCCACGGCTCAGTTCATACATCACCTCTATAACGTCGAAACGGGCGCTCATTTCACTCTCGCCCATATACTCAAGCGCAGCCCTTAAAAGCCGTTTTTGTTTTGTCCGTCCTACAAACTCCCCCGGACGTCCCCAGCTGTCATACTTGCGCGTCTTGACCTCCGCAAAGACCGTCATGTCACTATCGGCAGCAATTATGTCTATCTCGCCCTGCGCTGTCCGGTACTGCCGGCAGAGTATTTTAAAACCCTGCCGCTTAAGATAGTTGGCGGCAGCTTCCTCACCCATATCGCCTATTTGTTTCGTTGTCATTTTGCGTTCTCCAGTATTTTTTTCAGAAACGTTTTTCTGTGCGCCGGGCAAGGGCCGTATTTTAATATCGCTTCTATATGCGCCTTCGTGCCATAACCCTTATGCTTTTCAAAACCATACTGCGGATATTTTTCCGCCAATCCACGCATATAATGGTCACGTGACACCTTCGCCAATATGGATGCCGCCGCCACCGACACGCTTTTTGCATCTCCCTTTATTATCGTTATATACGGTGCTGCCATCTCGCAGCCGCGGTTGCCGTCGATAAATATAAAGTCCGGTCTCTCACCCAAAAGATCGACCGACTTTTTCATCGCCGTCAACGTTGCATTCAATATGTTTATCTCATCTATAACTCTTTCATCCACGCTTGCTACTGCGTACGAAACAGCAGCGGCCGTTATCTGCTTGTACAGCTCTTCCCTCTTTTTCTCGGACAGCTTCTTGGAATCGTTAAGCCCCGGTATCATTGCATCGTCCTTCAATATCACAGCCGCCGCATATACAGGGCCTGCCAGCGGCCCTCGTCCCGCTTCGTCGACTCCTGCTATAGCGCAAAAGCCCTTTTGCCTGTATTCTCTCTCGAACGCGCTCATTTCATACAACCGCGCCGCTTCCTCCTCGGCTGATAATTTTCCTGCTGACATAGATCTCCTCCCTTTCCGGAATATTATAAATTTCAATAATGTATCTTAAATATTTCATTTGCTTTTTTGCAAAAGTTATGGTATACTGTTATCGGGTGATCAAAAATGATGATTTACGACCGCGAGATCGATGATTTCGTTCAGATACAGCTTATCATACTGTTTACGCTCAACAACCTTAACCGGCCTGTCACTCAGCAGTTTCTCGAACAGCTGATACACAACAACTGCAACATAAATTTCGGTACACTGATGATAGCGCTTGATAACCTGGTAAAAACCGATCATATAAAGGCCTACCGTAATGCAGAAAACCGTACCATCTACGAGATACTGGAGCGCGGGCAGCATTCGGCGGAAGTATTCAAGAATGAGATACCAAAATACATCAGGAATCCTATCCTTGAAGATATCAAGCCCTTGCTTGCCGAGGAAGCGCGCAAAAAACGCGTACGCGGCGGTATCGTTCCCGTACGCAAAAACGAATTTGCTGTGGAATGCTCACTTTACGATGACGACGGCACCCAGATGATGAGCATAAA
The DNA here is from genome assembly GCA_964399965.1 of uncultured Lachnospiraceae bacterium. Lineage (GTDB taxonomy): Bacteria > Bacillota > Clostridia > UBA1381 > UBA1381 > UBA1381. The sequence continues at coordinate 26,925 of CAYNRX010000021.1, read as the reverse complement.
TTTTTACGCCGGATCAAAAAAGCAAGCCGAGCGCATTTTCAAACATTTCCGCGAAAATCCTGATGAGATATACCAGTCGGTCATGCTTGAGCTTACGGCTTACAGCGAGGACGAGGAGGATCCCTCAACCTTTCCCGGTGATATGTATTACAAGGATCCTGACGCGTAATATATACATGATATCACAAAAGATTTTGTTTGTCAAATAAAACGGTTTTTTGACAAAAACTGTATTGGTAATTCGTTGAAAATTTCGTTTTGCCCTGCTTGCAGTAAACGGTTTGATATGCTATACTATACATAGTGATTTTATAAGGAGCTGCTGTATGAACGCTGCGTATTTATACCTGCAACTTTACCGTCTTTTTGACGATGCTACCCCCGTTCCGTTCGATTGTGGAAGAGCCTGCGGAAGGGCGTGCTGCCGGGGGGATGATTCCGGGATGCTTTTGTTCCCCGGAGAGGAAACTGTTTTTTCTCTTTTAAAGCCCTCATGGGCCAGTATCGAATATTCGGATCTTACGTATTTCTTTAATGAAAAAGAATACCGTGTACCGATATTATTCTGCAAGGGCAGCTGCGATAGGTATCAGCGGCCGCTATCGTGCAGGATATTCCCGCTAACGCCGTATTTGGACAAAAACGGCAAGCTGGTAATAAAAAACGATCCTCGGGCAAAAAGCATTTGTCCTCTTCCGCTAGAGTTTGAGCCGCAGGATTACGAGCGTACATTCGCAGATAACGTAAGGAAAGCAAGCAAGCTTTTGCTGTTTAATCCGCGGATCGCCGCTTTTATGGAAGAATATTCGCGCTATCTTGATGAATTTGAACGATTTTTTTAACAGGAGGATCTATAATGGCTGAAACTGAAAACAATATTACAAAAGACGAAAAAAATGCTTCCGTTTCCGAGCAGCCGAAAAAGATCAGCGTATCAACGCCAAGCTTTGATACAGAAACCGAAACAAAAGCTGTCACTGAGAAAACGGACAACAAAATAATAAAGCGCGTACTTATAGCCGCAGGAGCCGTTATTGTCGCGCTGGTTGCAGCGGCCGGAATAACCGGTGCTGTACTCCTACAATCAGTCCCCGCAGATAGGGTCGCAGACAACGTATTTATCGAGGATCTCGATGTGAGCGGGCTGACGTATGACGAGCTTTTATCATCTATAAAAGCTACTTACCTTTTGGAAAACAAAGATATATCGATAACATGCCAAGGTAAAACGATGACTATACACGGAAGTGATATCGGGATCGGCGCCAATCCTGAAGAGACTGCCGATAAGGCATTCCAGGTAGCAAAGAGCGATTCATCGATAAAAAACGCCATAAAGGCGCTTCAGCTTAAATTAAAGCCGGAAGTCATAGTTCCCTCCGCCTTTGTTGACGACGCCCTGCTCGATCAAAAGCTCAACGAGTTTGGCATAGAAGTATACGGAGAGCTAAAATCTCCATCTATTACCATAGAAGGCAACAACGCAGTGGTCACACCGGGCACAGCCGGATATAACAACTCCCCTGAATTTGCCCGCGGAGAAGTCAAGTGGCATATACAGTACGAATCCTTTGAAAACATACCGGTAAGCCTTGAGTCTGCGGAACCGGAGCCTCTTACTATGGAAGCCCTGGACGCTGCTGTTTACCGCGACCCTGTAAATGCCTCCTATAAAGTGGAAAATAATTCCGTGTCCATAGTCCCCAGCCAAACCGGGCGTTACCTTAACAAAGAGGAGGCCGCCCCCTTGCTTGAAGCAGGCAATGCCAGCGGTGAATCTTTTACGGTACCCATTTACGCATCACAGCCCGAGGTCGTGGAGAGCACTCTTCAGGAAAAGCTATTTAACGGTAGTTTATCGCATTTCTCCACGAATTACAGCTCTTCTGCTTCGGGCAGGAAGCAAAACGTTGCTATTGCTGCCGGCAAATTAAACGGAACGGTTGTCGGCCCCGGCGAAACATTCTCCTTTAACGCAACAGTCGGCCTGCGTTCAGAGGCTAACGGCTTCCAGCCGGCCACCGAGTACGTAAACGGCGAATCAGTCCAGGGGATCGGCGGCGGCGTATGTCAAGTGAGTTCAACGCTGTTTAATGCCGTACTGATGGCCGATCTTGATATAGTTAGCCGTTCGCCGCATTCCAAAACGGTATCCTATCTCCCCTACGGACGCGATGCGGCAGTTGCGGATTACGGTCCGGATTTCAAATTCCGCAATAACACATCCTATCCGATAAAGATATCCGCTTCGGCCAACGGCTCCGAATTGAGCATGACTATAACGGGAACAGCCTACGAACCGGCTCATAACGTATCTCTGTCAGTAACAAATGGCACCACGGCTAATGGGCGCACATCCTACATTCTGTACAGAAAGACTACTGCCGGTGACCAGGTCGTACGCGACGAAAAGGTCTGCACCAGCGTTTATAAGTGATAATAAAAGGCTCCTCGTCCCTATTGTGTACGGATGAGGAGCCTTTTATTCATTATGCTCAGTCAACCGATACCTGCCAGCTGCTTTATGACCTCGCCTGCCAATATGAGGCCTGCCGAAGAAGGGACGAATGATATACTGGCCGGCGTCCTTCCATCGCCGGGAACAGGCAAAGGCTGTTCTTTTGAATATACGACCTTAAGGCGCGGTATACCGCGTTTTTTCAGTTCCCGCCGCATGACCCGTGCCAGCGGACAAATGCTTGTCCGGTATATATCAGCCACCTCAAACTGTGTCGGATCCAGCTTATTACCGGTGCCCATAGAGCTTATTATCGGAATATTGTGCCGGTAGGCATTTTCCACCAAAGCCAGCTTTGCGGAGACGGTATCCACAGCATCTACTATATAGTCTATTCCCGCAAATGAAAAGCTGCTTTCTGTCGTGTAAAAAAGCTGATAAGCATTCACTCTTATCTGCGGATCTATATCCGATATCCGCGCTTTTGCCACGACCGTTTTAGGCTGTCCCACCGTAGAATGCAGGGCTATCAGCTGGCGGTTGATATTCGTTTCATCAACACAGTCGCCATCAACTATAGTTAGCGTCCCTATTCCGCTTCTTGCCAGAGCTTCCACCACATAAGATCCCACGCCGCCTATACCGAATACGGCTACATGAGAAGATCTAAGCCGGTCAATCGCTTCACTTCCTATCAGCCGTTCCGTTCTTGCAAATTCATTCATTACTTTTTTCCGCCTCTTTTCTCCATACCATCATATATTCACGCTCCCCGGTCTCATCGTCCGTATCGGCGGATACAGTTGAAAAGCCCTCTCTTTCATAAAAATGCACTGCTCCGCTGTTCCTCTCATATACATGCAGCGTTATCCGGGGATAGAACGTCTTCAAACAATCCAAAAGCGCCTTCCCCACGCCTTTGGATCGGAACGGGGCGTCTACAAATAATCCTGCCAGATATCCTTCTGTTATACCGGCAAAGCCTATGACGGTTTTGTGGTATTCAAACACGTAGACTTCAGCATCAGCTATCATCAATTTTACCGGCTCGTAATTTTTAAGCCAATAATCCGCGGGGATAAAGCTGTGCACCTCCATATTGGAGCTTAGCCATATCTTCATTACTCTTTCTATATCCCGGCGTTCAAACCGTCTTATCACCTACTATGTCCCCTTTCTTATTTGCATACGTCTATTCTACCATACAACCCCGTCTTTTGCAAGCAAAAAAACGCATGGTGCTGTCGCTAAAAGCGACAGCACCATGCGTTTTCTTAACGCGACACCCTCATTTTGTTATGATTTCAGTGTTACCAACACAACTTTTATAGTTCCTCCCGTCGCTTTTGATTTATCTGAATAAACCTTGACGGAAGATATATTGCTGCTGTTTTGCATCTCCGCTATTGACATGGTATCCATATCGGTTTTCGTAACGTCCTGCACACATATCAATACATCGTCATCCATTCTGTATACCGTATTTCCTACCTTGATACGGCCGCTCTCGATAGCGTTGAGCGAACCGGAGCCGTACAGATACAGCTTATTCATTTCTGTTATCTGTCCGCCCGAGGCCTTAAACGCCACCGGTGAATTTGCTCCGAACGAATAGGCTCTGGAACTGGTATAGCTATTTACCGTACCGTCGGCAAATATCTTATACGTTATGCTGCCGCCCATATCGCTCAGCTGTCCGCTGCTGCTGCGCATAACTCCATATGTATAACCGCTGTCTGTAAGCCCTTCCACGTATAGCACTGCTATATCGCCGAATGCGCTTGAGGTGACAGTTGCCAATACACTGCCGGAGTTTACAGTATCCACATCCATCGAATCGAAATCTACCACCTCGACCTCGGCCGGCTGGCCGTCCTCATTGCTGACAAGCTGGAGGATAACGCCGTTTTTGAGCATTGTATAGGAGCCTATCATACGGTTTGCCCTGTCTACCTCACCGTAAATGGAGCTGTTTTTAGAGCATCTCGTAAGACTTACCGTATCGCTGTCCTCACTGAATATCAGCTGTACCAAGTCGCCCTTATATTCGCCGTAATCCCTGTCGGTCACATATTCGTACGTGCTGCCGTCAGTCATGAAGATACTCTCTACCCACTGGGACTTACCTCTGTCCTCACCGCTTGTTATCGTTTCCGAATATGCGTCAAGAACAACGCCGTAATCCAAATAATTCTCCGAATCTATATCGACCGCGAATACCGCCTGACCTTCGTTTCCAAGCAGCAGAGTTACCCTTTCGCCTATCTGGAAGCTGCCCTCCGAAGCATCGAGCATCGAAGTTGCTTCGCTCGTTCCTATTTCATACGTCTGTCCGGCTACTGTAACACTCGTCACATACGCCTTGTTCGGCAGTGCCTCGGAATATATACCTGTTACCTTATCGGTATATACATCCATTATATTTGTGCGGGTGTTGTAGTATACAACGTCATACTTCTCTATATCATCAAGCGAAGCTGCCTCACCATCGCGGTATACCGTCAGCTGATCCATATCGAGCGCAATACCCTCGAACGAAGCATCTGTACTCGTGTAATCACGGCTGGCCATTATCGGCTCTACATCATCGGCCGTCTCAACAACGACAAATTCCCAGCCCGTTCCCGGTGTTCCGTAAAAAGTAAGCTGTGTGCCGGCAGTGATATCTGACTGCACAGCCTGATACGTCGTCTTTTCATAGTCGAGATATGCTACAAAGGTATTATCAAAGGTAAAGCTTTCCTTAGAGCCGCCGTCAACTATGTATTCAACTTTATTACCGGATACAGAATTGACAACGACTGTCGTTGCTTCCAGCTCTGTGGGAGCAAATTGCTCTATTTGGTTGGAGCTGTTCAAAACTACTGTACCCATGCTTCCTGCCTGTGTCAGTATGGTGTTATCCTTGACCTTGTACGTTCCCGTAGAGGTACGTATCTCATCCGAAGCCAAGCCCTTATCCTCATCCTTCGTTGCCACTATGAAACAATCATTGAGTATCGAGTAGCCCGCGTTCGTGTCTAGTACGCCATATTGGGGAACTCCGCTGTCTATATACATTGTCAGCTCTGCTCCGGCCACAAAGTCATTTTGTGCCGCCGTAAACGTCTCTTTCTCGCCGTAATCGACATATATCGGGAAATCAGCCGCTATATCAAGCGTTTCTACATTATTATTGTATACATAGCTAATGCCATTGCCGCCGACACTGGATATAACGTATTCTGCATAATCGACCGGATACGTTGTTGAGCTAATTATATTTTTGCTCCTGTCCAAAAGCAGCGTACCGCATTCACCGGCTGCATTAAGTATCTCTGTATCCTGAGCTGTATACACGCCGGCAGACGTCCGCACCTGTGTTGAAGAAAGCGTCCTATCCTCGGATGCAGTCGCTATTACGTAGCAGTTATTGAGTACCGTATAGCCAAGGCTGTTAAATTTTGCCTCACCCTCATCGCCCTTGAGGTTTCCTCTGACTGCCGCTAAATATCCGTCTTCATCAATAACAGCCTCTTCCAGCACCGATATCGGCTCATACGTCTCGTTTTGAGTCGTAAATTCATATATTGTGCCATCGGTCAGCTTTATCTCGTTATAATTTAGCGTTTCGTCATTGGCCGATGTGGAAAGAACTGTCGCATCCTCTATTACTGTATAACCCATAGCCTCCAGGAACGTCGTGCCGCTTGAGGCAGAAGTTATTGAAAATGAGTTGACCGAGGATGTTTGAGCGGTGTTACTGCCGCTATTTTGCTGTGTTCCCTGCTGGCTGCTTTGCTGCGCAGTCTGCTGTGTGGTCTGCTGCGAAGACGATGATGATGTGTTGATATCCGCAAACAGCATATTATCAAGCATCACCGCCGCTTGAGCACGGTTTATATAATCATTTGCCCCTACGCTCAAGCCCTCGTCTATGCCCAATGAAGACGCTTTAGTCGTGAAATTATTCGGCCAGTAATAGCCTACATCGCTCTCACTATAGCCGAGAGCGCGCACCATGACGCTCACCGCCTCTGCATACGTTATACGGCTATCCGGCTGGAACGTCCCATCCGCATAACCCTTAAGTATCCCCTGTTTTGTGCAGTATTGGATATACGGCGCCGCCCAGCTGCCCTGGTCAACATCTGGATATGCGCTTGCATATCCTCCGGCCAGAGCATCGTTTTCTTTATCCAGGACTGCCACTATCAGCTTGGCAAATTCCGCCCTTGTCAGTGATCCCCACGGATTGAAAGAACCATCCTCATATCCGTCTACCATACCCAGATCCTGGAGCCGATTCACTGCTTCATAACAGTATTGGTCGGCCGCCACATCGCTGTAGTATGCATTTGCCGGGATAAGCCCCGTACACAATGCAGCTGTCGCTGCTATACTTACCAGCCTTTTCTTGGTATCCATTTTAAACCTCCAGTTATTTCCGATTTTTAAACAAGATCAAAAAGCATATATCTTATCATTCCGAATGCAGTGCTTCTATCGGATTTAGCTTCGCCGCCTTTTTTGCCGGTGCAAGCCCGAAGAAAACACCTACGGCCAAAGAGAACAGGAACGATATCGCTACCATATTCATCTGCGTGGAATAGACGATTATCTCCGTCTGGTTCAATATTTCTCCAATAGCAAAGCCGAGAATTATTCCTATAATCCCGCCCATTCCCGAGAGTACAGTTGATTCTATAAGGAACTGCAGCAAAATATCGGTCGTCCTGGCCCCTATGGCCTTTCTGATACCTATTTCCCGCGTACGTTCGCTCACAGATACGGTCATGATATTCATGATGCCTATACCGCCGACTATAAGCGAAATACCCGCTATGCCGGCAAGCATTGTGGTCATTGTGCCCATTATCTCATCCATGGTTTCCAAAAGCTCCGTGGGGTCGATAACCGAATACCCTTCGTCCGTACCCAGTTCTGTGGCTATAAATGCATCAAGCTCATCAGCTATCGGCGATACATCATCCTCATTATCAACATAGAAATAATATGTGCTTATGTTCTGCGTCTTGAGAAAGCGCATTGCAGTCGTATAGGGTATCGTAACGGTATCGTCCGATCCGCCCTCCTCGGATTCCGACTGCTCCTCATATACGCCAATGATCTCAAACACCTCGCCGTTTATTTTCATCTCTTCTCCCACCGGATTCACGCCACCGAACAGCTCCTGTACAAGATATGTGCCTATGACACAGACCTTGCTTCTGTTCGATATCTCAAAATCGGAGAAATAGCGGCCGCTTATCAGATTCAGCTTCTGGATGTCAAGATAGTCCGAATCCACTCCTGTAAGGCTTGTAGTGCCCTCGGTGTTTTTGTTTCCTACTTTGGCTGTCACCGTGCTTGAAAGCACCGGCGTCATCATCGATATACGGTCAGTATTTTCCTCCTGGAATTGCTGCATATCCTCAAGCTCAACCGTTCTGGTGGATCCTCTGCCGCGCATGAGCGTTACCGATACAGTATTTACACCCATATCCTCTATCTGCTCCGTAATAGAATCGGTAGCTCCGCCGCCAACGCCGGTGAGGATTATAACCGAAAGTACACCGATTATTATTCCCAGCATCGTAAGCGCAGAACGTCCTTTGTTGCCCATAATGCTTTTCATGGACATTTTAAAAGCCTGAATAAATTTTCCCATTACAGTTCCGCGCTCCCTTCTTCATGCTGCACATCATCGAGAGAAGACGCCTTTACATAGCCTGCGCCACGCTGATCGGCGGAATTATCCACATCATCGACAATCCTGCCGTCCTTTATCGTTATTATTCGCCTGGCTTGTTTGGCAATATTTAAATCATGCGTTATCAAAATTATCGTATTGCCCTCTTCGTGCAGCTCATGCATCATCTGCATTATCTCAATGCCGGACTTTGAATCAAGAGCTCCTGTCGGTTCATCAGCCAGTATCAGCGCCGGATGAGAAGCTAAAGCCCGTGCGATCGAAACTCTCTGCTGCTGACCTCCCGAAAGTTCGGTCGGCTTATGACGGGATTTGTCGGCCAGTCCTACACGATCAAGTGCTTCCATTGCCAGCTTATATCTCTTTGACGAGGAAATCCCCTTGTATATCAACGGCAATTCTACATTTTCGTAGGCGGTAAGCTTTGGCAATAGGTTATACTGCTGGAATATAAAGCCTATCTTATGGTTACGCAGATCCGCCAGATCATTGTCGCCCATCATGCTGCCTTCGACGCCGTCTATCCAGTATTTCCCGCTCGTAGGAACGTCAAGACAGCCTATCATATTCATCAGCGTTGATTTCCCGGAACCTGACGGGCCGATTATGGATACAAATTCGTGCGCCGCGACCTCAAGACTAACTCCATCCAGCGCTCTGACCTCAGTGCTTCCCATCTGGTATATTTTTTTTATATTTTCTAGCTTTATCATTACATGGGACCTCCTCCGCCGGGAGCGCCTCCGCCGCCGGACATGCCGCCGCCCATGCCTCCGGACATGCCGCCGCCCATCATCATGCCAAACATGCTGTCATCGGATGTCTCTACCTGCTGCTGATAGATCTGATCACCCTCGTTGAGTCCGCTGAGGACTTCGGTATAATCTTCACTTTGTATACCCACCTGTATTTCAACCGTTTTAAATCCCTCGGGAGCCTGCGGGACATTATCCCTCTCCGGTGATGATCCATCTGCTGATCCATCCGGCATTGCTTGTGTCCCGTCCGGCTGCTGTGCATCAGGAGCATCATTCGGCTGCTGTGCATCAGAATCATTGCCGCTGTCACCGTCCGCCGGCTGCGAATCATCCTTTACAAATACATAGCTCTTTCCTAAGGCTGTCGTTATATCGGACGTTGGAACTCTCAGCACATTCTGAGCCGATTGCACCTTGACAGTCGCATCAACGTTCATGCTCGGCTTAAGATCTCCCGGCGAGTCGATAGTCACAGTCGCATCATACGTAGTAACACCGTTTTCCGCAGTGCCTTCCATCGATATTTCTGATATGTAACCGGTAAACGTCTGATCCTCTAAAGCGTCAGCCGTCACCTCGACCTCTTGCCCGACCTGTATCTTATCGATATCCAGCTCATCTATTGCCAATGTGAACTTCAGCTTCGACACATCGGCTATAACCATCATCGTTACCGAGGAATTTGTCCTGTCTATTGTATCGCCAGTCTTGGAATTTTTAGTGATCACCGTTCCGCTTATAGGAGCTGTTATATGGTAATCTTCCATGCTCTTCTGCTGCTGTTCAAGGCTGAGCTTGGCTTCGTTGTATTGTTTTTCGGCCGTTGCTATCTCGCTGCTCAAATCATCGCTTGAAAGCGTTGCCATCACAGCTCCGGCATTTACGTAATCGCCATTTTGATAGCCGAGTGTTGCTATATCACCGGCCATATCGAAAGACACGGTCTTGACGCTTGCGTACTGAGCGGTGCCGGAACCGGCGCTTATCTGACCGTTTATCTCTCCGCCTAACACTGTTGTATCGGAGAATGCTCCGGGGTTGGTAAATTCGATCTCTACATTATAACCCACTGTGCCGTCCGACTGCGCTGAAGGACGTGAATCAATATGGCTTACCCTGCCGGCAATGCTGCTCTGATGTTCCGAGCTTGTGAGCACGGCCGTAAAGCCAACTCCTATGTAATATATCTGCGCTTCGTTAAATGGAAGGGTAACTTTCATGTTTGCCGTATCGGTAATCGTCGCCAGCTGCTGTCCGGCCGTGACCGCTTCCCCTACTTTAACATCAATGCCGCTTATAACACCGCTTGCAGGAGCGGTCACTGTGAGATCTTCCTGCTTTTTCAAGGTGTCCTGGTATGATATGGTAGAACGTTCAAACTGGCTCTCGGCCTGTTCAAGCGAAAGATCGGCGTCCTCGGTATCGAAATCATTGATGACCGCGCCCTTTTCCACATAATCGCCGACCTCGTAATTACAGCTTGTTATTTCCCCGTTTACCATCGGGATTATTTCATATCTGTTGTTCGGTTCTATAGTACCACTGCCGGTTATCGTTACCTCTATATCACCTATGGTGACCGATGAAAGGTTTACTGGGGTATTGTTTGCTGCCAGCTGTGCGGTCTTTGACCTGTAAACGCAAAAACCGATCCCTCCTCCTATTAAAACCAGTACAACGAGAATAATAATGATTTTCTTGATCTTGCGCCGCTTGACTTTTTTCGCAAAATCGTTTTCCGCACTCTTTGCCAATGCCGTTCCCTCCACATTCTACAGATTTGATCAAGCTAAACCTCAGTACCAAAAGGCCGTATGTATAATTTAAAAGGATCATCATCAGTACAATATTTTCAGCATACCGGCTAATATTCGGAACCGAACAAGTTTTGCTTTATTATGAAAATAATTATACAGCATGATCTGATCTATAACAATAAATAAAATATAAACAATTTGTAAATAATTGAATCCCTATGTGCATACTGCGCATAGGGATTCGGATTTCTACCTTCTTTTTTATGCAAACTAGTCTTATAAACCGAAATATTCCTTTATTCCTGCGGCGATGCCGCTAGCTATCTGCGACTGATAATCCTCATCAGCCAGCCTGGCGGCTTCGGAATCATTTGACAAAAATCCACATTCTATCAAAAACACCGGCACCCTTGACCAGTTGAAGCCGGTCATATCGGAGCGTTCGACTATTCCCCGATCTCTTGCCCCGGTCTGAGCCACTGCGTTCTCCAGTATCAAGCTGCCCAGCCGTACGCTTTCTTCCACCATCTGCGGATCGTCAAAGTAATTCTTGACCGGTACCAGCATAGACATTCCGTAGGCGCCGGACGAATCCGAAGAATCGGCATGTATCCTTACCATTATATCCGCTTCGTTGCCCAGCTCTGCCCGGTCAATATTACTTAAGTCGCAGTCCGAAGTAGTCCTGGTCATCGTCACCACTGCCCCTTCTCCTTCCAGAAGCTCCCGCGTTTTAAGCGCAACTTTCAGGTTGAACTGCTCCTCGCTTATGTATTCGCTGTCCGCTCCCGAAACATGGGCGGCTTTTTTCTCACCAGATCCCGGCGATACGGCTTCCGTACCGCTTTTATCCGTATTACCGTGCCCTGCGTCAAGACAGATAGTCTTCCCCGCTAAAGCTCCCGCTTCGACCGCCGCAGCCGTTTCCTGCGGAATAGCAGTCGCCGCCGGAACGACCGTCGGCGCGTCTGTCGGCTCCGGCTCGGCAAACCTTGTCGCCTCAACCGTCGCTGCCGGAATGTCCTCCTGCACACTCGGCCGTCTTTTATAGCTTATCAGCAAAACTACGTCTACAACCACTAACACGGCAACGATACATATCAATATTGTTCTGATCTTCTTCACTTTTTTATCTCCATATGCTTTTTATCAATGCCGGTTCATTGGGACGTGCTGCCAAAACCGCCGCGGCGCACCCCGTCCGCCTCATCGTCTACCGTTATGCCATATTCTATAAATACCCCTTGCATAAAGGCGTCGCCTTTTTTTAGCACCAACGTTTTTCCTTCGTTGGTATCGTTTGTGATCTTGGCCATTATATGCCCCTCGTTATCGGCGTAAAAATAATCGCTGTCAATAATGCCCACAGTATTATTCAGCTGCAGCCGGTACTTAAAACCGAGACCGCTGCGCGGATAGAGCTTGAGCACCCAGCCCCCATCTATCTCCACCCGTATACCGGTCGGTATCTTTACGCTTTCTCCGGGCTTTATCACAAAGTCTGCCGGGGCGAAAAAATCATATCCTGCCGATCCGGCAGTGGCTCTTCTGGGAAGCGTTATATCCGCGTATGTCTCGCTGCCGGGTTCTTCGCCGAAGGTGTCCTTCCAGTCCGCCCGGAACTGCTCGAGTGAGATCCTGTGAAATTCAGCTATCCGTTTCATATCCATCTCCTAATTATACATCACCGGCTCACCGGCAGCAAGCGTCTTTTTTACGTCTATCACCCTCTGATTCGTGCTGCCTGCCCAGTGATACTGCTCGTCTCTTAAAGCCTCCTCATATTCACCGTCCACTACAACGTCCGCCAGCTGTATAAAGTCCAGCCCGCATATCTCTTCCCAGCGGTAACCGGTATAAAGCCAGATATTTTTACCGGGGAATTTCTCCCTTATCCTCCCCATAAGCTCTCCGATTTCCTGCCGATTTGACGGATATAGCGGGTCGCCGCCTGAGAATGTCACACCGGATATGTACGGTTTTTCCAGCTCGGCAAAAAGCTCTTCTTCCGCCGTCTCATCGAATATCAGGCCGCAATCCGGATCCCAGGTCACCGGGTTATGACACCCCCGGCAGCCATGGGAGCAGCCGGATACCCATAATACGACCCTCAGTCCGCTGCCGTTCAACATATCGTCCTTCGTAATATTGTGATACCTCATCACATGCTTTTCCTTTCCGCTATCTCCGCCATTTTCGCGCTGTTAAGCCTGGTGTCGCCCTTTACTCGCGAGTATGACAGATAACCGTTCATTCGTTCTATTTTCGTCAGATTCTTGCTGCCGCAGACCGGACATACCTCCATGCTAAGTTCCTCGTGGCCGCAGTCGTCACAATAGGCCAAAGAAAGGTTCACGCCCTCATAGAAGCCCTTATCCATCGCCCGGCGCACCAGCGTTTTTATTGCTTCCCGGTTATAATCTATGGGATATTTTACGTACTGTATCTTGCCGCCGTTGCACAAATTCCAGAACCTCCCCTCAAGATCCTGCTTTTCTATCGGGGAAATATCTTCCGAAACGTGGCAATGGAAGCTGTTCGACACGTATTCGCGGTCAGAAACATTCTCCACTAAGCCGTACATCTTCCTAAACTGTGTGACTTGCAGCCCGCAGAGTGATTCGGCCGGAGTCCCATAGATAGCATACAGCCGTCCGTCCTCTTTTTTAAATTCATTGACCTTATCATTTATATGCTGAAGCGTTTCCAGCGCAAATTCGCCGTCCTCGGCTATTGATTTTTTATTATACAACCGCTGCAGCTCATTAAGCGCCGTTATACCAAAAGACGCCGTAGCCGTTTTCAATATCGGCTTTATCTTATCATTTAAGCCCAGATGGCCGCCGTAGAATCCGCCTTCGCAATAGGCCAGCGGATTAGTTGAGGCCCGCATTTCTCCCAAATAATCATACGTGCGCAGATGCAGGCCGCGTATAAGCTCCAGATAATAGTCGAGCACTTCGAAGAAATCGCGTGATTCCTGCCTGGCCTTGGCCAATATCATCGGCAGATGCAGACTGACCACGCCGATATTCCAGCGGCCGATAAATACCGGCTTGTCATTCTCGTCCGCCGGCTCCAGACCGCCGCGCTCATACCAGGGCGACAAAAACGCCCGGCAGCCCATCGGTGAAATGATCTCTCCGTATTTTTTGTACATCGAGGGCACATACCCTTCCCCGGTCAAACTGAGCCAATCGGGATACATTGTTTTAGCAGAGCAGCTGATACCGGCTTCAAATACGTCCTCCAGTTCGCCGCCCTCGCCGTGGAGTTTTTCATCATAAAGGAATACTATTTTGGGGAACAGCACCGGTTTCTTGCGGCCTTTTTTGCCCTGCCCGCCGCTGCGCACCTCAAGCATCGCCAGCGAGGCCATTTTTGCAAAATGCCCTTTGCCCGTGCCTATTGTCACCGTAATGAACGGATAATCACCGCGGCTTGAGGCCACGGTGTTGAATTTATATTCCCATCCCTGAAAACCCTGCTCAAAATCTATCCTTACATCATTTTCTGCCTCCTCGTGCGCTTTTTCCTCCGGCACGCCGAGAGCAATGTATTTATCAATATATTTCTTGTATGATTTTTCGGCATACGGCTCAAGGAGCACATCCACGCTGGGCACAGTAAAGCCGCCGTACTGCTGGCTTGCCGCCGACAGCACTATATCGCCGATAACGTCAAAGGCCACGGCCAGCGTTTTCGGTTCATTATACCAGAGATTACCCATCTCAAAGCCGCCCTCGAGCACATTTTTAACGTCAAATAAACAGCAGTTCATCGTATCACGACGCGAAGACATATCGTGTATATAGATATATCCGTCCCGGCAGGCCTGCAATTCTTCTGTTGTCAGGAAAAATTTCTTATAAAGCGCCTTATTCAGCTGATTGAATATAAGGCTGCGTTTGGTGGAAACGAGAGCGCTGTCGGTATTGGAATTTTCCTTATCGCCGATATACATTATCGACTGACTCTTTTTATACACCTCATCAAGCATCTGTACGAAATCCTGCTTGTAATTTCGGTAATCGCGATAGCTCTTGGCGACCTTGGGATTCACTCTGTCAAGCGCACCCTCGACGATATTGTGCATCTCCGCGATAAGGATCCCTTCCTTGCCCATCGCCCGCGCCCGTTCCTCGACGAAACGGCAGATAAAATCCAGCTCTTCATCAGTAAATTCAATGAGCACACGCTTGGCTGACTTATTTACGGCCACGACAACTTTCTGAACGTTAAAATCTTCACGCGTATTGTCCTTTTTTATTACGTACATCTTTAAAATCCCCCTTGTTCCGTGCAGAAACACATGTATGGGCTGCACCTCGTTCTGATATCCAACTCTACTATATATAGTATGTATTCCATTTTAATTCCGCGAAATTTGTCAATATAGTGTGTAGTAATCATTATACCATTATACTCCTTAGTTGTCAATCATTAATAATGACGAATTTGCCGCAACGGTCAGTTCTGTCAAAACCAAACCGGGCTGCACGCCGCGGACATATTTGTCCACAGCATACAGCCCGGCATTTCATATATATTTTCTCATCTGCTTAAGGGCGCTTTTTTCCAGCCTTGATACCTGAGCCTGGCTTATGCCGATCTCCTCGGCTACCTCCATCTGCGTCCGCCCCTGGAAAAAGCGCAGGTCAAGGATATGTTTTTCCCTATCGTCAAGATGCTTCATTGCCTCGTTTAGGGCTATTGACTCCAACCAGGATTCATCGGTATTTTTCTCATCCCTGACCTGATCCATTACAAATATCGCCTCCCCGCCGTTGTGATACACAGGCTCGAACAACGATATGGGATCGGCTATAGCGTCCAATGCCAACACGACCTCCTCTTTCGGTATATCAAGCTCCTTTGCTATCTCCGTGATGCTCGGTTCCCGGGAATTTTTGTTCATCAGCCTCTCCCTGGCTCCCAGCGCTTTATAGGCGATATCCTTTAAGGAACGGCTTACACGGATAGCGTTGTTATCCCGCAGATAGCGTCTTATCTCACCGATTATCATCGGCACGGCATAAGTGGAAAATTGCACATTCTGCGACAGATCAAAATTGTCTATCGCTTTTATAAGGCCGATACAGCCTACCTGGAACAGATCATCGGCATTTTCGCCACGGTTTTGAAAACGCTGTATCACGCTTAATACCAGACGCAGATTCCCCTGCACGAACCTTTCTCGCGCACTCCGATCTCCTTCTTTTATCTTTTTCAAAAGCTCCGCCTTTTCCTCGCGCGTCAATACCGGCAGCTTTGAGGTGTTCACTCCGCAGATCTCCACTTTATTGACCATGTTGATCCCTCCGTATACTAAAATTAACGATATTAATTTCATACCGCTCCCATGAACGGTTATGTACGGAGGGACAACGCTTTTAGCTCATGCTCATTATTTCCTTGCGCAGCCTTTTTATTATCCTTTTCTCAAGCCGTGAAATATATGATTGGGATATCCCCATCATATCGGCGACCTCCTTTTGGGTAAGCTCCTTTCCGCTGTCAAGCCCGAAACGCAGCTGCATTATCTGCCTTTCACGTCCTGACAGCCGGCTCATCGCTATGCGTAAAAGGTCTTTATCGACTTCGTCCTCTATGTTCTTGCATATAATATCATTGTCCGTCCCCAAGATATCGGATAACAGCAGCTCGTTGCCGTCCCAATCCACATTGAGCGGCTCGTCTATAGATATCTCTGTACGCATATTGGAGTTTTTCCTTAAATACATCAATATCTCGTTTTCTATACATCTTGAGGCATACGTTGCCAGCTTTATCTGCTTCGAGGGTTTGAAAGTATTTATAGCCTTGATAAGGCCGATAGTCCCTATAGATATCAGATCCTCAACGTATATGCCGGTGTTCTCAAACTTTTTTGCTATATACACGACCAGCCGAAGATTGTGCTCTATAAGCGTGTTACGCGCTTTCTCATCGTTATCGTCAAGCCGTTTGATAGCTTCTTTCTCATCTTCTGCCGACAGCGGAGCAGGGAGCGTATCGCTGCCCGCTATGTAAAATATCCCCTCCGTTTCCTCCGCTCTGAGCATAGAACGTATTTTTTCCAATATCCTCATTCCCGCAGTCACCTCTACAATAGTTCGCTCTGCAGCAGCCCGTGATATTCCCCGCTTTTTGAAAGAGGCTTTTCTACGATAGCTACAGGCACCTCGCCGATATACTTATTCTCATCTAATATCTCAACCTCTGTATCTACCGACATAAGCGTGCCTTCTGCGCCTACAGCCCGAAACGGTATCGCCCTGATCCTAAAGCAGCCGCCGCTTTTTACAAGCTCAGACGGCGATACGGCCTCCGGGAAAAGGCCTTTCATGACCTCCCATTCGGCCACTATCACCGGCTTCCCGCCTATCGGATCACGCAGGCAGTTTCCCGTATCTGCCAGCAGCTCTGTCTCTATCTCTTTTTCTCCTAATTTTATCTTCGCTCTGTATATCTGCCTATCTATCTTCGACCGCAGTTTTCTTATCCCCCATACCGAAAACGGAGCGCATAGCATGGCGGCAAGGAGCCATTTTATCCGTCCTAACCGCATATATACGCTGCCGTTATATATGACAGCCTCCGCTCCGCCCAAGTACACGACAGCTGTCATTACACCTGCCGATATGAACGATACGATCAAAAACACCGCCAACCTCACCGAAAATTCCCGCGTTCCCGAACGGCCGAACGATATTAAGAGCATGATCGCCGCCACAACCAGCCTAAACGGCAAAAAAGCCGCCGTCTCCCAAAAGAAAGACACGCAGTCAAACAGAGCTCCGAATGATGCCCCCAAAACAATCCGTACCCCGGCTTTTTTTCTCAGAAGAAGCGCAGAGCTTTCAAGGATCACCGCATCTATCAGAAAACTGTAAAAAAACATCTCATCCAGATAAACGGTCATACTCCCGCTCCCTCCCGCATACGTTTATTTTTTCTGTATGACTTATATTATACTCCTGTTGAACCAATTTTTTTGTCAAATCTGCGTGTCGAATAAAAAAAATTCTTCGACATTCATCGTTTATATCTTACCCTATTTGCAGCTGCTCCCCATTTTATTGCCGACGTCCGCCATATAAGACCTTCCCGGCTGCATCTTATCCCTGTTTTGAGAATAATATTTCGAATTTCTTCGAATCTCTTCGAAAACTTTCGAATTTTCCGATTTTTGTCGATTTATGCGGACGATTTTCGCGGTAAATTTCTTATTTTCTCTTGATTTTTTCATAATTCTGTGCTAATATGCAGATAAAGGGGATAAAATTTCCGGAAATCACTTGTAATTACATCATACCGTTCCCTCTCTCCCGGTTTTGGGAGACATATATGCTCCGGCAGACCGCTGCTTTTTACAGGAAATACCTGTGCTTTTAGCAGCCCTTACCCCACATATCTGCCTGTGCAGTCCAAGACCGCGGAAGGAACGGACATTCCCGACATATTTTCTACATTGTTATACTTGTTTTAAAGGAGAGAACACTAATGGACCAAATATCAGTTGTTATTGCCGACAGCAATAAGGAGTACGCAGACGAGCTTTGCCAATTTTTGAATACGCAGAAGGATATAAAAGCGCAGCCGGCGTACGATGGAGAGGAAGCCTATGCCATAATATGCCGCGAGCACCCCGCTGTGGTAATTGCCGACGCCGTCCTCCCCAAGCTTGACGGGATATGTCTGCTTAAGCAGATCTCAACTCTTGATGAAAAACCTGCCGTTATCGGCAGTTCTATATCAAGCTCACCGGTGATCATAGAAAGTTTTCTTGCAAGCGGTGCTGTGTATTTTCTTTTGAAACCCCAGCCAATGCCGTACATCGCTGAGCGCATCCGCACGGCAGCCGATCCATACGCCTTGAATTTTGCCACCAGGAATACACGCGCCATGACCGTGGATCCGGCCGAGGATCTGGAACTTACAGTGACCCAATTTATCCATGAGCTGGGTGTTCCGGCTCATATAAAGGGCTATCAATATATACGCGAGGCCATTATGATGGTAGTAAAGGATATGGATATGCTCAATTATATCACCAAACAGCTTTATCCGGCCATAGCCAAACGCTACGGAACAACGGCCAGCCGCGTAGAGCGGGCGATACGCCATTCCATAGAGGTTGCTTGGTCAAGAGGCAAGCCTGAGGTTATGGACAAAATCTTTGGCTATACCGTCCACACCGAAAAGGGTAAACCGACCAACTCGGAATTTATCGCCATGGTAGCCGACCACGCCAGACTGGAGCTGAAACAAAAAGGGTTGTTGACAAAGTAAAAAAAGACCCCTTTAAAGTGTACATGGACGATCATCGCCTTATGTACCTCTTTAAAGGGGTCATGTTTTTACGTTTCTCCTAATCTGTTTATCATATGCGCCTGATAGGCGGCGCCGAAGCCATTATCTATATTTACCACGCTCACGCCGCTGGCACAGGAGTTGAGCATCGACAAAAGCGCCGCCAAACCTCCAAATGAGGCTCCGTAGCCAACGCTTGTGGGAACGGCTATTACCGGGCATTCCGCAAGGCCTCCGATAACGCTTGCCAGCGCGCCTTCCATGCCTGCTACCGCAACTATCGCCCGCGCGCTCATCAGCTCATCAGCATACCGCAAAAGCCTGTGTATCCCAGCAACGCCTACATCGTATATACGTTCCACAAAACTGCCTAAAACCTCTGCTGTGACCGCCGCTTCTTCAGCTACCGGCAGATCGCTCGTCCCGGCGGCGGCAACGATCACTTTTCCTATCCTCTCCCGGGGAGGTTCCCCGGCAATGCCGATCCTGGCAGTCTCTCGGTAATCTATATCCAAGCTGCGGCTGACAGCGGCCGCCTTTTCGCTGTCCAGCCGTGTTATCAATACGGTTTTCTGTCCATGCTCCATAAGTGAGGCGGCAATACCCACTATCTGCTCCGCCGTTTTGCCGGCTCCGTATATCACCTCTGCCACCCCTTGGCGGATGCTGCGGTGGTAATCCGGCTTGGCATAGCCCAGATCCGCAAACGGCTCCAGCTTCAGCTGTAAAAACGCCTCATCGGGCGATATCCGGCCTTCTCTCACATCCTGCAAAAGATTCCTTATTCGGTCTGCTTCCATGAACGTCCTCCCATCTTACAGCTTTAGCAGACGTTCTGCATTTTCATGTGTTATTTTCTCCGATCCTTCTTCCGAAAAATCCGCCTTATGTAAAAACTCCATCGTTTCTGCCGGTGATTCCCAGGGAGAATCGGTGCCGAAAAGGATCTTGTCATATCCGTGGTTTTTTACGATCCTCTTAAATTGCTCAAGCTCCATATCTCGCGAAACGTAGGAAATATCCATGTATATCGGCGTACCGACAAGATATCTCTCCACCTCGTCCCACTTTCTCCATCCGCCCATATGGGCGGCAATTATATTGCTGCCCGACACCTCTGACAGAACGTGCGCCAATTGCTCGGGAACGCAGTGATACGGCGGCTCCATACCGATATCCGCTCCGGCATGGAGCATTACCAGAAGCCCCAGCTCCTCCGCTTTCTTGAGCACACGTATGCATTCGGGAGAATCGATATCCACCTGCTGATACTCCGGGTGAAGCTTTATTCCCAAAAGGCCGCTTTCGGCTATTGATAAAAGCGTCTCCTCCCAATCCTCCTGCATGGGGTGCAGGCTGCCAAAGGAAAATATACCATCGCGGCCGTTTATCTCACAGGCAAAACGGTTTATTGACACGGATTGCCGGATCGTCGTTGCTATCGGCATAACTACCGAAATATCCACTCCGCCCTCGGCCATCGTCCGTTTAAGGCTTGCAAGCGTCGCCGGATGGAAGGCCTTATAAGGCTTCTTCTCAACCTTAAGGATATTCTCTTCCAGTATCTCTATCGTGCGTTCTGCTATTTTATCAGGAAAAATATGGGTATGAAAATCAATAAGCACTTTCGTTCTTCCTCTCTTTGTCTGTATTCTGTAAATATTATACTCCTTCCTGGTTTGACAGTCAAGCACCAAATCAGCCGTCTCTGTCTGTCAACAGTCCAGCCATTATTTCCTGCTCTCCGATAAACTCCTTTACCGCCCCATTTTCATCCACCAACGCTGCTATCGTATAAGCAGAAGGTACGAACGTTTCCGCCAGCCGCATAAATTCCTGCCGATTTCTTATTACCCGTACACAGGCACGCATCCCCGGCTTTTTCTTACGCGCATAAAACACCAGCTCATGCAGGAGGTCAAACCGGTATTTTTCTCTTTGTGTAAATACATTCCCCAAAAGCAGGACGGCCAGAAATATCACCGAATAATTTCCGCCGCTCGACCATGCAGCGTATACGCCTATCGATATCATCATCAAGGCGGCGGCAAGAGAGACTGTTTTCATCACCATCATCGCCCGCCGGTATCCCAGACGGTATATCAGGATCTTTTTCACTATCACTCCCCCGTCCAAAGGAAGCGCAGGGATCAGATTCACCGCACACAGCGCAAGGCTGCACACATAAAAATATCCCAGCCAGCCATTGCCCGTCCACAGTCCCAATATAAGCGTCAAAAGCGCCAACAGGATACTTCCCAGCGGGCCGGCGATATAGAGTATGATCTCATCGCCGAGACTGCCTATCAGCCTGTTCGACAGACGCAGATTGACGCCGAACGGATGCAGGGCGATATATGCCGGCTTTAAGCCGATACAAACGGCAGCAAGCAGATGGCACAGCTCATGCAGGAATATCGCCAGGTACGATACCGCCAGCATTTCCAGCTTCCTGGTGATAAAGCATACAACGAACAGAGCCACAGTCAGCACATTTATATAAAGATGTTTCGAGACCTTGAGCATAAAAACCCTCCCGTCATATAAAGTGTATTACCCAGCTACGGCAAAAATGCACAGGGTAAGTATTTTATACAACGGGAGGTATAAATACCTATTTTATCCTCTTACACTCCACGTAAAACCGCTTATCCGGGGCATGTCCCATTGAGAACGTTTTTTTCGGCAAATCGCCATCCTTTATTATACTCTCGAAGAAGTCGGATTTGCCTACGCCCTCCAGCAGAAAGCCGACTGTATTGTCCTCCGCCGCCAGCTCCCTGACTACATCCTCGCCGTGGATATAATCCTCATGCCCGTCCTCTTTTTCCAGATAATCATTTAAAAAGTCCTGCAATATTCCCGTGGTCACGTGACTTTTGCCGCCTTTTATATAAAGCGTCTCTTCTCCGCCTTTCCACAGACAGACCACGCGTCCTCCACCGTTGTCCTCATGGGAAATCTGATGATAATACTCCTTTAAAGCCGCCATGAGCTTTTTCGGTTCAACATCGGTCACCACACGGTGTATCGGCTCAAAATCAAGGTCGGTATTCTGCACGTTCATTATCTCTACCAATGCAAATCTTGCCGGATGGGTCTTTTGCTCCTCCGCCGAAAGTGAAGGCTTCAGCTCCTCCCATATCGTCTTGGCGCAGGCCAGCGAATGGTTGCCGTCTCCGACTGCAAAAAGCAGGACGTCCTTATCTTTTGTGCCGTATTTTTCATTAAAGCTCTCCCTGTCGCATAGAGCGTCAAGCGCCTGCTGCACCTGTTCTTTTGCCGTTTCATCCAGCAAATAGCCCTCCAGATGGCCGCTGTCCATCATCAGATCGAAATCATAGATCTTTTCAAACCGCTCCTTGTGGCTTTTTATCGGCTTTACGACCGTCTTTTCCCGATCATCGAACAGGAGGATTATATGCGTGGTTTCCAAGGGAGCGTTTCGGCGTATCTTTAGCCTCGGTGGTATCCTGTTTAAAATGGTACCCTCGGTCGCCCGTATCAGGCTTGTGCTGCCCTTGGAAAAATCATAATATTCCAGATCGACAGCTCCTACCAATCCGCTCAAAACCCGGCCGTCACGCTGCGTCCTCTCCACATATATCATGGCGTCGGGGAGCGTTTGGAATATCCCCTTCTCCTCATAGTCCGCCATTGTACGGTTTATTCGCTCTATCCTCTCATCGCCCTGTGTTTTCAAGTACACTTCGGGAAACGTTATGTTGAGCGTTGAGGGCGCATCGCCAACAAACTCTTCCACTGCCTGCCAGTATTTTGGCTGTGACGTATACTGGTCGCAGGCTACGACGCTCCATTTTGTAAGGTCGCAGTCCTTGGGGATAAGCATGTCACATGGTCTGAATATTTTCATAGCTTTTCATTGCCTTTCCGTCCCGTTGGGGGAAACATTTATTTATTTATTGGCGGCAAGCTCCGCTGTTTTTGCATCGGTGACCCGTATCAGATCTTCGGTACCGATGATGAGCGTGCATCCGCACACCCCGGCGCTTACCGCTATTTTATCGTACTTTTTACAGCTTTCATCCAGATATACCGGATACTTCTTTTTCATGCCTATCGGAGATACACCGCCGCGCACATAGCCGGTAAGAGACAAAAGCTCCTTCACATGCACCAGCTCCGCCTTCTTTTCCCCGGCCGCCTTAGCCAGCTTCTTTAGATCCGCTTCCGCATTTACCGGGATACAGCAGACGAATACGCCGTGTTTTTCACCACGCACCGTCAGCGTCTTAAACGACCTCTCCGCCGGTATCCCGGTAGCCTCGGCTACTGCCAGGCCGAAATGCTCGTCCGCAAGAGCCGATGCGTCATATTCTACCGTTTCAAACTCCACCCCTGCCGCCGTCAAAAGCCGCATGGCGTTAGTGACCGTTTTCTTTTTTCCCATCAGCACACCTCACTTAAGCTCTACTACCGTCACTCCGTCCTCACCCTCGCCATAACGGCCGGGACGGAAAGACTTTACATACCTGTGCTTTTTCAGCATCGCTTGTACAGTCTTACGGAGTACACCGGTTCCCTTGCCATGTATTATCGTCACCGGCGATATCCCTGCCAGGTAACAATCGTCAAGGAATTTCTGGGCATTCATCTCCGCCTCCTCCGGAAGCTGGCCTCTTAGGTCTATCTCCGGGGAGACATCCCTGGCCTTAGAAGAAAATGCCCGTGTTGACTTAACGTATTTTTCCGCCAGCTCCTTTGCCTGCTTATCGTCTATCTTACGCAGGTTGGTGACATGCACGTCCATCTTTAGGATACCTGCCTGCACCCTGACCTTGCCATCCTTTCCGGGCGGCTTCAAAACAGTGGCCTCCTGATCCATATCGATTATCTTCACTGCCTGTCCGGGCTTTAGATCCTTGGGCGGTTCAACGTACGTTTTCTTCGGCTTTGATGCCCGCTCTATCTGCTTGTCCAGTGATTCTTCGCGTTTTTTGAGCTTTTCACGTGCCTTGCGCGATTTGTCGCCTATATCTGAGGAGCGGCTTTTTTCCAGGTCGCGTATCACAGCATTGGCCTCTTCCCGGGCGTCAAGGACTATCAGCTTCGCCTCCCGCCGTGCCTCGTCAAGGATCCGCGCCTTGTTCTCTTTAAGCTTTATCCTTTCCTCCTCAAGCTTATTTCTAAGATCGCTTAACTCTCGTTTCATTCCCGCCGCCCTATCGGCCTCTCTCCTTGCCCGGGCACGGTTTTCCTCCAGCTCGGTGATAACGTCCTCGAAACGCACGCTTTCATCAGACAACAGCTGATTTGCTCTGTCGATTATCGCTTCCTCCAATCCCAGCCGCCGGGATATGGCAAAGGCGTTCGATTTGCCCGGTACGCCTATTAACAGCTTATATGTCGGGCGCAATGTTCCTACATCAAATTCGCACGATGCATTTTCTACGCCTTCAGTGGAAAGCGCGAACAATTTCAGCTCGCTGTAATGCGTTGTAGCGGCCGTTTTTACGCCGAAAGCGCGCAGATATTCCAAAACAGCTATCGCCAAAGCCGCTCCCTCCGTGGGGTCGGTTCCCGCTCCCAGCTCATCAAACAGCGCCAGCGAATCTCCGTCGACCTTGGAAAGGATGTCAACAATATTCACCATATGCGAAGAGAATGTAGAAAGGCTTTGCTCTATGCTCTGTTCATCGCCTATATCGGCAAACACGTTGGAAAATACCGCCGCCGTTGAACCGTCCGCCGCCGGGATATGCAAGCCGGAGGCGGCCATCAGCGAAAACAGGCCTATCGTCTTAAGCGTTACCGTCTTACCGCCGGTATTGGGGCCGGTTATCACCAGGGTATCAAAATCCTTTCCCAAATATATATCATTAGCAACTACAGTATCCTTATCTATAAGCGGATGGCGCGCCTTTTTCAGCTCTACTATACCTTTATCGTTGAGCTTTGGCTCATTGCCGTTATAATCAATCGACAGCTTAGCCTTGCAGAAAATAAAGTCAAGCTCCGTTATCGCATTATGATCGGCAATGATCGCGTCTGCATTTTCCGACACCAGCGCCGTCAGCTCAAAGAGTATTTTTTCTATCTCCTGCTGCTCCCGGCTTTGCAGATCGCGTATCTCGTTATTGGCCGACACGACCGCCATTGGTTCGATAAACAGCGTTGCTCCGCTTGACGAGGAATCATGTACTATCCCCGGCACCTCGCTTTTATATTCGCTCCGGACAGGGATAACGTAACGATCCTGCCGCATCGTCACTATCTGTTCCTGCAAATATTTCTTGTAATGCTGGGAATGTATCATATTATTCAGGCTGTCCCTGATCCTTGAGTTTATAGAACGTATCTTTCTGCGTATCGAGGAAAGCTCCGCCGAAGCATCGTCAGCTATCTCCTCGGGAGACATTATCGCTGAATTTATCCTGTCCTCCGTGCTCTTGGAGGTCATGAGCTGATCCCGCCATACTGCAAGCTGCTCAAATCCTTCGCCAGCCTCCCCCAGATATGTTTTCATACGCCTTGCCACGTACAAAAGGCGGCTCACGTCCAAAAGCTCACCGGGGTTAAGCATACCGGCGCGTTCGGCTCTTTTCACGAGAACGGCCGCATTAGCAACGCTCAGCCGTACCGGCGGAGATCCAAGCTTCAAGCAAACGCTCACCGCTTCGGTAGTCTCGCGCTGCCACTGCTGCGCCAAGCTGATATCCGCCGCCGGCTCCAGCGACCGTATGCGCTTTTGTACTGTTTCGCTCTCAGTATATGAGGCAAGGCGATTTAGTATCTTATCAAATTCCAGTATCTTTTTTGTATCAGACATCTGTATTTCCTTTCAAATATTACTCTGAAAGCTCCCATACCTTTAAGTCGCTGTACTCGGCAATGAGCGGTGCCATTTGTCTGAAGCCTATCTTGCCGCCGCCAATTACCGGTCCATATTCCACCCCATCATCGACCCATTCAAATACAGGAAGCTCGTTTATTTTAAATGTTATCCTACCCTTATATTTTACCATTTCTATCTTATACGCATCCATAACATCCTCCACGTTGGGAATGGGATCCGCCCCTTGCACAACGAGATGGAAACCCTTGCTCTTGCGCAGGTTACAGGTATGGAACGCTCGCTCCTCGTCCCACTTACGGCGGAAATAGGACACGTGATAAGCATTGATGTCGCCGGAGTGGTAAAGGTTATATTGTCCGTCACGCTCAGCAAGCGAAGGATCAAACAGATCCTCCCCGCCGATACCCGCAGCGCCAAAGAACAGTATCGCCAGCCCCGGTTCCCGCAGCGGACGAAAGCTCCAGCTTATCTTAATATCGGAAGGAAAATCAAGCGGGCACCAGTAGACAAAATTCGACTTTTGTCCCAATTCCGGATCCATTGCATTCTCCAGCCTCATTTTCCCCTCCGGAAAACTCACCTTTGCGCTGCCCTCCATCACAAAATCGGCCGTGTCCTTCTCACAAGCCAAAGGGTTTTCATATATCAGCTTTTCTCTCATTTTAATCTGCTCCTCTCTTTTTATCCGGCAGCGGCATCTATATCGCCGTCTGCACCAACTATCCGCACCGATATCCTGTGCGGCATACAAACGATCGTCCTTGAGCCATCGGAGATATATCCGGTATCAACACATACCTTATCCGGACAGTCGGCGTCAATAATGGCTATACGCCCGTTTTCCACACGCACGGTATTCGTACCGCCTGACCACCCTTCGACTGTAAATTCATACGGCTCTTCTATCCCGGTAAGCGCTATCGTTTCTATTACTTCGCCGTTTCGCAGTATCTGCGCCGTATCCCCCGGCCTTTTATAAAACAGTGCGAAAACTGCGCATATCGCAGCAATAACGGCAAAGATAACTATCCATACTGCGTTCTTCCTCATAGACCTCCTCCGGTTATTCCCTATTTAGTCAATTGCGAAACCTTTTCGCAATTGATTTCTGGCTAAGGATGAAAATA
>CAYNRX010000020.1:0-38767 GCA_964399965.1 uncultured Lachnospiraceae bacterium | reverse complement strand
GAGCACTTCATTGGTAATGAAGAGGTCGGCGGTTCGACTCCGCTCGTTAGCTCCATAAAAACGGCTCAGTTATGCGATTTCTGAGCCGTTTTATTTTTTAATATCTTCTGAATAAACGCGTCTTGGGGTTTATTTGGGGTTTATTGAGTAAAAAAAGACGTTTTTCGGCGGCTGAAATGTGGCATTACATAGCTCCATAATTCTTTTTAGGGTTTAAAATATTCTGGAGCTTTTCAGCTGCCGCCGCGTCAGCTGATTTTATAGCGTGAGTGTATATATTAAGCGTTGTGCTCTTGCTTGAATGCCCGAGGCGGTTTGACACCGTTGCAACATCAGCACCGCCGGCTATAAGCAAAGTCGCTGAAACGTGCCGTAATGTATGTATATGAGCGTCCGGAAGATCATGCCGCTTTATAAATCGTTTAAACCATTGTGAAAGGCTGTCGGGAGGCATTGGCGCGCCATATTCGTTTGTGAATACTTTTCCGCTGTCCTGCCATCGGTCGCCTAAAGCGAATTTTGCAAGTGCCTGATCGTGCTTATACTCCTTCAACAGCTTTATCATATCCCCGGGAATAGTTACAGCACGTTTTGATTGGTGCGTTTTAGTCTCACCTTCAAATACGCCTTTGCGCGGGCTATAAAGTAATGCTTTTGTTATGTGTATAATTCCTTTATCGAGGTCAACATCGTCCCAATTCAAGCCGCAAAGCTCACCACGGCGCAAACCTGTATAAAGTATAAGCATTATAGCGGCTCTGTATCTTATCTGCTCCGACTGCAAGCACTTAATGAGCTGCGCGACCTGTCGCTCGTCAAGAACTGCCGCCTCTTTGTATTCCGCATGAGGCGGCTTTACTCTGTTACATGGGTTTGAGGGTATCACTTGCCATTGAACAGCCGATGTCAGTATTGAGGAAAGCAAACGATGGTATTTTACTATTGTACTTCCGGAAAGCTTTCCACTGCCGTTTACAGGCTCAAACAGGTCAGGCAAGTTACAGCCGAGCGCGGCGGAAGTCACTTCAGCGGTCTTTCTTGATACGTTCCTTTGTAAACAGCATTGTCTTACCGTGGAACGCGAAAGCCCCGTTGCTTCGGCTAAGGAAATTTGAGAATATCCGGCACGCTTGACAGCAGCATTAAATGCTTCTGTCGCCATGTATTTAGTGTCTTCTCTTACGCCGCCCTCTGCAAGATTATTATAAAACTCTATAAGGTGGTGCGGCTGGAGTTTTGCAAGTTTTATATGCCCCAACGCCTTTATAACGCGCGGAAGCATATCTTTGTAGCCCACAACGGTTTTTTCCTGTAATTGTTTTTCGGCATGATCTTCAAGCCATTTTGTTATAAACTCCGATAATGTTATGGAGCCGTCAAGGAATTGCCCTGTCTCAACTTGCCGCTCAAACAATACAGCCTGCTTTTCAAGCTCTTTCTTTATCTGCCTTTCCGTCATGCCGGGCGCAGGCTTCCATGTCATGCGCTTTTTTATCTGCTTGCCGTCTGTGTTATATCCGGCTGATACCGTTATGCGGTAACTTCCGCCGCGTTTTTCTATTGTTGCCATAGTGTTGTCCTCCTTTCACGATTATTTATCTGCCTCCTCGTGGAACGTCTTTAGCCGCTCATACACCGCTTTCATATATGGTGATGGATAATAATCGTTGTAGTCTATTATATCGCTTGTATTATAGTAACTATCATCAAGTGCTATATCATCGACCACATCTTTAATAAGACATAATATTTCTTTTTGCAATTTGTACTCCTCATAATCAATGTCAACATCGCCGCGTAAATTGCGACGTTTATATAATTTAAATATTTCTTTTTGTTCTAAGTTTAAAACATGGACACCTCGTTTGTCAATTTCGGATAACGATATGTTTAAATTTTGTTCCTTTATAAAATCTTTTAATATCAAAACGTTATAAGCTTCGCTTTTTAATCGCTTCCATACATATCCATCAACAGAAAGCAACACAACATACAAACCCGGACTTTCTATAATTTTGCTTAAGCAATAGAGTAGGACAGAATCTCCGGGGCTCGTCTGATGCCCGCCTTTCAAGCGTTTTAAGGCGTCTATTGCTTCTTCGGTCAAACCTATTGCCGCCCCAATGTCTGTTGCTTGAGCAGTTCTATATTCAGACAATCCAAGTAAATAATCGGATGTAACATTAAAATAGTTCGCCAGTGCAATTATTGAACCTGTTTTTAAATCTCTTGTGCCGCTTTCCCATTGTGCAATTGTCTGCTGTTTTACGGATAATTCTTTTGATAGTTCAAGCTGGGTCAATCCCTTTTCTTCTCGCAATTCTTTTATTCGTTCTGAAATGTTGTTGCACCCCATTAAAAGCACTCCTTTCTACAACTTTTTGTTGTAATAATATTATTTAACAACAAACTCTTGACAGGTTTGTTTTGTTGTGATATAATACTATTAACAACATAATTATAACAAACATCATCAACACTGTCAAGAAAATTTTAAAACAAGGTTTACGTGTTATCATTTAAAATATGGATATTAGGGAGGTGTACGAAATGAACGAGCTGAAGAAAGCTATTATCAAAACCATAATGGCTTGCAATAATATGACTGTATTGCGCCTGATATACACATTTACTACTAACATAATAGGATAAAGAGGAGCAAAAAGATGAAAAATAGCGAACTAAAAAAAGAACTTAAAAAATATGGTATACCATATTGGCGCATAGCTGAGAGGATCGGGGTAAGTGAAATGACCGTGCTTCGTTGGCTACGCTCTGATAATGAAACAAGCCATCAATCCGTAATCATATCAGCATTTGAAGAATTGAAAGCGGGTGAAGTAAATGAATGAAATAGCAGAGCTAACACGCAGCCGTCTTGCCCCTATGAGGGGAATAAGACAGGCAATTTTAGAGATAAAATCAGCCGATCCGCATACAGCACTGACAGAAAGAGCCGTCCGGCGCATGGTGGCGGATGGTACAATTCCGGCCGTGAGAGTAGGGCGCAAGTACCTTATAAACATGGACGTGCTGTATAATTATCTTACTAACGGCACAGCGGGGGAACCGCTCCAAGCCGCTCCCGGTATCAGACGAATAAAGGAATAAACAGCCTCAAAAACAGGTACGGCGGAGTGAAACGCTCATATGAAAGAATTTTACCAAAGGGGAGGATATATGAAAGGGGACGGCAGCAAGAAAGGCATACAGCCTATAGAAAATGCACAATTTCAAAAATCCGATTTTTATAAGGCACCGGACAGCACGGCGAGCAATCTTATTTTGGATATTCTGGGAGCGGGAGCGGATATAGCCGACCTGCCCGAACGAAAAAAGCAGATAAACCATAATACAGAATATGAGGTCATGGAAGACGGTGCAAAACGGCTGATAACCCTAAAAAGCAACAATAAGGCAACGAAAATTATTATAGAGCTCTCAAATATCGGAAAAGTGGCGGGGAGCAATAAACCGGCAAAAAAACTGTTCGTTCTTTCCCTTATAAAGGCAAACGAGCAAGCTATACATAACGGGCAGCTTACAAGAGAATATATAACTTTTCCCCTTCAGGAGCTTGTGGATATAGGGTTTTACAAAACTCTCCGAAGCGCAAGAAACGGTTTTAATTCCGGAGCGGACGCGCTGACAAGCCTGAAAATAAAAGGTAGCGTAAAGAAATCAAAGAAAAAAGGAGCGGATATAGCCGCTCTGGAAGTGCTTTTTACAGGAGCAAGGATAATCAAAGGGCAATGTTATATTTTCCTTAACCCGCGTATAGACTGGGGATTTTTGGCACAGTATTTTACAACACTCCCCCGCTACTATTTCAAACTTCCAAACAGGGCAAGCGACTTGCTCTATTATATTTTCTATCTTGCCAGACAGAGAACAAAGGCCATAGAACAGCAGGGGTATTTTACAATAGGTTTTAGGGCTATCCAGCATAAGCTACAGCTTCCAAACGAAAAAAGACTTAATAACCCACAAAGAGATATAAAAGACGTTATAGAAAATACCATAGAACAAATTAGCTCAGAGCATAACAACTGTTACGGCGGCACGGGGTTTTCTTTAACTCCGGTATGCGATGAAAAAGCCCCCATAGCGGAATATCTGGACAATGGCTATCTTAAAGTAAAACTTACAGGGGATTTTGCTTCCGGATTTATAGCCATCAACGAGAAAAGAGAAAAGAAAATCGGAAAATACCTAAAGAGCCAAAACGGGATACAAGAAAGAGCGAGCAAAAAAAGCATATCCCCCTCCCCGTCCGCCCCTGCAAAAGCAGACGCTTACCCGCTCCCATAAATTACCAAAAAGGGATATTTTACGGGGGAAAAGTCACATTTTACGGGGGAAAAAGGACATTTTACGGGGGAAAAGTCACATTTTACGGGGGAAGCAAAACCCGGGAAGCCGCTTGAAACAAGGGTTTTTCGCCCCTTTGAAAATCCTAACTGATTATCAATAGATAATCAATTGATAATCAACTATCACAGACCGCCCTTTATGGGCGGGCGGTCTGTGCTGTAGTAGCCATGTAAAAGAGAAAAATTTAGCGGAGCGGCTCCATAAAATGAATATGGCACGGAATAGGGGGCAGAGATATGAGCAGAGAAAATGCAAAGCAATATATACGTACCGGGGCTATGAGGTACCTACAGCCGGATAGAAGCCAAAAGGGGTATCTCTGCCCTATATGCGGGAGCGGTGGAGGAAAGAACGGGACGGGGATAACCACGAAGGACGGTATACATTTTACTTGCTGGGCGGGCTGCTTTACGAATGCGGACATTATAGACATAATCGGGCTGAAATATAAGCTAACTGACTACAATGACAAGCTCCGAAAGGCCGCCGATATTTTTAATATAGACATAGAGAACGGGCGCGGCAGAAGTACGGCGGTGCAAGATTTTGCACCTGTTGCAGAGCGTCCAAAGCAGGATATACAACAAAACAGCATACATGCAAATACACAACAGGAAGTGGAACCCGACTATACAGCTTTCTTTTTACAGGCGAACAAAGACGTATATAAGACTGACTATCACCGCGGGCTCACGCCGGAAACCATCGACCGCTTCAAGCTGGGATATGTGGAGAACTGGAAACATCCTAAAGCCCCTAATGCTCCCGCTTCACCTCGTTTGATAATCCCCACGAGCAAGCACAGTTATCTGGCAAGAGACACAAGGGAAGAGCTTACAGAAGAACAGAGGAAATATAGCAAGAGCAAAGTGGGCAGGGTGAGGATATTCAACAGTCGAGCCTTAACAGAAGCGCAAAAGCCTGTTTTCGTAGTAGAAGGAGAGCTTGACGCTTTAAGCATTATCGATGTTGGTGGAGAGGCCATAGCCCTGGGAAGCACAGCTAACAAAAAAGCCTTGCTTGCAATGCTGGAAAGCCGGAGGCCAACGCAGCCGCTTATTATTGCTATGGACAATGACAAGGCGGGCGCAAGGGCGAATGCAGAACTTACAGAGGGCTTGGAGCGGCTTAAAATCCCTTTCTACGTGGTAGACATAGCCCAGCCGTATAAGGACGCAAATGAAGCCTTAAACAGTGGCAGAGAAGCATTTAGGGCGGTTGTGGAAAGTGCGGAAAACATAGAAGCGGAAGCCCTTGAAGCCGAAAAGGAGCAGCTGAAAAAGGAAGCTGTATTATATTCTTTACAGGATTTTATAAAAAACATAGAAGAGAGCAAGCGGGCGGCGTTCTTCCCCACGGGCTTTGGCAGTCTGGACAATATTTTAGACGGTGGATTATATGCGGGATTGTATATTGTAGGTGCTATAAGCTCTCTGGGAAAAACCACTTTTTGTTTGCAAATAGCCGACCAAATCGCCCAAAGCGGGCAGAGTGTTTTAATATTTTCGTTGGAAATGGCAAAGGATGAGCTAATGGCAAAAAGTGTGAGCAGGCTCACGCTTATAAAAGATTTGGAAGAAAACGGGACTACAGCCCACGCAAAGACTACAAGAGGCATTTTAACGGGGATACTATATGAAGGATATAGCCGGGCAGAAAAAGAGCTTATACAGCGGGCTATTGCTGCTTATGGGCAGTATGCGGATAACATATACATAACTGAGGGCATGGGAGATGTAGGTATAGCGGAAATACGAAATAAGGTACAAAAGTACGTGGAGCTCACAGGGAAAGCTCCGGCGGTTTTGATAGATTACCTCCAAATTATAGCCCCCGCGGATATAAGAGCCACCGACAAGCAAAACACGGATAAAGCGGTGCTTGAGCTTAAACGCCTGAGCAGGGATTATAATATTCCCGTCATAGGGATATCCAGCTTTAACAGGGATAATTATACATCCCCTGTAAATCTTGCCAGCTTTAAAGAGAGCGGGGCTATAGAGTATTCATCCGATGTGCTTATAGGGCTCCAATATGAGGGCATGGACTATAAAGAGGGCGAAAGAGACGGCGACAGGCAAAAGAGGATAAGAGAGCTTGAAAAGGAAGTTTTGGAGCGGGGCAAAAAAGGACAAGCCCAGAGCATTCAAGTAAAAATTTTAAAGAACAGAAACGGGAGCAAAGGGAGTGTTATTTTAGATTTTTACCCGATGTTCAACTATTTTACAGAGAATAGAGAGGTGGCGGCGTATAATGACAACGGCGGAGGCTGGAGCAAGTCAAAAAGTAGTTATAACGGGTGATGTTACACCGGAGTTTTTGAAAACGGCTAAAAAAGGAGAATTTAACATTATGCAGAATAAAGATTTAAAAAGCTCAGATTATTACAAGCAGGTAATACGAGTAAACAAGGAAGAGTTGGAACTGACAAATGCGGAACTTTCGCGCTATCGGTACGCTATCAAAAGCGCAGAAGCAATGCTTGAACGCGTAGACCCATACGGCGAGAAGTTTGAGGAGCTTATAAATGTAATAGCGGAGGCAAAGAAATGCATACTTGTTTATGCTACGCGGAAGCTACAACTTCAAAGAGCCGTGTGGGAAGTACAAGATCTATACGACAAGGCGCGAGAACAAGAGGCGGCAGGCGGCGCGGGATAAGCGCGTTGTCTATGGCCTTGCATGGTATAACTGTTTTAGGGGGAGAGCAGACAGGCAAAGACGCTTTGCAGATGAATATCTTGAGCAACTGTGACGCGAACCGAAATAAAAAAACCGCTCCCACAAAAAGCCATATATTTTATGGCATATAATGCTGTGATATGGAGCGGCTACGGCGTTGATATGCTGAAAAAAAGTTGAGAAAACTTGAAAAAATGTTTTATAGGGGCGCGGCGGATAAAGATGAATCCCCAATTCAGAACCCCGCCGTCAGAATGCAAGCAAGGGAGCGGCTTATTACTTTGTATCTTTCTTTAATGCGGGGATTTCTTCCTCCAGCAGCTCATTTACAAGTCCGTTGATACTTTTTCCCTTTGACGCTGCATAATCGCTTATAACGGCTTTATTGCCTTTGTATACACGGATTTTTATTTCATCGTATGCTTTAGCATTGTATTTTGCATTTGCGCGCTTGCGTGCGTCTGAAAGTGCCATAAAATCACCTCTTGACAATATGATTGTTATGTGTTATAATTGAGATAGAAAAGAGCGGTTTTGACCGTTCCGCACGTCAAAGCGTTTTTAGGCTAAAAGCCAATTGCCGCCTCATGTGTCAGATGGGGCGGCTTATTTTTTTATGTTTTTGACTATATCAGCTAAGATGATAAGCATTATAATGCCTAAAATCATATTGATGTCCAAATCCATAACCGACACCTCCCTTCATGAAGGTGTCGGAACAGCCGCCGCCGCTCTTTTTCTATCAAGGTCATTTCCTTGACCCTGTATAAATTATACCATAATTATATACATGTGTCCAGTGTATATTTTAACCAAAATACACTGGGTACTTTTGTTTATTATGGCTATTGACAATACACTGGTGACATGATATAATATAACCATAGTCAAGGTTAAAACAGCTTGACGGAAAGGAGAAAGCGAACATGAAAGAAATAACACGTATCCGCCGCACGGTTGCGACAACAGCAAACAGGCTCAAGAAAATGGGCTTGACCTTATCGGCCGCCTTTAAAAAGGCATGGGCACTTGTTAAGGGCAAAACCATAACTTCAAGAGTTGCGGGCGTTACAAAGGGAAACAGGCAAAAAGCCCTGCACAGGATAGCAGCCAAATATGCCCCCTCTGATGTCAGGGTAACGCTTGTAAGAGAACCCGCAAACCTTTACGACAAATACGCCGTAAGGGTAGACATAAACGTAAAAGGCTCTGAGACGTACACAATGGGCTTTATACCGCGCAATCTTGCTTATGTAGTATCATCACTCATGGACAAAGGAATCGAGCTCACAGCGGCATTTACGGGCGTTACAGGCCATTATGAAAAATATATGTATTACGGAGCGGCTATCGAATTGCGGATTGCATAAAAAAATCAGCCCTTATATAAGCGACAACTTATACGGGCTGACAATCATCGGATATGCTAAAATACATAACCAACTAAAACTACTTGTATTTTAGCATATCCATAAATAAAAGTCAATAGTTTAAAAAAATTATTTTATGGAGGATTTTAATTTATGACAACGGAGCAAATCAACAATGGCATATTGGAGAAAGAATATATAAAATATAACACCGGCTTTTTTTGTGACTTGGTGTATTCTGAACTTCAAAAAACAAAAGACGTGTTTACAGCGTACATCACACTTGCGGAAAACATAGTCGCATTTTCAAATGCAAGAACTAATCTTGATAATATTCGTCCTATAGATGGAATATATGATATACTGACATATTTCTTCAATCAAAAGAATGAAATACCGATACGGGTATGCTATTGGCTACAACGATACTATTTAGGTGGTTACCGCGAAATAACCTATTATGCCCCTAAACATATGGCCATATATAACGACCTGCAAAAGATTTTTATACACCACTACAGATGGAGAAAACGGGACGCGAAGGAGAATGCTCAATATTACCGGCAACGGCTTAGAAGAATAAGCAAGATGTACCGCTCCGGAAATTATACGGCTACATTCAAGCTCTACAATACGCCGCTTGAAAATGCCATGGACTTACAGGAGTTGTCAGATGTGCCAGATATGCTCCGGTTCCTGTTTGGTAAACAGATCAATAGTAATTTGAGCGGCTATGATGAACTTGCTATAGGCTACATACTCGGAAGAATACAAGGGCGCAGCGAAATATGCGCATAATAGCACCTGAAAAATAACAAAGTAGCGGAGCGGCTGCAATATATGTTTCAAATGTTAGTATTTGTTAGCATATTATTGCCAGCCGCTCCATTCTATTTTTTTATCGTGAGAAAAAACCGATTGCCGCTCCGTGCGGCAGTTGAAATACTGGGGTTTATTTGGGGTTTATTTGGGGTTTATTTTGATGAAAACGCTCGTAAAAAGCTGAAACGACATGAAATACACAGGCGCATAAATGGCTTTGTTATGCGGATTTGTGGCACATTGCGGAACTGTGTAAAAAATGCATTTATTCATTGGTAATGAAGAGGTCGGCGGTTCGACTCCGCTCGTTAGCTCCAGAATACCCCGCAGCCATTTTGGTTTGCGGGGTTCTTAGTTTTTAAACCGTTTGCATGAGCAGGATATGGATATCACAGCTCAAGATCAACTTCATATGTCCCGTCTATCAGGATATATCCCAGCCCATACTTTCGGCAGCTCTCAAGGTTCTCCCTATTTTCCGCTATCAGCTCGGCAGCAGATATATCCTCGTCAAGCCGCTTTTCTATCACGCAATCATTCTTCTTTATATCACAGAAATGACCGCGTATATATTCCTCCGTCATTATAAGACAGCGGTAGCGTATATCCTCTAAATATTCCCCATCAAAATCCTTCTGCCAGTCAAAGGGGATATAGCATCCTTCGATGATTAAATTCTGCCCGTTTTCAATGACTGTTTTTATCATCTCCCGCACTATTTCCCATAGATAAGGCAAAAGCTCCCTATCATCAAACGGCGTCAGCTCTGTATGTCCGCTCCTTATCAGCCCCATCTTTAAATGATCTATCGACAGGTACGGATATTTATATTTTTCCATCAGCTTCTGCGCAAGCAGGGTTTTCCCTGTATGCGAAGCCCCGGCAAGCAGTATGACCATTTCGTATTCCTCCATATGTTCCCCGGCCAAAACGATCATTGGTATCTATATATTTCCAATTCATTGCTTATCTTTTTCTCCAAAATTGAATTTCTCGAGCCGGACGTGCCGTATAAATATTTTTCACAGCTTTGTCTCCATAATATAGCTTTGTACCGTCATCCCTAATGATCTATAAAATTCCAATGCCGGTTTATTAAAATTCCACACCATAAGCTCAACGCTGTCAGCTCCGGCCTGCCCCGCACGCCGCACTGCTTCATTATAAAGAGCCGTTGCTATGCCTCGTCTGCGGTAATCCTTACTTACGCAAATATCGTCTATATACCCTCTTGTTCTCGGAATAACGCAAGGGTTTTTAGACGGTTCGCGTATGGTCATCGTGCATATCCCTGCCAAATCACCGTCAATTTCCGCACCCAGCAAAATACAGTTTTTATTTTGCAATAGAGCTTCAAGACTCCATACTTTTGAAGCATTTGATTTTTCTATTTTAATATATATGTCAGGGCGGTTTTTCACATGATAATCATGCACTTCCATCATCAGAATATTAAACTGTTCAGTATCATCTGCCGTTAAATCTCTTATTTGCATTTCTCCACTCCCCTTCGATACTCATCCAAAAAGCGGCATAGGCACGGCTGATGTCATTTTGCTTTTACATACAGATTATACCGCATCTCGTATCCGACAGAGCTTTTTGCCCCATGTCCCGGGTACACCTCAAGCCGGGGATCAAGGGCGTACACCCGCTCCCGTATAGACCGCTCCAGAGCCTCCTGGCTGCCGGTGGGCAGATCCCAGCGGCCGACATTCATGCGAAATACCGTATCCCCGGTGAAAACGGCGTCCTCTGTCACGTAGCAGACGGAATCAGCGGTATGCCCCGGCGTCTCCAGCAGGCGGAAGCTCATGTTCCCCGCCGTCACCGTCTCCCCATCGGCCAATACCACATCTGCATACACCAGCAGCGGATGATTGCAAAACGCCTCCGACAGGTTTACGACCGGGTCGAGAAGGGCGCGAGCGCATTCGCGGCCACAGACTATCTTCGCTCCCGTAAGCTCCTTGAGCTCATTTGCCCCGGCAATATGATCATAGTGACAGTGCGTGAGAAGGATGTATTGGAGCGAAAGCCCGCGTCCACGGCAAAATTCCGCCGCCTGTTCGCCGCGGCAGCCGGGATCTATCGCCACTGCGTCCCCGTTCTCCGACACGATATAGGTGTTTTGATCCATTTCGTAATTTATTATACTTTCTATCTTCATATCGGTACCTCCCGTTTTTCTTGATTATATCACACCATAAAGCCTCATGTCAACCGTTCTCTGCCGAAGATAGCACTCTTGGCAGTACATATCAAAAATAAGGCTCGGACATAAAAAGACCCTTGTTGATCAATTATCCGTAAACGGATCCGAGATATTTGCAAATCGACTTATTCTTTGTGCATTTATCCGTCTTTTTTGTTCAAATTTCATGAAAACAGCATTATCTTGCTTTCATTTTTACAGTTTTTATGATATAATTGAGATACTTATAAACAAGTGTAATTCTTTTTTAGGAGGAGAGAAGAATGAACAAGAATTTCAAACGGCTTTTATCGGCCGTGCTGTCCGCTGCGGTCGTATCCGCCGGAGCGGCAGTGCCGGTATTGGCTGAAGACTACACGCCGCTGTTTGCAGGCGACACCGTGTTAAACGAGTGGAAATTCGAATTTGGCGCCGAGGGTACAACGCCGGAGGAAGGTTTTACTCTCGTGACGCCAGATGACAATTATGTCGGCTCGGCAGAAGGCTACGGTTTTCTCGGCATTGACGAGGAAAGCTATAAGCTCGGAGATCGCCTTGACGGTTTTGGTAATCAGAAAGGGCAGGTAATACAGCTTGAAGCCGGCGAAAACGGCGGTATCGGCTCGGTCGGCGAGGATGATTTCGGCAACGCCGGAGATACGTATTATCCGGTACGCTTTGCCCTCGATGTTGAGGATGAGCAGTATTTCCGCGTAAGGGCCACAGTCACCACGCTTGACCCGACCAAGGACGCTACGGCTTCTTTGTATACCGAGAGAAAGCATCCCATCTATACCGAGGAGCTCATCCCCGCAGGTACAGAAAAGACAGAGACCTTTACCATAAGGACCACACCGATCTATTATGAAAAATCAGAGCCCAAGGGAACTATCGCCGATGAAATGGTGAACGTAGCCGTACTTGGCGAAAACACCGCTTTAGTATCCCTTGAGATCCAGCAGGTGGAGACGGCTCCCGTATTCTGGGTACTCGGCGACTCAACGGTTACAGACGGCAACTGCTCGCTGCCGTTCTTCCCGCAGCAGAACTTCACCGGCGTAGGTACCGGCCTTACCAAGTACCTTCCCCGGAATATCGCCATGGTAAATGAAGGCGAGGGCGGCCTTAACGCGGCCGATAACGCCCACTTCAATATGGTAAAAGACCGCATAAAGGCCGGGGACTATATGTATGTAGAATACGGCCACAATCACAAAGATGACGGTGCTGCGGGTTATCTTACCCATCTTGACAAATACTACGATGCCTGCAAGGCCGTAGGAGCAAACCTGATAATCGTCAGCCCGATCGAGAGGATAAACACCTTCTCCAACGGCGCATATCAGTATACGCTGCGCAGCTTTGCCGAGACCGGCGAGGCCTATGTTCAGGAAAAGGTGGCCGCAGGTGCGACCGACATCGCATACGTCGACCTTAATAAGTTCAGCCTTGATTTCTACAACAAGGTAACGACCGACAACGGCGGAGACGCAAACGCTATAAAATATTATTTCCAGACGCCAAAGGGCGGCGGCACAGACATAACGCATCCCAACGACCAGGGCGCGGAAAATTTGGCCTATGAATTTATAAAGGCCGCGCAGGCGGTTACCGATCCGGCGCAGAAAGCTGTCCTTGACGGTTTCCTGGCAAATATCACAGCCGAGGAACCGAATCTTGTTTCGGCAGAGGTCATGGCAGGCGGCATTGGCGGAGACGCCTGGCCGACATACGTTGTGCCTTCGGATAATCAATATCCGGTGGTTATCAACGATATCCAGTTCAACGAGAACGGCGAGGCTTCATATGCCAAGGTAACTGTACAGGATGCTGTTACACCGCTTTCGACCTATGGAATCATCGTTATTACAGTAAATAATCCCGACGGTACAGAAAAGGGCAAGATCTACGCTGTTGACCAGGTAGACAACTCCACCGGTAACGGTACGCAGGAGATAGTGAATTTCACAACAGATGTAACGCTTGGCGAAAATGATACATATACCGCTCAGGTAGTAGAGGCGGCCGACACCGCGGACGGCTTGGTAGCTGTTGAGGGCGGCGCGATATACTCGGCCGTATATACGCCGACAAACATCGAAAAGCATTTGCTTTTGAATGAAAACCTTGACGGCGCGGAAAACTTCGATTATTACGGAGTTACCTATGACGGTGCAACAAATCAGATGACGGAGAAGAACGAGTGGGCGCAAATAGGCAGCGCCAGCATCTCCACATATCTCAATCAGACCGAGGACGGCATGAAGTATGCCGAAATAACCTCCGACGGTGCCAAGGACGGCTCTGCCGGTCAGGGATCGTTCTACATTGCTAAGCCGTTGGCGGAAAACATTACCGGCGCAGACGGTAAATACGTTATCTCCGCCGATATCCAGTATATATCCGGCGGCGGCATGACTTTTAACCTTCTGACAGGCTGGGGCAACAGCACAAGCAAGATAGTAGTCGGCCAGGAGCTGTTCACAGTAAGCGACAGCGGTAAGATCCTGGCAGACGGCCAGGAGGCCGGTTCTGTATCCGCAACTGGTTTCACGAATGTGCAGTGCATTCTGGATACCGTTATGGGTACCGCGTCAGTAGCCATTAGCGGCGGTGATCCGGTGACCTTTGATATTCCCGAGTATCAGACGACCGATATAAATGCGGAGTTCAAAACCTATACGCATTTCATGTTCGGCGGCAGCAAGGTAGCATTTGATAACAGAGTAGCAAATCTGACAGTAGCAAAGCTCAAGGCTGAGGTTCTGCCCGAGTACACCGTAACGCTTGATACCTCCAGCGAAAACGGCACCGTTTCATTTGGCGAGGATATGCCTGATGGCAGCACACCGGCAGGCGTTACTATGGAATATATAGACGGAAACGTTGTTATCACCTCCAATACGGCTATGACAGCCGAGCTTATCGAGGCTGCATATAACGAAGACGGTACACTAAACACCGCAAAGACGACCGATGTGATATTCGAGTCAGCCGGCACACAGTCCATCCCGGCAGCAGAGGGCAGCACGCTTCTTCTGTGGAACAGCCTTGACGGCATGACGCCTATAAGAATTAATTCCGCAGAATCCGGCGACAGCATAATGCTGCCGATAAACACCGCTGTTACGGTAGAAGCAGCAGCCAACCCGGGTTATGTATTTATGGGCTGGTACGATGGTGAAACTCTCATGTCGATGGATGCAAACTATACGTTCAGACTACGCGGCGATATAACGCTTACGCCGAACTTCGCTTATGAACCCAGCGTTTCCGATGTTGTTGATTTCACGGTATCGGCGGACAACGCCTTTATCAAGGCTGAGGCCGGAAATACGACTACGCTTTCGGTATCGGGAGCAGTTGATGCAGCCGGCACGCCGGTAAGCACAGTAACAAACGCCGATGTTGCTTGGACGTCAAGCGATGCTAATATCACCGTAAGCGCAGACGGAGTGGTTACAGTAGGCGACGGTTTCACGACCGACGGCGCATCTGAAAAGGAAGTAACGATAACCGGTACTCTTAACGGAGTAGAAAGAACCTGTGTCATCACCTTCCATAATTACGCATACTACGAGGTAATGACTAATGCGAATTATAACGGACTGACAATGACTATCGCCGATAATAGCGCGATCGTATTCCCGGGCGCAAGCACGACCAATACGTACACGCTCACCGAGCCGGTAGCCATAGGCGCAGGCACGAAGATAACTTACAGCAACGCTTGGTCAGGCGCAAACACCTGCGGACAGAACAGAACGCTTAACTTCAAGGATTCATCAGGCAATGTGATATTCTCGATGTATTACTCATGGGCTAGCCTG
Source organism: uncultured Lachnospiraceae bacterium (assembly GCA_964399965.1). Taxonomy (GTDB): domain Bacteria; phylum Bacillota; class Clostridia; order UBA1381; family UBA1381; genus UBA1381. The sequence goes on along the minus strand of CAYNRX010000020.1, from coordinate 23,495 downwards.
TTCGTAAACGGCACAGAGCTGGGCGGAGCTGTTTCTGAAAATACATGGACAGACGTTGTTATTGAGATCGGCGATGACGGTTCTACAGTTACCGTGACCGCCGGCGGTAATTCCGCTACTACAACTCTCGCCGGTTCGGATCTTGCTTCTATAGATTTTGTATCTGCAAGCTCCGTTCCCGGGCCCGAGGCCAGAGCTCTCGGTATCAGCTCGCTGATAATCGAATAAGTCAAATAGCAAGGGGGCTGTACAAAACAGCCCCCTATCTGCTTTACGGAGGGATCATTTATGTTGTCGACAGAGCGGTGTTGTCTAAAAAAAGTAACGGATGAAGACAGAAAGGATATTATAAAGTTATATGTAAATCCGGATACCAGGAAGTATTTAGGCGGAGCTTTATCAACTCAAGCGGCAGAAGAAAAATTTGACGACATTATAAAAAATCAAGCAACTACAAATAACGATGCTGTGTACACTGTGAAATTAAAGGATAAAACGTTTATAGGCTTAATTTACTTGTCACCTTATTATGATAAAAGCTTTTATGAAATATCGTATGAGTTTCTGCCTCAATATTGGGGAAATGGATATGCTTTTGAAGTAATGAATGCAATTTTGGATGACTGTCGGTTAAAACCGGGATTTGATAAAGTATACGCCGAAACACAAACAAAAAATTTTCGTTCAAGAAAACTGCTAGAAAAATTGGGCTATAAAAAAGAGAAAGAGCTAGTGCGGTTTAATGAGAAGCAGACTGTTTACAGTATAAATCTATGAAATAAGTTGGTTTGTCAATACTTTTTTTAATTTTTTAAAAAAAAGTATTGACAAATGTGTTATTGTATGGTATACTTATTTAAGTCAGGTCACGGAAGCGACTTGTCCCATTACACAATTGAATATGCGGGTGTAGTTCAATGGTAGAATTCCAGCCCTCCAAGCTGGCCGCGTGGGTTCGATTCCCATCACCCGCTCCATATGCGCCTGTAGCTCAGTCGGATAGAGCAACTGCCTTCTAAGCAGTGGGTCAGGAGTTCGAATCTCTTCAGGCGCGCCATCTTATGGTGGGTATAGTTCAGCTGGTTAGAGCGTCAGTTTGTGGCACTGAATGTCGTGGGTTCGAATCCCACTACCCACCCCATTTTTATTTTCAATAGTGGGATATAGCCAAGTCGGTAAGGCACCAGATTTTGATTCTGGCATTCCGCAGGTTCGAGTCCTGCTATCCCAGCCATACATGGGCCATTAGCTCAGTTGGCAGAGCACTTGACTTTTAATCAAGTTGTCCGGAGTTCGAATCTCCGATGGCTCACCAAAAACAATAATAGGCGAACTCTGATAGTCCTTGAGATTATCAGAGTTTTTCCTTTTCTGCATATATTCCTGTATCTCACTGTGGTCGATACATTTTTCGCCGTCTTTGTAGTACAGTCCGCAATCAAATAGTTTTATGACAAGCTGTCGGACAAGATGCAGAAATGGCATATCACACAGTGAATTTTGCGATATGCCCTTTCCTTATACTTAGTGCAATATAGTGGTCATTTAGACTCTTAAAACTTCGCACAACCATGCGATTAAAAGCACGATAAATCAATGTAGCTGTATAGGTATATTACTATCTCTTAAAATCGTGGTCTATTGTTCCACGCAACTTTAGCCTGTCCATACTTCAAATAAATTTAGAGTCATAGAGTGAACCCAAAAAGCCGTTCAAATGTCTCATCAGCCGTTTTCCCGAATGTAAAAGGAGTTGTTTCAGCATTTATCCCTAATACCTCTGGAGTAGCCGTCCATATCAGATATTTATCGAGCTGCAATGTACCTTTTACTTTTAAATGTGCGCCGTCCCGTACGAGCAGCCCGTCCCCGGCGATCTTTGCCGCATCAAAGTACAACCTTGCTCCTGCGGTGTATTCCGCATTTTTATCCATGCATATAAAGCCCTTCTGCTTGGATGAAATGACAAGCTCGACTGAAAAGCCGCCGTTATTGAACATTATGTAATCGCTGTAATCTTCGGGATCATTCAAAAACGAGCCTATGGGCTTTTGCTCGTTTATAACACCTTCATTTTTCAAAATGTTCCATGATTTTAGGCGACCACTTTTTAAAATATTCTTATATCCTTCAGGTGTTGTTGAATGTACCAAAACAGGACGCTCGTAATGGCGCAAATAATTATCGTTGTTTGAATGACCTTTATATATTGCCTTAGCTTCGTCTAAATCGGCGCTATTCACAGCAACAATAAGATTTTTACCCAACTCACTTTCATAATTGATGCAATCCATAATATGATATTGCCAATCAATATTTTTCTTCGTCAAAATGAACTGAAACACATCTCCATCACCGGTGCCGGTGTACTGGAGGAAAGAAGCATCGTCTACAAGTCTTAACACCATCCATGTATTGTCATATAGTTTTCCGTTATTAAATGGGTTATATTTTAATTCATTAAAATCACTGTCAGCATAATATATCACGATAGTTAGTCACACCTCAATTCTACAAACAAATATACAGGCAAGCAGCATGTCTTTACTGCTGCCTGCCTGTAGTCTTATGTAAACGTTTTAAATTCACGCTGTACTGATTTCTTATAAGCCCTTCCCAACGGGATATCTTTTCCACTTTTTAAAAATATTCTTGCAGATATAATTTTATCAACCATATCCATATTTACAATATACCCTTTATGGCAGCGTATAAATCCATATCCCGCAAGTAATGAGCTAAAATCGCGCAACCGTTTTGCACATACAATTTCATCGCAGACAGTATAAATTTTGCAGCGCCATTCGTCGGCTTCTATATATTCTATATCATATATATTTACCTGCTGCTTCTGATGCTTGTATGTGAGATCTATAATATTGTCTTGCAATATCATTCTGTTACCATATGCGCTCCAGAACGAAGAGTCCCCAGCCCTCATATTTTCAGCGATACTCAAAATACATATGATACCATTTATCAAGCCATTCAAGCATACGCTCGCAATCAGGTCTTTTTCTTATCTTTTCAATGGTTCGCTGTGCTTCCCATGATATATACCGTTCCCAGTCGGCATCTGTGCCTGTTGAAAGCCATGAAACATACCAACCGCGCTCTGAGAACAGCTTATAAAGCTCATATAGCGTATACAGCTCTCCTTCAAATTCTCTCAGCTCTTTAGGCTCGCTTTCTTTATTCAAAAAGCACTCGGCAATAACCAGCTTTCCTGTTGGCTTTATAAACCGCTCAAGCATTGATACATGACCATCAATGCCGCCGAACAGATCACCAACGCCGCAAAGGCAGGCAATATCGAATTTTTCATCAGTGGTATAGTTTTGCACATCTTCTGCAATAAGTATAATATTATTATTGAGCTGAGCGTCATACAAGCGCCGATTGCCTATGTTTACATATTCTGTACACCGGTCAACGCCTACTCCTTTTATATTAAAGTTCTCAGCCCATAGCTTCAGCATTTCACCGTAACCGCAGCATAGATCGAGGACACTGCACTTGTCATTAAGCCCCAATGCTGTGCCTGCTTCTATTATCTTATCCGCCGGGGTCATGCTTATAAGATATTTGTTTTCATCATAAAATTTCAAATCCATTTTGCACCTCTCTTGATATTTAAGCGGACAAAACGGATATTTTGCCCGCTTTTAAAGTCTATAACCTCTCGCAATAATCATTCTTTTCATCGTTCATCATTCCTTTCATTTTGATAACTTAATTATAGCATAGCGAAATATAAAAATCAATAAAATGTCATAAACGACACTCCATAAATCCTACGGTAAACGGCAGATGCTCAAATTTCTGCGTTCTGGTATGTACAAATCCATTCTTGATATACCAATTTTTCAAGATCGTATTTTCTTCGATTATCCCTATCTGTATTTTGTTAAATCCCATGGTCTTTGCCGTCTTGAACGCATATTCAAGCATTTCTTTCCCATATCCGTTATGGCGATATTCCGGAAGTACCGCAAGATTATCAAGCTCTGCACTTCCATCCCTCTTAGGGATGAGCGAAAAATAGCCTATGATTTTTTCGTTCTTTATCATGGCAAACATCGGACAGCCCTTATCAAATTGAAAATATAATTTTTCCGATTTTATAAAACTCGTATGTGTAGGGCAGTTTTCTTCAGTTATGTTAAATTCCTTTGCAACTGTTGAAAAGCTGCTTCTGATTACTTTTACGCATTCCTCAATTTCGTCTCTTTTAATCATTCTTATCATTTTATTCCCCTGCCTTTTGTGCTATTATTTGGGCAAAACTGTATCCTCTTATAAAACCCTTGTTTCTCATAAAAACGTTTCATTTGATCTGCGGTTTAATATAATGATACATATCCCGTTTTATTCACCGTAATGTTAAGCTCGCTGTATCAGCCCCATTCCATTGATTATTAAAAAGGAAAAATATTTTCTTAAGCATTAAATCAATGTTATCCGTTTAAGCAGCCATATCCGCCTAAACGGCGCTCTTTATTTGGGGGATCCTCTTAAAACCGACTTTTTGCTTAGCTGTTAAACTGTCATGTGCGTCTCTGTATTTTTCGTCTCCTCAAGGCTTCGTATAAACCGCGCCGGGTTCCCTGCCCAAACCTCGTCAGCCGGGATATCCTTTGTCACGACCGAACCAGCCCCTACGACGGATCTTTCCCCTATAGTAACTCCCTTTAAAATAATCGTATGCGCCCCTATAAACGCGCCGCTCTCTATTTTTACGCTCTTTTTCACACCGCCCTCATAAGATATCCGCTTGTTGAAATCTATCCAATGAAAATCAGTATCATATATTTTGACGCTTCCTCCCAGAAAAACGTTATCGCCCAGCTCTATTGACGAGAACGCGCACAGCGTAGAATTGGATAAGCCGCAGCCGTTCCCTATACGTATCCTCCCGCCGTCCTTTGCCAGAAGTATCATCTTATCGTCGCCGCCTATCATATTCGAGCTGCGGCTTGAATTTATGGTGACATTGTTCCCTATTACGATGCTTCCCTTCTCCTCTGCATAGCAACAAAGCTTTCCGCTGATTTTAAGATCATCACCGACAATCACTCCCCGGTATTTCAGCAATAGAAAATTATACAGCCTTGAAGGAAGGGAAAGAAAATACAGCACAAACCTTTTCATAATTATCCTCCCTCTAAGTAACTTTTTCCTTATTATATAACATAGCTGTCTTTCTGTCAACATTGCAATATCCTTTTCCCGCACACAAATTCCCTCCCTGCATAATATATAGCAGGAGTGCCGCTTCGGCTGTCCGGGCGGCACTTTTCTTTTCCGGATATCCATCGGAAAAACTTTTCATCAAACAGGAGGGGAGAATGTATGGTATGTGTACTTGGCGGAGATATGCGCCAGCTTACCGTTGCTCAGAAGCTCCGGGAAAGCGGATTTTTGGTCGAGGCCGCCTGCTTTGACAGCGAATACGCTCCCGGTGAAAAGCTCGCCGACTTCCCGGACGCTCTTAAAAGAGCCGATATAGTGGTGCTTCCCGTGCCCGCATTTTCATCAGGGCTATTGAATACACCCTGCTATCACGAAAGCGTACGCCCGGAGGATATACTGCCGTTAATAAAACCGTCGTCCATCGTTTTCGGCGGCCGGCTCAGCGAAGGGGAATTTGCTGCCTTTAAATCACGCGGATTACGGGTCTTTGACTATATGGCAGAGGAGGAACTGGCAGTCAGGAACGCCGTCCCCACAGCCGAGGGTGCAATAGCCCTGGCGATGGCGGAGACGCCGTTTACTATCGCCTCCAGCCGCTGCCTGGTGATAGGCTGGGGCAGGATAGGGCGGATACTTTCCAAAATGCTTTCGGGACTGGGCGCAGAGGTGACTGTAGCAACTCGCCGCCACGAAGCGGCAGCGATGGTGCGCGCTTTGGGCATGAGAGCCGTGCTCTCTGATGAGCTTGAGAAGGCAGTATCGCAAACGCAGATGATCTTCAATACCGCTCCGGCCATGGTTCTTGGCGGAGATATCCTGTCAAAGACCCGCAGAGATGTACTTATTATCGATCTGGCTTCCAAACCCGGCGGAGTGGATCTTGAGCTGGCGCGTGAACTGGAGATAAACACCATCTGGGCGCTTTCACTGCCGGGCAAGGTCGCCCCGGTGACCTCCGGCGAGATCATCGCTGATACCATCCTCCATAAGCTGGAAGAAGCGGAGGTGTAAAACTTGGATCTGAAAGGAAAGCGCATCGGCTTTGCCATGACAGGGTCGTTCTGCACATTTGAGAAGGCTTTAGCGCAGGCGCAAAGGCTTGCCGACACCGGCTGCGAGATAACGCCTATCATGAGTGAAACAGCCTATACCACCGACACGCGGTTCGGCACGGCCGCCGGTTTCTCGCAGCGTTTGGCCGACACGGCCGGGAGAAGCGTTCTTGCGTCTATACACCAGACTGAGCCTATAGGGCCAAAAAGGCTCCTTGACCTTCTCGTAATATTGCCCTGCACCGGCAACACTCTGGCAAAGCTATCGACCGGGGTGACCGACACGGCCGTTACTATGGCGGCAAAGGCTCATCTGCGCAATGAACGCCCTCTTTTGATAGGGGTGTCTACCAACGACGGTCTCGGCAACGCGGCCAAAAACATAGGGAATTTATTGAACTGCAAGAATATCTTCTTCATACCTTTTACCCAAGACAAAAAAACGGGTTATTTAATACAATTTAATAATTTATACACGTGGTGCATTTTGGTGCAAATGTTTCATAGAAAAATTAAAAGGTGTAAAAATGCGTTTAAATGATCGAAAGCGGATGGTGATACTTTTACAATATCTCTATCCGCTTTTTGACGGGTACTCTCATGCCCACTGCACAATCTTATGATTTTATTTCGGTGCCATTTGCAAAGGTCACTCGTATATCATCTTTTGCATACACCGTCAGGTGATCGGCAAGCGTGACGAATAGCTGCTCGTCAAATTCATCTATTTCACCCCACTGACTATTCAAGGCTTTAAGGAAATCACTAATACGACTTTTGCGTATTTGCCTGTTTGCAATTTCATCCGATATACTGTCGGCTTTCTTTCGTAAGTTTGTATAACGCTTTTCGAGCTTGGCGTACTCTCGGTTAAAATTTTCTTGATTGAGCGCAAATCGGGCATTTCGATCCAAGCAAGTGTCCATTTTATCGGCAATTTTATCAAGCTCCTCTTGCAAAACCGCAGTTTTTTTCTGAAGCTCTGTTGTGTCAAACAGCGCTGCGTCGCTTTCAAACTTGCTCTGCAGCTCATCACGAATCGGAATGATTTTGTTTACTGCGCTCACAAACGCAGTCTGAAGCTCTGACTCGGTCAAATGAGGTGTGGAACATTTCTTTTCATTTTTGAACTTGTTATTGCACTGCCATATAACCTTACGGTATTTATCGTTTGAGTGCCAAACCTTTGATCCTAGGACGCTGCCGCAGTCTCCGCACAAAACTCTTCCTGAAAACACGCTTTTGCTGCTTGTGCGGTTTTTCCTCTTCCGACTACTTTCTATCATTCTTTGAACTGCATCGAATGTTTCAGGTGGTATAATTGCCTCATGGTTTCCCTCGATGTAATACTGCTGAACCTCACCGTTGTTCCTTTTGACTTTTTTACTCAAAAAGTCGACAGTATAGCTTTTCTGCAGCAGTGCATCGCCTTTATACTTTTCATTGGTGAGTATACTCTTTATAGCTGTATCACGCCATTTCGTTTTTCCTGTGACAGTTAAGACACCCTCCTCAGTCAGCCTTTTGGCAATACCCGTGAAAGTATAACCCTGAAGATACATTTTATAAATTCGTCTAACGATTGCGGCTTGCTCCTCGTTAATTACGATTTTACCGTCCCCGCCTTTATCGTATCCGAGGAATCTTGAATATGCAAAAGTAACATCTCCGTCAGCGAAACGCTTACGCTGTCCCCACGTTGTGTTTTCAGATATGTTGCGGCTCTCCTCCTGCGCCAAGCCCGACATAAATGTGAGCAGCAAATCGCCCTTGCTGTCAAAGGTATAAACATTTTCCTTCTCGAAGTAGCACTCAACATTGTGATCACGCAGTTTCTGTATGGTGGAAAGCGAATCGACGGTGTTTCTCGCAAAGCGGCTGACGGACTTTGCTATGATAAGGTCGATCTTACCGTCCAGCGCATCCCTTATCATTTCATTAAAGCCGTCACGGTGTTTTGTGCTTGTGCCTGTTATGCCCTCATCGGCATAGACCTTTACGAATTCCCAACCATCATGATTTTTAATGTACCTTGTATAGTAATCTATCTGTGCCTCGTAGCTGGTGAGCTGCTCCAGCAGATCCGTGGAAACCCTTGCATAAGCCGCCACCTTGCGCAGCCTAGGACTGTCTATTGGTGATGCCGTGTATCTGTCAATCGTTGCTGGAATCACTCTTACTGTTTTTGGCATGGTTTGCATCCTCCCTTTTAACTCTCTTTGAATTCCATGGTACAGTCTGCTCTAAGCCATCCTTGAAGCAGACGGTAAGCTCCTCATTTGAAAGAATGACGATGTGGTCAACGCGCTCGGCGAAAATCTTCTCGTTAAACTCATCAAGATCAAGCACTTCGGTTAATATCCTTTTTATCTCCTCGTCCCTTATCCAGCGGATGCCACACACCTTTTTCCCTGTGGCACATCCCCACGAATATCGTTCGCTGGATTTTATGTAGTGCCGTCTAAAATTTTCACCGCAGCAGCCGCATTGAATTTTTGAGGTAAGACAAGTCGTATTCCCGTTGTTAATAGGATGCGCCTTTGCATATTCGCTCTTTTTTCTGCGTTCCTCGTCAGTCCAACGATCTTTATTTCCCGTCAACTCCCATTGTGCGAAAGCCGTGCCACCATCCTTGAAATGGAACTCAAGCCTGTCAGTCCCTAAAACAATGACCTCTGAAACAACTTCATCAAATAAATCCTCACTGAACTCCTGACCGCACACCTCTGAAAATTTATCTTTTATGATGTTATCGGGAACAATCCTGCCGCTGCAAGCCGCCGCGTTTCCGTGTACCCTTTTGCGACAATTCCATGTCCAATATGCAGCTCCGTTCCTGATTCTTTTATCCTTGATATAGTTGCTTCCGCAGCAGCCGCACTTGATTTTGCCCGTCAGGCAAGAGGTATTTATGTACTTGTTTGCGATTGCTCCAAGCTCCGCTCGTCTTTGCTTTTCTGTCTGAACAGCTTCAAAAGTCACTTTGTCGATTATGGGCTCGTGGTGATCATCAACTATATAAAACGGGAGCTCGCCCTTGTTCACCTTTGTTTTTTTTGTTATAGGGTTTGCTGAATAGGTCTTTTGTAAAACCATCATGCCTTTGTATTTTTCGTTTGAGAGCATCGCCGCTACTCGTGAATAGCTGAAATTAAGTTCAGGATATTCTGCCGTCAGCTCTCTTGCCAGCTCTGCAGTGCTGCTCCCCGAAAGGTAAGAGTTAAACACTCGGCACACAATTTCAGCTTCGGCTTCGTTAATCTTAAGCTCATCGCCATGCCAATCGTATCCCAACACCTTATGGTGATGAATAGGAATTCCCTGCTGGAACTTACGCTTAAATGCCCATTTTATATTGTTGCTAATTGAGGTTATTTCCTCCTGCGCGAAAGAAGCAAGAACCGTCAGCAGGAACTCGCCGTCTGAGCTTAGGGTGTTTATACGTTCCTTTTCAAAGCACACCGCCACTCCGATGTCCTTAAGGCGACGAACGACATTCAAAAGATCAACCGTATTTCTCGCAAATCGTGATATTGACTTTACGAGGACGAGGTCAATCTTCCCTATCTCGCAATCTGCTATAAGCTCATTGAAACCTTCTCTGACCGATGTCTTTGTACCTGTCACAAAGCTGTCAATGTAAACTCCGGCGTATTCCCAATCGGGATTCGACTGTATGTGTTCACTGTAGTAGCTGACCTGCGCTGCCAGCGAGTGATTGGTTCGGTCCGTTTCCCTTGAAACTCGTGCGTATGCGGCAACTCGAATTTTCTTCGGCTTTTCCTTGTGCTGTCGCATCTTTATAATCTTACGCATTTGAGTACCTCCTTTGTCTGATTGTACCTATATATATTACTCAAAAACGGTTTTATAGCAAGGGGGTTCGGGATAATAGTTTACACAAAATTACTCGCAATCACTTGCGTATTATTGTATCAAATAAACTTGTTTATATATGCTCTTTCTTTGCATCATTTCCGTTGAACCGTGCCGATATATAGCACTGATGAGAGCAATATTTCCTATTTTTGTTGCCGTAGGATATAAATGACTTACCGCAAAAAGCACAGCGCAATTCATAATTTGCTTTGCGATCAACAGCTTCTGGGTGAGAGTTCCACCATGCCGTTCTGCACGAATCACAACAAAACTTTCGTTTTTTTACCTTCTCACGCTGAATGATTGGTTTACCACAATAAAGACAGCAGTTTCCATCGACATTTGCAGTCACCACCTTCTTTATTTTATTCCGATTGCAATAACTTTTTACCGTATTAATGGAAATGCCAAGCAGCTCTGAAATATTCTTATAGGCAGTTCCGTTTTGTCTCATGCGCACAATTTCGGATTTCTGTTTCTCAGTCATATAAATCATCTCCTCATTACACGGAGATTTGAAGTCCGTTTTAATCACTCTAAATTAAAATATTTTTTATTCTTTATTTTTATGCTGAAAAGGCTCGAACTTTGACTTGTCCAAACAAAAAAATGCCTGTAAGAAAAAAAGCTCACAGGCATATAACAATTAACTTATTCCCCTTTGCCATCCCACCGATGGTCGTACACACCGGCTCTGTCGCAGACCACAAACACCCGCAGCAGCTCGTCTGTAAGGCCAAGCTCGCCGTGTTCATTGCCCTTGAGCAATCCCTTGTCCATCATTTTCTGAATAGTCGGTCGCGCCCATGAGGGCATATTTTCGTCCATATAGTTATATATCATTTTGCTGTTCAGCTTATCGACTGACAATTTCAGCTTTGACATCTCCGCTTTTAATTCTTCATATTCCTTACTCATAAGTTCCTCCTCAATTAAACCGTAGTTAATGCCGCCGTACCCCATTATCCTGCTGTAGGAAATGCTGTACGACTTCCTCGCGACACAGCCTCCGTTTGCCACCACTCCGCTTGACGATGAGGTGTTGCCCTCGACCGTATAAACTCGACTGCTGTCAACCGCCGTTACGATGCCCGTATGGCAAGCCACTCCGCTTATGTTTTTAAATATAATAACATCGCCCGGCTCGGGGTCGCTTGTTTTCCAGATACCTATCCTCTTGAAATTTTGCACCCCATAAGGGCAATATGCAAAATGACCGCCGAGCATTCTTTCGGCAGTCTCAGCGCCAAAAACATTAGCAAACATAACACTCACATACATCGCGCACCATGGCTGCGCTTGATATACATTTATGCTCTCTCCGAAGTAATTGCAGTAGTCGACGGCAAACCTTGTGTAGTTATTGCTTCCCGCGTTGGCGGTAAAGTCATTCAAGTTTTTGCTGCTTTTCTTTTCAAGATAGCCGGTCCATTTCTTAGCTTCAGCTGTTAAATCATTCGCTCTTGTCATCGTTGCCATCCTCCGTATCATCATTCAGCTGATGCAGTGCTGCTCTCAGTTTCTCCGGCACGGGCAGACCGAGCTTTGCGGCGTTTTCAAGCACCGATATGCCCTCGTTTGAAAGATAGAAAAATATCGCTGCTGTTCTTATAATACTGCCATTGCCAATTATGTATTCGTCTAAAATATTCGCTATGCCAACAAGGATAAAGATCAGCACCTTTTTGCAAATACCCTTGAATCCTATCTCGCTTGAAAGCCGCCTGTTCACCGCCGCATACATTACTCCTGTTATGTAGTCTGCCGCCACGAATATCACAAGCGCATATATCAGCCCGTCACAGCCGCCGAGAAAATATCCAAGCCAGCCACCCACGGCTGCAAATGCCACTTGCATTATATTTAAAAGTTCCTTCATTACATTACCTCACTTTCCTTATTCTCCAATGCCGCTACTCTCTGTAACAGTGAACCTATGGCGTTTCCACCCACGGAAATCGGCGCACCGTCCACATAAATGTACTCGCTCAAATCGTCCCCGTCCTTGACGTAGTATATCATATTTTCCTCCGCATCGCAGAGGTTAGTTATTTTAATATTATCAAAACATACAGTATCGTCCGCAAGCCATGTGTAGAGCGCAATGCCCGTCACATCGCATTCGCTCCTGTAGCTTGTCTCGACTTGTATTATATCTGTCGGATCATCCTTTGCCGCAACACTGCAGCTGAGAGTTCTGTCTTTGGCATTAAACTCAATATCGCAGTGCAGCCATTTGCCGAAAAACGACTCATGGACGCCACCGGAGCCGTTTATGTAAAACGTGTTTGATGTTGAGCTGAATAGATCGAATGCGATCCCGTCCGGCTCATATTTAGTATCCCCGTTCTTTTGACGCAGTGTGCTTAGTTCACCTATAGAAACACGCATACGTCCGTTGTTGACGAACAGTACATCAAAGCTCATATTGAACCGGGTCAAGCCCCGCAGCTCGTCCGACAGGTCAAGCTCTGAATACACTATTGAGGATGCGCCAATCGTAGAACTTGCGCCTGCCGCGCCCGTGGAGCAGATACGCTGATACTTGTTTCCGCTTTCCTCGTCAACAGCTGATATGCCCTTTACTGTGCTGCCCATGACGGGGACACTAAAACGAGGAGTGCCATCCTCAAAATCAAACGTCCTATGCATATTGGGGAGTGTCCCTATCAGCTGTCTTTTTAAATACCCTTGTGACAAAACATCCGCGCTGTTCGCCTTTTTATCCACAACAGCCGCCAGCGCGTCAAGCTCCGCCGCCGTTGCCAATCGTATATCCTCAGCCATTATTCAGTCCTCCTTGCGATACTGCGTAACCGTCACCGTTGTTAGCGCAATATATTATCTCTGAAAATTCTCCTGTTTCAATAGCTTTTGAAAACAGCGAAGGAATCGTTGTGGGCAGTCGTCCGCTTGTGGAGTTTTCGAGCCTGACCGTTAAAGCATCGTCATCATAGTTATACCATATACGAAGATATGTTGAATCTATGTTCTGCACCGGATATGTTCCCTGTATTGTGCCGTTATATCTTTCCTCACCGTTAAACTCAACAACAACCGCCACTTTCAGTCCTGTGCTGTTTGCAGTTACCACATATTTAAGCCAAACAATATCATTGCCCTCAACTATGCTGCTTACGAACCGATTGATTTGATGAAGCTGTTCATCAATTGAGGTAAACACAGCATTTAAGTCCTCTACATTAATAACATCGCCGTCCTCCGGCAAGTTCCACTTGTAATTCTTGCTCTGTCTCATAATCGCTCCTTCCTTTACAGCATACGCGCATACGGCACATCGTCCACATACACCACATACGCATTCGCTCCGTCCTCACGCAGATATACCGCGCCGTTGTCCACATAAAGCCATGTCCTCCCGTCGTACACAGATGCGCCGCTCCATGTGAACTGTTTTGCATTTGCCCAGATACCGAGCTTATCACGCATATCCGACCATGTGTTTTTCATAAACTCATAATCGATCTTTATGTGCGCAGGTTTCAACTCATCAATCGCTGCGCGTATCTGCTCGAAATTGTATGGCTGTCCCTTTCTGCCGCTGAAAATTATCGTTACTGTGTAATTCGCGTAATCCTCTTTGATAGTGCAGCCGGTTTTATCGAAATCGGTGACGATGCGTTCAAGCTCTGCAAGCGTCAACAGCTTTGTACCCTGTAATCGTGATATGACCCTCGCTCGTTTCGTCTCCGTATCGGCAGAGATTGGCGCAAGCCCCACATCTGTTTCGTGCCTTGAAAAATCCGCCGTTGTTGCAATGAACATATCACGCTCTAACTCCGATATATCCGCACTGAGCCGCTCCAATGCCGCCGTAATAACCGCGTACAAGTCCTTTACGACCTGCGATTTTCTGTAGTAACCGGGAAGCATATTTATCATGACAGCACCACGCTCCCCAATACAGGTACCGAGCCGTCGGGTATTGCGATATTTGCCGTACCGCCGTTGACCTTAAGCTGTGAATAATCCTCAACGCCATCTACCGACAATATAAGACTGCCTATCCTCGCATACGATACGTACTCCTTTTCAAGCGCATACTCGGAAAGATAATCCGCTATTACTTCCTCAACCGCATCCTGCACGTCCGCACCGCTTGTTGTTGTGAGTGTAACTGATATGTTCACCGTAAGCTGTGCCGCGCTCACGACAGTCACACTTGCGCCTATCGGTCTGTTTTCCTCGATATGCGCCGCCACCTCGGCTATCAATTCTTCATCGGCGGGCTGTGTGTTTGAGTCCGTGATAACGACCTTTACCGTGCCGGGGCCGTCCCAGAGCGGCAGCACCTGCACATCACCGACTCCCGCCACCTCTTTCGCCCATGCGATATAGTCGTTTACATTGCCGCTTGCGTTCGGACGCGATACCTTTTCAAAGTACCGCTCTCTCAGATCCTCATCCGTCTCAGCGTCATAGCCGCCCTCGAACGACTCGGTATTCGTCACCGTATACACGCCCGGCAGTGTGACGGGAAACCTGCTTATCTCTCCGGCATCAACATTTCCTGCCGCACCGCCTGTTATGCAGGTCGCACTGACATCGATAGTGCCGCTTTCGGGAATAGATACCGTCTCATCAACGGCGAATAATATATTATCAGCTGCCACCTTCGCACCTACTCTTATGACCTCTCCGGCTCTGCCTGTTATGGTCACCGTGCCTTTGGCATACTCCGCCGCCCTGCGCTCCAAGCCCTGCTCGGCGGCTTTGCGGTCAAGGTGTTCACCCGTTGCGGTGAGAGCAAATGCCGCATCCGGCAAAGTCTCCATATCACTTGACAGCGCGTAAAGCCGCACTGCCACAGGACGGAGCAAGTCATAAAAGAACGAGCCGACAGATTTGTCATAATCGTCCGACACATACGCAAGCAGGCTTTCATGTATCTCATTGACCGTCATAAATATATGTCTCCTCTCCGTATACAGTTTCAAGCGCGATCTCGACCGTAAGTATGTCTTTCTCTCTGCTTAGAACTATGGATTTAACGCTTTCTATGTCCTCATTCCGCAAAAGTGCCGTCTCGATCTCACGCTTAAGTTCCGACTGCACAAACGCGGTGCTGTAACCTTTGCCGACAACGAGATCTTCTATGTTGGCACCGTAGCCCGTGTCGGTATATATCTCATATCTGTTCAGTTGAGTGCGGAGTATCTTCTCGATCCACACCTTGAGCGCATCCACACCTGTCACCGTCACGGCATCACCGTTCTCCATCACGAAATCACACGATTTGAAATCGTATAAAAATGTATTCTTCATACCACCACCCCGATCGCGATAAATCTCACTGTACTGCCGCCTTCCGATATACATGGCAGGAGAACGACCTGCTTTCCGAGGTTGACATACTCCGTATAAGTCTCGTGACGCACCGTCTCATAAATATCAAACACCGCCGTCACCTTATCGGCATCGACCTGCACCCTGTCACCAAGCCGTATTTTCAGCTCCGGCAGTGATGTTATCGTGCCTATCATAGGTGAGTATTGGCTCGTCTCCATGCCCTTTATCCTTGCCGCCAATTCCGTTATTCCGTCCATGCTACATCCTCCTTACCGTCAGATTGTTGTAATGCTGACCGCCTTTAAAACTGTGGTCTGTGCCTTCTATCACATACGAAACGCCATCAATAGAGATAACCTCTCCGGCTCTTGTGTAGCTGTCGTACTTTTCGATTATTGTAAATGAATAGCTTTCACCGACCTTATTCAGCTGTGCCAACGTCTCCGCCGCGACCGTATCGGCATTATCTTTCTCCGGGTCAATTTTCACTACCTCCTGCAAGAAACCATACCTGCCTATTGACTCTCTGTCCTGTAAGACCTTCAATTCCGAATACACGTTGTCCTGCTCGGACGTAATTTTTACAGAATTGCGCATATCCTCTATCGACTGCGTGTGGCTGACTTCACCCCTGAAATCGACCGAATACATCTGCGGAATATTATCCGCAATACGAAACTCCGGATAGGCGACCAAATCACCGATGGCATATATCCGCAAGCCCTCCGGCACAAAATCGTAGTTGTGATCACCTGTACATTTATCGAGAATGTCGGATAAAATTTCAGATACAGTCTTATCAAAATATATCTCATCAACGGTCGCATTGAGTTCCGGCAGAGTTGAGATAGGTATTGAAAGGTCTGCGCACAACTCTCGCACAGCGTCCGATGCCGATATGTTCTTGAATTGATACGTCTGCTTTGTTTTGTTCAGATACCAACCGAGATCGACAGCGGTGTATTTGTTGACGTTCATATCGCCATCGTCCACGTCCTTAATGACGCCACGGAATATCTCGCCGTTCGTCACTTGCTGAACGATGTCACCGACCTGCGGAACGTATATGAGTTCTTTAAGATACTCCGCATCGCTTTTTGGTGTTTCAAAGGTCATGACGGTCGATAACTCATACAAACTGTTGCGCCATGTTAGACTGCCGATGATATTTGTTATCCTGTTCCCATTGGCATACAACTCCAGATCTCCGGTCGGCTCGATCGTGTCTGTATTGGCAAGTCTGCTGTGAATAGTTTCGACAGTCCTGTTGTTCCAGACTACTACAGGCTCCTTATTCTCCTCACTGTATGAGTTCTCGGAGTACATATACTCTTCCGTTTCGCCGCTCGCGTATGCAGGGTAATCAAAATAGCTGCCGTAGTTTACGACTTTAAGCACGGTACCATCCGATGGCGGATTGTCATGGTTTCGCCAATTCGTGACCCACTCGACAATGCACTGCCCATCATTATGACCCCACTTATTAGCCGGATTGTGATCCCATGCGGTGTACTCCTGCGATTTTTCATCTGCGATTATACCGTGGATCACTCTGCCGTTTGACATATACACGTCAACGTAATCACCGATACTTCCGAATGTCGAAGTCATAGCCAGCGCGTACCTGTCTCCGACTCTGCCGTAGCCTTCGCTGTCGTAGTTCTTCCCGGCAGTCTTTATGAGCCGTCCCTGTTCGGTGTCCATATTGGTGATAGCGTCCCACCGCATATATGTATAATACTTGCCGAGTCCCTCCGGCACGGTTATCGTTGCCTTCGGTGACAGGCTGACGCCCGGCGATGATTCGCTTGCGCTTTCCGGATACCGAAGGACAAAATCCCAAGGGTAGTTGCGGTATGCCACATTCGCAACTATGCCGTAATCCCTGCCGCGCGCCTCGACAGTAGTTCCGCCATCGATCTGCACCATGGCGGCATGGTTTGCGGTGTTTAAGAGCACATCGCCCTTTTTCATGCCCGCTCCGGTGGAGAGATTGCAAGATGATGTGACGTCCTTAAATCCCTTGGCGGTAAAGCAGCTGTACATATCTCCGGTATAAGATGCACCGGTGTCGATGCCCGCTTGTCTGTATGCAGTTATGACGAAATGACCGCAGTCGTAGCCGCCGTCACTCGCGCCCCAACCGCCCCAGACATATTTGTAACTGTCGTCATTGGCTATATCGATCGCCCAGCTTACAGCCTTATCTATTACGCCCATCAGTCAAACAGCCCCAGTCTGTAAAGTATGGTGATATGTCTTAAGTCATCATATTTAAGCCCCAGACCGCCGCCATCTCCTTGAAGCACTCCCTTATCAACAGCCGCCTGCACCGCCTCATGCGCCCAAGACGGCATATTTTCATCGATGTAGTTGTATATGAACGGGTTCGCCAGCTCGTTCACTATCGCGGTCAGCTGCTCCACTGCTGCCCTTAATTTGTCAAGCTCCTCCATGTCTATCTCCTCCTCGCTCTCTCCGTACCATGGGATAGGGTTATCGTATCCGAGCAGGTTCATCTGCTCAAAGTCTATCTTGTACCACAGATCGCCGTCTGATTTCAGCGTATATTCAAAATTCGTGACCGCGACCGCCATATTTATCGGTGTGTCCGAGCTTTCATATGTGATGATAAGACGAATGGGCAGTTTCTGCTCTATCCATTTATCAATCATATAAACGTAGTCCCAGCCCCATATATTTGAGTTATACATGTGGTGAAGATACGGATATTCACGGACAGGGAAAAAGCTCTCTATGCTGATGCTTTTCAGCTTCGGCTTGCCGATCAGCAGTATCTCCTCGCCGCTCACTGTTTCGAACTTCTCCGTTGTCTGCGGTTTTGATATTGTAAACGAGGACGGCACCACAGGCAGCTGCAGCACCTCCTCGCGGTTATTCACGCTTAAGAATACGTCCATGTCTCTCCACCTCACATATTGTCCATAACCTCAACTATCCTGCGTGCTATGGTGTTTGCAAGATCTGTGCCGCTTTCACCGTTCGAATTGACCGTCACATATACATTATTCGTTACCGGAACAGGTGACAGTCTTTCCGATGTTATCCTGTCGGCAAACCTCGTAAGCTGCCGCCACAGCACATCAAGCGGAAGAATTGCCTCTGCGCCTGCCTCGCCGCCGACCATGGCATTGCCGCCGTTCGTACCAAACACAGTCGGCTCTGTCATGATACCGCCCTCGGCGTACCATTCTATACCGAGCTTCGGTATCGGCGTGTCTATGCCAGCAATGCTTATCGTGCCTTTCTGAACGATGTGCGGCGTTTTGATAATGCTCTTTATGCTGTTCCAAACATTGCTTATCGTGGTCTTTATCGAGTTGAACACGTTTGAGACTGTGGTTTTTATCGAATTGAACACAGTTGAAAATGTGGTCTTAATGCTCTGAACACTCGTCTTAATGCCGTTTATGACATTCGTCACTATCGTCTTAACGTTATTGAAGGCAAGCGATGCCGCAGACTTTATTGCGTCCCAGATGTTTATGATTATCGTCTTGGCATTTTCAAAGTAGCCCGTAATACCGGACATAACTGTCTGCGCTCCGCTCTTTATCGTGTCGAAGTTCAGAGTGAATATACCGACTATGGTCTGAAACACACCGGAAACGATGGTCTTTATGCTCTCGAATATCCCCACAACAGCGTTCTTTATATTTTCAAATACCGTCTTTACACTCGTGAAGAAGGTCTGAAAATTGGTTTTGATACCTTCTACGATATTTAACACTGTTGTTTTGATAATGTTGAAGGTATTTACAAAATAAGTTTTGATACCATTCACGACCGCCATGAACGCATCCCTTATGCCATTCGCTATCGTTGACGCTATAGTGATGATCGGCGCAAGCGCAGTCTGAACACCGCTCTTTATGTCATTAAACTTCTGCACAACGGCATCCTTCGCGGCTGTGAATTTTTCTGCTATTATTTCTCGTACTGTATTCGCCGCATCTCCAACAGCTTGGAGCTTTTCTGCGACCGCGTCCTTTATGCCGCTGAACTTTTCCGCAACGGCAGTTTTTACGGTACTGAATTTATCGGCGATTGTGTCCTTGATCCCGTTGGCAGTCTCTCCGACCGCTTGGAGCTTTTCTCCAACTGCCTCTTTTATGCCGTTAAACTTTTCGGCTATGGCGTCCTTCACAGTGCCGAACACATTAACGATTTTATCAACAACTGGCTTTAACGCACCCTCGTTATATGACTTCTTCACAAAATCGATCGCATTGCCGAACGCCGAGCCGAATGCGTCCTTGATGCCGGACAGCTTATCCTTAACAGCGTTCACCATAGGCGAGAGCTTTCCCTTGACCGTATCGACTACCTGTCCGAGTTTTCCTCCTGTAATTTTATTTATGAAATCATATCCTGCCGTGTAATACCCCTTGATGCCTTCCATTACAGCCGCCGCTGCGCCTTTCAGCCCTCCGCCATGCTCCTCATAAGCTGATTTTATACCGGAGAGACGTTCCATGACTGTATCCTTTGCCGCACCGAGCACGGTTCCGAATGCGTCCTTAATAGGTGCAAGCTTTTCTCCGATGGCAGACTTAATGCTCCCGACCTTGTCAGACACAGCCGTCTTAATGCTGTTCCACACATTTAAGGTTTTCTCCTTAACACCGTTCCATGCGTCCGTGACGGCATTCTTTATCCCTGCAAACGCCGTTTTAACGCCGTCCCACAGCTTTGATGCCCATTCCTTTATCTTGTCCCAGTTCTTGTAGAGCGCCACTCCTATAGCGATAGCCGCACCGATAGCAAGTACCACAAGACCGATGGGCGAGGTGACAAACGTCATTGCCGCACCAAACGCCTTAGTTACAACATTTAGCGCCTGTGTTGCGGCTATCTGTGCTATAGTTGCGGTAGTCAATGCGCTAAAGGATGCGGCTTGAGTGCCCGTCATGACCGCTGAAAACGCAATAAGCCCGTTTCGTATCTGCTCCACGGCATTCGCAGCCGCAACAGATACCTTGTATGCCGTCACCGCTCCCGCGATGCCTAAAAGCATAGGGGACAGCGTATCTGCCACACTGACCAATCCCGCAAATATGTTCATTGCCGTTGACAGCGCACCGCACAGACCTGGTATTATAGTGCTTGTCAGCGTCTGTATAAGAGCGGAACCATTCCCGGAAAACGCATCGATGATCGCTGTTTTTACGTTATTGAACGCCGTTATCAGACTTTCCGCCGCAGATGGGTCTATCGCTCCGATCGTGCTCTGTATAAGTGTCGGAACGGTGTCTATGACAGCGGAAACGATGGTCGGTATCTGAGACACAACGCCAGTTACAAGCGTGCCCGCAGCCGAAACGAGCGGCGGCAGCACCGCGCTGACAAGCCCCGGCAGCTCCGCTGTCAGCACAGGTGCAAGCCCTGACACAAGCTGCCCGACTCCGCCGAGCGCCTTGCTTACCGCAGGGATGATATTCCCGACATACGTCTTTGCGGATGCCACAAGCTCATCAATGGATTTATTCAGCGGTTCGCCGCCTATAGCAAGCGCAGTTACAGTATTCTCCCATGCCGATTTCATAGCGTTGAACGAACCGGATATGGTCGTTGCCGCCTCTTTGGCGGTCGTGCCAGTGATGCCCATACTGTTTTGAATATCGTGTATTGCAGAAATGATGTCCGAGAAACTCGAAATGTCATATTTGACGGGCTTGCCCATCTCGGCACGGAGCTTTTCGGCATCGGAGAGCAGTCTCTCCATCTCTGCCTTCGTGCCGCCGTAGCCGAGCTTTAAATTATCGAGCATAGCGAAGTTGCCCCTCGCAAGGCTCTTATATGTATCGCTCAGAGAATCAAGCGAGGTGCCCATCTTGTTGGCGTTATCCGATATATCGGTCATTGCCGTATTAGCGTAATCGGCAGCCTTTTCGGTATCGCCGCCCAGAGACGAGATAAGGCTTGCGGAAAATCCTGTCACGGTCTCCATGTACTTGTTTGCCGACATGCCCGCCGTCCTATACGCCTCTGCGGCATAGTCCTGCAGCTTTGTCGATGATTCCTTGAACAGTGTATCAACGCCGCCGACAAGCTGCTCATAATCGGCAAACGCACTGACCGAGCCGCCGACAAGCGCCGTGACAGCCGCCGTTGCGGCGCCCATAGCGGCGCCCACGCCTTTAGCCATCTTGCCCGCCGCCGCAGACACGCCGCTGAGCTTGGAGGAGAACGAGGAAATGCCCTTCGAGGAATTATTAAGTGCACCGTTTAGATCGTTCGCCGCCGACACAGCAGCTTTCATGTTTGTAAAGAAATTTCCTGCTTTAAGACTCAGCGTTGCTCCGATATTTTGTGCCATACTCCGTTATCACCCCGCATCTCATTTCTTCCTGCCAAACAAGGCCTTATATCTCTTGACCTCTTCCTCTATCGCAAGCTCCATACTTGCTCTAAAGAACGCTTTTTCGGATGCGGACAGCCCAGCTATCCTGTCAGGATCAAAGCCCCTCTGCAGGTAATAATGCACGAGCTGCATATCTGCGTCCGTATTTATCAGTTTTTTATCTCTTTTACCCCGTTGTTATATCCGGCAAGCTGTATGCACTCGGTCGAGATCTGAGGTATCTCGCCGGGAAGGAATATTTTCTCGATCACATCCATAGGCTGGGCGCAGCCGAACTCCTCCGCCAACTCCGGCGCCTTTACGTTAGGCTCCTTGATGCACTGATAGCACAAGTATATATCGCCCTCTCCGGCAGGCATCGAGAGAGCGTCACGTGCCATACTGCCCGATGGCGCACTTATTACAATTGATGCGTCAAGTGAGGGAATATACAATTCCTTTATAGCGTTTCGCCTCTTTTCGTCAAGTACCTGCTCCTTGCGTCTTATAAGCTCCGCAAGCGTCAATTTAGTTGTCTTATTCATGTTCCATTATCCTCCGAATCATTTACATGGATCTGTAATTATGCTTGAATATTGGTATCCTGTAAATCCGCCCGAATACTCTTCCTCGACGATACTGCCGTTCTCAAAATTCATCAGCGGCACCTCATCGAGCCAGCAGTTCATGAGCGATACCGTTTCAACACCGCCATTGTCCGGGTCGGCAAGCTGTCCTATGAGCGTCAGTCTTGGGTCAAGTCCCGCATTTAGCTGATCGGCGTATTCCTTCGCTCTTGAGTATACCTTCTTGAGCGTCACCGTGAACGTGCCGGAAAGCCCCATGATTTTTCTGTCCTCCCACATATCGCCCGCAAATGTTATCGTCTCGCCGTTTACGGATACGGATGCTTCAAATGACGTGACCTCGTAGCAAATATCGCCGTTCCACCAGAAATACCCGTGCGTTCCGCTTATGACTTTGCCCGGTGCGGGCTTTATCCTGTCTGCCATTTATCTGTCCCTCCTCACTCCATGCTTATCGAAAACCGCAGATCCTCGATAGCGTCATTGAACTGTATGCTTGCCCTTGCGAACACATAGCTGCCCGTCCTCGCCTTTAATATCTCATCATCCGAATAGCCGGAAACATCGTAACGCTCCGCAAGCCATGCGCGCTGTGCATCCGCGTCTATCTCGGCGAGATTGTCATACTCATCATAGAGCACGCCCTGCCGCACAAGCTGATCGAAATACTGATTTACCGCCGCTATGAACACAAGCTTGTTTGCGTAGCTGTTGTTGATCTCGATATAGTTCTCCTCGAATGTCGTGCGTATATCGTCACGAATAAGATCCATGCCGTCAATTATCTTTATCTTCTTCATGTCCTCGGTCTTGTCGCCGGAAAGGATATGGAGCGAATTAACGCCGCGTGCGACCTTTATCTTCTCGCCGTCATTTATGAGTATCAGCTTGCCGCCGTCTATGTCCTCATCCGGTGTCGTGCTCTCGGTGATGCCTTCCACCTCAGCCAGCACCTGATAAGTTGCGCTCTCGGTCATAGGCAGACTTGCCAAAAGTCCTGCTATCCTAAGGCAATATTCATTGCTCGTAAAGCTGTATGCGCCGACCTTTATACTCTCCGTAGCAAAATCGACTATGCCTTCATCATTCGGGTTATATCCCGCCGCAGTG
>CAYNRX010000019.1:0-40131 GCA_964399965.1 uncultured Lachnospiraceae bacterium | reverse complement strand
TTTCATTTTCTCCCGCCGTTCTCGCTGACGACTAGACTATATTACCACAATCCGCACCAGTTGTCAACACCTTTTTCGCCGATTTTTGCGATTTGGTTAGGTTGCATAAATAGTACGCTTTTTCAATCCCATGTATCAGTATTATTGCCCGTCTTAATGTAAAATATAAGCTCTCCAAACGCTTTTTAACAAAAGATACGATTCGGAGAGCTAAAATATCACTTTTTCGCAATTACTCGCAGCCTGCGATAATCTGCCGTCCAATATTCCCCATTCCATAAAACGGGTTCCAGATCCCGTTCCACTTCGGATAATATGATCTCACTTTCATCTTGTTTAATAGACGCCAGCCCGTCAGCAAAAAACATCTTCATCCAATTTCGCAAACCATCACGCCCATCCTTTAATTCCGTAGGACGGTCGAAATCAAAGATAGTATCTACCAAAAAACCCTTGCCCTTAAGCAGCTCCTTATATTCCTCGGCTAACGGGAAGTAAAACGGCTCTTTATATGAATACCCATGCGCTTCCATCGCTTTTTCAAAAGCCTTCATTATCGCGCCGATATTGCCCTTGCCGCCAAACTCACATATCAGCATACCGCCGGGTTTTAGCGCATTATACACTCCCTCCAGCAAAGCCTCTTGCTCCGTTATCCAATGAAAGACCGCATTGGAAAATATAACATCAAAGTATTCTTTCCATTCCAGCCTACAGGCATCGCCGCAATTAAACCGAAGCTCCGGATAAGATGCACGCGCTTTTTCTATCATCTCCGCAGATGAATCCAGCCCCATCACATCGCCGTGCTTTGAAAGCTCTTTAGTCAGCACGCCTGTTCCGCAGCCCAGATCCAGTATCACCTGCGGACGCCGTGCAGGCAAATAATCCAAAAGCCCCTTGCCATACTCAGCGACAAACCCGTGTTCGCCATTGTACAGTTCTGAATCCCATTTCATTCTCTTACACCTCGTCGAGCCTTCTAAACTCATAGCCCTGCTCCATGCACCATTCTATAATAGAAGGCAGAGCATCTACCGTGGTCTGCTTGCCCGGAGCATCATGCATGAGAACTACTATATTATTCTTCGACCCTGCCGACGATTTCAATCCTTCCAAAAGCTGAGAGGCATTCTTCTTTCCTCCCTCTGCATCCCCGTTCAAGGCGTTCCAATCGACAAAGTAATACCCCGCATCTGCCAGGGCCGGCTTATATCTCTGCTTAGCCTCACCATAGGAGCCTGCATTATAGCTGCCGCCCGGGAAACGGACAAGTTTAAAATAGTTATCATCGCCGGTCACTTGCTTTATTAACTCATAAGTCTGATCGATCTCACTCATAAACGCTTCTTCCGATGCATATAATTCTCTATACTCATGAGCATATGAATGGTTTGCTATTAAATGCCCTTCTTCATAGACCCGGCGCGCCATATCTCCATTCGCTTTGATAAGCGATCCCAGCTGGAAGAATGTTGCTTTTACGTTATACCTACGCAGGATATCAAGTATCTGCGGTGTGATCGAAGTCGTAGGACCATCGTCAAATGTAAGGTAGCATATCTTTTGCTCACTCTCAACGGCGGTGGCGATCTTAAGCAGATCATTCTGCTCCGAAGCCGGCGGTATTGATGTTTGCACCCCGGCTCCCGCCGATGTTTGCGGGGATGAAGATGGCAAAGCCGGTGATGCGCTTGACGGAACGACAGACGCCGTTACCGTATCAACTCCGCCCTGCTGGTCGTTATTTGAAGAATTGCTTATAAGAAATATGATCATCGCCAACGTTACCAGGCCTAAAAGCACGCACAATATCACTGCTCGCCGTATCCGCCTTTTACGCTCAAGCTCCCGGCGTCTGCGCGCTATTATGCGCCTGCGTGTCATCTCTGCCGGAGATATTTCGGCATGATTTACGGGTCGTTTCCGGCGGTCGTTCTGTTCATATCTATTTGCCATAAAATTGCACTCCTTTGTATAATGCTTCCGTTCATGAACAAGCGCCGGAATACTTTGTCTGCCAAAGCACGGCGGAGCACAAGCTGCTCTATGTAAGATATCGTATTGTAACAATGTCCGGAAGCTAATATATATGATTCCAAGCTTTACAAGCGACAACCTCCTCAGTCTCTTGTAAAGCATAAATTTGCCTATTAACTATTATATACTATTGTACGACAAAATTCAACATATATTTTATACTTCCCCAAAGAATTTTATAACTGCTTTACTGAATTTTTTATGTAGATTGCCCACAGCAAAAAAGCAAGCTGTCACCCCGCATAAAACGCTTGCTTAAACCAAATTTTATACAAGGAGGAACATGATATGTTTGCCGCAATTTTTATCATCGCCATACTTATAGCCGCCTGCGCTCCGCTGTCACAACCGGCGCCCAACGACCCCGTCCCAACGCCTGCGCCCACCCTGTCCTCACCCGCACCGACAGCTGTTGGTGCCGATTCTATCGACTATTCTCTTTACTCGTCTCTAAGCGCAAAAAGCGTAAGCTGGGGACTTCGGAAAATAAAAAACAGCGAACCCGAGATACCTCTCGGCGAACAGTCGCTGTTGGAAAATTATGATAGCTATTACATGGATAAGACACGCCCTAAGGCTCTGTATCTGACTTTTGACGAAGGATATGAAAATGGGTACACTTCTCAGATCCTTGATGTACTCAAGGAATGTCAGGTGCCGGCGGCGTTTTTTGTCACCGGCCCTTATATAAAGACTGAGCAGGAGCTTGTAAAAAGAATGGTCGCCGAAGGGCATATCGTCGGCAACCACACTGTCAATCATCCAAACCTTGCATCTCTGCCTCCGCAGGAAGCAGCTGAAGAGCTATGCGCTCTTGATGATTCCTTCTTTGAACTCACCGGTGAACATATGCGCTATATGCGTCCGCCAGAGGGAACATATTCCCAGCAGACCCTGGCTCTTGCTCAAGATCTTGGATATAAAACTATATTCTGGAGTTTTGCCTACAAGGACTGGGATCCATCGCGCCAGAAGGGAGCCGCCCACGCATTCTCCGAAGTCACCCCGTATCTGCACGACGGGGCTATTCTTCTCTTACACGCTGTTAGCAGCGATAATGCGGGCGCATTGCAGGATATCATTGAATATGCCCGTGCCGAAGGATATGAATTTCGCAGTCTTGACCAGCTAGAGTAGGCCTAAACGCTTCATACCCTCAGCTATACCCTCGTTCTTGACCGAACAGGTGACGAACTCGCTGATACCATCAAGAGCGGGGGAATGCTGCTCCATCGCGATACCGTGTCCAACAAGACGAAACAGCTGCCTATCGTTCACGCCATCGCCAAACGCATACAGCTGTTGTTTGCAAAGGTCAAATGCTTTAGCTATCGCCGATGCTCCTTCCGCCTTTGACATCCCGAAAATATCAGCATCGGCCGAGTGACCTGTACGGTGTTTGTTGATCTCCAATCTGCCCTTAAACAGATTGCTTATCTCCACAAACTGCCCGTCATTCTTAAAAGAAACGAACATCTTATTGGCACGCGGCTCCATATTTTCAGGGAGCATCACGAATTTCTCACGATCAAGGCCGAATATCCGCACAGTCTCCTCAAAGCTGTCGCTATTATTGCGGGAGGTATAGCATATATCTTGATTTTCCAGCGCATAGAATATCTCCCGCTTATCAAGCTCCTCCATCACCTCCGCCAATAGCTCCTTATCTATCAGCCTGTTGAATATCTCCTGTCCTCTGTATTCGGCATATGCGCCGTTAGACGTAACAAAGCCGTCAAAATTTATCTTGGTATCCGGGATATAGCATTTTGCCCGTCCTGTAGCCAGCACACAGCCGTAGCCCACAGCCTGCACGGCGGCGATAGCCTCCCTTGTCGCCCTGGTAGGAGCAAATATCTTCTCCCTCTCGTCAGCCAAAGTCCCGTCATAGTCGAAAAAGATTATTCCCCGCATATTTCTCCTCCGAATCGCAGCTCTACCTCTGCTTTTATGTTCTCATGTATCTCCTCCACCGTACGCGTACCATCTATCACCACGATATTTTCCTCCGGCAGCCGTCCCATCACCGCTAAAAATGCTTCTCTAACCGCCGAAAGACGTTCTGTTTTTTCAAACACCTCCAAATTCCGGCGGTTTTTTCTTATCCTTTCCATTGCCAGCTCCGGCGGTACATCGATAAATATTTGCAAATCAGGCCGCAAGAGCTTTTGCGCCCTGCTATTTAGGCTCTCTACCCACTCAAGGCCGACCTCCGCCCCCTGGTAAGCAAACGAGGACAGATAATACCTATCCGATATAACCCATTTGCCGTCTGTCAGCTTTTTTTCAAGGCCATTTTCTTTATTCGTTATATGATCAAGCCTATCAGCGGCAAACAGAGCGGCCAGCACACTGTTGTCTGCTGCCAGCTCGCCTGACAGATACCGCCGCAAAAGCCGGCCTATCTCCCCATCTGTCGGCTCCGACGTCAGCTCAGCTGCTGTAAAGCCGGAAACGTATTCCCACAAGCATTCCGCCTGCGTGGTCTTGCCGCTGCCGTCAATACCTTCAAAAACTATAAACTTACCCCTCAATGCCCTTCTCCTTTTTAATTTTTTGTACACAAGAAAAAATCAAAAGTTCTCTTTTTCATCGGAAAACTTCTGATTTTCAGTTCTTGCGTTTAACCATGTTCAGCGTTTCGGATTCACTATATCTCTCCAGTCAAGGTCTCCTCTTTCCAGCCCTCTCACCAGCACCTCCGCGGTCGCCAGATTTGTTGCTATCGGGATATTATGCATATCACACAGCCGCAGAAGCGAAAAAACGTCCGGCTCATATCCTTCAGCACTTAGCGGATCGCGGAAAAACAGCAGCAGATCTATCTCATTATAGGCAATGCGCGCGCCTATCTGCTGATCCCCTCCCTGCGGCCCCGAAAGAAAACGGTACACGTTCAGTCCGCAATTTTCCGATATCACCTTGCCTGTCGTGCCGGTCGCAAATAAAACATGTTTTTCCAAAATACCCTTGTAAGCAATACAAAACTGTATCATAAGCTCTTTTTTCTTATCGTGTGCTATCAATGCAATGTTCAATTCTGTCAATCCTCCTTACGATCCATTTCCACAGACGCCAGCAAATCATATAAGCTGTCCGCTCCCGTCATCTGCCAAACAGCTTTTTTATCCGTTGTTTCAAATTCATAGCGTTCTTTTCAAGCTGCATCAGGGGAACCTTTTCCCCGGTGATACGGGCAGCGATATTTCTGTAGGCTGCGGCTGCCTGCGAATCCGGGCTGTATCTGCATACGGGCATACCCGCAGCCGCGCTTGCCGCCACAGCATCATCCTCCGGCACTACTCCCAGAAGCGGCACCGAAAGTATATCTATGCAGCTGTCTATCTTCATATGGATACCCTGCTGCGCAAAGTCTGTCCGAAACCTGTTGATAACGACATTTACATTCTCGATCCCCAGCCCTTCCAACACTCCTATGGTCCGTTCTGCATCACGCAGGGACACCGCATCGGCCGAGGTCACGATCATTGCGCTGTCCGCTCCGGACGCCGCGCTGCAAAATCCTTTCTCGATCCCCGCCGGACAATCTATCAATATATAATCGTACTGTTCGGAAAAATCATTATACAGCGTTTGTATCTTCTCTTCCGAAAGCCTGTCATATCCGTATATCTGGGACGCCGGTATGAAATCTGGTCCGTTCTTTCCCCCGGAAGGCAGGACCGCCGACCTGCATCGTCCCTCCAGCATGTCGACAGCATCATATACGATCTCTGATTCCAAGCCAAGCACAAGGTCAAGGTTTCTCAGTCCCATATCCATATCTATCAAAAGAACTTTTTTGCCAAGAGCTGCAAGCGCATCTCCTATATTCGCCGTCACAGACGTTTTCCCGACGCCTCCTTTTCCCGACGCCACGGCAATGATCTCTCCCATACGATTTTCCTCCACCTATACTATATCACAAAATTTCCAATTAGTCTATATTTTTTACAAAAATTTTTTATTTTTTTTTTGCATATTTATATATCTTGTATACTCTCGCTTTCCGAATCCTCATTTTGTTCTTCTTCATTCTTGATACGCGCCCTTTTCTCACACTCTTCCCGATCCCAGCGTTCGATTATCCGGCGGACGCCGTCTTTGACCTCATTGCGCCTGCTGCGTGCCTCGCTGTCCCATTTGTCAAGTATGCGGGTAAATTCATCCTCCGGCTCCTCATCAGGGACTTTAGCCTCCTTTATCTCCTCTTTTTCCTCCGGCTCTTGCGGGGATGGCGGAGTATCGGGAGCTTCCTCAAGCATAGTCTCAAACGTCCCATCCTGATAGTACAGCATCCACCGGCTGACAACGGAGCCTATCGCCGCCTCGATCCTTGTTTTCTCCTCCGGCGAAAGCTCCCGGCCGAAAATGAAGGCCTTAAATATACCTTTTTCAAAAAACTTCCTGTATATATGTAGCTTTTCTGTAAACTCACGTAAAACATCAGAAAAAGGCGCCTCATCAGACAGCTGTACTCTGATGCATTCGGGCGTTCCCTTGAAAACAACTGTCATCATCGGCACCTCCTTCATTTTTATAAGCCGAACCGCGGCCGTCTGTAGAGTAATTTACAATATCGCTCCATTTTATTCATCTATTCTCTGTTTTGATCCTCATCTGCCGCCGGGGAAGCTGTCACCTCGGCTGAAGGCTCGGGCGTCGCTTCGTTGCCTATACCAAAATAAGCATCAAATATGTCCCTGGCCGCGGCCGCCGCATTAACGCCGCTGTAACCGTGTTCAATAACCACCGCCACCGCTATCTCCGGATCGTCAAACGGCGCAAATGCAATAAACACCGCGTTGTTCGATACCTTGGAGCCGACCTGCGCCGTACCGGTCTTTCCGCCTATTGCTACCGGATAATCGGCGAATATGCTGCTGGCAGAACCGCCCTCATCGACCACTCGTCTCATGCCCGATTTTACAGCCTCGATCGTCTCCTCGCTCATATTTACCTTCTCCTCGATCTGCGGCTCAAATTCCTTGACAACGCTGCCGTCAACAGATGAATGAACACTCTTTATAAGGTTCACCTTATATCTCGTGCCGCCGTTAGCGATAGTCGCCGCATAGTTTGCCAGCTGCACCGGCGTAAAGGAATGATACGACTGGCCTATGGCCGCCTGCAGCGTATCGCCGCCGAACCAGCTGCTTTCAGTAACAGTGGTAGCCACCTTGGCCTTATATTCCGGGCTTGCGACCTGGCCTGTTACCTCCTCGGGAAGCTCTATGCCCGTGTATTCACCCAGACCAAACATCGCGCTGTACTGATCCAGAACATCTATACCTGTCCTGCGTCCTACCTCATAGAAGAAATAGTTACAGGATACCTCGATAGCCTTTGAAACATTTATCCTTCCATGCGTCGTCTGATATTCAGACCATATCCAGCATCGGGGCTGATAACCCTCATACTCTGTGTAAACACCTTTATCCTCAATTATCTCCGTAGGCGTGATAGCCCCTGTTTCCAAAGCAGCTATCGCCACCAACGGCTTATAGGTAGATCCCGGCGTGTACGTACCGCTCACCGCTCTGTTCCAAAGAGGCTTATCCTCGTTGTTGGCAAGCGCCGAATAATTCTCGTTAAATTCCTCCATCGTATACGAGGGATAACTGGCAAGCGCCAATGCATCACCATTTTTGATATCTATGACAACAGCGGCTCCGGCTGCGGCGTCTCCGCCCTTCTTCTCCTGACCGGCTCCGGCTGCGGCTATCTCCTGGATATTCTTCTCCAATGCCTGCTCGGCGGCCTTCTGCAAATGTGAATCTATCGTAGTGATGATATAATTTCCCGGTACGGGAGCCTTATTCTCCACAACGCTCACTTCGCCGTCCCCTATATCAGCCGAAGCGCCGACTGTGCCGTCTTCGCCCCGCAGGTAGGATTCGGCGTATTTTTCCAGCCCCTGTTTGCCTACAATGTCATTATAGCTGTATCCCTGATCCTTGAATATCTCATACTCGGACTCATTCATCTTTCCCACTCTGCCCAAAAGATGCATAGCCAGTCCGTCCTGCTCATATTTACGCTTATACGTATTGGATACTATCACATTGGGAAATTCCGCCTGACGCTCTTTTATCTGCGAAACGACCTCTACGCCAACGTCCTCAGCGATCGTAAACGGAGACGTCCACGAATAGCCGCGCATATCCGCCTCGTAGCGGATACCGGTTATCCATCTTACCGCAGTGGCGTCATAGCCTGGATCGACATTATATTTTTCAGCCAGCCGAGCTATTACCTCTTCGGCCGATGTGGAGCTTGTAGCAAGCTCACTGTTATTCTCAAACCATGCTGCTCTTTCATCATCGACCGAACCGTCCTCGTTCTCGTCTTCAAACTCATATACGTATTGATAGTCAGACACCGGCAGACTATCGGTATGCGCTATCCCTGCCCTCTCAAGAATATTCACCAGATCCACCAGCATTTTATTAAACTCTGCATCATCGCCGCTTCCCTTTGTGAGCTGCAAGGAATATACGACCTCGTTCGTCACCAACGGATTCCCGTACCGGTCATATATCTCACCCCTAGGCGCCTCCTCCACGTATGATGCACTCATCCTGTTCTGGGATACCTCGTAATATTCTTCTCCCTCTATCAATTGCAGCTGTACAAGCTTTGCGCCCAAAATCACCAGCAGCAACACCGCAGCTATCTTCAGTATTATTATCCGCGCTCTGCTGTCTACCAAATCTTCCTCCTCCTTATCAATTCAGCTTCAGCTTTACTCCGCCTTTCTCTGTCCTATATACAAAAAATTTCATAAATGGATACATAATAATCATTATGACTGTGTTATACAACGCCGCAGCTGCTATATTCATCACATTTGCCGATATTCCTGCCGCTGACAATACACCGTAATGCAGGGCGAAATACAATCCCTCAAACAGCGCCGAAAGGATCGCCGTGCATAATAGAGCAAACGGCAAATTCCTCCGCAGCTCTCTTCTGGGCATCATATACAAGGCCATAGCCGACCATACGAAAAACAGGAGCGCATAATAAAAACTGTTCACTCCCAACGCGCCGGCAGCCGCCCCGGCGGCGATCGCCCCTACAGCAAGTCTCGCAAACGAATCCTCCAGTATCGTCATGCAGATCACAAATACCAATATCAGATTCGGTACTATCCCCCAAATATCTATGTACCTTCCCAAAGATGTTTGTATGAGCAAAAGTATAAAGGCTGTAACCAAAAGTTTAAAATTCTTCATATTATGCCTCCGTCACGAAAGCCCGGTTATGATCAGCACTTCCTGCAGCTGGCTGAGATCAACTGCCGGCTGCACGACTGCATACTGGAGCATTCCCGTACTGTCACGGTTTATCTCTGTGATAGAGCCTACCGAAAGCCCGGCCGGATAGACCTCGCCGGAGCCGGAGGTCTCCAGTATATCGCCAATTATAATAGAGGCGTCCTTGTCAATAAAGCTCATCTTGCAAAAGCCCTGCGCCCCCAGTGCGCTGTCGCCCTCAACAACAGCTACCTCTCCTGTACGCGTAAGGCGCGTGCCAATGGAATTGTCAGCATTCAATACCGATGATACTTCCGCCCAATTTGCCCCACAGGCTGTAACTCTTCCCACAACGCCCCTATCTGTTATAACGGCGCTGTTTTCGTTCACCCCATGGTTCGTGCCGCGGTTTATCACTATCGTATCATACCAGTTGTTTGGCTCATATGATATGACCTGCCCGGCCACCGTCGTATAGTCGTCAAGCTGATCCTGAAACTGCAAAAGGCTCCTTAACCGGTCGTTTTCTTCACGGTATTCCTCAACGCTCTTACTCTCTTTCCTAAGCTCATATATCTCCGCCGAAAGGCGTTCATTTTCTTCTTTATAGCCGCGCATTTCCCATATAAACTCGCGCGCATCATTTATATTGCCGGCTATCCTTGCCACTCCGCTCTCAAACGGGGCAAACACCGTCCGGATACCGGCCGATATTATATTGTCATCCGATCTGGCCGCCACGGCGATAATTGCCGCCGCCGCGGTGACCGCTACAGCGGTAATGACCGCCTTATTCTTGAAAAAAGCCATCAGCAAATTCTCTCCTTATTTCGCCGGGAAATATTCTTTCATATCATCAAGCGCTTTCCCTGTTCCCAGCGCAACACAATCAAGCGGGTATTCCGCAACGTATGTCGGTATCTTTGTTGCTTCTGCTATCAGTTTATCGATACCCTTTATGAGTGCGCCGCCCCCGGTGAGCGTTATGCCGCGCTCCATTATATCCGCAGCCAGCTCCGGCGGAGTATTCTCCAGCGTGTATTTCACCGCTTCCACCATTTCCTCCACATTTTCGCCGATAGCCCTGCGCACGTCCTCCTCGGTTATCTGTATAGTCTTGGGAAGACCCGTGGAAACATCGCGTCCCTTCACCTCATACCGCTTGTCATCGCCTGTATCATAGGCAGAGCCGGCAACTATCTTTATTTCCTCCGCCATTCTCTCGCCTATGTTAAGGCCGTATTCTTTTTTGATATAATACATTATCGCACTGTTTAGGGCATCTCCGGCTATCCTTATAGATCTTGAGGCCACAATGCCATTGAGTGAAATAACCGCCACCTCGGTCGTACCGCCGCCGATATCCACTACCATACTGCCTGTCGGTTCACTCACAGGCAGACCGGCTCCAATAGCCGCCGCCATCGGCTCCTCCATCAGCGTCACTGATTTTGCGCCCGCCTGCATGGCCGCCTCCTCGACCGCTCTTTTTTCCACCTCGGTGATACCGGAGGGGATACAAACGATTATTCTCGGCTTCAGGACGGAGCTTGATGCTTCCTTTATAAATGCGCGTATCATGGCCTGTGTTATCTCAAAATCTGCTATAACGCCGTCCTTCATCGGCCGCACCGCCAGGATATTCTCCGGCGTTCTGCCTATCATTTCGTTTGCCGCCAGCCCAACAGCCAGCACCTTGCCGCTGTATTTATCTATCGCTACCACGGACGGCTCACGCACCGTTATACCCTTTCCCTTTACGTAAACAAGGGTATTGGCCGTCCCCAGATCTATTCCTATGTCTTTTGCAAAAATTCCCATGTTTTTATCTCCTCTGCCAGCTTTTTTACAATATATATATACCAAACTCCTCCGCCATCAACTCCGCTAAAAGTGCTGACGGCAGTCCCATCACATTAAAAAAATCCCCTTCTATCTTTTCCACAAGAACCGATCCCAGTCCTTGTATCCCATACGCTCCGGCCTTATCCATCGGCTCACCCGTGCGTATGTATCGCTCAATAATCTCCGGCGACAGCTTTTTGAACGTTACCTTCGTATCCTCCGCCCGGCATTCGCCCTTACCATCTTCCATGCGCACAACACATATCCCGGTATATACCGTATGCGTCCGGCCGGAAAGACGGGCAAGCATATTTGCCGCCTGCTCCTCGTCCTCGGGCTTTCCTAAGATATCGCCGTCCAAACACACTATCGTGTCAGCGGCGATGATATATGATCCGCGATCCTTCAAATGCGCTTTCGCCGCCGTCATTGCTTTTAAAAACGCCAGCTCCTGCACATATATATCGGGCGTAACGCCACGAGACGATATCCGGCCCTCGTCCACTTCGGGAACGTCGACCTCAAAATCAAGCCCCAGCATAGTTAATATCTCCCTGCGCCGGGGCGAACCCGAAGCCAGTATAAATTTCTTCGCCATTACTGCACTCCTCGAAACCAATGTCCGCGCGTAAACGTATTCTCTGCAAACGGATTCTCCACCCTTTCGCCGTTTACCGCCGACCGGTATATATCTATTATTTTACCACATTCATCGGAATTTTCAACCGTAAATATCAATTTAAGAAAATTTATTTTTGCAGGGATTATATCATCCAGCCTGTCCGCCAAAAACAACGGTTTGGAATTTAAAATCATCGCCGTGCATTCCTCGCCGCATATGAGCGGAAACACTTCCCGTCTGCGGTCACAAAGCATTGCTCCCTTTCCCTTTTTACACCGTCCGACCTGTTTTAGGGGGCAATTGCGGCATATCATCAAGGGCAGCCTGCCGTAGCCGACAGCCTCAACCTCTGCATCGCTCCCCTTAAGTGATGCGCCTATTTCAAAGGCGTTCAGCTCCGGGGATACCGTTATCCTCCGAAGCCCTTCATAAAAACGCACTGTTTCCGAATTGAAAACATTCAATCGCTCTCCGCCGTACAATTGCCGCCCGCTGTACCGGTATATCTGCGCATTCGAGGACACCATCACCCGCTCAGCTTTAGTGTCCCCTTTGATATTGTCGATGGGCGGCAGCTTTACAACCATACGCTTTTCGCCGGCAAATTCCTTTTCCAGAGCAAGCGGGATATATACCGTGTCTATCCCTGCTTTTAACGCCACTCTCGCCTGCTCCGCTGTCATAACATCGGCAGTGATACGCAGTTTGGGTATAGCTCGCGTTTTAGTGTCCCTTTTGATATATGGCACAGTTGTGCGTTTTTCCCTCTTCATTCTTTCCGCCGCCAAAGATTCGCAGCATTGCCTGCGCGTGCTGTTGATGCATTTTATGGGGAGTGTGGACTTACCGTCGACCTCCGCCAGGGTGCTTTCCGCTTTAAACGCCGTTGCCCCCAGTTTTTGCAGCTGGTCGGACAGCCGCTGTTTATCAAGAGGACGGTTTTGTGCCTTCTCTGCGACGATCTCGCTTTTTGCTGTCGCCGTATGACCGTCATGATCAGACATTTCTATAACTAACGGCTCACCGATTTTTAGTGTCCCCTTTATCAATACCGGCACTTTGCGTATATCCGCATTTTCTGCTGCGCGTTTTTTAGCGGCGTCAGTAAATTTATTACCGGAGGTGTTTGCCGGATCGTCAAACGACATCATCGTCTTCTGCTCTCCGCCGAAAAAACCTTTGGTAAAACCGCTTCTGGAAAATGCGTCTAAAAGCTCCTGCCGATCCTTTTCTTCCACCGGACGCGGCGAATCGATATAGCTCCTGTATACGCCGACAACAGCCGAAACGTATTCCGGCCTTTTGAGCCGTCCTTCTATTTTAAGCGAGGATACTCCCATTTCACTAAGCTCTTCAAGCTCGTCAAGCAGGCACAGATCCTGCGGACTCAAATAATAACGCCGCTGTCCGTCTATTTCATACGGCAGCCTGCACGGCTGGGCGCAGCGGCCGCGGTTACCGCTTCTTCCGCCTATCACCGAAGACATGAGACATTGGCCGGAATAACACATACAAAGCGCGCCGTGGACGAATACCTCTATCTCCGCTTTCGCCCCCGCGCATATCGCCCGCACTTCATCCCTCGTAAGCTCTCTGGCCAGGACAACGCGTTCAAAGCCGCGTTCTTCCAGAAAACGTACGCCATCAAGCGTTGTCACCGTCATCTGCGTACTCGCATGGAGCGGCAGCTGGGGAGCACAGCTCCGAAACACCTCTGCCAGCCCCATATCCTGTATTATCACCGCATCCACGCCGGAATCGGAAAGCTGCACAGCGTATTCTGCCGCCTGTTCAAGCTCTTTTTCCTTTATAAGCGTATTCACCGCCGCATGGACCTTTACACCGTAAAGGTGACAGTATTCCACCCATTTTTTCAGCTCGCTTATGGGAAAATTCCCGGCCGCCTGCCGTGCGCTGAACATATCCGTCCCCAAATACACCGCGTCTGCGCCGCTCTGGACAGCCGCCATCAAGGCCCGTTCTGTTCCGGCAGGAGCTAACAGCTCCATTTTCCTCATGACCGGTCGATCATTTCCAGAAACTCTGTCTCGCGCCGCTCAAACTCCGCCCGCAGCTCGCTCAGCTTTTGTTCCTGTTCCTTCTTAAGCTGGCTTATTTCATTCTTATGCGCCTTCTTCAATTCCTCGATCTCCTTGGCCGCGCTCTTTCGCAAATTCTCCTCTGCTTCACGCAGGTCATTATCCTGCTTTTCCTGTTCTGTGCGCTTGCCCTCGAGCCGCTTGACGTGCGCCTCCAGATTTTTTATCGTTGCCGCACTTTTAGAAAGCTCCTTGGAATAGCTGACCACCTCTTGCTGCAGTTGGTCTACCTCTTTAGAGGATCTTTTTATATCCTCAAACGTCTTATTCAGCCTGTCTATCTCATCCTGCAAGTCAAGCCGGGCTTCAAACGTTTTGAAATATTCGTCACATATATTGAGCGCAGCCAGCACCAGGGGACGTTCCCCGGCAACGTTGCTCCCGCTTTCCAAAACAGCCTTGA
This sequence comes from uncultured Lachnospiraceae bacterium, assembly GCA_964399965.1. Lineage (GTDB taxonomy): Bacteria > Bacillota > Clostridia > UBA1381 > UBA1381 > UBA1381. Next base: position 25,863 of record CAYNRX010000019.1, on the reverse strand, counting down.
TCTTTTCGTTAATATGCTCAGCAAGACCGTTTATGTAGTCGCTGCTCTCCTCGGAAACGACCACGTATTGACGGGAATTTATTATAACAGTCGTTTTATTCTTCTCAGCCATTTATTGCGTCTCCTCTCCCTATCCCAGGATCGCTTTAGCCTTTAATATGGCTATCGCGGTCTTGGCGTCGTTTATCTCGTTATTCATCACCATCTCGTAGAGCGTGTCGAGAGGGATCTTTTTTACTGTCAAAAACTCGCCCTCGTCCAAATGCTGCTGCTTTTTCGTAAGTCCCGTAGCCATATATATGTTTATCTTTTCCTCACAGTAGCCGGGCGTAGGGTAATACTCCCCCAAATGCACCGTCTTATCAGCAACATAACCGGTCTCCTCCTCCAGCTCCCGAAGCCCGCACGTAAGAGGATCCTCTCCGTACTCAAGTTTCCCGGCCGGGATCTCCAAAAGCAGCTTTCTAAAAGCTATACGGTACTGTGTGACCGTCAGCACTTCCCTATCGGGCGTAACCGCGATGATTCCCACTCCTCCCGGATGGGCGATAAGCTCCCTTTTGGCAAGCCTGCCGTTGGGCAGCTCTACCTCCTCCACGCGCAAATTTACGACCTTGCCGTTATATATTTCCTCGCTTTGCAGTGTCTTCTCGGTGAAATCCACTCTATATCCTCCCTTTCTCCCGACATTTTTGTGTCCTCTTTGATGGCATTATCATGTTCTATTTTACTGTCCCCAATGAACGACCCTTGTATATCAGACCGCATTCATCAACGGCGATCTTCTCTTCTGCCGGTATCTTTCCGGAAAACCGTTCTATCGCCGGGGACACATTTATAAGCTCTTTGAGCCTTTCATATTCCTCCATAGCCGCAGCGTTATCCTCTGATGTTTTTACAGCACGTATCATGATATTTTTCGGCGTCTCTAGAGGAGAGATATACTCAATAAGCGACACCTTGTAACCTCTGCCCTCCAGATACGCCGCCCTAAGACCGTCTGTAAGCGTATCAGCCAGCCGCGCCTTTAACACCCCGTGTTTCGTGACTGCGGAAAACGGTTCATAACAATACTGCTTCAATATGTCCTTGTGACAACAAGGCACGGCGACTATAGTTTTCGCCCCCGTCCTTATCCCCAATCCCAACGCCATATCAGTCGCTGTATCGCAGGCATGAAGAGAGATGACGGCCGACGGCCTTGCAGGCGGACTATAGCTGTTTAAGTCCGCGCGGACAAACTCCATGTTCGCATATCCCAGCCGTTCGGCCGTGCGCTTTGAAGCATCTATTACCACCGGCGAATAATCCACGCCGATAAAACGGCACTTTTTCTTTAATATTTCCCTCAGATAGAAATTCAATACAAATGAAAGATAGCTTTTCCCACAGGCGCAGTCCAATATCAGAAGCTCCTCCTCGCGCACATCTTCCAGAAGCTTTGCCATCAGCTCCACAAAGTAGTCTATCTGATTGTACTTTCGTATTTTATCGTTTTTGATCTTGCCGTTTTTGGCCAGGATCCCTATCTCCTGTAAAAGTTCCTGTGCCAGAGCCGGATTTACGACATAATTCCTGCCGCCGACAGTTGCTGTTTTCTGTCCTTTTGGTTCGGCATAGCTCACGTCCTCATGTGTCATGCGGACATTTTTTCTGTCCCCTTTGATAACTATCTTTGCTCCGCGTTCTTTGTATTCTATCCGCAGCTCGTCATATTTCACCGTTTCAGCACAGACTAACTCCACAAGCTCCTCATCCGAGAGCTGCCGTTTTACCGCCTGATAATCTATATAAATATCACCGTTTTCCAAAGTCACCAAACCCGGGAACAGTTTCGTCCCCGATTTAAACTCAAGGCTGATATCCTTGAAATACTCACTGTTGTCACGCATTCGGGACACTAAACCACTAAACAGAGGTCTGACCCGTGCAGCTGTGCGTTTATCCATTATTACCTCGTTTCAAAAAGGAAAAGCCGGCGCAGGACCGCTTCTTTGCAGCCTGCGCGCCTTTTCTTAATCATACTTTTTTATGCCTATATCACGTCTGAAATGCGCATCCTTAAAACTTATCTTGCCCACAGCTTCATACGCCTTTTCGATAGCCTTGTCAAGATTTTCCGCCGTAGCGGTAACGCCCAGCACGCGTCCTCCGGCCGTCAGGAATTTGCCTTCTTCAGCCTTTGTGCCTGCGTGGAATACCATCACTCCGTCCATGGACTCCGCGTCTTCAAGCCCGCTTATCTCATAGCCGGACTGATATTTCACAGGATATCCTCCCGACGCCATAACAACGCACACTGCTGCATTGTCCTCCCATTCTATCTTTATATCCGCCAGCCGCTCATCTATGACCGCCTCGAATATTTCCAACAGATCTGTCTTTAATCTCGGCAGCACAACCTGTGTTTCCGGATCGCCGAAACGGCAGTTATACTCTATCACCTTCACGCCATCGGCCGTCATCATAAGCCCGAAATACAAAACGCCTTTAAATGTCCTGCCCTCGCTGTTCATCGCCCGCATCGTCGGCAGAAAGATATTCGTCATGCATTCCTCAGCCTTTTTTTTATCATAAAGCCTGCTCGGTGAAAACGTTCCCATACCGCCGGTATTCAAGCCCTCGTCATTGTCATATGCTCGTTTGTGATCCTGCGCCGAAACCATTGGTACTATAGTTTTTCCGTCAGTGAATGCCAGCACCGAAACCTCGGGGCCTGTCAAAAATTCCTCTATGACCACCTTGTTTCCGCTTGCGCCGAATTTCTTGTCGTCCATGATCTCATGAACCGCCTGCTCGGCCTCCTCAAGCGTCTGTGCAATTATAACTCCTTTTCCCAGAGCAAGGCCGTCAGCCTTTATGACTGTGGGAAATTTGTTCTGCTTTCTTATATATTCCACAGCCGCGGAGCTGTTGTCAAAAACCTCATACGCAGCCGTTGGGATATTGTACTTCTTCATCAGCTCCTTGGAAAACGCCTTGCTGCCTTCAATGATCGCCGCATTTTTGCGCGGCCCGAAAGCTCTTATACCCTCCGCTTCAAGCGCATCTACCATGCCCATCACCAGCGGATCGTCCGGAGCTACCACTACAAGATCGACTGACTTTTCCTTGGCAAATCTCACAACGCCATCTATGTCCGTTGCCTTTACCGGCGCACATTCGGCAAGGGCGGATATTCCGCCGTTGCCGGGTAATGCGTATATTTTTTCGGTCTTGGGCGACTGCGCCAGCTTCCATATTATTGTGTGCTCGCGTCCGCCGCCGCCTACTACCAGTATCTTCATTTTAGTGTCCCCTTTGTATTTTAGTGTCCCTTTTGCATATATCGTTTTATCAATGATGGAACAGTCTTATCCCGGTAAAGGCCATCGCCATACCGTACTTATTGCAGGTCTCTATCACATTATCGTCACGGATGGAGCCGCCCGGCTGCGCTATGACCGAAACCCCGGATTTATGCGCTCTTTCTATATTGTCACCGAACGGGAAGAAGGCGTCCGAGCCGAGAGCAACGTCCGTATTCTTCGCGATCCACGACGTCTTTTCCTCCTTGGTAAATACAGGCGGCTTTACTTTGAATATCTTCTCCCATTCGCCGTCACGCAGCACATCCATATATTCATCGGAAATGTAAACATCTATCGCATTGTCCCTGTCGGCTCTTTTGATCCCGTCCACAAATTCCAGGGACAATACCTGCGGCGCCTGACGGAGCCACCATATATCGGCCTTATTCCCGGCAAGACGCGTGCAGTGGATCCTTGACTGCTGACCGGCGCCTATACCGATAGCCTGGCCGTCCTTTACGTAGCATACGCTGTTGGACTGCGTATATTTGAGTACGATGAGCGAAATCATGAGATCTCTTTTCTGCTCCGCTGTAATTGTTTTATTCTCGGTCACCACATTTGAGAGCAGCTCCTCGTTTATCTCCAGTTCATTTCTGCCCTGTTCAAAAGTCACGCCGTAGACCTGCTTTTTCTCAATAGGCTCCGGCTGATAGTTTTCATCGATTTTAATAATATTGTAGGAGCCCTTGCGCTTACCTTTTAGTATCTCAAGCGCATCAGCTTCATAGCCGGGAGCTATAACGCCATCAGATACCTCGCGCGCGATCAGCTTGGCAGTGGGCACGTCGCATACGTCTGAAAGCGCGATGAAATCGCCAAACGATGACATTCTGTCAGCACCTCTTGCTCTTGCATACGCACAAGCAAGCGGAGAAAGCTCCTTATCATCGACAAAATAGATTTTTCTCAGCGTTTCATCAAGAGGCAGACCGACTGCGGCTCCTGCGGGCGACACATGCTTAAACGAAGTCGCCGCCGGAAGTCCCGTCGCTTTTTTCAGCTCCTTTACAAGCTGCCAGCCGTTGAATGCGTCTAATAAGTTTATATACCCCGGACGTCCACAAAGAACCTCAAACGGAAGCTCTCCGCCGTTTTCCATAAACACTCTCGACGGCTTCTGATTGGGATTGCAGCCGTACTTTAGTTGCATTTCGTTCATCGCTCTTTCTCCTTATCTGTTTTTATTAACTATCCTATTCGATATTTCTTTTGTCTCGATATCTATATATCTCACAAACAGCGACACCTTATTATCCTCGTTAAGCGCTTCCCACAATCCGTCTGCAAACTCATCGATACTGTCCGGGATCTCCACCTGCTTCGGCTCGCCCGAAAAGCTCGGCAGAGGATTTCCATCGTGCATATACGTGTGGATAAAGTGCCCTTGGCCGGCGATCGGGGATTTATAGCTGAACGTATACCTCCTGCATGAGGACGGGTCGCCGTCTGCGCTCTTTAAAATCGAAAGCGCGTAATTGAAATCCTTCTCGCCCGTTTTGATTATGCCGGAAATACGCGGCGTATAATTGGGCGCATCCGGCTCAAACTCGCGCGTTCTCAAAGCCTGTTCAAACGTCAGCTGCTGATTCATCAGCTCGTATATCGTATCCGTCTGGTCGCCGTTTGTCACTATCGTCTTGTTGCCCAGAACGCGCACCGGCGCATATATGATAAGGCTCGGATCCTCCAGCTTTGATTCGTCGAATGCCTGCGTGCGTATGCCGTCGCCGTCCTCCACAAAAATGCGGTTGCGGCTGTTAGTGCTCCTGCCCATGATAAAATAGGCTGCAACTGCATATTTGCCGTTTTTTGATTTTCCCAAAACGATCCCGCGACCGGGATATTCGTTGTTTTTTAAATCCTCGTATATATTCATTGCCAGCTTCCTTTCTAAATTAGATTTTGCCGCTGCATACAAGCTCCACAGCCTCAGGCAGTATCTTCCACTCCGCCTGCTCCATAACGCGCCGCTGTAGCGTCTGGGGCGTATCGCCATCCTCTACATAAACGGCCTTTTGCATTATTATCTTGCCGCCGTCTACGACCTCGTTTACAAAATGCACGGTCGCTCCGGTCACCTTGACCCCGTAGCTAAGCGCGGCCTCGTGTACCTTAAGCCCATACATTCCCTCTCCGCAAAAAGACGGTATCAGCGATGGATGTATATTTATTATGCGGCCGGAATACTCCTTGAGAAGCTCCCCGGAAAATATGGCCAGAAAGCCTGCCAACACTATTATATCAGCCTGCATTTGCTTCATATATGCGCATATCCGGCGGCTAAATTCGTCCGCATCTCCGCCGCAGTCGGCGTTTTTGCGTATCACCGTTGTGGGGATACCGGCATTTTTGGCACGCTCCAAGCCGTATGCCGACGCGCTGTTGGAGCAGACGCAGACTATCCTGCCGCTTTTTAAAACGCCGCTTTTCTCCGCATCTATCAAAGCCTGCAAGTTGGTGCCTCCGCCCGAGATCAAAACGCCTATCCTTTTCATATTATATCTATCCCCTTTTCGCCCTCTTTGAGTTCGCCAATGATATATGCCTTCTCACCGCTTTCCTCAAGACACTTTACGGCTGCTTCAGCCTTGTCCTTGTCAACGGCTACTATCATACCGATCCCCATGTTAAAGGTATTGTACATATCACGCTCGGGGATGTCTCCCATCCTCTGCATCATCTTAAATATGGGCAGCACTTCCCACGTACCTTTTGTGATCACCGCCCGCAGTCCTTCGGGGAGCATACGGGGCACATTTTCGATAAATCCGCCGCCGGTGATATGGGAAACCGTGTTTATTCCCACTTCATCGATAAGCTTCAAAAGCGGCTTTACGTATATCCGCGTAGGCGTCAAAAGCTCTTCGCCGATCGTTTTGCCAAGTTCGTCCGAATATTTTTCCAGCGTATTTTTCGCATTCTCGTCATTCAGTCCAAATAGCTTTCTCACCAGAGAATAGCCGTTGGAGTGGATACCGGAAGAGGCGATACCGATAAGCGCATCTCCGGCCGAAGCCTTTTCCCCATCGGTTATCTTGTCCTTCTCCACGATACCAACGCTGAATCCGCCCAGATCGTACTCATCCTCCGGCATCATCCCCGGATGCTCCGCCGTCTCGCCGCCAACCAGCGCACAGCCGGCTTTAACACAGCCGTCAGCTACGCCCTTTACTATTTCGGCTACCTTCTCCGGCACATTTTTGCCTATGGCCAGATAATCGAGAAAGAACAGCGGTTTGGCTCCTGAGCAGGCGATATCGTTTACGCACATGGCGACACAGTCCTGACCGATCGTATCATGCTTATCCATGAGGAACGCCACTCTTATCTTCGTTCCCACACCGTCTGTTCCCGATACCAGAACCGGATCCTTGTACCCCTTCGGCACCTCGAACAGTCCGCCGAAACCGCCTATCCCACCAAGAACGCCCTCTATGGCTGTTCTTTTGACATCGTCCTTCATCAGCCTTACTGCTTCATAGCCCGCCTCAACGTCTACGCCTGCCTGCTTGTATGCATTTTCACTCATATTGTTATCTCCTTGATCTTCGGTTTTTAAAGCTCCGCGGCGGCCGCCTTTACCTTCTCATTCTTTGCCGCCACTCCCGCTCTCATCGTTTCCTTGGCCTCCTCAAGCATATCGGTCAGATAATCGTACTTAAGAGACAGTATCTGCGCTGCCAGTATAGCCGCGTTCGTGCCGTTATCAAGACCGACCGTTGCTACCGGTATGCCCGGCGGCATCTGTACCGTTGCCAAAAGCGCGTCCATACCCTCAAACGTTGATTTTATGGGGATACCTATCACCGGCAGCGTGGTATGCGCAGCAATGACGCCTCCCAGATGAGCCGCCATACCGGCTGCTGCTATTATCACTTCAAAGCCGTTTTTACGCGCATTTTTTGCAAACTCCGCCGCTTCTTCGGGAGTACGATGTGCAGAAATAACGTTCACGTCAACATCTATTTTAAATTCCCTAAGCTTTTTTATACAGCCCTTGAGTTTCTCAAAATCAGAATCGCTTCCCATTATAAGCGCAGCCTTTGGATTTGCCATAAAAATCTTCCTTTCCCGTGCAAATTCTAAAAAATACTTTTCCACAATATATAGTATCAAATTCCACGCAGATTGTCAACGTTTTAAGACAAAAATCCCGGAATTTTTATACAAAAACGGGCATAATAAACGCCCGATACATCACGGCTGCATTTGCGCCTTGATATATCGGGCATCCCGTTTTATATGAGAAACATTCCCTTTATCATGCGAATATTTTTCACCATGCTATTTTCTTCGGATCAAGCTCCAGCGTAAAATCCTCATCACGGTCGCACAAAATCGTATTCCCGTCCGTATGCAGCTTGGCCACCTGGATACAAGTCCTGCTCTCGGCCTCTCCCTCGACAAAACCGCTCTTGCGGCGATCCTCATTGGAGAATAGAGGATGGGTGAAATAGAATATATAAGCATTTTCCCCGCAAACAAGAACATCGGCGTGATTTGCCATAACGCCATCGCCCGGACGGCTGCCGCCCTCATAAAGGATAACGCCGGTCTTTTCCCATTTGGAAAGATCTTCCGAACGATAAACGCCCAGCCCGTGCCACTCATCGGTTATCATCCACTTTTTACCGCCAAATTCAAACACGTTCGGTCCCTCATGGGGAACGTCTGTTATTTCCGCTTCGCCGGCCGTCCAATCATAAAGATCCCTGCTGTAAGCGGTATAGGTATGAGAATCGTGCATCTCGTCCTTATACCACATCTTATAGCCATCCTCAAACGGATATACACAGGCGTCAATTACCCTGTCAGACGACAGCGGTAAAATACTTTGGAACGTCCAGTTCCACATATCGCCCGAGGTGTAATGTACGATATGCCGCTCCCAATTCCAATCGGTAGGCACCCCGGTAATGTAGCTTACATACATGTGATACTTACCTCCAGCGCTTATTATCTCCGGTGCCCAGAAAGTATTTGTTCCTATCTCAAAATCCAGGTTGGGCAGCGTACCCCGGTAGAGCCAGCGGCTGCCGTCCTTAGATGAGGCTACACCGATACCCGTTCCGTGGATATGCGCTACCCCAATGGAGTTTCTGCCGCTGCGCCGCTGCGTGTAATACATCCACCACTCCCGCGTATGACGGTTCCATACGACCACCGGATCGGTCGGGGCGTCGTATATCGGATCCCTGAAAAGGGGAGCTTCTGCTTTAACTGCTTTCATTTTATTCCTCCTCTATACTGAATACATTTTATAAAGCTCGGCATATATGCCGTTTTTGGCTACAAGCTCTGAATGCGAGCCCTCTTCCGCTATCCCATCCTCGGTCAGTACAACTATCTTGTCGGAATTTTTTATTGTTGTCAAACGGTGGGCGATCGTAAGCACAGTACGACCGCGCGACAACTTTTCCAAAGACTCCTGCACTATTCTCTCGCTCTCGTTGTCCAGTGCCGAGGTGGCTTCGTCAAGGATAAGTATGGGCGGATCCTTTAAAAATACCCGGGCAATGCTTATCCTCTGCTTCTGTCCGCCGGAAAGCTTCACTCCGCGCTCTCCGACGTATGTATCGTAGCCGTTTTCAAAACCCATGATAAATTCATGCGCACCGGCACGTTTGGCAGCCTCAATGACCTCTTCCTTGGAAGCGTTAGGCTTACCGTAGAGGATATTTGTGTATATCGTTCCCGAGAATAGATATACATCCTGCTGCACTACGCCTATCGCCCTCCGCAAGGATGCGGTCGTCACGGTCTTTATATCAACGCCGTCTATGAGCACCCTACCGTCAGACACATCATAAAACCGCGGTATCAGATTGCACATCGTAGTTTTACCGCCGCCCGAAGGGCCTACCAGAGCCACCGATTCCCCGTTTTTTATATGCAGGTCAATGTTTGACAGCACCTCTTTGTTATCGTCTCCGTAGCTGAAGGATACGTTCTCAAACCGTATATCGCCCTCAACGTTCTCAAGCTCCCTTGCGTCCTCCTCATCGCGTATCTCCACCGGAGCGTCCATGACCTCGAGGAATCGCTCTATCCCCGTCATCCCTCGCTGAAACTGCTCGGTAAACTGCAATATTGTGCGTATCGTTGCTAAAAGTGTGCTAACGTACAAAAGATAAGCCGTCATATCCGCCGGATTTATCTTACCGTATATCATAAACAGGGAACCGGCAACTACCACCGTAATATACATGATACCCTCAAAAAAACGCAGCGAGGTCTGGTTCCCGGCCATATAGAGGTAGCCTCTTTTTTTTGCCTTTAAAAACCGCTTATTTCCTTCTTCAAATTTTTCCTTTTCCATCCCCTCGTTGCCGAAGGATTTCACCACCCTTATGCCTAAAAGACTATCCTCGACCTGGGCGTTTATCTCCCCTATCTGGTTTCGCTGTTCCTTGAACGCCCGTCTCATCCGGGAGTTGAAGAATTTCACGACAAAAAACATTATCGGCAGCGTGGCAAAGATTATCACCGTCAGCGGCACACTCACTCCGCACAGAATGATAAAAGAAACGATTATCTTAAGCCCCGCGATAAAAAATTCCTCCGGGCAGTGATGGGCAAACTCTGTAATATCGAACAAATCGCTCGTTATTCGCGCCATCAGCTGGCCGATCTTATGCTCCGAATAATAGGAAAACGACAGCTCCTCCAAATGGGAGAACAAATCCCGGCGCATATCTGTCTCAATCTTCGCCCCCATGACGTGGCCGTTATCGGCCATATAATAGTTGGCAGCCGCGTCTATTATCCTCAATACCAGGTAGAACAGCCCTATTTTTATCACCAGCGATACCGTCAGTGAGGCCAGATCGTTCATCGCCATTTCCGTAATGTTTCTAACCAGCATCGGGAACACCAGGTCGCATACTGTGGTAAGCGAGGCACAGAATAGATCCATCACCAGTATCCATTTGTATTTTTTAAAATACGGCAGGAACCGCTTTATCAAATATCCCATTTTCATCTGTTTTTCTTCCATGCTTTTCCTCCTTCTTCCGCGTTCGTTTCCCGTAGATTATAGCACATACATTTTCCAAATTCAACACTTTCATGCATAAAATTTTATCATTGGTAAAATAATCATAATACAGCCAAAAAATTTGCCCCGCATAAGGCAAATTGCAATCATCCCCCAAGAAAGGCAGGTCATTTTATGAAAGAATGCAGAATAACAGATGTATACGCCCGGGAAGTTATAGATTCGCGCGGAAATCCCACCGTGGAAGCTGAGGTCATAGGTGAAGATTTTTGCGGACGAGCGATAGTCCCCTCGGGAGCCTCCACCGGCAGCTTTGAAGCATCGGAGCTGCGCGACAACGACAACCGGTATGGCGGCAAAGGCGTTAAACGGGCAGTTGAAAATGTGAATACAACCATTTCCGATGCTTTGCGTGGAATGTGCGTACTCGACCAGCGCGAGTTGGATCTAAAGCTCTGCGAGCTTGACTCAAGCCCTAATAAATCCGTCCTTGGCGCCAACGCCATTCTGGCAGTATCACTGGCTGCGGCTCACGCGGCGGCCGATTTCTTAAAGCTTCCCCTTTACCGCAGTATAGGCGGCTCAAACGCCCATGTGCTGCCGGTGCCAATGCTGAACATCCTAAACGGCGGCGTCCATGCCGACAATAACGTTGATATCCAGGAGTTCATGATCGCTCCGTCCGGGGCAAAAACATTCCGCCAGGCTCTGCGCTGGTCTTGCGAGGTATTTGCCGCCCTTAAATCTCTGCTGTCCTCCTCCGGCTTTTCTACAGCCGTTGGCGATGAGGGAGGCTTTGCCCCTGATCTTCGCGAAGACGAACAGGCTCTTGCCCTGCTCACAGACGCTATCGAAAAGGCCGGCTACCGTCCTGGCGAGGATATCAAGATAGCGATAGACGCCGCCTCCACCGAATGGGTCCAGGAGGATGGAACCTATATTCTGCCCAGCTCCGGCGCGCGCCGCACTTCAGACGAGCTTATCGGTTACTGGGAAAAATTGTGCGGAAAATACCCCATATTCTCTATTGAGGACGGTCTCGGTGAAAACGACTGGGATGGATGGAAAGCGCTTACTGCCGCTTTGGGAGACAAGATCCAGCTGGTCGGAGACGACTTATTCGTGACCAACTCCGCGCGGCTTGCCGACGGCATCTCCCTTGGGGCAGCAAATTCTATCCTGGTAAAGGTCAACCAGATAGGGACGCTCTCCGAAGCTCTGGATGCGGTGGAGCTTGCTCACCGTGCAGGCTACACCGCTGTTATCTCCCATCGCAGCGGCGAGACCGAGGATACCACTATAGCCGACTTGGCAGTATCATTAAACGCCGGGCAGATAAAGGCCGGCGCACCCTCGCGCGGAGAACGTACCGCTAAATATAACCGCCTTCTGCGTATCGAGGACGAGCTATGCTTTCAGGCTCACTATGGAAAGACCGGCAGATAAACATCATGCCCTAAGGAGCACACGGGATACAAAAAATCCTCGCGTGCTCCTTAAAAGGCTCTAATTATTATAAGCTGTCTCGAAAAAACGGATGTTCGAAAAACTACAGCAGAATTATATTCAAAATACATTCTTTGCAAATTTATCCAATTTTTTCTACTGCTATTTTCGCTTTCTTTTATGCATTCTTCACATATTTACCAAAAGGTAACAAAATTTTCTTGTAAATTAAGTTTTCTGCCGATTTCAGACAAAAACCACCGAATTTATATTACAATGTAAATAAAATACTGCAAATCATTAAAATTTGTGTCGTTATTTTGCTGAAATAAATTTGTATATAATGTCGAATTTTGCATTTTAGTATTTACAACTTTTAAACAAGATGTTATAATACTAAACGCTGATGGAAGATCGACTATCATATCATACACAAAACAAAATTCTTTTACATGAATAATTATGCAGTTTTCGGATTATTTTCAGATATCTTCCGGAGACGCGATACATAACAAATGAAAGGATAAAAGGAAATGAGAAATATTCTTGTAGCAGACAGCGATTACTCAAGCGCCGATCAGCTTTGTGAATACTTCACAAAAAGAAAATTTCTTGCTGTACCAGCGTACAGCGGTATCGACGCCCTCGTATCAGCTCATACTATTCACCCAGATATTATCATCACCGACGCATTTCTTCCGGGATTGGACACCGCACTTTTAATGCGGAACTTATCCCATTTAAGAACTGCGCCCAAATTTATCATCCGCTCTGTGCAAACAACACAGCCATTCTGCGGAAACTTTAAGAACTTGGGTACATATCATGTCATCTCAAGATCAGAGCCGGTCTCCCGCATAGGCGCACTGGTAACAAAGCTGCTTGCGGGCAAAATATCCGAATCGCTCAACGATGCGCGTACCGAAGCGGCTATTACCGGCGTTCTCAACGCCCTAGGCATTCCTGCCGCCATGTCGGGATACAAGTATCTCCATTACGCAATCCGGCTTTGTTTGGATACGCCGCAGATAGCCGATTCAATGACTCGCTCAGTCTATCCTACTATAGCCCTGCACTTTGGCGTCTCCCCGCAAAATGTAGAGGCAGCCATGCGTAATGCCGTAAAGAAATGTTGGCGGAACGGAACGCCGCAATTTGCCGCTGCCAGCCTGCATATCAGCCCTGGGAGCAGGCGTCCCTGCAACACGGCGTTCATCACTCTTATCGCCAATTATGTGCGGAACATGATTTTATAAGAAGATTTCGTTTGCCGATAAGATAATAGTCAATCGTGAAACATTGTTTCAATTGACCACAGTGATTCCATTCCATTATATCACACTTTTTTGTGTCCACAAAATCAGAGAGGAGCGCGCTGCGCGTCCTGCACGCGCAGCGGCTGCTCATAACGACCGATCTTCCTGTATCAGCGTTATCGGCAAAGTGCGGATCCTTACCAGCGGATATGCCCTTGAACTACGAACGAAAATCATCCTCAGATCACTTTCGCTTCCGCAATGCGAAAGTTGTCAAAGACAATGTTTGCTCAGAAAAATCGCAGGGATACGACGTCAGACAAGGCTTACAGCGGCGGTCGCGACCGCCGCTGTAAGCCTTGCCCGTTATAAATGATTTTTGGGGGAAATTCCCATACTCACTTTTATATGTCGAATTTTTTTACAGCCCCTACAGTTTCTATACCGTTTTTATGATCATTCCGCAGGCGAAAAGCCCATGTTTGAAACGGTAAATGCAGTGCGGGAATCACCGTAATAGTACGCCCAAATATAGTACGTTTTTCCCGCCTCAAGCTCTGCTGTAACAACCGTAGGAGTATTTGCCGCCGTTGCCGTTGCACTCGCCCCACTGTCGCTGTTGTTCTTTGTCATACACGAGGTATCGTCTCCCGAGATAACATACACCCTCGGCGCCTTGCTCTTGGAATGATACTGCGATCCGCTGAACGTGACGCTGAGCGTTCCGCTGACCTCGGGCGTATAAACTATATATCTATTGTTCGATACCGTTGTTATGCCGTCCGCCTTGACGCCGCCGGGTGTTGCCCAATATATGCCGCCATCCGTGACGCTGTCGCCGCTGCCGAGATGTATCTCAAGCCCATCATACTCCAATTGCATCGGCTCATCTGCCGCCACAGCCTCGGTATACTTTGAGAAATCCCATGCCTTCTCCCCCTCTGCCAAAGCCTCAAAGCCCGCCGTAACGGAAATATCGTTATACAATCTCGGAATCACATATTCCGCCGATTCAGATAATATATTTCCTTCGGCATCAATCCAGCCTGTAAATCTATAGCCCTCTGCCGCAGAAGCTTTGAGTGTTACAGACGAAGAAACTGGCACGCTTTTTTCCACAAGCGGCTCTCCATCTATATACACCGTACCCATTGCACTGTCGGCCGCCACTCTGACCGTCCTGCTCTGTGAGCAATCCTGCGGTATTCGTACCATTCTTATATCACTTATATCCACATCTGTAGGTGTTCCGTCGCTGCTGCCCGCAATACCGAAATACCTTAGCGGCAGCGAGGACGGAAAGTTTGTCTGCCAGCCAGCTATATCAAATTCTGCATAATCGCTGCCCGCAGCAGAAATAAGCACCTTGCCGCGGTCAAGATCAATAATACTATCGATATTTATCCATTCATTTGCCCTTATTGCATTCTCCTCCGTACCGCTGTCGTTTATATATGTTGTTATCGCATTCTTTTCTTCGTTCATATAAACGTTCCCACCGTTTATACCGAATACATATACCTTCTGCGGAAATGGATTTGATGCGCTCTGCACCGAAGTGGCAAGAGCAAATCGTACAGCGCCGGAGCCGAAACGCGTTTTAATGCTCAGCCTGTAACGACCCGTTGAAAGGGACTCGTTCAGCTCCTTATAAAAGCCGTAGTTTTTCTTTGTGCCGTTTGCGTCTGCATTGCTTGATATTATGGACAAATAAGTTGAGCCGTCAGCGTCGCTTTCAACCGTTTCCGAATACTCCGCCGCTCCGGTAAGTCTGCCCCAGCCCTCAGACGAGGAACAGTTTTCATCAAATATCACAGCCTGCTCCGGATATATACCGTAGGGCGCAGAGTAAATTTCCGGCGAATCGCCAACTGTCCATTTATCATCGCAGCTTACTATCTGTATCTCACATTCTGCTCCTGCAGGTATCGTTATCGTTTCAACTCTGTCGGCATCCGTTACCTCGTCATGCGGCTTATCGGAGGTTATAAAGCCGCTGTTCACCTTTACCGTTCCCGCCTCATCGCCGGTGCAGTCGTAGTTGCTCTCTGTATAATAAACGGTCTGTGCGTCTTTTTCCGTCACAGTGACAACCGCCTTAGCGTACATAACGCCGCTGTTCATGAGCCTTATTCCCACAGAATCGATCGTTACAGAGCCGTCGCTGTTCGTGACTGCGCCAACGCTATCCACAGCTATGCTATTGTCATACTCCATAGCGTCGCTCGGTACTGTATCCCAAAAGGCGTTCGGCGCGCTGCCCTGTGCTATTATCTCATCCGCCACCGTCATGGGCAGATTATCGGTATCGCTGTCGCCGATCTTTGTTTTCATGCCCTCGGCTATTGGACGCAGCACATTAGCCTGCACCAAAACATACTTGTCTGCCGCACCTGAGTCGGCCGCCGCCACTATATCACGTGCCGCCTCAAAGAAGCAATATGCCGCCCTATCGGCGCCGGCATCGTTAAGATGCGTACCGTCAACACTGCTGCCCTTTACGCTGCGATAGTAGAAGTCCATTGCCTGTGACGGTGAAAGCGACGGATTCAACGCCGTTATTCTTGACGTCTCCTCATTCATCCACTCCACATACAGCGTGTTCAGGTCGACAAATGCAATATCGTCCGCTCCGCCGTCTATCTTCTCCTTCACGAACGCATCTGCCGCTTCTCGCTGAATAACGACACATATGCTTTTTCGGTATCACTCGCATTAGCAATCGTTGCCGTAACAGTGTAATATGAACCGTTTTCAGCTTTCATTGAAAAGCGTATCGGGAACCGCCCCTCGTATTCAGATGCATTCGAGGGAAGATAGCTGCTTTTCTCGGGAACTGCTATGTAATCGCTCGCCGCATCATTTTTCGAATCATCTCCGCCCGCTGTAAGAACTATTTGCTGACCCTTTACAAGTGAGAAACCGTCTATCGCCCTCGAATCGCAGTCGTACGGCAACACATCGTCATCATACGACGTTTCAGTCGTGCCCAGGAATCCGTAAAGGGTGCCCTCGGCAGCGTCTTCCGACACCGACATATCATACACCATATCAGGCGTTACGGCAGTCCAGCCCTCGGCAGCCGCACCGCTGCCGAAGTCGAACTTATAAGTTGCCGCGATCTCCGCGCCGGGAGTCTCACTCGGTTCCGCCGTTGCAGTCGGGCTCGGCTCCTCTGCCGCCGCCGTTTTTTCAAACACATACGAGGGCAGACCGGAATCATCTGTTAGGTTCGGACTTTCCGGATAATCGCGTCCACAGTAGCGCACTTTCACAGGCGCAGGCACCTCCTGTGAGCTGACCGTTACAGTATCCGTCCCGGTCATCTCCGCCTCAGCCTCATGCCATACTCCGTCTTCGCCCGCAATCTCGAACTCATTGAGCTTTGCCGGGTCGAATGCTCCCTCGGATATGAGACGCTCGCCTTCAGTATCCGTATACTGCTCCGATGGCATTATGCGCAGCTGTCCGCTGCACTCGAAAGTAATCTCTATCTTGCCGTCCTTCACCGCACTTGACTTATATATCGGGCCGTGCTCATATACGGCCGAACCATCCGCATATGTATCCTTGCCGTAAATGTCTTGAAGAGCATATGCCGCCATTCTCTTTCCTATGACGTCTTTCTGTCCAAGATGTATATCTGTACGGCAGTTGGCTGTACCCTCTGCATCATGATTTCCGTACAGGTCAAGCGTGCTTATTATGCCGACATTTGTCTTGTCCTCCATAGCAAGATATACGTCTGTTTGAGCAAGCTTTATCGGCATCTTGCCCGCCGCCCCGGTATCGGGATTGTTCTCATCGACGATAGTTGTGCCTATGCGCGATAGCTGAACATAGTAAAACGGCAGCGTATCATCGGCAAAAAGCTCACGCCAGCTGTCTATGAGCTTTGGCAGCATCTGTGAATAATACGAGTATGGATCATCATGATAGGTCTTTGCTGCATCCGCCTCGCCCTGATACCAGAAAATGCCGCTGAGCCTTAAATTACGCAGCGGATATATCCTGCCGCAATACCAGTTGCGCTCGTTCGCACTGCCGTTTTTGCCGAGATTGCAGGCGTCTATAGCTAGCGCACTGTCAAACCATGACGATATGTACGAGCCGGGATACGCGTTTGTTATAATACCTATGGGCACGCCGGTTTCCTTGTACATCGTCACCGCTGCGGTATAGGCCGGCGCGCTTATGTCGCTCACATTCTCATACGTCGAGAAGTCGCGCCACGGCTGCGCGTTTAGCGCATCGTACTGCAAAACCGCCGTGCCGTAATCGCCGCTGCCCGCCGTGTGCATTACGCGTATCTTATCGGTCGCATTTGCCGCGACAGCCGCAGTGCCATATGCCTCACTGTCGATATTTTTGTAATACGACACCTGTTTCCACATATTAGACTGGCCTGTGAACAGGTACAGATCTCCAAACAGTATATTCGTGTATTCTACCGTCTCGGCGCCTTCCGCCGAGATCGTAAGTTTATAGCTGCTTTCATAATCCGATACCGCATCAAGCGTTACACTCCAGTCTTTGCCGTTCCATGCGCCATCCTCCGCTACAGCCGCGCCTGTAACGGTTTGCACATCTTCACCCGTAGTCTCATTCGTGAGTGTTACAGTAACAGCGTCCGCCGCGTCGGCTTTTCCGTCTATCACTACAGGTTCACCGCGCTGCAGCAGCATATTGCTGCCGTAAATATTGCGCGTGCTGACAGCCGCCTCGGCCTTTTCAAATACTATATTTGACACCGTGAAGCTGACGCTTGAGTCGTTATAGTAATAAGGCCATATGTAATATGTCTTTCCTGCGCTGAGCTGCGCCGTAAGCTCCGTGTCCGTATTTGCCGCCGATGCTGTTTGCTGTACCCCGTTCGCATCGCTGTTTGTCTTTGACATACAGCTTTCATCCTCGCCCGGTACAACATATATCCTCGGTGCCTTTGACGAGCTATTTCGCTTGTCGCCCGAAAACGTCAGTCTGAGCGTTCCGTCGGCAGACGGAGTATACATGATATACCTATTATTCGTCACAGTTTTGCCGTCAGACGTCGTGCTGCCAGGCGCCGTCCACACAAGTCCATTCTCAGTCATACTGTCGCCGCTGTTAAGATGGACCTCGAGTGTTTGTCCGCCCTCAATATAATCCAGACTCAGTTCACCATCTGTCGTAACGGAAGCATCGCCTGCATACTTTGAAAAATCCCATACCGGCTCACCGGTATCCTCACCGCCCGGCGTCTGTGTCGGCTCGACAGTTGTTCCCGGCTCTGCGGTATATACTATCTCGGATATCGTAAAATTCGCTGCGGGACGGCTGTAGTAATACGCCCAAATATAATAGCGCATTCCTGCCGTAAGCTCTGCCGTCATGGTTGCGTATTGTCCGTCACCTTCCTTATTATCAAACTGCCTGTTTCCCTCTAACTGCGCTGCACTTGCGTCCTTTGTTGTACAGTCAAGGCTCTCTCCGCAGGAAATATAAAGTCTCGGATAATTGCGGTCGCTCTCTTTTGACCCCTTAAAGGTTATACTTATAGTACCAGGCCTTTCGGGCACAAACTCAATATAGCGGTTATTTGTAACTGTCGTTGTACTATCTGATTTTGTACCACCGGGCGCATTCCAGTATAAGCCATCTTCGGTTATGCTGTCTCCGCTGTTTATATGTATGATCATTCCATTGTACTCGACTTGATTCTCATCATCGGCGATGATCTCCTCGCCGTCCTTGAACTGTGAAAAACTCCACTTTGTCACATTGGGATCATACACTTCTTCCTCAAAACGGGCGTAAAGCGCCTTATCACCCCTTACACGGAAACTATATTCCGAACGTGCGGAAACCTCGTTTCCATTGCCATCGTACCAGCCTACGAACTCATAGCCATCTTCAGCTCTTGCCTTCAACGTCACTGTCTCGTTAATGGCATACTCGCCGCCGCCTTCAACTGTCCCAAAAGCCGCACAGCTCTCTTCAACGCCTGCTGTGACCGTAAAGCTCGGCAGCTCGCACTGTAAAAGCTCTGCCGTAAGCTCCGCTATATACGTCTCGAACGAATAGGATGGTATCGTTGAACCCGTTGACATATATGCGACCGCCATGCCCTTGAACGGGAGCATATCAGTAAGCTCTTCAGTGCTCTCAGAGCGCAGCAAATCATTCTCTTCCGTTACCGGTGTGCCGCCTGCAACAGAGGCTGTTACCGTTCCGTTCAAAAGATCCACACGGCATTCTACATCTGTCCACTTGCCTGTCTTTATTCTCCCTATCTCCGTTCCGTTCTGTAACAGAAGCGTACCGTCCTTTACATCTATAAGCTTTAATCCCTCTATATACGAGCCGCTGCTTGTTCTCGGCGTAAGCTTGAGCGTATAGCTGCCGTATTCGTGACATAGCATGAACCGCAGTCTTATTATTCCGTTAGATACCTCCGCGTTATCGTCAAACCGCTTGTATACATTATATGTCCCGGAGCCGTTCTGATACAGCTTAAGCGCATTCTTTCCGTCCTTTGTAACATTCACGGTCTCCTTCACTGCCGAGCTGCCTCCCTCGAGCCAGCCTTCCGCACCGTTTATGAAAGTCTCATCAAGCAATACCTTCTCAACAGGCTCCTCTATATAGTATGACGAATATCTCTCGCCGGTCAGCTCTGTCTCTCCGCTTTGCAGCGCTGCGGTATACGCCCTCACTGTCTGACCCTCGCCAACTGCGACGTTCTCGAAATACATTTTGTATATTTGGCCATAGGAGCACGCCGTATTATCTATATGCCCTATGAGCGGATTCACATCCGTAGATACCGAATATACCGTATTTATTACATTCCCATCAGCATCGAGTATATCAGCCGCACCAAGCGCATAATACTGCATATCCCCCTGCACCATTACCTCGATCGAAACCAGCTGACCATTTTCGATATCGATGTCCTTCACTATTGTAGGATACTCATAGGTCACATCACTGGGGAGCGGATATGGATAGCTTTCATTTGGTACCCACCCCTTTGACGCCAGCTCATCGGGTATCGTGTACGGCTTAGAGTCCGGAGCATTTAGAGTAAGCTCCCTTAGCACATCAGCCTGAGCACCTCCCGCGTCCACTGTTTTCCTTATCTCACTCATAACAAGATACGCCGCATTATCCGCGCCTGCATCGTTTATATGTATACTGTCCACTCCGGAATCCCTGTCAAATCCGTAGTAGTAATTCATAGCCAATCTGCTCGGCGCGCTGTCTTCGAACCCAAGACGTACCCTCTGCTCATATATATCCGCAGTCGTCTTGTTCATCCACTCGTTCATAGCGGTATTGAGATCTATAAACGCTATATCCTTAGCACCGTCCGCTACAAGCCCTTCTACATACTGTTTTCCCGCTGCCGCTATCGCCGCGTTGCTTGCATTCCACTTACCGGTTTCCGAATCCCAGAATGATGAGGACTGTCGTTCGGTAGTGCTTGCTACTATCATCTTTACACCACGCTCATTTGCCGCGCTGTAGTATCTCGGTAGGTTTTTGAGCAGCGACTCGGTAGTTTCGCCGTTGAAACCATATTGGATATACAGATAATCGCCTTCCTTCATATATTGCAGGGCATTGTTAAAGTGCGCGGTATCTGATGAATTCAGCCCGCCTTCTCCCTGGTTGTTTACAGCTATATCAGGCGGAAGATATTTTGCCAGCATCTGCCCCACGCCGCATTTGCCGCGCAAACCAAAATACGGCAACTCTGCGGAGGAATTATCGCCAGTTGAATCGGTCATGAGCCATATAGTCTTTCCCGGTTCCTTATGTTTATGTATCTCCACTCTCGCAAGGCCGACATTTTTGCCTGCCGCTGCAACATTTACTGCCGTGTCAATGTAGGCGCCCGTGGCGTTATAATACTGCCCGACAAGGTTTACATTCCATGTCCTCGTTACGCTCTCGCCAGGAGCAAGCTTGTGATTATATAATACTGCATACCTATTTTCGCCGAAAAGCGACGCCTCGGTGCTTTCTGTTCCGCTCGTATTTACTATAGTAGCCGAAACGGTATAATATGCGCCCGTCTCCGCTTCCGCTGCGAATCGCACCGGCACGACCCCATCGCCGAACGCGGCAAGAGTTTCCTCATCATACTGGCTGTAATCAGCTGTCACATATCCGGCACCGCCCGTTTCACCGTTTACGACATATGTCAGCACATCGTCAGTGAAACCGTCAAAGCGAAAATCGTTCATCGCCGAATTTTCATCGATATCGATAAGTCCATATGTCATTCCGTTCGCCTGTTCGCCATAAGCGGTGTCGGCAAGCACTGTAAGAGTGCCCTCGCCATCAGCACCAAAAACAAAGCTGCGCGTTTCCGCATAATCCGGTCTAGCCGTAGGCTGCGCGGTCGTCCCCGGAGTTTCCGTTGGGACAGACGGCTCATAGCCGTATACCGCCGTCACGGTGATATCGTTCCAAACAGGAGTATCCTTCGTAAACAGTGTCCCGTCATAAACCCATACCGAACTTTTTTCATCTTCCGTTCCCAAGGGAGTCATGCCCTCAAGACTATCCCAAAGCATATATGTACCGCCGTCAGACGGAAGCTCTAACTCTGTCTGTCCATCCGAGAGCGTCATTTCCGACATCGAAATAGCATTAAGCTCTCCCTCCTCTGCATATTCCGCCCGAATAAGCATCGCGGTACCATCATGAGCTGCGCTGTCGTCAATTTCTATTATCTTCTTTGACGGCGGCTCGGGCAGCTCCTGCACTACCGCCCCGGCGTCAACTATTACCTGTTCGCTGCGGCCATCGCCGTAGTCAAAAGTAACAGTGTACGTATCCGCCGCATAAGCATTTACATACAGCCCCGCAATTGACGAAGCCATAATAGACGCCGCTGCAACCGCAGATGTGATTTTCTTAATAAACGTATTCAAAACTATCCCTTCCTTTCGTTATTTTCAATCAGCTGCGCCGCCATCAGCCGCGCCCCGTCCATGATCCGAAAAATCCGTCTTGTCCTTGTTTCCAACAGCGGGTGGATACACCGTTCTGTCAAGAGTAACGACCGAATCCGCCGCTGTATATTCATCCGTAACCGCGCCACTAAGACTTCGCATAGTGTCAATGCCGTCCCAAATCATAAGCTTCACCGTCACCGTCTGCTCTTTAGGTATATTTACGGATATATCCGTTTCGCTGCCGGCAAACTCCTTTACAGTCACGTCATATAGGCTGCCATCCGTATTATATGACGCTGCCGCAAGCATTCCTGATTTATTTGTTCCTGTGCTGAGCTTGTAATCGAGCCGATCTTCTACAACGGTCCTCGACAATACCATAAGCCCGCTATCCTCACACGGCGGCTCTGTTTGCTCAGGCTTCTCGGTATATTTATACGATAATGCGGAGATTGTACATCCAGACTGATAAGTATATATGATATACGTATGGCCTGCCGTCATATTGAGCGATTTCACCGTCTCCGCTGTTGTTGTTATATCCCCGTCTATCACGGAATGGCTGCCCTTGCTGTACGATGACAGTTCAATAGCCGACATATCTGCATCCTCTCCGAGGTCTGCATAATATATCCTATTCTTTTTGCTGCCCGACGCCGAATCAAAAGCTATGCTCATACTGAGCGTTCCGTCACATTTTGCCGTGACCACGATATACCGCTTTGTATCCGCAAGGCTCGCCTGACCGTTCGTAGTCGGCTCTCTGACAGATGACGCGCTTAATATTATGCCCGCGTCGAGTCTGTCGCCCTTACCGAGACTTACCACAAGATCGGCATAGTTATTCGTTTCCTCATATATCGTTCCTTTCTGGGACGCCGTATCCGATGCCCCTATGCTCCATGTGTAGGTTGCGTTTTCGGTATTGTCCAAACCGGATATGCCCTCCGGCAACGGCTCTTCATATACAACATCCTCCGGCAGCGTTGTTATATCGCCATCATACGAGAACACATACGTTCCGCCGCCGAGCAGGAATACCTGTCCCCTCTCAGTAAGTTCGCTCTCAATCGCCGATCCGTTTTGGCGTACAAACTTGCTCTCGCCTATCCTCGGCAGCACAAGCTCCGCCGTCATATTTGTCGGCACTGTTACCGTTATATCATAGCGCGTATCGGATCGCGAGTAGCTCACGCCCACGTTTCCGCGCTCCGTTGAAACGGACGCGTCAAGAGATGTAAGCGCACAGTATGCCGGTTCTATCCTCACCCGCGACGCACCCGGCTCCGTTATCGTCACACCCGCAAAACCCTCGAGCATATCCTTTGCCGCCGCTGCGCCCCAGCCGTGCGACTGCGAGTTTTCAGTCGAGTCGGCGTTCCAAGATTCCCATGTGAAGGTGTATCCCTTAGATATTTCCTTTGCCCATCCGTTGTCGTTGGGTTCAGTAAACAGTTTCAGTGCCGCCGCATATTCGCCGCTTCTAAAAAGTGCCTTTGCAAGTATATCCGCCGTCATCGGGCCCTGCTGCATACCCATTGATGCAACATATTCTGCCATATCAGTCCTCATGCTCTCCGACGCTATATCAAACGCAAGCGCATATGAGGTCACATGCTGCGATGCATGGCTGACCTGCACTCCCGATGCGTCAAGCCCATCGCAGTATACGCCGTTGCTGTTTATAAGCCTCTCGTTTATGGCCGTCTTTAAATTACCCGACCGTGCCGCCATATCCTCAGCGTCAGCCGTATACCCAAGCTCCGCCGCAGCAAGCCCAATGACATCGAACGCACGCTTTGAAAGCATATTGACCGTTGTTCTCGCACCGTTCTTCGTGCCGCTCCAGTCGTAGCCGAATCTGCCAACTGCTGGCCAGTCAACGATACCGTACTGATAGCTGTTCGGACTGCCATCTCCGCCCGCAAGCTGCGTGACAAGTCCGGTATCATCACTTATGTTTCCCGTTATATAATCAGCCGTTGCCTTTATATACGGATACGCCTTTTCAAGCGTTGACCTGTCCCCTGTCTGCATATAATAACTCCACACCCAATACGGAAGATTTATCGTAAAATCCGGTATGTCGCGCTTGCCATCGCCGTTTGGATAAACGCTGTTATATCGTCCCGCCTCATCTCCCGTCCAATAGCGGTCGGCAGACGCCAAAAACTGGTCTATCGCCTTTTTGCTTGCCGCCCGCTCATAGAGCGTTGTTACAGACGCGTCGCTTATATTTATCGAATCCTGCAAAAACTGCCCTTTTTCGCGCGTTGGCGTGTCTACGAAGCTGTTCTGTATAGAATACAGTGCCGAGCGTTTCATCATATCATACACAGCATTTAACATCTCATTCGAGGTCACAAGCGTGCTGTCTCTTTCCTCGGGCACATTCGTATGAACCACCCTTGCCGTTATGGTGTCCTCCGTGAAATTTTCGCCGCATTCGGGAACGGATATGTATCTAAATCCGAGATGATCCCACGCGTCGTAGGTCTGCGCGCCGTCACGCTGTGTGTATATATACCGCATATCAGTGCTCTGTGTTGAAACTGACGAGGTATCCGCATGTCCGTCCTCCATAAGTTCATATCCCGTCTGTATTGCAATCCTCCTTCCCTCAACACCGTTTTGAAAGTCTATCACCGGACGTGCAGGTATTATTGTTCCAAAGTCTGCCACCACAGTTCCATCCTCAAGCTTTGTTACCGATACCGGCTTTACTATATAATCGGTTATCCGCGAAAGCTCCGCAGTGACAGACGTAAACTCATCCGTTGGATGCGCTCCTATAACATAAGCTCCATTCCACCCCGATGCGTCAAACCCCGGTTCTGAATATCCCGTCTGCTCTGCGCGAGCGTCATATTCCTCTACAAAATCGCCCTCGCTGTTCCGCTTGGATGAACCCGAAAGCGGTACAGCTTCGGACACGAGCCAATCTGCATCGGTGACTATCGTATCGGATGAACCATCGGTATAGTAAATATTTATATGTCCCAAAAGCGCCTCTCGGCTCTCCGCTCTGCCCTGACCGCCGCCATAATAACGGTTCATTAGCCCTATCACAAGCGTTTGGCCATCTATCGCATCGGTTACATCCCATCCCTGATAACGTGTCTCTGACGCGTAGTCGAATGACTGACCTCTGCCTATATATGTTCCATTGACGTTCAATTCATAATCGTGAACGCCTGCAAAATACGCTAGTGCCTTAGCGACCGTCTTTGTGCTGTCAAGCTCCATCTCATACCTTGAGTACCAATAATGGTTGGAGCCGCTGCCGCCTGAGCATATCCATGACGCACCCCAATCGGCTGTATCAAGTCCAGTCGCGAAATAAGCGTCATCACTCCACTCCGACTCAAGTCCTGTACAATCCCACGTCATGACTTTCCACGAGTACGGATAACCAGCTTTCAATTCCGTTCCACATTCTATATACGACTGCTCTGATGAATTGACTTTCCCGCTATCCCACGCCGTTTCAGCCGTTATCATGTCCGTAACTATGACACGGTATGCTGACTGTATGTCGCTTTCATCCTCATCGTTCACAAGCCAACTAAAATATGGTGTTTCAACATTCATCGGTTCCTCAAACTCGTTCGTAAGCAGTCCATACGGCGCTTGTGGTGCCCGCCGAGTTTCCGATGCATATACAGTCACACCGTTTTGGACAGCTGTAGGCAAGGCGTTCTGCATTATTATAACTGCCATTATGATAAAACTAAATGTCTTAGATACAAATCTCATTACCGTCTCCTCTTATACATTCCGATTATTATTCTCACTCAATTGTTGATCGTCTGATATAGTACAATAAAAGTTGCCACTTCCCATACACGGATTTTGTGATATAA
>CAYNRX010000018.1:0-42092 GCA_964399965.1 uncultured Lachnospiraceae bacterium | reverse complement strand
TTCACCAAGGAGGTTCGTTTTTATACTTTTTACACAACTTTTTCCGCCGCGTCTCGGTGCTATGCCTCGAATACCGAAATTTAACGCATTATTTTCCCTAAAACAGACAAAACGAGCGGAAATAAATTTCCGCCCGTTTTAGTGCAAAATTCTCAATGCCGCTCCGGCCGCTCTTCAGCGCAACCGTATTCTGCCGAGATAAATATTATTATTGTTTTATTAAGTCTGCCTATCGTTTATGTTTACAACCCCAGCTGCTCTTTTACATCAGCGAGGACTTTTTCTATTTCCGCCGAAGCAGCTTCAAAGCTGTCGCCGAAAGTTCCCAGATAAATCTTTATCTTCGGCTCTGTACCCGAGGGTCTCACGATGAAGTATGTCTTGTCATCGCTCAAATTGTACTTAAGCACGTTCGACTTGGGAAGTCCCTTGAGTGCAGACACGCCGTCAGCCGATTTTATCGTCTGGCTCTGGTAGTCGGTGTAAACAACTATATCCATACCGGCGGCTTTTTTGGGAGGAGTCTCTCTGAGACCGGCCAAGAGAGCAGCCATCTTTTCCATGCCGTCCTTACCGGGCATGGTGAACGATACCGTCTTTTCCGCATAGTAACCGTACTTTTTATAGATATCCTGTAACGCCTCATAGAGCGATTTGTTCTTTGTCTTATAATATGCAGCCATCTCTGCGATAAGCATCGTCGCCACAACGCCGTCCTTATCGCGGGCATGGGTGCCGGCAAGGTAACCATAGCTCTCCTCAAAGCCAAACAGATACGTATGCTCGCCGGTCGTTGCAAATTCCGTCATTTTCTCACCTATGTACTTAAAGCCAGTCAGCACGTTCATTATCTCCACGCCGTAAGCCTTTGCGATAGCCGCAGCCAGCTCGGTAGTAACGATAGTCTTTATAACGACTCCGTTCTCCGGCAAAGTGCCCTTGGCCTTTCTGGAGGAAAGGATATATTCCACAAGCAAGGCGCCGGTCTGATTGCCGGTAAGCGTGCGATATACGCCCTCGGCGTCTCTTACCACGATCCCTACACGATCGCAATCGGGATCGGTGCCGATGATAATATCGACATCGTTTTCCTTAGCCATGTTAATCGCTATCTCAAATCCTTCCTTATCCTCAGGATTGGGGGACTTAACAGTCGGGAAATCTCCGTCTTCGGTATCCTGCTCCTTTACTACCAGCACGTTTTTAAAGCCTATCCTGTCAAGGATCGCCTTTACCGGACGGGAACCTGTACCATGGAACGGCGTATATATCAGCTTGAAGGTGTCGGCAACGGCAGCGACCGCTTCGGGATTGAGCTGCTGTGTCTGAACCGCATCCAAAAACTTATCATCAAGTCCCGGGCCTGCCATCTCCACAATGCCGGAGGCCTTGGCCTCTTCAAGATCCATGAACTTCACATCATCGAAAATATCGAAGCTGTCGATAGCCTCAACAACAACGTCCGCCGCATCCGGAGGAAGCTGTCCGCCGTCCGCGCCGTATACCTTATACCCATTATACTGCTTAGGATTGTGGCTGGCGGTTATCATTACGCCGGCAGCGCACTTTAATTCCCTGATGCCAAAGGATACCTCGGGCACCGAATGCACTCTTTCGAACAGATACGCCTTTACCCCGGCATATGCCAGCACCTTTGCCGTCTCCTCGGCAAATTCCCGCGAAAAATGTCTCGTATCATAGCCTATCAGAACGCCTGCCTTAGCTGCATCCTCGCCCATGGATTTAACGTACTTGGCAACGCCCTGAGTCGCCCGGCGAACATTATATATGTTCATACGGTTGGTGCCAATACCAAGAATACCGCGCATTCCCGCCGTGCCAAACTCCAGCTCGCGGTAAAAACGTTCCTCTATCTCTTTCTCGTCTCCGGCAATAGAACGAAGCTCCTCCTTATCAGACTCCAGCAGAACATCGGAATTCAGCCAGCGTTCGTATGTTTCCTTGTAGCCCATATCTTAAACCTCCTGCGTATGTATTTTGTAATTTTACAGCTATGTCTATTATACACCCTTGATGTGAAAAATGCAACCGAAATCATGTAAAATTTATAATAAAAAAATCGTCATTTTCCATAAAATCCATCAATATTCACAAGAAATTTGCTATTATTTTCCATTTCTCGCATAGCCGCTCCAGGCTGCAGGCGGCATTGGCCGGAGAGGTCGAGGGCAGACGCACGGCCTCGATCCCTGTTAAAGGACGGCAGTATTTATTGTACAGCCGAAAGGAAGTCGCTCCGTTAGTAAACACCGCCCGTGCAGGGATAAGGGAAAGATCGTTAGGGGTGACGTTTTTAATGCTTGCATCGCTGGATCCTTCGATATCGCAGCTTTTCACAACATCCCACACGGCGATATGGTTTTTCAAAAGCAGCCTTTTCTTCTCGGGTATAGTCCGCGGGATATCTTCGCCGGTGACAGCAGCTATGACCTTCCAAAACCTATTTTGCGGATGTCCGTAGAAAAAGCCCGTCTCCCGCGATTTCACAGAGGGAAACGAGCCTAATATCAGCACCCGCGAGTTCTCATCAAACACCGGCTCTATCGTATGCAGTTCCATCAGCTCACCTCGCCGCCAAAGCCGCACCGATGATACCGGCGTCATTGAATAGCTTCGCTGTTTCCAGCTGCGTATGAGGACGGTGTTTATTGTAATCGTTGGCCTTGACAATCTCCGCCACCGGTTTTAGAAGATAGTCGCCCTCGCGGCTGATACCACCGCCGATAACGATCTTTTCCGGCTGGAAAATATTGACCGCGCTGACGATACCGTCCGCCACATATTTGGCGTACCGGCTGACAATATCACTCCCCACTCTATCGCCGGCCTTGGCCGCCTCAAAGGCTGTCCGTCCGCTTATCTTGCCCCTATCGGCAGCCAGCCTGGCAGTAAGGCTTTGGGGATTCTCCTTTATCGCTTCTTCTGTCTGGGCGATGAGGGCGGTCACGGAAGCGTAAGCCTCCCAGCAGCCATCCTTTCCGCAGGAACATCGCCTTCCTCCGCTTACAAGCGTCATATGCCCCAGCTCGCCGCCTGCCCCGTTAAAGCCGCGATAGATTTTTCCGTCCAGGATGATGCCGGAGCCGACTCCTGTGCCCAGAGTTATCATAATAAAGCTTTTAACGCCATCCCCGTAAATGCAGTATTCACCGTAAGCGGCCGCATTAGCGTCATTTTCCAGATGGACTTCTTTTTGTAAAAGCCGCTCCAATTCCGCCGCCAACGGTACGCCCTCCATCTTAAGGTTGTTGACATAAACGGCTGTGCCGGTCTGGGTATCTATCGTCCCCGGGCAACCGGCACCGATCTTTTTTATGTCGGACATTGAAAGTCCCGCTTTGTCAACCAGACTGCGGCAAAGACGGGCAATATCGGTGATTATTTCCCCCGAACTGCGTCCGCGCAGCGTGGGCAGGGAATCGCGGGCGGTTATCCTCCCGTGTTCGTCAACGATCCCGGCGGCCAGATTCGTTCCGCCTATATCCACTCCTATATACATTTATCCTCCGTCCTTTCTTTAACGATCACAGTCGGCAGCGACATCTCGCTGTATTGGGTAGAAATGATGCTGTTTTTGGCAATACGCGAGTATTTCCCCTGAAAATGGCCGCCGTAGACGAACAGGCCGGTGATATTGCTATAGGGTGCAAACTGTGCGTTTTCCGTGCGCAGCAGATCTATATTGGGAAGCTCATAGGGCGGGCAGTATTCCTGCAAAAGATAATCCTGACCGAAGCCTGTCTTTACCGCCTTTTCCCAATCCTCGTCATTCTTAAATTCCACTCCGGCATGGACGCCGCGTGAAGCATATGAATCCTCAGGCTTTATCACCCATTTTTCCCGTTCTCTAAATACGTTGTGCTCTGCGGCCGTCTCCTCTGTCAGACGCGTTGTATAGGGTATATGCTCAAGGATAAAACGCCTGCTGCATTCGTCAAGGAAACTAAGCGTAGCCTCATCGCGTAATATCTTAAAGATTATCTTGTTATGTATCACCTGTGTGCGGAAATCGCCTATCAGTACGACCGCATTATCACGAACGGCCTCGATAAATGGCTGTACAGCATCATAATTCTGCATTATATCACAGGTAACGGCGCGGCGGTAGATAGCATCTATCGGAGTTTTTTCCGGAGTGCAAAGACGGCCGTGCGTATATCGGAGCGTGCGTATATCGCAGATATCGCAGGTACAGCCCGCCCTTTCAAAGGCCTTCTTAAAGGCGGCAAACTCATAATTGACCTTGCCGTCAAGAAAATCAACTATGGCTACATGCGGGTGTTTTTTGCCGTTTTCCGACGAGAGGTATATCTTGACAAATTCCTCCGCCCAGGAATCGAAAAACTCACTTGTGCGCACATGGAAGCGATGTTTGAAAATATCGAAAGCCCGCGATTTTGACAGCACTTTATTAAGCTCCTTGTCCTCGTTCATCGCGCTGGCGCCATCGGCGTTGAACTCGCAGAATTTGAAATCCCAGGTATCCTCGTTAAAGAACACATCAAGCCGCGCTATGGGCAGCGGGCAAGGATACGTCCGCGGCCGCAGTATCAGCTCCTCAAGCCGCTCATCAAATCCAAAAAGCTGCCTATATGCAGGATCGGTCTCGTAGCGTTCGATAACACGAACGAGGATATCGTACATCGTATCGCAGACGCTACGCAGAAAGTCCTCCTGTTCATCGGTAAATATCTTGGGTATATACAACGTACGCACAAGGATATTGTGGCTGTAGGCCTTGGAGTTTTCCAATCGCTTTTGCATCTTCTCCCCATCGCGGCGGCTTTTTCCCATATCCGCCTCTGTTATCCCGCGGTAATAATCTGCCGGTATAAGCATTATCCTCTTTCCTCCATAAAGTATTGTCAATTATAAAACCTTTTCGCAATTGATCCCTATCAAATGAAATATTTGTCTTTCAAAGTTTTCTCGCTCAGTATTATCTCTTCCATCTGCGAAAGATATCCCCGGTCGCAGTCCGGCAGCGATCTCTTGGCGGCGTCCAGCAGCTCATGCAGGAGCTTTCGCACCGGCTTTCCATATACCTCGGCAGCAAAACCATTCCCGATAAGCGACGCCCGCGCCGCCGCAACGTCCGCGTTCGTTATCTCGTCCGCCTCCAATATCTCTTCGGCATATCCCAAATCAAGGAATATCCCCCTTACC
The DNA here is from genome assembly GCA_964399965.1 of uncultured Lachnospiraceae bacterium. GTDB lineage: Bacteria > Bacillota > Clostridia > UBA1381 > UBA1381 > UBA1381. Next base: position 36,905 of record CAYNRX010000018.1, on the reverse strand, counting down.
CATGCAGCATAGGAAAGCGTATACTCTATCGGCATACTGTCAGCCGGACGTATTTCAATATACTGCTTGAGCCGCACATCGGGAAAAAACATGGAGTGGATGTGTTCTATCTCCGCATTGCTCATTTCCCTCCCCGCGTATATCTCGCGGACAGTCCTGCGCCCGGTGTACACCGTTTTCTCTTCTTCCTCTACCAATATCGCGGGTGCGTCCAGCAGATAATCGGCATAGCCGGTCATGGTGAAGGACGGATCCAGGCAGCCGGGGACTATCCCGCAGCGGTCGGGATCAACGTCCTGCCATATAACGCTTCTCAGCATCCTTCCCCGATACGGTCCTCCCTCGAACACCGGCGAATTATCAGTCACCATTGCAAACAACGGAGAAAGGATATTTGCCAGGCGGAATTTGCGCAGGCAATCCTCCTCGCTGGTATAATCTATAGACACCTGCGCCGATGCCGTGCCGCGCATCATGTTCACCCCGTATCGGCCGACGGCGCGGAAGTATCTGTCCATGAAACGGTAACGATCCTTCGGTATCAGCTCCAGATCTTCGGCTTTATCGTAAGGCTGATAGCCGCGCGTTTCCAGGTGGTACCCACGATGTTCAAGCACAGGCGTAACAAGCCGCAGAAAATCGCGGTAATACATCTCCGTTTCCCTAACGCTTGCGCATGGTTCTATGCTTATCTCCAGCTGCGCGGCCGGCTCCAGCGTCAGATGGTATTTCCCGTTAGAAAGGGCAATGAGCCTGCCCTCAGAATATATCTTTCTTTCAAAATGCGGGCTTAGCTCCTCCAATACGGCTCCCACGCCGTTTTCTCCGTAATAGCCCACGCTTCTCTTTGAGCTGTCGACAATAAAATGCTCCAGCTCCAATCCTATCCTTTCCGTTGGCTTTATCCCGGAGAGAATATAGTCGGTTATCCTTTTTCGATTCATACTTCCCTCGTATGTGATAGATTTTTAAACAAAGCCCTGACCGGGCTTTATCGCAACATTTTTATTTTATCATAAGTTCGGCGCTTTGAATGCGCCGCTTCACACCGATATAATAAACACATAATGTGTAAATCCAATTTAGGCTTCACATCCTTAATCGTGTTTATTATATCACAAGTGCGGCACGATTGCAAGGTATAAACTGTCAGTAATATCAAGAGGAAATAGCGGCAAAAGGCAGCACAATCACAGCTGTAAAACTGCGGCCTTGCTGCCTGTTATCTATTACGATTCCTCAAATGTACATTTATTATATACCGGCTGTAGTTATAAAATCATCCTGTCTATCATGCAAGTTTTGGTTTTTCCATCGCATAAAAAACATAGCTGTAATCAGTATTATGCTTTTTGTAAAGCTCTATCTCCTCGCGTAAATGCTGAACTGCCTGCTTTGCCTTATCGTTTCCCGGATATCGTTTCTCCAGCTTCTTGAGATTTTTTGCAATTTGGTCATAATAATTTATCGTCCAGTCCGAAACAGGGCAGATAAAGCATCCTTTAAACTCATATCCGCACTCGATCATCTGTTCCGTTTTTCGTCCGATAGTATCCATTTCTGAATACCCCTCTTCCCAGAACCGTTTACTCTCCTCCGAAGGCTCGTCACTAAGCCAGCTTATTTCGCTGCAAATAATATATCCGCCCGGCTTTAATAGCCGTTCCCAATCCCTTATGGCCTTGGAAAAACCGGCAATATAGGCAGCTCCTTCTGACCAGATCAGATCAAAGCTTTCATCCTCGAATGTCATTTCAAACATTGACATCACAACACCATGAATCCTGTCTGCAAGACCGCGCTCGGAAGCCTGGGTATTTAACTTTTCAATATGCGGCGCATAGTTATCTATCGCGATAATATCCGCGTCCGGAAATTTTTCTGCGATCACAAAGGTATGCGTGCCTATTCCGCAGCCTATATCAAGAATTTTCAAATTGTTTTTCTCCGCCGCAAACATATCTGCCGCGCGTATAGTCGATTCATCGCTTCCGGGTCCGAAACGTTTCATGCCTTCAAATGCTTCGTAAAAATATTTTTCCATATATTATCATGCTTCGTTGTATTATTGTATTTTGCCTCTGTTTAACCCCAATATATCATAAAACCGGATGCATGTCAAGGGCGGATAATTGGATTGACTTTACCAGAACGGTATGGTATAATATTCATAAAAATAAAATGGGAGTGACAGTAATGAGGATCAACATTAAAACGACAGAGGCCATATTCCCGATGCCTGTTTTGCTTATAGCAACGTATAACGAGGATGGCACCGTTGACGTTATGAACGCCGCATGGGGCACTATGCTTGAAAGAGACCACGTAATACTTAACTTGACCGAAACACATAAGACTGTGCAAAATATCAAGGCAAGGAAGGCATTTACAGTAAGCATTGCCGATGCGAAGCACGTAGTCGAAGCTGACTATTTCGGGATCGTGTCGGGAAACAATACTCCTGATAAATTCGCCAACAGTGGATTGACGGTTACAAAATCCGATAAGGTTGACGCGCCCATAATCAACGAGCTGCCGTTGTGTATGGAATGTGCGTTCATTGAGTACCAGGACGATGAATATGGCTGCGGCGTTATCGGAAAGGTGGTAAATGTCACAGCGGATGAATCCGTAATGAATGGTGACAATGTCGATATTGAAAAAGTTGCAGCGATCGCCTTTGACCCGTATACGCATGGATATTACAAAGTGACCGGGAGAGTCGGCAACGCTTTTAAGGACGGAGCACGCTTGAAAAAATAATTGCCGTAGACGATTTGTTCCTATGTAAAGATTTATGTGAATACGCTACAATACAATTTGCATTAATACAAAATCATGGATATACTCCTGCTGATGCGGCGCAAGATTTAAAATATTCTGACGGATATGTTGCACTAAGGTATGACGGCGAAGTACACACAAGGTACAATTCACCCACAGGAGGCTCTTGGGAAACGTGAAAAACAGAAAAGCAAAAAAGATACTAATATATTTGGCGGTTTTTGTATCATGCATTTTTGTGGCTTTAAGTTTGTATACAGCATATACCATTTATTATTTTTCCAATATAGAATGGAAAAGCGATAAAAATTATTACAGCTTCATAGTCGAAGCTGATGATATAGTAGATGCAAATGTTTTCCGTTCCCCGAGTGAAGAGTACAGTAAGCTGACGGTGATAGACCCGGATACGCGGGAGAGGATAGCGCAATATATGGAGGAAAATAATCTAAAGCTGAAGCCGGGAGAGCAGTGTTTTGACCGTCTTGACTATACCTATAATGAATTGATATATAATTATTTTGTGTTTGAACCCATGGAATAATGTAGCATTTTAGTATAGTTGTTATTTACCTATGTAGTGGCGGGAACAATCTCGCCGGCAGGCTGCTGCACGATGCGCCCGACCCGTTCGGCTACTGCGGGGAGTATTACGACAGCGAGAGCGGGCTGGTATATCTTAGGAATCGCTATTGCTGAATTTACACAAACATCTTATACCTAAATGTTACGCGCTCATAATCTAAAATTTAATTTATGGGCTGGAAACAGGCTTGTTTACCATTCATTCAAATATAAAAAGGTGCAGATGATAGCTTTTTAACAATCGATCTGCACCTTATATTTCTTTCCAGCCTTACTCCACAACATTCACTCTCTGTATAGTCCCTGTTGTATCCACGTATTTGGAATATATCGCAAACTGACGTCCGGCCGATATTTCCGTATCATCGCCCGCGAAATAGCTGTTGTCCGATTCTTTGCCCACGGAGCGTATCGTCACGTAGCAGGTGTATCTTTCGGGAAGTCCCACAAACACGATACTTCCGTCTGCAGTAGTTGACTGGAACTCCACATCCTCAACATCAACGTTCGTTATCTCCCCTATCTCCTGCTCATACCGCTTATCGGTGAGTTTACCTTTTTTTTGCAGGGCGTCCACCGTGTACTGTCTTACGCCCTCTACTTTTACAACATATTCAAACGTTTTGTCGCTCTTTACCATTTTGGCCGTACCGCCGAAAAACCGCACGCCTACTCCGATAACGGCCGCTATTACCAATAAAATGACCGCAAAGTCGATTATGCTCAGCTTTCCGAATAATTTTCCGTTCTTATCTATCAGCATCAGTCTATCCTCCCTTAATTTCCTGCCGGCGTATTCACGCTGACCACAAAGCCGTTCGTAACATAGCCCTTGCCGCGTACAGGCATTTCCTTGCCGACCTTTATCGCCGTCTCCCCTGTTTTTATCACCAGGTCGGATTCTACCGCATCAGCCTGCACGGTGATGTATATATCCTCCTGCCCTTCTATGTTGGTTATGTTGTACTGGCCGTCTATGCTGTCATAGGTCATTGTCGTTGCCGGTTCTGTACGCACGCCGGTAACTACGCCCGAATCCTTTTCCTCGTAGCTCAACGATACCTCGTCGCCCGTGTGGATCATCTGGGAGAAACCCGCCTCCTTACCTGTTACCATAACGGTAAATTCTACCGTACTCCTCTCACCGCCGCCGGCAAAAAGCCCCGGGAATATCTTCACTGCCCCAAACACTGCCGCCGCTATTACCACGAGTATAATGAGAAGATCTATTATCGTGAATCTTACTTTCTGCTGTTTCATTTACCTGACCTTTCCTTTCGATATGATTTCTTCATACAACTCCTCCGTCCGGCGCGTCATAGCCCCGACAGTGAAGGTTTTATTAAATATAGCTACAGCCTCCCGGCTCATGCGCTTATAAAGCTCTTTGTCCGTCAAGAGCCGTTCCAGCGCGCCGGCCAGGGCGACCGAATTTTTCTTGGGGACGACAAAGCCATTCTTGCCGTTTTTGATCACCCCGGGATTGCCGCCGAAATCAGAGACCACCGCCGGTATCCCCAGGCTCATCCCCTCCAAAAGCGCCAGGCTTGTGGCCTCGGTACCGTAGGAGGCGTTTACCTGTACATCGGTAATATTCATCAGCCGTTCCACGTCATTTATAAATCCCGTGAAGATAACGCTTCCGCTAAGCCCCTTGCTCTGTACGCGCCGCCTAAGAGCGTCTTCGTAGCTGCCTGTCCCGGCAATGAAAAACTTCGCCTTTATACCATGCTTTAAAATAGTTTCGGCAGCGTCTATGAAATACTCATGACCCTTGATATCCTCCAGCCGGGCTACTATGGAGACGACCTTTTCTTCCTTGTCCGCCCCGAATCTCCTGCGGGCGTCAGCCAATTCCTCTTCCCCAAGCATTGTAAGCGGCTTTACGCCGTTTAGGATGACGCGTATCTTCTTATCGCTTACGCCGGTATCGGTGAGATTGTCCTTGGCCGCCTCCGCCACTGCGATTATGCCATCGCTCAAGAAATTATTGACCGCTCCGTTTATAAGCTTTCCCGCTCCCTTGGATATGCTTTTAGGCGGCGGAAATACCGAATGGCGCGTATAAACTATCTTCGTCCCCGCCAATCTTGCGGCGATCCGCGCCGACATACTGGCATGTGTATGCACAAGATCCGGCTTTTCCCGGCGGAATATCCTCAGAAGCTCCTTAACGGATGACATATCAAGCGATTTATCGGCTATCCCGTCCACCTCAATGACTCTTGTTCCCAGCTTCTCCAATTCCGGCTTGAGAAGGCTGTTTCGGGGAAGTATCACGCTGACCGCAAACTTTTCCCGGTCTATGTTCTCCGCCAGGGCAAGAAGACATTTTCCGGCTCCGCCGATATTGGTATCGCTCGATACCTCAATTATTTTTCTCAACCTGTCCGCCTCCTATCGTCAGTCTGTAAAGCGACGTCCCGAATGCCATGAACATGAAAAACATAGCCATCATGCGGTAATTGTAGAACGTATAGTCGAACATGCTTTGCAAAAGGAAGCCGGCGACTGCGCTGCCAATACCGAGAGCAAGCATCGACGTCCAGGTCGTTTTCGGCTTAATGCTGTATACCGAGGCCATTTTTTTCAGGAACACTATCATCGTACCGACAAAAGCGGCCAGCGCGCCTATGCCGCCTTCGACCAGAAGCTGCAAAAACGTATTATGCGAATGAGGAGCGACTATCGCATTGTAGGAATAGAACGGATATACCGCCCCGAACGCTCCTTCTCCCATGCCGATACCGCCTATCCAGAAATTCTGCATCATCTCCAGCGTTCCCAGCCAGATAAATACCCTGTAAGAAGTCGAGGAATCGCTCATGTCTCCTATACTCAAAAGCCTGTCTATCATCGTCTGCGGCATCACAAACGGCAGCAGCAGGATAAACAGCGGCAGTATCTTCCACCATCGCCCGTTGTAGAACGATACGAAAATAAACGCCGTCAGCATAAATCCCAGCCAGCAGCCGCGCGACTGCGTAAGCACAAGACAGAGGGCGGAGCCGGCAAAGATAAGCATGTATACCCATTTTGCCAGCCGCTTCCAGGGATATTTGAGCATGAACACCGCCGATATCGGCAGCGTCAAGAGCAGATATTCCCCAAGCACGTTGGGATTGCCCATCGTCGAGTAAACGCGCATCGTCGCCTCCTCGAACATTTCCTCATCTATCCAGGCATTGGAGGTGTTCCAGCCGAACACATACTGCATCACGCCGTAAAGCGCAACCAGCGCGCCCATCAGTGCAAACAGTTTCAAAAGCGAGTACAGCTGCTCTTTCGTTTTTACCGTATTCACTATCACAAAATAAAAACCGATAAATACCAGGTACATTATCCATACCGTCAAACTCTGCACCGGCGAAAACGAGGTCAGCGAGGATATGAAAAGCACTGCCAAAAGCAGGCACAGCCCCAGTCCCACACCGTCCAGACGCCAGTTCAGCTTCGGCGTTGTGAGCGTCTTTACCACGGCGGAAAATAACGTCAAAAGCGCTATCCCGGCCAAAGCCATCGTCGGTCCCACCGGAGCGACTATCACCGCAAACACTATCCCGGCCATCGGTACCATCAGCACCAATATCAGACAGAAAAGTCCCACCGGCGCCGCTGCCGCCAAAATCAGGCTGTTTACCGAGAGCGCCCCGGCTATAAGACCTATAAGTACGGCTATCACAACCGATATCCGTCCGCCCGTGCGTCTTTCATCGTAAAAATCAAAATGTATATTTGACAGGCCTACCGCTCCCAGACAGAACCGTACTACTCCACTGTGTTCAAAAAATTCAGTGATATTCAGATCCTTTATACACAGCACCGCCCCGACAGCTCCGGCGGCGAGCATCACATATGAAATATCCCTTGTGAATATCCACGATACCGCCGATACGAAAAACGCCGAAAGCAGCATCACTCCCAAAAACCGGCTGTTCAAAGCCAGCATATTCCAGTAGAACACCCTTCCCAGCCGCAGTATAAAGCTGTGTAAGATCATTCCCCGGAGCCTTTTGCCGATCGCCAGCCGCAATATCGTCAGCCAACGAAACGGCTTATTGAACAAGCGGTATACAAGGCTTGTACGCACCATCCCATCGTGTGAATCGTTCTTCAGCCCGTTCACTATCAAGCTTCGCTGCCAAAGTGACGATACCGCCAGATATATCCTCTCCAAAAGCCTGTAGACGCCGCTGTCCTTAAACAGCGTCCACAGCATGGAGAAAAAACGGCCGATCGACGTTATTATCAAACTGTTCACTTGACGCTTCAATCCTTTCTTCTTTTAAATAGTCCCGTTATCATTTCCACTCTAAACAAGATACAGAATACTGCATACACAGCGATCCCCACAACAGCCACTATCCCTGCCAACAGGATATTCATCACCATTCCCTCAGCAAATACCGGCTGCAATTTTTGATACATAAGCCATACGGCAACGCCCATGACCACCGCCGCCGCTGCGCCCTTTACTATCTCCAGAAGATCCTCTCTCTTGAACATCCCCGGATTCTTCCGTATCATGCATATCAGGTTCATTCCGCCGTTAAAGATCGATCCGCCGGCCGCAGCCAACGCCAAGCCGTTCGTGCCCAGCGTGTGAAACAGCGCATAAGCCAGTATTATATTCACTACCATACTCATGACAGAGTTTCTCATCGGCGTTTTGGAATCGTTCATCGAGAAGAACGCCTTGGAGAGCACTTCATTGACCGCCAAACCTATCATTCCCACCGAATAGCAAGTGAGCACCGCGCTTACAAGCGTAGTATCCTCCGGAGTAAAATCCCCGTGCTGGTAAATTATCACCGTTATCGGCCTTGCCAGTATCATAAACCCGAACATTAAGGGTATTATCACCAAAAGTATGGCCTTAAACGAGGATACGATAAGGCCATTGGCCGCATCCTTGTCCTCCTCGGCATTGGCGCGGGCAAGCTTGGGGAATATCAGGTTCGTCACCACAAAGCTGAACACTCCCACGATTATCGTGTAAAGCCGGTTGCCGTACTCCAGCGTCGACACCGCCCCATCTATCCCCGAAGCCAGTCGGGAATTGATTATCGAATACAGCGGCTGCACCCAGGTGCTTATGAGCATCGGTCCCGCTAAAAGCAGCGCCTGCTTGATATTGGAGTCGCGGAAGCGGAAATTCGGCCGGTAATGCACGCCGAATTTTTTAAGCGATGGCAGCTGCACGATAAGCTGCAAGCTCCACGCTATGACCATCGTCACCGCCAGCCCGTATACGCCGAACCGGTCGCCCAGCGTCAAAAAATACAATATGATCGCCAGATTCGATACCAAACTTATTATCGAGGGCACATTGTATTCGCCGAACGATTGCAAAAGCCCCACATAGGAAAACGCCAGCCCCGTGAAAATTATCATCGGGAACATTATCGAGGTTAGCTGCACCGCCAGTTCATGCTTGCCGGCATCAAAATCCGGCGCCATCAGCGATACCAGCGGATCGGCAAAGACAATGCCGAACACCGCTATCAGAGCAGTCACTGTAAGGATCAGGGTGACGAATTTATTGACGAACACCATCGCCTCGTCACGGCCATTTTTACTCATCACCCGGTTGAATACCGGTATGAATGTCGCCGAGATGACCCCTCCTATCACCACATCGAACAGCGTCGTCGGCAGCTTAGAGGCGGTCATGAAGGCGTCGGCCGCTATCCCCGTTCCGTAGCTGGCGCCGATCATTGAATCGCGCACCAGGCCAAACACCTTGGAAAGCATCGTGGCCGCCGCCATGAACCCGGCAGTCTTTAGCATATTTTCACTTTTCAAATCTCCACACACCCCTTATCAAAAAGCTCTATTGCATATTGAGCGTTCAGTGCCGATTTTTTACGCAGAAGCTCGCGCCTTTTCTCAAGCTCCTTTATTATGGAGGAATAATTCCTCATCGTATCATCCAGCATCTGGGTCAATTTTTTATACTCGGTTTTTTCCACCGGGATATATGCCTTCTGCTGCAGGTAATCCATAAGTCCGCTTATCTTGGGGTCGTACACCAGGCCTATCAGGGGGACTGCTCCGGCAGCGGCATATACGAGCGTGTGGAGCCGCATACCAACGCATACATCCATACAGCCGACGACAGAGAGCATATCGCCTATCGTCTGCCCTTCAGTCAGAAGCGTGGCCTTGTGCTTAAGATTTTTGAATATCCTCCGCGAAAGCTCCGTGTCTCGGCTGGGCTGCATCGGCAGGAATACCGTGTGGAACCCGTATTTTTCACAGGCGTAATCGGAAAACCGTGCCATTGTCTGTGCAAAATCATCCGGCAGCGTATCCCACGCCCGCACAGATATCCCCAGTATCCTTTTAGAGGCATCAGCCCCTGCTTTTTTCAATATCTCCAGTCCCCGTTCTCGCGGCGATGGTTCCAAATGAAATGCCGGATCGGCCGTTACTACTGTTTTCGGTTTTGTTACGCCTATCTTGTTCAGCTCTTCCCTTGAGGTCTCATCCCTAAGCGTTATAAGATCGACCTTATTCAGCACCCATCTGGCTTTTTTCCGGTTGCCTTCGCGCAAAAGCGGCCCTATGCCGTTGGAATACAGCATCACCTTAAGCCCCATAAACTGCGCCAGGGCAATGATACCCAGATAATACCACAGCGATTTCGACGAGGTCCTGTCCTGTATCAGCGTGCCTCCGCCCGACAAAAGCAGCCGCGCCCGTCTCATATGCGCCATTATCTCAAATGGATTTGTGCGGCTTATGGCTTTTACGCCGTATATCCTCTCTGTCTCCGCCGGATCGCCCGAAAGCACCACCAGATTTGCATCCGGCCTGTACTGCTGCACGTCTTCTATTATCGATAGCAAAAGGGCGTCATCTCCGCTGTTTTTGAAGCCGTAGTATCCCGAAATCAAAATTTCGTCCATAACGTCCTCCTTCATTTTTTCAGCGCCGTATCGTATACGTCAATACAATCCTGCGCCATTTTTGCTATTGAATAAAACCTCTTTACCATCTCCCTGCCGTAATCGCCGAGATATTTCTTTTTATCATTATCAAGCGCAAAAAATCGCTCTATGTCTGCCCGCAGTTTTTCAGGAGTCGATTCCCCGCAGCCGCGGCAGCAGAAATTTGTATCTATCCCTACCGTTAGCTTCGACTTGTCAAAAAGGCCGATATATCCCTCGTTTCCGGCTACTATCGCCGGCTTAGCGGCAGCCATTGCCTCCAAAGCCGCACGGCTCACGCCTATAAACAGCTCCGCCGGAGCTATGAGCTTGTTTATGTCTGTCCTGGGGCCTGTGAGTATGACAGCCTTCCTCCCCATTTTTCTGTTGGCTTCCTCCGCCAAACGGCGCACATTTTCCATATCGTTACCGCCGCCGACAGCGATTATCCGAAGATTTTCCACCGCTATCTGCGGCAGCACCGACAAAAGCTGCTTTAACGCCAGGCTTCGGTCTTCGTCCATACGGCTGACATACGTTATAACGCGGTCGCTTTTATCAATGCCGAACTCCTTTATCACGTCCGAGCCATCGGTTTGAGGAGAAAATTTCTCCGTATCGATGCCGTTTATCGTCACCTTTATCCTTTCAGGCGGTATCTTATAGTTATCCATGAGATATTTTTTTATATCGTCACTTACCGCTATTGTATACTCGCCCCAGTTGGTGATGTACTTCAGCCCATATTTGGTATTGAATACCCAGTGAGCCGTTGTCACAAAGGGGAATTTCATCCGCTTGTGGAGTATCCCCAGTATGAACGACGGTATGCGGGCGTGGGAATGTACTATATCTATTTTTTCAGTCAATATTATATTCCTAAGCCTTTGATACGCTTTCCAGACGTTCAAGGGATTTTTGTTTTGCAGCGGCACCACGTAATGCTTTATCCCCGCTTCCTCAAGCTCCTTAACATAAACTCCGCCCTTAGAGGTGACGACCACGTAATAGCCCCTGCGTTTCAGCTCTTTGGCCAGCTCCACAACATGGGTCTCCGCGCCGCCTATATTCAGCTGCATAAGCGATAAAAGGATCCTCGTTCCCTTTTTCAAGCCTGTTCACACCTTTCATTCCTGTCGTATTGTCAATATTGATCATCAAATGAATAGACCACCTTATTATACATTATAAACCATAATCAAGCAAATAGCAAGATTTTTTATTAAAATGAAAAAAAATGTTTTACATTTGACGGGTTTTAGTATATAATAGAGAGGTATTTTAAAATTTGCCCGCAAGAGCCGCATTTTTGCGGGCGTAAGGAGGTTTTTTTTAATGCCATTTCCACAGGATTTTGTATGGGGAGCGGCCACAGCCGCTTTCCAGATAGAGGGCGGAGCACAGGAGCGCGGAGACTGTGTCTGGGATATGTTCTGCCGCCGCGAGGGCGCCGTTGCTTTCGGCCATAACGGGCTGGAGGCCTGCGATCATTACCACCGGTTCCGCGAGGACGTGCGCATAATGAAAGAGCTTGGTATAAAAGCCTACCGCTTCTCCTTCTGCTGGCCGCGGATCTTCCCGGAGGGTCTTGGCAGAGTGAACGAGGCCGGCGTACGCTTTTACAACGAGCTTATAGACGAGCTTTTAGCAAACGGCATCGTCCCCTATGCGACGCTTTTCCACTGGGAATATCCCACCGCCCTTTACAGAAAAGGCGGCTGGCTCAACCCGGACAGCCCAAAATGGTTCGGTGAATACACCAAAAAGATAATGGAGCTTTACTCCGACCGGATATCCCACTGGTTCACGCTAAACGAGCACCAGTGCTTCCTCTCCCTCGGTCACGCCAACGGCGAACATGCGCCGGGGCTTAGGTTATCTGAGGAGGACGTGCTCATCGCCGCCTACAACTCCCTGCTTGCACACGGAGAAGCGGTAAGCGTTATCCGCAAATACGCCAAAACAAAGCCGGTTATAGGCTTCGCCCCGGTCGGTGACGTGAAGATACCGGCCTCGGATTCTCCCGAGGATATCGAGGCTGCCTATGAGGCGATGTTCAAGCCCACATCCCCATCGGTCTACTGGGGCAATGCCATGTGGGTCGATCCCATCATGACGGGCCGGTATCAGCCGGAGATCGCCGCACGGTTTGCACATTACGGCATAGATATCCCCGAAACCGATATGAAACTGATGTCGCAGCCGATAGATTTTCTGGGCATGAATATCTATCTTGGCCAGACCGTCTCTCAGGATGGGCCTACTTCTCCCAAGGTCGGCTTCGACCAGACGATGATGGGCTGGGAGGTCACTCCTTCTGCACTTTACTGGGGGACAAAATTCTACTACCGGCGTTACAAATTGCCGATGTATATTACCGAGAACGGCATGGCCAACAACGATGTAATAAGCACCGATGGCCGCGTGCACGATCCGCAGCGCATAGAATACCTGCGTTCATACATCTCGGGGCTTAAAAAATCGTCTGAGGAAGGGGCGGATATCCGCGGTTATTTCCACTGGTCGCTTCTTGACAACTTCGAATGGGGAGAAGGCTATCAGAAGCGGTTCGGCATAGTCTATGTGGACTACCCGACAAAAAACCGCATATTAAAGGATTCGGCTCATTGGTACAGCGATGTGATAAGGACAAACGGTCAGGAGCTTTAAGGCGGCTCCTGTAGCTTAGGAGAAAACAGAAAGGAATCACATTATGGAAAAAAGAGGAACTTTTTCAGGCAGGTTAGGTTTTATCATGGCCGCAGCCGGTTCTGCCGTAGGCTTGGGAAACATCTGGCGTTTCCCTTACTTGGCGGCAAAATACGGCGGCGGTATCTTCCTGCTGGTATATATCATACTGACCGTCACCCTCGGTTTTACGCTGATGGTGACCGAGATAGCTATCGGCCGCAAGACCGGTAACAGCGCGATAACAGCCTTTGGGATGCTTAAAAAGAAATACTCCTTTATCGGCTGGCTGTCGTCAATAATACCACTATTGATCTTCCCGTATTACTGCGTTATCGGGGGCTGGGTATTGAAATATCTGGTGGTATTCGCCGCCGGAGGAGCCGCCCAGGCCGCTCAGGATACGTTCTTTGCTCAGACCACCGGTGCTATCGCCTCACCGATCATATATCAGTCTGTGTACATAATCCTCACTGCCCTGGTGATTTTCCGCGGCGTGCAAAAGGGGATAGAGAAATTCAGCGTAGTGCTGATGCCGCTTTTGATATTGCTTTCAGTGATCATTGCGATCTATTCGGTCACGCTCCCGGGAGCGTCTGAGGGAGTGAAATACTTTCTTATCCCCGACTTCGGACGGTTCTCACCCAACACCGTATTGGCGGCCATGGGGCAGATGTTCTACTCCTTGTCGCTGGCTATGGGCATAATGATAACCTACGGTTCGTATTTAAAAAAGGACGATGATATTGAAAAATGCGTCGGCCGCATAGAGATATTCGATACAATGGTTGCAATACTGGCCGGCTTTATGATAATCCCGGCGGTGTTTGCCTTCTCCGGCGGCGATCCGACAGCTCTCAACCAGGGGCCGAGCTTGATGTTCATCACTCTGCCCAAGGTATTCAACAGCATGGGCGGCGCGCGCATCATCGGCTCGCTGTTCTTCCTGCTGGTGGCCTTTGCCGCCCTGACCTCCTCGGTATCTATCATGGAGGCCTGCGTATCCGCGATATGCGACCGCTTCAAGCTCTCGCGAAACAAAAGCTCCGTCATCATCCTCATATACGGGCTTTTGGCAGCATTGCTGCCTACACTGGGCTACAGCGTGCTTTCTAATGTGTCGATATTGGGCTTTGATATCCTCGATTTCATGGATTTCATCACCAACTCGGTGCTCATGCCGATAGCAGCTCTTCTGACGAGTCTCTTCGTAGGCTGGGTGATCGGCGCCAAAGTCATCGGCGATGAGGTTCGGCTGTCATCAAAATTCAGCCGCGAGAAGCTCTACAACGTGATGATAAAATATATCGCTCCCCTTTGCATAATAGCGATACTTGCATCCTCGCTGTTATCATCGCTGGGCGTTATCACTCTTTGATATTAAAGGCGGTTCACTCCGAGCCGCCTTTTTTTCGACTATTTAGTATTTTATCGTCCTCCAAAAGGTATGATAAAGAATGTAGTGCATTTTTGTATTTTTATATTAGTCAATTGCGAAACTTTTTTCGCAATTGATTTCTGGCTAATCAAGAAAATAATTACAAAACGCTATCGCGTTTTGTAATTATTTAGTATTTTTATATTGAAAGACGGCGAAAAATAGTGTAAAATAATAACAGAGACCGATAAAGGAGGAGCATGATGGACAGAAAAGAAAAAATACTCGGATACATCAAATCTGAGAGCTATATTCCTCTCAGACTTGAGGAGCTGGCGGCAGTGCTCTGCGTGCCGCAGGAGGATATGCGCGAATTTTCCTCCCTTATGGAAGAGCTGTGCCGCGAAGGCCTTATTTACATTTCCAAAAAGAAACGGTATCTCTCCGTGGAAAAAGAAAAAAACATGATCCTTGGCACCCTCAAATGTTCAAAACGCCGCCATTTCGGCTTTGTTATACCTGACGACCCCGGCCGGGAGGACGTGTATATCCCTGCCGGCGGCCTCGGCGGAGCATTTGACGGCGACAAGGTACTGGCAGCCTTTCGCCCTCCCCGTTCTAAGGACGCCAAGCCGGAAGGTGAAGTACGCCGCGTGATAAGCCGCGGCAACATCTGCGTGACCGGAGTTATAAAGGAACAGAAAAACGGCTGGTACCGACTCGTACCCGATAACAAGGCTTTCTACGCCTTTGTGCGCATAAATGCGGACGGTATCAACACGGCTTCTGCCGGAGACCGGGTAGCGGTAATAATAGACGATTACGGCAAAAACGGCCGCATTTACGGCCATGTGGATCACATATTCGGCGCGCATTCCTCTGCACGTTCTCTCGTGGAGGGCGTGCTCTACTCTAATGCCATCCCTGCCAGCTTCGGCGAGGATACCCTGGCCGAGGCTCAGAACACTCCCACAGAAGTCACAGAAGCGGAGATCAACGGCAGGCTCGACCTGCGCGATAAATTGATCATAACGATAGACGGCGATGATGCCCGCGATTTTGACGATGCAGTCTGTGTGGAACGGCTGGACAACGGCCTTTACCGTCTGGGGGTGCATATAGCCGACGTCACTCATTACGTGCGCGAGGGCTCGGCTCTTGATAAGGAAGCGTTCTCACGCGGCACAAGCGTGTATATCCCCGACCGCGTGATACCGATGCTGCCGGTGGAGCTGTCAAACGGGATATGCAGCCTCAACCCCGATGTTGACCGGCTGACGCTGTCGGTGATAATGGATATAGATAAAAAAGGCGTTGTCCGTTCACATACGCTTGAAAAATCGGTGATACATTCCCGCGAAAGGATGACCTACAACAATGTCACCGCCCTTTTGTCTGAGGAACCACCGGAACGGCTCACAAAGCAATGGGGATATCTTATACCTGAGCTAAAGCTGATGGAGGAGCTGGCAGAGATCCTTGCCAACATGCGTAAAAGACGCGGCGCTTTAAACTTCGATTTCCCGGAGCTTGAAATATTTGTAGACGAGGACGGCGAACCGGTGTCTGTCGCTCCGGAGGAACGCAGCGTTTCCCACCGCATTATCGAGCAGTTCATGCTCACGGCCAACGAAACCGTTGCCGAATACGCCTGCTGGTCGGAGCTGCCGTTTGTCTACCGCGTACACGAGCCGCCCGCGGCCGATAAGATCTCCGATTTTATCAGCTTTATCCACACCTTCGGGCTGACTCTCAAGGGAAAGATCGACGGGGATTCCCCGGTGCGCCCTAAAGCCTTGCAGGCCGTATTGGAAAAGGTGGCCGGAATGCCTGAGGAGCGGATAGTTTCCACATATCTGCTGCATTCACTGGCAAAGGCCGACTACCGTCCGCAAAACGGCGGCCATTTCGGCCTGGCGGCGCAGTATTACTGTCATTTCACATCTCCGATACGCCGTTATCCGGACTTAGCGATACACCGGATACTGAAAGAGAACATGGACGGCCTTTCCGACAGTCGGCGCAAAAGCCTTGGCGCCTTCGCCCAAAAAGCGGCCGTGCGTTCTACCGAACGGGAAATAGCCGCCGATACCGTAGAGCGTGATGTGGACGATATATTAAAGACGGTCTATATGTCGAAATTCATCGGCGAGACCTTCCCCTGCATAATCTCCGGCCTTACCTCGTTCGGCATTTTCGTTGAGCTGGAAAACGGCATCGAGGGTATGGTGCGGCTGGATTCGATAAACGATGATTTTTATGTATTCGACGAACAGCAGATGCTCGTGCGCGGCGAGCGGCGCAAGCAAATATACCGGATGGGCGACGCCCTTGACGCTACCCTCGTCCGCGCCGATGTTGTGAGCGGGCAGCTGGAATTTGTTTTTGCAGGAGGTAAGGGATGAGAGATACCTTTGAGCTTATGATCCCCACGCTTTTGGGGCTGGAATCGTTTACCGCCCGCGAGGTGCGCGATCTCGGTTATGAAACGACCTGTGTCGAGGACGGACGCGTCTTTTTCACCGGCGACTGGGAGGCGGTATGCCTTTCCAACCTCTGGATACGTACCGGCGAGAGAGTCCTCATCAAGGTGAGCGAATTTCACGCCGAAACGTTTGAGGAGCTGTTCCAGGGCGTTTACCGCTCCGGGCTCACGCGTTTTATACCCGCTGATGGGGCATTCCCTGTCAAGGGCTATTCGCTGCGGTCAAAGCTCTCAAGCGTTCCCGACTGCCAGGCGATAATAAAAAAGGCCGCCGCCCGGGCGATGTCCGAAGAATACGGCGTTTCGTGGCTTGAGGAGAGCGGGGCTGTGTATCAGCTGCAATTTTCCATAATGAAAAACAAGGTAACGCTTTCCATAGACACCACAGGAGTGCCGCTCCACAAACGCGGTTACCGCGCCCTCTCCAACGCCGCTCCCCTCCGGGAAACGATAGCGGCGGCCATGGTCATGATGTCGCGCTGGAAATACGAATACCCCATGGCCGATCCTTTCTGCGGCTCCGGCACAATACCGATAGAAGCGGCTATGATAAAGCGCAATATCGCTCCCGGGCTCCGACGGCATTTTGCGTCCGAGCGGTTTTACCAGACCGGCAAAAAGCTGTGGGCAGAGCTGCGCGAAGAAGCGGCAGGAGAAGAGCGAGATGTTCCCCTGGAGATACTGGCCTCCGACCGCGATCCGGCCTGCGTTAAGCTCACGGCCCAGAATGCCGCCAAATCTGGCCTTAGCCGCTGGATAAAGCCGCAGCTGGCTGATGCACGGGATTTTAAAAGCGCAGCTTCCGGCGGCACAATAATAACCAACCCTCCCTATGGCGAGCGCATGGGCGAGAAAAAAGAATGCGAAGCTCTATATAAAGCCATCGGCCGCTGTTTTAGCGCCCTTGATGACTGGTCGTATGTGATACTTACCTCCCGGCGTGACTTTGAACAACTGTTTGGACGGGAATCGTCCAAAAAACGTAAGATATACAACGGTATGCTCCGCTGTGACGCTTACCAGTATTTTGCAAATCCCAAAAGATCCGCTCGCCAAAGATAACGTTTTGAAAACAAGGAGTGATACAAATTGTCTAAGTTTTTTGTCAAGCTGAAAAGCATAATTTTCAGCCGGGCGGTATTTATGATAATATGTATAGCGGCGCAGCTGTTTGTCCTCGGCGCAGCCGTGTTCTTCTTCAATGATTTCATGACGGCTATTTACGGAGCAAGCTTTGTTTTCGCGGCTGTGCTCATAATCTACGAAGTGAATCGCGTGAGCGATCCAATGTATAAGATATGCTGGATAACGCTCATCGGCATACTTCCGATAATGGGCGGCCTTCTATATATATTTATACGCAGCGACGTTATAGTCGCTTCTTTAAAAGCCCGTTTCGGCAGGATCGAAGCCGCCACCGGACAGATGTTAAAAACGGATATCTCCGTGCTGGAGCCGCTTTACGGCTTGGACAGCTCCGTTGCCGGTCTATTCCGCTATATCCAACAAAAATGCGGCTATCCGGTGTACCGAAATTCACGTGTGAAATATTTCGCCCTTGGCGATGATATGCTCATTCCCCTGCTTGAAGAGCTGAAAAAAGCGGAACGGTTCATTTTTATAGAATCATTCATCATCAATCCCGGCTTTTTCTGGAACAGCGTGCTTGAGATCTTAAAAGAAAAAGCCAAAGCCGGGGTAGAGGTGCGCGTCATGTATGACGGCATGGGCTGCCTGGGGCTTTTGCCCAACGACTACCCGGATATCCTTGCTCATTACGGCATCCGCTGTCAAGTGTTCGCCCCCATAAAGCCGATACTCTCCACCTATCAGAATAACCGCGACCATCGTAAGATAACGGTCATTGACGGCAGAGTCGCCTTTTCGGGCGGAATAAATTTCGCCGATGAATATATAAACCGCCGCGAACGGTTCGGCCACTGGAAAGACGCCGGGATAATGGTGAGCGGCGAGGCTGTAAGGAATTTCACCGCTATGTTCCTGCAAATGTGGTACATACACGAGCCGTCCGATGAATACAACACACGCTATGCAAAGATCGACTATCTCTCCTGCCCGGATAAGCTCCCGGAAACTGACTGCTGGATAGCTCCCTGCGGCGATAACCCCGTTGATTCAAACTTTGTCGGCAAAAACATGTACCTGCATCTTATAAGCACGGCTGAAAAATACGTATATATTATGACCCCTTACCTTATTCCGGACTACGACCTGGTCTATGCCATGAAATTCGCGGCAGAACGCGGCGTCTGCGTAAGAATAGTAACGCCGCACATCCCCGATAAACCGTATGCATTCTGTCTTACCAGAAGCTACTATAAGGAGCTAATGGCTGCCGGGGTGGAGATATATGAGTACACTCCGGGTTTTGTCCATTCTAAGGTATGTATCGCCGATGATAAAAAAGCCGTTGTCGGAACGATAAACTTTGATTTTCGCAGCCTGTTCCTTCATTACGAATGCGCCGTATGCATCTACAACAGTCCGGAATTGGAAGCAATAAAACGCGATTTTGACGATACGGTAAAGATATCGATGCGGATAACCCCAGAAATATACCGGGGGTTCAATATCTTTCAAAAAATCGCGGGGAAGACGCTAAAAATAATCTCCCCGCTGATGTAGCCGCTAAAACAGCGTCAGCTGCCTGTCCACGGCCGTTTCCGCCTTCCGCGTTCTGATAATGTCTCCCGGCTCTATCTCCCCGCATAAAAGGGGCGAGCCGGGAATATAGCGCAGACGGCGACCGGAATTGGCATAACAATAACGGCATCCGCCGGGGCAGGTATCATAGGCGCCGATATCCACGCTTTCAACGCAGCCGCAGGAGGGACGCTGATTTTTGTCCCTGCCGGCGGTCACGCGGCAGCCCACCAGCTCCGATATAAGCGCGGGATCTATACAGCTTCCATGTCTAATCCCGCAGCCGGAAAGGTCAATGCTTTCTGAGCAGCTCACCATCTTTATACCATACTCCCCGGCAATAGTACAAAGCTCCTTTGCCAGAAGGCGCATCTCAGCCGGGAGAATGGCTTCTGCCCCTGCTTTTTCCATATTCTTCTTTATCTTCCGGTAAATATCCATAAAACTTATCACGCATCTCTTGGTATATCCGCAAAGCGCAGACGCCATACGGGCAAAAGCCTGTAAATGGAACTGTACCGTATAATCTAAACTTATAAATATCGGATCGTAACGCCATATGACCCTATCTTTCCCTATCATCTCCGATAGCTGTTTAAAGGTTTCCAACGATCCTGCGGCCTCGGGAATATTCGGCTCTATGTCCCGTCCGTAAGGCGTTATCGTATACTGGAAATAATAAGCATATCCTGCCAGCTTGTCCAATCGATCAAGCATCGGGGCAGGGTTTTTCGTCCAGAACACAAAACAGTCGACAAAATCGGGCGTAAGTTCTATCCGCGATACTCTATGAGGATCTATGGGATTTCTCACCAAGGCATAGCCCTCATCAAGCCGCCGGAAAAACCAGTCCGCATAAAAGGCCGGGATATCTGTCCTTCGGCTCACACTTACTATCATGACGCTCTCTCCTTTTTTCCAACGCGTAAGACCTCCGCACAATATATGCACGGAGGTCCGAGTCACGCCGAAGCTTGAGTTATGTACAACTAAATTATATCATCTTCCCGTCTGTAAGTCAAGCGGTATATTTTTGCTCCTCCTGTCCATACTAAGGACAATAATTAGTCAATTGCGAAACCTTTTCGCAATTGATTTATGACGATAATAAAAAGGAGGGCGACTAATGTCAGAAGAAAACGCACAATCCACCCAAACAGAGATAGACGAGGAAGAACGCAATAAAATAATCAAGACCGGTACTGTCGATATAAAAAATCCCCGTGGGAATATCCACTGCCTAAACATAATCGGTCAAATAGAAGGGCATATGATACTTCCGCCCCAGAATAAGACCACCAAATACGAGCATGTGCTGCCACAGCTGGTGGCGGTCGAGGAGGATCCGGAAATAGACGGCCTTCTGGTGCTTTTGAACACCGTTGGCGGCGATGTGGAAGCCGGTCTTGCGATAGCGGAGATGATAGCCTCCATGAAAACCCCTACCGTATCGCTCGTTTTAGGCGGCGGCCACAGCATAGGCGTTCCTCTGGCCGTATCGGCCAAACGCTCGTTCATTGTCCCCACAGCCACGATGACTGTCCATCCGCTGCGCATGAGCGGAGTGATAATCGGCGTAATGCAAACATTTGCCTATTTTGAAAAGATGCAGGAGCGCATAGTAGAGTTTGTCGCCGACAACTCAAATATCTCCGCCGACAGCTTCCGCCGTCTGATGCTGGCAACAGACGAAATAGCCAACGACGTAGGTACTATCATGTTTGCCAAAAACGCCGTTGAATGCGGACTTATAGACAATATGGGCGGACTTTGGCAATCGCTGGAATGTCTTTATGAAATGATCGAAGAAAACAAAAAGGAGGCCAAAAAATGATATATTCGGTAATACCCTCCTCAGCTCTTTTTGCCGACTGTTCCCCGATACGCCCGCGCGCCTGCATCCGCTGGCAGAACACGACAGTCGAACTCTGCGAAGGGAGGATAGAACGTATAATAAGCACCGATCCTCACGACTTTCTAAAATACGATGGGCTTTTGGGCCGGAAGCCTCCTATGCCTTGAACAGATATAGATAATTGTAAAACGCAATAGCGTTTTACAATTATTTCCTTATTGGGGGGGGGGGAGCTCGAGGGTGAAACCCTCGAATTCCAATTAATTTTTGACGACTCCGCACCGCGCAAGACGGCGCGGTCGGCAGCTTGCTGCCGATTTTTGCGAAGCAAAAATGCTGAAAACGCGTCAAAAATTGCGAAAATAAAAGTTTCAGCGGTCGCAGACCGCCAATCAACGGAACTTTTATTTTCTTCTTTAGCCAGAAATCAATTGCGAAAAGGTTTCGCAATTGACTACTTAAACCGATAGCCTACGCCCCAGACAGTCTCTATCAGCTTGTCGCCGCCGACGTTTATCTTGTCCCGTATGCGCTGGATATGCACCGTTACGGTCGATATGTCTCCGAAGGCGTCCATGCCCCAGATGCGGTCGAATAATTGCTCCTTGCTGTACGTCCTCCCCGGATGCTGAGCCAGGAACAGCAAAAGATCATATTCCTTAGCCGTAAACGATACCGGCCTCCCCTCAACTCGTACCTCGCGCGAGGCCGTATCTATCGACAGATGTCTGACATTTATGACGCTTGAATCCCGGCCTGTATCCATCAGGCGGTCGCGCCGGGAAATATGCGCCTTTACGCGGGCTACCAGCTCGTTGGGGCTGAACGGTTTCGTCATGTAATCGTCCGCCCCCAACCCCAGGCCGCGTATCTTGTCGATATCTTCGCTTCTGGCAGAAAGAAATATCACCGGTATCTCCTTTTTTTCGCGTATCCGCGTGCATATCTCAAATCCATCCATGCCGGGCAGCATCACATCTACGATAATAACATCAAACTGCTCGTTCAAGGCCAGCTCCAATCCCTCATCACCGCGGCCGGAGATCGTGCAGGAAAAACCGTTTATCTCCAAATAATCGCGCTCCAGCTCAGCAATGCTTTTATCATCCTCTATTATCAATACTCGTTTTTTCAAACCTTCTCCTCCCTTTCCTTGACCTTCGGCAGATAAACCACAGCCATCGTACCCTGTTCGAGACTGCGAAGCCATATCTTGCCGCCGTGGCGTTGTACTATCTGCTTGGCTATGCCCTGCCCCAGGCCGCTGCCCTTTATCGCCGTATTGCGGGAAGCGTCTGCGCGGTAAAATTCATCAAACACCGCTTCCAGCTCCTCCGGCTTGATACCGATACCGGCGTCGCATACGCGGACTAATACGCCGGCATCGTTCTCCTCCGCCGAGATCTCGATATGTCCTCTTCCCTGGCGTTTATATTTTGCCGCATTGTCAATAAGGTTGGCAAATACCCTGTGCAGCTGCTCATGATCCATCATGACCGGTATCATTTTATCCGGCAGCTTAAGCTCCAGCTCCATATCCCGTCTTTCCAGATCGAGCCGGTATTCCTCGGCTGTCTCCCGCACGAAATCTATTATATCCCCCTGCTGGAAATGGAAGATCAGTTTGGAAAGCTCCAGTTTGGAAAAGATGGAAAGGTTCGAGATCAGCTCCTCCATCAAAAGCGTTTTCTGATAGACCGTCTCCAGATATTTGTCCATCTTCTCCGGTGTATCGGCCACGCCGTCGCGTATGCCGTCAAGATAACCCTTGATAGAGGTTACCGGGGTTTTCAGATCATGGGAGATGTTGGCTATAAGCATACTGCGCTCTTTCTGCATCTCTATCTCCCGTTCACGGGCGCTTTTTAATGTCTTTCGCATAACATCGAAGCTCTCACAAAGGCTATTTATCTCCTCATAGCTGCTGCCCATGACCTCAAAATCGAGATTACCATCGCTTATGTTGGAGACTGCCTCCCTAAGCTCCTGTATCGGCGCGCTTATACTTTTTGCCAAACGCGTGGTGACGACCGTCACCGTCACCGCTATCACCGATATGCATATCACCGCCCAGGCAAGTATGACCTTCATTATCAGCGGATTCTTGTTCATCAGCATACTGTATTCATCAAACGGCATATCACTCGGCAGCTTTATCATGAGATAAAATATCATAACTACAGCAGCGATCCCAATAATAGATATCGGGATCGCCAGCATGAGTATATTGGAAATTGCAAATTTTCTTTTTATTTTCACAGGCCTTCACCCTTTTGTTTTTTCTTCATCATACCACTAAAATTCCTTTTTGTCAAACAAAATCAGCGCAGCCGAATAAAAAATGAGACCTGTCCCCAGAACAATGCCTATCTTGCTTATCATCGCCCCGAACGGCAGTGTCCGTCCTATCCAGATATTATGCCACTGCATATAAGAGGTGAACAGCACCGAACCAACGCTCCCCGAAAGGAAGTAATTGCAGTATTTCATCAGCGCATAAACGATAATGCAAAGAAACATCGAGGACGCCCCGCCCTTGGCAAACATATTTATAAGCGCGGCCATAAGCGTCAGCACAAACAGGGGAACAAGATCCACCAGATATGCGCCCAGCATACCCAGGAAATTTATACCCACTCTCGCGGAGCTGCCGAATATCAGCTCCAGGACGATACATATCACAAATATCGCTATGTAATAGATAACGCCCATGAAAAACGATGCCGATATTTTAGAAAGCAGCACCTTCTGACGGCTTATCGGCCTCATAAGCGAAGCCTTTATCGTCAAGTCCTGAAATTCCGATGCCAGAAGATCGGTCGCTGCCATGAATACCACCAGAGGTACCAGTATCTCCGCATAAAAGGAGAGCATTTCCACCGCCAGCGACGACAGCTGGATCGTCAAATATCCATGGGACAGGCGATCCACCAAAAGGTTTATCCCTACCCTGCCTATACAGAAAAGAGCGGATATCACAAGCAGGACGATGTATTTTTTCCTCGATAGCAGCTTCTCAAATTCATTTACAAACGCTGCAAAAAACCGTTTCATATCACTACATCTCCTCTCTTTTCTTTTACCGTCGCCAGGAAATAATCCTCCAGCGTGGGATGAAATTCCATTGCCTCCTGCATTGTGGAAAACTTCACCATCTCCCCCTCGTACATAACGCCTACTTTATTGCAGGTCTTTTCTATCTCCACGGACAGGTGGCTCGATATGAGGAAGGTCGCCCCGTATTTCTTTGCCATCTGCCCTATTATCTCTCTGACTTCTATCATTCCCTCTATATCAAGACCGTTGACCGGCTCATCGAGAATTATAAGCTCCGGCTCGGAAAGCCAGGCCATTGCCAGCCCCAATCTTTGCTTCATTCCCAGAGAAAACTTTCCTGCCTTATCCTTTTTGTATTGAGATAGACGCACTATCTCCAACGCCTTGTCTATCCTCTCTTCGGTAACGTGCGGATAATATCTCGCCATCATGCGCAGGTTCTTTATCGCCGAAAGCTCGGGATATATCGCCGGTGCCTCCACCAGACAGCCTACCCTGTCCATTATTTTCTCAAAATTATCGTCAAGCTCCATACCGAATACTTTTACCTCCCCCTCGTCACGGCGGCAAAGTCCCAGTATCACCTTCATGGTGGTGGTCTTTCCGGAGCCGTTCGGCCCTAAAAGTCCTACCACATCGCCCTTTTCCACCGAAAAGCTGACGCGCTTTATGCCGCGCCCGTTCTTATACAACTTTGTCAGCTTTGATATTTCAAGCACATTCTCCATCCCTGTATCCTCCGCTATACAGGCGCATAGGGCGGGATGTCCCGCCCTGCACCGTTTGTTCATCAACCTATGCTGCCGTCCTCGTTGACGTCTAATATCTCAATGCTTCCGTCCTCGTTATAGCTGTAGCCATACTCCTGGCCGCCGTCAGCCGACCAGACAAGTATTTTTGTTCCATCAGCATTCACAACGTAGGTCGCATTGTCCGAATCAAGCACATACGACTTGCCCGTAAGGTCTATGCCTGTCGGCTGGGTCGTACCGTAATCGGTCACGTCAAGAGCTATAGTAATCGCAATTGTATGCGTAGTGCCATCGCTTTCGGTGCCTAATACCTCGGCCGTCAGCGTATTGTTCACCAGCCTGCCCGCATCGTCCACCTTTACGGCACAGCCTGCTTTTGTCGCTGTCAGATCGCGGCATTTCCAGAGCATATATGAGGGATCGTCCGGAAACTCAGATACAAGCTCATCTATCTCCTCATCTGTATAATTGGTAGCTGATACAAGGCTCAGTCCTGCGTTTACTATCTCCGGTATCTGTATGCCCTCTAAAGTGAGATCGTACTGATATATACCGTTATCTTCGGTCACAAAGGTGAAGTTGTTCTTCAGGTCGCCGACAAACATATCCGCGGCCAGCTCCACAAACCGCACAGCCTTATCCATCATTTCCGTATCGTTATCATCGCCGTATGCATAAAACATTGAGTTTACATGATCGCTTTCGTATACGCTGTAACGGTTGCCGTTATAGCTGGATACCCGCATACCATTCTGATATGCCTCTTCGCTTACGTTATTGATATTCCCGTCGACGCTGTTGTCGGAGCGGTACATCTTTACGCCCTCGTTGTCCATAGCCAGCTGCTGCATCGTCTGGGCGGTCAATACCTCCTGCCCGTCAAACGATACGTTTGCCGACAGCGTCGCTGTGTAATTCCTCTCCTTTAAAAGCCCTTTTATCGCTTCTTTATACACCGTATAGCCGTTTGCGTTTGAATAATTGGCAAACACGGCTGTCGTCAGCGTTACTATGCCCACACCAAGGGCGATAGCGGCATTTCTTTTCTTCTTTACTGTCATTTTCGCTTCCTCCTTTAAATATCTCCGGCGGTCTCTGCCGCCCGGACTGATTATTTTTTGTAAGTATCTGCCCGGCTTACCTTACATTTGCCATTATATCACCGGCTCCTAAATTATCCATAACAAAAATATTAAGATATGCTTTAAAAATATTAAATTTTATTTAATAAATTTTATAATTTGCTTTTTTCCTCTTTCAATATTATTTTACCACAAACGTATAAAAAAATCATTACAATTTCCTAAATTCTTGCTTTATAATTATTAAATTTTTCTAAACAAAAAGCCGCCGAGTTTGGGAACTGTTCCTCAAACTCGGCGGCCTATTTCACACTGTAAGCACTCCCTGCTCCGATTCTATCAATAGAAGAATATTCTCCTCATGTCCGTTAGCGACATTCACATAGATTATGAAATTCCTTCCGGCAAAGGCACCGTGAAGTTCATAGCATAAAACCTCCTGCATCGAATCCTTGGGTACCAGCGCGATCTTGGTACCCGTAACCTCCAGATTCGTATTTATCCTTGATCTCGCTTCTTCCATTGTAAGGGCTGCCTCTCCCAGCTGACGTTCACGGTGATTCATCAGATAGCCTTTTGTCTCCAACCCTACTATCTCTCCGTTATCAAGAGCGACCTTGACCTTTACCAGGTCGGAATAGCAGACAACGCCGTCCTGCGAATAGGCGAAGTTTATCGTTGCCACGCCGCCCGAATGATCATAATAGCTTGATACCATTGATGTTATTCCGTGGCTGTCAAGATATGTCTGGGCGGCGGCAATAGCTGCGTTTATGTCCAGATTTTCCTCTCCAACGCTCCTGGTATCAAGGAAGTACAAAAGGTATCCGCCCTTTTTCGTAACATTGGCGGTAACTCTGGAACCGTTTTCGTTCTCCGCGCTCATCGTATAGGAATCGACAGCCGAATTGGCCGTCTCTCCGGTGACCTGCATATTAGCCGCGCGGCCGCCGAGGAATCTCTTGGCTGTATCAAGCGCCTGTTCTGCCGACACCTCCGGCGCATCCTTGATCATATACGATTCAAGATTTTCAATATGCTCAGAAAACGGTCCGTCGTATATCAGGGAAGGATAATCATCGAATGATTTTTCTACATTTTCCAGATCCTCCAATATTCCGCCCGCAGCCTGAACAGTATTTGCGCTATCGCTCTCATCGTTCATAAAGCTTATCTCTCCGCTGTAGATACGCCCTTCTATCTCCTGGAGCGTCTCATTCAGTCCTACGGCGTATTCGGTAAGCGAGGCTAGGTTCTGGTAATCCTCCTGGGAAATGGTTTCGCTTTGTATCATATTCTGTGACAGTACATAGGTATAATCCCCGGCCTGCGATAGAAATTTAGCCGTGTTCTCTAGTTGTATCTGCGAGGTCGGCAGCTGTCCCAGGCAGGACTTGGCCGCTGCGGCCTCACGAAAAATGTCGCCGGATATCGTCGCCAGCTGGGCCGCATCCGAGGACAGCTGGGCCTTATATAGCGATACCTCTATATTGTCCACGTATCCGACCAGCTCATGAAACGCCCTATTATACTGATTCTCCAAATCGAGCTCCGCCGCCTGGGCGTTCTTTCTGCCGTAGTATCCCCAGATGAGCGAGGCGACAAGCGCCGCTGCAAATATCCCCAGTATCCACGGGTAGGCTCTGCCCGCTTCTTTTTCTTCCATATCAGCTCCTCCTTTTATTTACAAAATCTGTGTTTGCCTATCTTTACTATCAGCGGCCGCGACCATATCCATTCATTGGTCGCAGTTTCGGGATTGAAATAATATATCGCCCCGTTTGTGGGATCCCAGCCGTTCAAGGCATCCTGACAGGCTTTATACACGGTTGAATCCGGGTCTATGGGGACGTTTATCTGGCCATCGGCCACCGCCGTGAACGCCCCCGGCTGATAGATAACGCCGGAAATTGTATTCGGGAAGGACGCGTGCTTCACCCGGTTTAAAATGACCGCCGCCACTGCGACCTGTCCCTCATACGGCTCCCCTCTGGCCTCTCCGTTCACGGCTCTTGCCAAAAGCTGGATATCACTGGCGGAATGCCCATCTGCCGAAACGTTAGTGTAAAACATATACGTCATAGCAGTAATCGCCGCCAATATCCACGCTGCCGCCCGCTTTTTCATCTGCTTCTCTCCTTTCCACATCTTTTATTGATATTATTTCCCTCCGGGCGTTAAATTTATGTATTTGTACTATGAAAATATTCGGCTGTTTTTTAGTGATAAAGCTCTTTTTCGGGAATAATAATAGTAGTCAATTGCGAAACCTTTTCGCAATTGTTCTCTTGCCAAGGAAGAAAATAAAAGTTCCGTTGATTGGCGGTCTAAAGACCGCTGAAACTTTCATTTTCGCAATTTTTGACGCATTTTCAGCATTTTTGCTTTGCAAAAATCGGCAGCAAGCTGCCGACCGCGCCGTCTTGCGCGGTGCGAAATCGTCAGAAATTGATTGAAATTCGAGGGTTTCACCCTCGAGCTCCCTAGAACAAGGAAATAATAATGTAGCAAGGAGGTATCGATCATGTCAAAATTCAAGACCTATGCCGTTTCGATAGCCGTTCCCCTGCTTGTCGGCGGGCTGGCCGGGCTTTTTATATGGGGACGTATCGACTACGATACACTGATAAAGCCGCCGTTTTCTCCGCCGTCGGTGATCTTTCCCATAATGTGGGGAATACTGTACGTATTGATGGGAGTTTCCTACGGAATCTTGAAAAACAAGATGTTGGCTGATGAAAGCATTGGGCGGATATATTACGTACAGCTTTTGGTAAATTTCCTCTGGCCGCTGTTATTTTTCGCCCTCAAGCTGCGGCTGGCAGCACTTTTGTGCATTCTCGCGCTCGATATCCTGGTCGCGGTTATGGCGGTAAAATTCTACATCCGGGACAGGACGGCCGGGCTTTTGCAGCTGCCGTATCTTTTGTGGGTACTGTTCGCCACTTACCTGAATTGGGGGATATACCTTCTCAACGGGTAATCAAGACAAACGGACGCGTTTTGTGGCCATCGCGTCCGTCTTTTCATGTATAAAACCCGGATCCGCTGTCGATAATCTAATAAGTCAATCGCGAAAGGAGCTATAATGTGAAAAAAATCTTTTTGTACTTAGCAGCGATACTATCTGTGAGCCTCATAACCGTGATGGTATCGGCGGCAGATATCGGGGACGAGCTATCATCCAATCTTGTGCGGCTGCATATAATCGCCGCCAGCGATTCGCCGGAAGATCAGGCGGTCAAGCTGAAGGTTCGGGACGCAGTGCTTGCAGAAAACAGGTATGAGCCAGAGGAGATACCGTATCATTTAGAGGAGATAGAACAAACGGCAGAGCGTATCCTGGAGGAAAACGGCTTTTCCTATGGCGTCACGGCGGATTTCGGACGCTTCCATTTTCCCCGCAAGCAGTATAAAAATATAACCCTTCCCGCCGGGGATTACGCGGGAGTGCGGATAACGCTGGGAGAGGGCCGCGGCCAGAACTGGTGGTGCGTAATGTTCCCTCCTCTATGCTTTGGCGAGTATCCGTCCGGGGAGCTGTCAGAGAAGGATATGGAGCTGTTAAAAAATGCGCTCTCCCAAGAAAGCAGCGACCTTATCAGCCAAGATGAGATCGAAATAAAATTCCGCGTTGTCGAATGGTTCAACGAGATCTTTTGACGGGCGAAAATACCGTGCCCGCATATATTTGCCGCGCTTTTAAGCTTCATGATGCCCATGCCCAGGGGAAGAATTTGTATCCTGTCTTTGGCATATTCAGTCAACAGACCGCAGCAGGCATTTAATTAACACTGCAAAATACAAAAACACCCCGATCCACCTTATATAGGTGAACCGGGGTGCTGCGAAGGCTGTTTTTACAGCCTTTTTTTATTATCTAATTAGCCCTCGATCTCGGAAACAACGCCGGAACCAACTGTTCTACCACCCTCACGGATAGCGAAACGCAGACCTTTTTCGATAGCGATAGGAGTGATAAGCTCAACTTCCATCTTTACGTTATCGCCAGGCATACACATTTCTGTGCCCTCCGGCAGCTTGATAACGCCGGTAACGTCAGTTGTTCTGAAATAGAACTGAGGTCTGTAGTTGTTGAAGAACGGTGTATGACGGCCGCCCTCTTCCTTGGTCAGAACGTAAACTTCGCCCTTGAACTTGGTGTGCGGATTGATAGTACCGGGAGCAGCCAGAACCTGACCTCTCTCGATCTCGTTTCTCTGAACACCACGCAGAAGTGCGCCGATGTTGTCGCCTGCCTCAGCGTAGTCGAGGATCTTTCTGAACATCTCGATACCTGTTACAACAACTTTTCTTCTCTCGTCTGTAAGACCAACGATCTCAACCTCTTCACCAGTCCTGAGCTGACCTCTCTCAACTCTACCGGTAGCAACAGTACCACGGCCTGTGATCGAGAAGATATCCTCTACCGGCATCAGGAACGGCAGGTCTGCCTTTCTGTCCGGAGTCGGGATGTAGGAGTCAACAGCGTCCATAAGGTCAAGTATGCACTTGTACTCGGGAGCGTTGATGTCCTTGGAGTCGGACTCCAGCACCTGCAGAGCGGAACCGGAGATGATCGGTGTATCGTCGCCGGGGAAGTCATACTCTGTCAGAAGGTCTCTGATCTCCATCTCAACAAGCTCCATGAGCTCGGGATCGTCAACCTGGTCAGCCTTGTTCATGAATACTACGATATAAGGAACGCCAACCTGACGCGAAAGCAGGATGTGCTCTCTTGTCTGAGGCATCGGGCCGTCAGCAGCCGATACAACCAGGATAGCACCGTCCATCTGGGCAGCACCGGTGATCATGTTCTTTACGTAGTCGGCATGTCCCGGGCAGTCAACGTGAGCATAGTGACGGTTGTCTGTCTCGTACTCAACGTGAGCTGTGGAGATAGTGATACCTCTTTCTCTCTCCTCAGGAGCCTTATCGATCATGTCATAGGCTTCGTACTTGGCCTGTCCCTTTAAAGCCAGAACCTTTGTTATAGCCGCTGTAAGAGTTGTCTTACCATGGTCAACGTGACCGATGGTACCGATATTTACGTGCGGCTTATTTCTTTCGAATTTCTCTTTAGCCATTTGAATATCCTCCCTTATAAGGTTATAAATTTAAATTTATACAATGGTAACTATATTGTACAATTTTTTGAATGAAAAATCAAGTCTTTTTTTTAAAATTTCACGTTTTTTTAATAAATTTTACGCAAATTTCTAAAAATTACTGATTTGCCTTGCTTCTTTCGTTGATGATCTTCTCCTGGATGCTCTTAGGCACTTCAGAATAATGAGCCGGCTCCATCGTATACTGACCGCGTCCCTGAGTTCTTGAACGCAGCTCGGTAGCATAACCGAACATCTCCGAAAGCGGCACCAGTGCTGTTATCTGCTGTGCGCCCGATCTTGCTTCCATCTTCTGTATCATACCGCGGCGCGAGTTAAGGTCGCCCATAACATCGCCCATGTATTCGTCCGGCATAATAACATTTACCAGCATGATAGGCTCCTTGATAACAGGATCTGCCTTCTTCATACCTTCCTTGAAAGCCATCGAAGCGGCGATCTTAAACGCCATTTCCGAGGAGTCTACTTCGTGGTAAGAACCATCGTAGAGCGTAGCTCTTACGTCAACAACGTTGTAGCCTGCCAATACGCCCGACTGCATTGCACCCTGGATACCGGCGTCAACAGCCGGAATATACTCCTTGGGGATCGCGCCGCCGACAACAGCGTTTACAAATTCGTAGCCTGCGCCCTCTTCCAACGGCTCAAGCTTTAACAATACGTGACCGTACTGACCTTTACCGCCGGACTGACGCGCATACTTGTGCTCTACATTGACAGTCTTTCTGATAGCCTCTCTGTAGGAAACCTGCGGTTCGCCGACGTTGGCCTCTACCTTAAATTCTCTCAAAAGTCTGTCAACAATGATCTCCAGATGCAGCTCGCCCATACCGGCAATGATAGTCTGGCCTGTTTCCTCATCGGTGTATGTCTTGAAAGTCGGATCTTCTTCCGCCAGCTTTGCCAGTGCGATGCCCATCTTCTCCTGACCGGCTTTCGTCTTAGGCTCGATAGCTACACGGATAACCGGCTCGGGGAAGTTCATCGACTCAAGGATTATCGGATGCTTCTCGTCGCAGAGAGTCTCACCGGTGGTGGTGTTCTTCAAGCCGACAGCCGCCGCTATATCACCTGCATAACAGGTGGGGATATCCTCTCTGTGATTTGCGTGCATCTGCAGGATCCTGCCCATACGCTCCTTGTGACCCTTACATGCATTGAGCACGTAAGAACCGGCGTCTACCGTACCGGAATAAACACGGAAGAAGCATATCTTTCCCACGAAGGGGTCTGTGGCAATCTTGAACGCCAGCGCCGCAAACGGAGCATTATCGTCGGAAGGTCTTTCGTCCTCCTCGCCCGTTTCCGGATTTGTGCCCTTAATATGGGGAATGTCGATAGGCGACGGCATATAGTCAACTATAGCGTCAAGCAGCATCTGCACGCCCTTGTTCCTGTAGGAGGTACCGCAGAGAACGGGGACTATCTCGTTGCTGATGGTAGCTTTTCTCAAGGCCGCCTTCAGCTCGTCTACCGTTATCTCCTCATCCTCGAGGAACTTCATCATAAGATCCTCATCGGTCTCGGCGATCTTCTCTACCATGTTTGCGCGGTATTCCTGAGCCTGCTCAAGCATATCCGCCGGTATCTCCTCTTCCCTTACGTCCTTGCCCAGGTCGTCATAGTATACCTCGGCCTTCATGGTCATAAGGTCGATTATGCCCTTGAATGTTTCCTCCGCTCCGATAGGAAGCTGGATGGGAACGCCGTTCGCGTTTAATCTTTCGTGGATCATGTCAACGACTCTGTAGAAATCCGCGCCCATGATATCCATCTTGTTTACATAGACCATACGCGGAACGCTGTACTCATTGGCCTGACGCCATACAGTCTCCGACTGCGGCTCAACGCCGCCCTTGGCGCACATTACTGTGACCGAACCGTCAAGGACTCTGAGTGAACGCTGCACCTCTACCGTAAAGTCAACGTGTCCCGGAGTGTCGATGATGTTTATTCTCTTGTCCTTCCACTGACAGGTCGTTGCGGCAGATGTGATGGTAATACCTCTCTCCTGCTCCTGTGCCATCCAGTCCATGGTAGCGGCGCCCTCATGGGTCTCGCCTATCTTGTGAACACGGCCTGTATAGAACAGTATTCTCTCGGTAGTAGTGGTCTTACCGGCGTCGATATGCGCCATAATACCGATATTTCTTGTATCTTCAAGTGAAAATTTTCTGCCCATTGTATCCTCCTTGGATTACCAACGATAATGAGCGAAAGCCTTGTTCGCCTCGGCCATCTTATGGGTATCCTCACGCTTCTTTACAGAACCGCCGGTACCGTTTATGGCATCCATGATCTCGTTTGCAAGTCTTTCTTTCATTGTCTTTTCGTTACGCTCTCTGGAGTAGCGCGTGAGCCATCTCAGACCGAGTGTCTGACGGCGTTCGGGACGCACTTCCATAGGCACCTGATACGTAGCACCGCCGACACGTCTTGCCTTTACCTCAAGCACGGGCATGATCTTGTCCATAGCTTCGGTAAACGCCTCGAGCGGGTCTTTGCCGGTCTTTTCCTTTACGATATCAAATGCGCCGTAAACAATTTTCTGAGCTACTCCCTTTTTTCCGTCCAGCATGATGTTGTTTATAAGCTTTGTAACAACAACGCTGTTATAGATCGGATCAGGCAGTACCTCTCGTTTTGCTATAAAACCTTTTCTAGGCACTGTTCTTCCCTCCTTGTGTAATTATAATGATAATCACAGGTACTCAAGGCTTATTTTTTCAAAGCCCCGTCGTGCGTAACAGGTCTTAAAATATATTGTGTATCCTAACCCCATTTTACAGGATTATTCGTTTATATAATGATATAACCCGATATGCACTTTTTAATTGTGATCCCTCGTTTATTAAGACCGGAAATTATTTCTTAGCGGCCTTAGGTCTCTTCGCGCCGTACTTTGAACGGCCCTGCAGACGGTTTGCAACACCCTGGGCGTCAAGAGTACCGCGGATAATGTGGTATCTTGTACCGGGAAGGTCACGCACTCTTCCTCCGCGTATGAGGACAACGCTGTGCTCCTGCAGATTGTGTCCTATACCCGGGATATAAGCCGTTACCTCGATGCCGTTCGTCAGACGTACTCTGGCGATCTTTCTCAAAGCCGAATTAGGCTTTTTCGGGGTAGCTGTTCTTACCGCTGTGCACACGCCTCTCTTCTGCGGCGAGCTCTTGTCAGACATTTTCTTCTGCAAAGAGTTCAGGCTCTTCTGAAGCGCAGGCGCAGTCGACTTCTTTTTGGAAGTCTGTCTGCCTTTTCTAACCAACTGATTAAATGTAGGCATATTCGGATTACACCTCCTTATGATCCTTAAAAATTTTATTTATTATTACACGCCAAAAAGCGTGGAATAACCGCTTTTTGTGACTGTCAATCCGCAAGCACGGCAGCGCAAGACGCCTTTACATCTATACCGCACATTGCCCCCAGCTCTTTCATCGTCGAAACGTACAAAAGCTCAGTGCCGTTTTGTGCGCAAAGCTCCTCTATGGGCTTTTTTATCTTGTCCTCGCAGTCCTCCGCCAGATAGGCGCGAGCCGCTTTTCCTTCGCCGATGGCTCTTACCGTCTGCTTGTACCCAACTGTCAGGCGCTCTTTGTCGGCTTCCGAAATCATGGTATAAAGTCACTCTCCATAGCGTTGATTAGCATGTAAAGCCATTTACACACTTTTTATATTATACTATATATTTTACACCCTTGTCAAGTATTTTTACCTTTTTTATTCTTGCCGCCTGCCAATAATTTAAAACTTTTTTTATATTTTTTTATGCAATTTGTCTCCTTACAAGCTTCGTTCTGTTGCGGCAAGACGGGCGGCCAATGCTGTTGCATTTTTATTTTCCTATCATATTATATTACGAACGGCTTTGTAAATTCATCCGTACAGGAGGTGAACCTCGGATTGAGGACCTATATCACAGCCAGCATCGGCTCTGTTACTTCCGCCGCCAGGCTGGCAAGACTGGCCCGCGCAAAGGGCGCGGACGCCGCCGTTGTGCAGACCCCGTCGCAGCTTTCACGCGGCGGCTGCGCTTATTCGATAAGGATCGCGGAAAACGAATTTGATATACTTTCCAGGGCGTCACAGGAGAGCGGTATAAAAATAAAGAAATTGTTTAAAGAAGAGGTTTGCGGAAGGGAGAGGATATACCATGATATATCTTGACAACGCTGCCACCAGCTTCAAAAAGCCGCGCTGCGTGCTGCGCGCCCTCAAGCGGTATCAAAAGAATTTGTCAGCAAACGCCGGCCGGGGCGGACACAGCCTGAGCCTTGCCGGCCTAGAGCATATACTCGAGGCCGCCGAATCGCTGGCGAAGCTTTTCAATATCCCCGACCCTGCCCGCATAGCCTTTTTTCCTAACGCTACCTACGCCTTAAACGCCGCTATTGGCGGTCTTTGCGGCCGCGAGGATCACGCAGTGGTAACGCAGATGGAGCATAACAGCGTGCTGAGACCGGTACATCTGCACACGAGCTATACAGTTGCAGAGGCCGACAGCGAGGGCTATGTGATCCCTGCCGCCGTGCAGGCCGCTATACTCCCTGACACAAAATTGATAATATGCACCCATGCTTCCAACGTCACGGGCTCAATTCAGCCTATAGAGGAGATAGCCGCCATAGCTCATGCACACGGCCTGCCCCTGCTTATTGACTGCGCACAGACTGCGGGAGCATTCCCGATAGACGTCCGGGAGATGGGGGCTGACATGATCGCCTTTTCCGGCCACAAGGGGCTTTTGGGACCGTTGGGCACGGGCGGACTTTATGCGCGCGAGGGTCTTTCTTTCAAGCCGGTGATAGCCGGCGGAACGGGCAGCCGTTCAGAAAGCCTCGAGCAGCCCGGCGATATGCCCGACATTTTCCACTGCGGGACACTCAACACTCCCGCGATAGCCGCTCTCGGCAAAAGCGCACGCTATATCTTGGAGCGCGGCGTCGATCGCATCGCCGAAGAGGAACGCGAACTGGCGGTTTCCTTTATCAACGCGCTTTTGGAGATGGAAAACGTCACGGTATACGGCTCCCCGGGAGACCGTCCGCATAACGGTACAGTCTCGTTTAATATAGACGCCCTAGATCCCGGCGAAACAGCGCGTATACTAAACGATAGATACAAGATAGCTGTAAGAGCCGGCTACCATTGCGCACCCCTTGCCCACAGGGCGATCGGCAGCGAGAACAAAGGAACTGTGCGCGTATCCTTCGGGGCGTTCAGCTCCGTGAGCGAGCTTCGGCGCATCTGCGACGCGGTGTACGCGCTCAGCCGCAAAGGCGTATAAACAGCGGTATCGCCCCGTATATACGAGGCGATACTTACATACGCGGGCACCAAAAAGGTTAGATGAAATTTTTTTTGAAAATTTTATAAAAACGTATTGACAAAAAATATTTTTTGCTGTATAATATTCACGTTGTCTCGGCAACGCGCTGACGTAGCTCAGTAGGCAGAGCACTTCATTGGTAATGAAGAGGTCGGCGGTTCGACTCCGCTCGTTAGCTCCA
>CAYNRX010000017.1:0-42442 GCA_964399965.1 uncultured Lachnospiraceae bacterium | reverse complement strand
TTTTCTCCCGCCGTTCTCGCTGACGACTAGACTATATTACCACAATCCGCCCCCAATGTCAACACCTTTTTCGCCGATTTTTGCGATTTGGTTAAGTTGCATAAATAGTATGCGTTTATATCCTTATCTATAATGCAATTTAGCGGACAGCACGGAAAAACTCCCGCGGAGTCTTGCCGGTAAGGCGGCGGAACGTCTTATAAAACGTCGAATAATCGCGGAAACCGCAGTCGAAGCAAAGGCTCATCACGTCGCGTCCTCCGGCCAAAAGCTCCTTGGCGCGGGCAATGCGGCGAGTATTTATGTACTCCTTGATCGTAAAGCCGGTATTGTCCTTAAACAGGTGGCACATATAATATTTGTTCATATAAAATGTACCGGCAAGGCGGTCAAGGCTCAGCTCCTCGCTGATATTTTTATCGATATAATGCATTATCGCCCGCACGCGGCTGTCAAGCTGCAGGGCGGTGTCGCGTTTATGGGGGCTTTTGCTCAGGGCGTAGTTGACGGCCATCAAAAGCTGGATGATATACGTGCGTACCATCATATCGCTTTCGGGGACGCGGACCTCGATGTACTTTCTTACGCCTATATAATAAGAAGGAATTGAATAAGCATTAACCAGCCCGGCAGGGATGCGGTTCATTTGCCCCGTGGGAAAGCGGTCTATTATGCGGAACAGATCCACCTCCAGCCCCACGCCGAACTCGCGCGGAACCTGGATGAACTGGCGGGTGTAGATATTGTCCGACAAAAAGGCCAGCGTATGCAGCTCGCCGGGACGGGTGACAAAGAGGTCGCCCGGGTGTGCTTCATAGACCGTATCTTCGATTATGTAGTTGGCTTCACCGGACTCGAACAGGAGAAATTCGTAGTAGCGGTGAAGATGGGTATTAAGCTGCGGTGGCGCTATTGATTGAGCGCTGTAAAGGTATTTTTCGTTTCTGAATGATACTCCCATGGCGGCCTCCTTGTGATGTTGTGGTGTTGGGGTTGGGGGATTGCGGCAGGTGCGACGTTAGTGCACTGGGTTACAAAGGGATTGCGACAGGTGCGACTTTAGCGCACTGGGTTTCACGATTGCGGCAATTGCTACTTTAGTGCAATGGATCAAAAGGGGAAACTACGTCTCCCCTTTTGGAATCCTCTTCCTTAATGTGGTTCAACTTTTTTTGCAAAAAAGTTGAAATGGGAATGTCTGTTCGACTGTGCGAAAGTCGCGAATGCGGTGTTCTGTTTTGCGTAAAGTCTCCCGATAGCTTTCTGTTTAGCGATGAAAGCGGTGTAGTTAGGGGATTCCCCATGCCCGTTCCTGGATGGGGGATGCGGGGAAGGGTCGGTATTCGCGTTGGCTATAGTTTGGCGTAATTCTATCTGACAATAGGATTGCGGCAAGTGATGCTTTAGCGCACTGGGTTTCACGATTGCGGCAATTGCTACTTTAGTGCAATGGATCAAAAGGGGAAACTACGTCTCCCCTTTTGGAATCCTCTTCCTTAATGTGGTTCAACTTTTTTTGCAAAAAAGTTGAAATGGGAATGTCTGTTCGACTGTGCGAAAGTCGCAAATGCGGTGTTCTGTTTTGCGTAAAGTCTCCCGGTAGCGTTCTGTTTAACGATGAAAGCGGTGTAGTTAGGGGATTCCCCATGCCCGTTTCTGGATGGGGGATGGAAAAAAGATTAGTTTTTTCGTTGGTTATAGTTGAGCGTGATCCTATCTGACAATAGGATTACGGCTGTTTATGGTATTGGTTGAAATTTATTGCGTTCGCTTGATTTGCCCGGCGTAATCTGCATAACCGCAAGTAACAGGACGCTACAGTTATTTCCTGGTTATTTTTCTCCACTTTTAAAAAGTAGAGTTCCAAAAAGGGAAAACGCAGTTTTTCCTTTTGGACTATCGCACAAAATCAGCAATTGCCGCAATCACCTTGTTGGATAGAATTAAGCTCAAGCATAACCAAGGCGAATACCGACCTTTTCCCGCATATTCATCCAGGAACGGGCATGTGGAAGCCCATAAATACACCGCTTTCATTGCCAAACAGAACGCCATAGCGAGACTTCCAGCATAACAGAACGCAACACCCGCGATTCCCGCATAGCCGAATAGATAGTTTTATTTCAA
Source organism: uncultured Lachnospiraceae bacterium (assembly GCA_964399965.1). Lineage (GTDB taxonomy): Bacteria > Bacillota > Clostridia > UBA1381 > UBA1381 > UBA1381. The sequence continues at coordinate 40,315 of CAYNRX010000017.1, read as the reverse complement.
CTTTTTGCAAAAAAGTTGAATCCCCAAGGAAGAGGATTCCAAAAGGGGAGACGTAGTTTCCCCTTTTGATCCTTTGCGCAAAAGCTGCAATTGATGCAATCGTGAAACCCCATGCGCTAAAGCATCACTTGCCGCAATCCTATTGCCAGATAGGATCACGCCAAACTATAGCCAACGCGAATACCGACCCTTCCCCGCATATTCACCGAGTAACGGGAATGCGGAATCCCCTATCTTGCCGCTTTCATCGTTAAACAGAACGCTACAGCGAGACTTCCAGCATAACAGAACGCAACACCCGCGATTCCCGCATAGCCGAATAGATAGTTTTATTTCAACTTTTTGCAAAAAAGTTGAATCCCCAAGGAAGAGGATTCCAAAAGGGGAGACGTAGTTTCCCCTTTTGATCCTTTGCGCAAAAGCTGCAATTGCCGCAACCGTGAAACCCCATGCGCTAAAGCATCACTTGCCGCAATCCCCTTGTAACCCAGTGCGCTAAAGCATCACTTGCCGCACTCCCCTGACTGTGTCTATTATATCACATAATCGCAACTTTTGCAAGTTTTGAAACAACTTTTGCAATTACAAACCTCAATTTTTGTGATACAATTATAGTAAAATAGTCCAATACGGCCACCGGCCTGCGGACAAATTTTATAAAAATTTTAAAAAAGGAGGAATTTTTCAATGAAAAGAAAGATCTCTTTGCTGTCTTCGATAATAATCTCTTTGCAGATATTGTTATCGGGCATGGCTCTTCCGGCCTTCGCCGATGCTGCGATCGGTCAGCCGTACGAGGTCCCCGAAGCTCCTTCGGCAGTCTACAACATGAACATTGACTGGAAATACCTCAAACCGGCTACCACCTTCCCGCTTGCAAGCGCGCTCGATTCGGCTAAGGACGCAAACGGGAGGTATTTCTACGAAAAGGACTATGACGACGCCTCATGGGAGACCGTCAGCGTCCCTCACGCGATAAACGCCGATGACGCGTTTGTCAACGATATCGCCGATGCGGGCGATACGAACGCTTTCCGCGGGATAGTGTTCTACAGAAAGCATTTCACAGTGCCCGAGGAGGATGCGGGCAAAAAGCTTTTCCTGGAGTTTGACGGCATCCGCCAGGGAGCCTATCTCTGGGTAAACGGCCAGGAGGTCGGCTATTACGAGGCCGGCGTTGCCGCGTTCGGCTTTGATATCACCAACTACGTGACCCCCGGTGAAGAGGCCGTTATCGCTCTGGCAAACGACGGTACCTCCGCCAGAGGCTCCGAAAACTACCTTGAGGAGACCCGTCCCGGCTCTGCCTGGGGCGCGGGTGACGGCGCAGGCTACCAGTGGAACACCAAGGACTTTAACCCTGCGCAGATCGGCCTTGTCTATGACGTACGGCTGCGGGTAAAGGACGACGTTTACCAGACGCTGCCGCTTTACAACAACCTGAAAACGACCGGCAAGTACATCTACGGCACCGACTACGATATCCGCGAGGGCAAGGTGACGATAAACGTTGACGCCGAGGTCAGGAACGAATCGGGAGCTGATGAAAACCTGACGCTCGATGTAAACGTTGTCGACCACGAGGGTATTTTGAAATATTCGTTCTCCTCGCAGTCCACAAGCGTTCCCGCAGCTACAGACGCGGGCGTTGTTTATGAGACGGCCGTGGAGGATGACGTTTATTCTCCGGAAAAAACCACCGTTACGGAAACGCTGCCCGACAGCACTCCTGAAGAACTTGAGATCATAAACGATCCTTCAAAAAGACCGGACAGCAACGAGACCTGCGCTTACATTACCTATGTAGAGCATTGGTCGGACTGGAAACCAATGGACGACAGCGTAAGCCTTACCGGCTTTGACGACAGAGGCTATCGTCTGATATACGGTATAGGCGACGGTTCGTCTTCAACGACAGAGACTGACGATGCAGAAAAAGCGACCCACTATAAGACACTTAACTCAGTAGAAAGACAGCTGCATAACGAAACGTATGCAACAGAAATAATTACGCCCGACGTATCGCATATCACGGCCAGCTACACGGCCTCTGACGTACGGTTCTGGAACATCGAGGATCCCTACCTTTACACCATATACACGGTGCTTAAGGATGCTGAGGGGAACGTTATCGACGTTGACGAGACCACGACCGGCTTTAGAAAGGTCGAATACGACTTTGACGGCACGAGCGGCCAGGGTCTTACGATAAACGACGAGCCGGTATGGCTCACGGGCTACGCTCAGCGTTCAACGAACGAATGGGCGGCCATCGGCGTGGGCAACGACTGGCTGACAGACTACGATATGGAGCTTTTGAAGGAATCAGGCTCTAACTTCATCCGCTGGATGCACGTTGCCCCCAGACCCAATTCTGTACGCTCCACCGATAAATACGGTATAGCGGTAGTCGTTCCGGCAGGAGACAAGGAGGGCGACGCTTCCGACCGCGGCTGGTCGCAGCGTATGGAAACGATGCGCGACGTGATGATCTATTTCCGCAACAGCCCCTCAGTTCTCTTCTGGGAGACAGGCAATAATCAGGTAGTTTCCATACATCAGCAGGAGGTTACCGACCTTAAGGCTCTTATCGATCCCTACGGCGGAAGATACGCCGGCTGCCGCACGCTTTCAAGCGTGGAGCAGATCGAGGCCACCGAGTACGTGGGCACGATGCTCAACCGTCATGCCGCAAACGCGTTCAATTCAATGAAAACGGCCAACAAGTTCGTGCCGATCATGGAAACGGAATATCACCGCGAGGAAGCTCCCAGACGTGTTTGGGACGATTATTCACCGCCCGATTACGACTATGTGAACAATTGGCTCGGCGCGGGCGCAAAAAAGGATGACAGCGGCGATATCCACGACCTCACAAGCGAGGATTTTGTTTTGTCGGACGCTGCCTCCTACCAGGAATTCTACAACGACCGTGTAGGCGGCCAGTCGGGCAACAACTACTATTCGGCAGCGGCAGCCCTTATCTGGGCCGATTCCAACCAGCACGGCAGAAACGCCGCCACCGAAAACGCCAGAACAAGCGGCCGTGTGGACGCTATAAGAATACCGAAGCAGTCGTTCTATGCCTACCAGGTAATGCAGTCGGAGGAGGCGGCGGTGCATATCGTAGGCCACTGGAACTATGAGCCTGTGGACGACCTCTCGATGGAAGAGGGCGGCAATTACTACTACCAGCTGCGCGATTCGAACGGCAAGTACAACGGCGAATGGGCGCGGCGCGACCCGACCAAGAAAACTGTATACGTAGTCGGCACGCCGACACAGATAGACCATATCGACCTGCTTGTTGACGGCGAGGTAGTCGCTCAGCAGAACCAGACGACAAACACCTTCATCTATCCCTTCTATAATATAGACGTTACACAGGGCGACAAGGTGGAGGCTGTAGCATATGACGCTCAGGACAGAGAGGTTGCCCGTCATGAGATCGTAAGAGCGGGCGAGCCTGTCGCAGTACGCCTTACCCCGGTAACGGTTCCCGTTGAGACGGACGAGGACGGAAATTACGTATCGGGCGGCCTGATGGCTGATGGCGGCGACCTGATGTACTTTGACGTGGAGATCGTAGATGCAGAAGGCAACGTATGCCCCTTGAGCTACGACCGCATAGACTTCAAGCTCACGGGAGACGCCGAATTTATGGGCGGCTATAACTCCGGTAAGCTGGGAGCGGAGGATACCGTTATCGGTAAGGATTACGTATACGCCGAGTGCGGCGTGAACCGCGTATTCGTAAAGGCCGGAAGAACGGCCGGCACTATCACCCTGGAGGCTGCCGTAGGCGGACTGGCCTCGGCCACGGCCTCTGTGACCTCCTATGCGGTAGACGTTGAGGGCGGCCTGACAGAGACCATGCCGACAACTCTTACCCCGGGAGTAGGCGCACAGCCGGTTCCGGTAGTTGTACCCGAGGCTAAGCCCCTGGGAATGTTCGCTTCCGTGAACAAGGACAACTGGAGCGATTACATTTATACGGTCGAGGATATCGTCATCGACAGGACGCACAAGATAACCGTAAACGGCAATGAGGTATCCTTCCCCGAGGGTCTGGAGCCGTTTAAGCCGGACGATACGACAGGAGTTGTCGCCCCGGCGGATCTGGTGCTTGAGGCCCTGAAGGCTGCGGGCGCGGACGTTACATATTCGTACTCCACTGTAGACGATAAGCTGACGCTTACTATGACCCAGGGTACGACGACAGTCACGGCCAAGGCCGGAGATACCACGCTTGACATCGTGACTGCGGACGGTACAGACCAGAACCTTTTGAATTACGAGATAACTCTCTCGGAGGACGGCGAACATCTGTGGATAGAGATCGCTCCTCTGACCGGATATCTTGACGGAGTTACCTCAACGCTTGACGTTGAAGGAAAGACGCTTAACTACACTGTAGGATAAGGAGGTAAGACGGATGAGAAAACAGATAATAAGCCTTCTCACAGCCGCAGGGCTGATGCTTTCGGCTGTTCCGATAGCATTGGCGGCGGAGGAACCGCCCCAGTGCGGCTTCTATGAGGAGACGGACGAAGTGCTTGTGGACTGGAAGGCCGAGGAGGCTCCTTCCGGACGTACGGACGTTACCGTATCCGAGGGCGCTCCGGACGGCTCGAAATATATAAACTTCGTTGCCGACCCGGCTCTTGAGTCTGATTACAAATATATGACCTACTGCCTTAGAGATTATACGAATATAGGCGGAAATTCCACCGAGGATCTCATGTGGGAGCTTGATATCAAATTTGAAGCCGACGGCTCGGGCTTTACGCCCTATTCTAACGACGACGGCAAGCTCGGCAGCTGCGTGCAGCGTCACGACTATAAAGGTGTACCCTACCTTGCCATCCAGACCAACAGCTCCAGCTGGGACAGCAGAAGCAATGCTCAGCAGCTTGATCCGGAAAAATGGTATCACTTAAAGCTCATAGGCCGTTTCTCGGCTCCCGATGCTTCGATGGATATGCATATCTATGAATATGACGCTGAGGGCAACAGGACCTATGTGCAGACGTTTGAAAATATAAATATGAGAAACCTGTCGGCAAATAATGAAAGCGGCGCTTCTCATATCAACCTCAACAGCGGCACCTCGGTCGACAATGTAAAGATAACCAGGCTCCATGCCGATGAGCTTTCCGTTACCTCGATCACCGGGGAGACTGAAATAACGGGCGGAGCTACCCTGCAGATGAATTATTCCGCTACCCGTCAGGGCGCGTATGTATCAAAGCCGTCCTCCGTTACCTGGAGCGTTTCCGGCGAGGGCGCATCCATCAGCGAAACAGGACTTTTGACCACGGAAATCCTCGATAACGCCCGTGACGTAGTCGTTACCGCCACCTCTTCTGATAAGGGCGCGGCCACAGGATCTACCACGATCCGCATTGGCGGCTTTGATGTGGAAAATATGAAGTTTGACGGCGGCACGATATCCGCTACCGGCGAATACGTTCGCTACGGCGAGCCGGTAACACTGGCTCTTGTGGATCCTACCTTGAACGGTTCCCCGGTAACGGTAGCTGACGAGGATATTTCCTGGGTGCTCTATGACGAGGCCAATATATCCAAGGTGGATTCGGAGGTCATCACCATCGAAAACGGCGTAGTAACGGTCAATAATCCCAACGTTATCAGCCAGACGGTGACCGTCAGAGCGGCCAATCACGGCAACGATGCTATCGGCGTGAGCTTCCCCTTAGAGATCCGCGCCAATGACGCGCGCGAGGTCGAGGAGTTCGGAGAAGGCGATGTATCGGAATGGACGGATGCCTGCAACAGCCTGCCCACGGGCACGGCAGCAGTCCTCATGGCCGGCTCCTGGGACGGCTCGGGATACTATCAGGCGGACAGCGAATACCATTTCGGAGGACTGGCCGCAAATTCGACCACGCTGCAGTCCTGGGAATACGATGTCCGCTTTAACAAGGAAGGCTCCTACGTTAAGCTCTGGAGTGCCGACAACGGCAAGCAGGGTCTTGAGATAACGTATATTGACGGTCAGATCGGCGTGCGCCGCGACTCAAGCAACGTTGATAAATTCATCACCTGCGACCCGGAGGCCTGGTATCATGTAAAGGTATTCGGCCACCTTTCGGGATCTGCTCCCCAGATGAATATTTTCATCTACCAGTACGGTGAGAACGGCCAGCGCACCGATGTTCACCATCAGGAAGCGATAACGCTGAGAAACTTCTCCTCAACCGGCAAAGCAAACGGCGCTAACCACATGGCAGCAGGCGGCGGAGCGAGCGTTGACAACATGAGAATACTCACGATCGTTCCCGATGCGATGAGCATCGATCCCACAGAGGCCTCCGTTGCCGCCGGATACACTCGCCAGTTTACCTACTCGGCGATGTGGAAGGGCTCCAACCTCGGCCCTCTCGATGGTTCGGTAGCCAGATGGCAGGTGTTTGATGCAGACGATCAGTATCCGCTGGAATCGGAGGACGTTACTATCGATGCAAACGGCCTTTTGACGGTCGCATCAACGGCCGCTTCCCAGACGGTATACGTGCGCATCTCCAACACCGACGGATCGTCCTACGCTTCGGCCAGAGTAGAGGTGACCTCAAGCGATATCTTTGCGATAACGGGCGTTGGCATGAACGAGGCCGGTGACGCCATCACCCAGATCAAGCTCAACAAGCATTTAAATTATAACGACAATGTTACATTCATAATAGCTATCAGAGACAGCGAGGGCCTGCTGAAAGCGGTTTCTGTTACGGAAACATACGGCGACAGGCTCCCCCTGGGAGAGGCGACCGTAACGGTAAATCTGCCTATCCCCGAGGACTTTAGCCAGGAAACGGACACGATAGACGTTTACGCATGGACTAAGCTGTAACAAAAAAGCATCCCCCGATTTTGGGGGATGTTTTTTTTGTTGCGGGGAAACGATGCTGTATTTTACAATTATCTATATCATCCCACCGTCAACGCATATCACCTGTCCGGTCACGTACCCGGCCTCCTCGGAGGCTAAAAAGGCCGCTACGGCCGCCACTTCCTCCGGCCTGCCTATTCTTCCGGCGGCCGTTTCCTCGGCCAGCAGGGCCATTTCTGCCTGCGAGAGATGGGCGTTCATCGCCGTGTCTATCACCCCGGGGGCGATGCAGTTCACCTGTATCCCCGAAAGCCCCGCTTCCCTGGCCAGAGCCTTGGAAAACGCTATCACCGCTCCCTTGGACGCTGAATACGATACCTCGCAGCTGCCCCCGGCCACTCCCCAAACCGAAGCCACGTTTATTATCCGCCCCTTTTTCCGGTGAACCATCCCCTTTAGCAATTCCCGCGTCAAAAGGAACATTCCCCGCACATTGACCGCGAATACCTCGTCCCATTCCTCGGCGCTGACCTCGGTGATCACCTTCTGCACCGGGGCTATGGCGGCGTTGTTTATTAAAATGTCCGCTCCGCCCTCCTCCTCGATCACGCGCGCGGCGGCTATTATCTCCTCTTCGTTTCTAAGATCCATCCTCACCGTCCGCACGCTGAGCTCTGTAAGCTTCCTCCGGCTCTCCTCCCGGCCGGAATATACGGCGGTAACATTTTTTCCCAGCGACAAAAACCTCTCGACCATTGCCATCCCTATCCCGCCGCCCGCGCCGGTGATGACTACCCGTTTAAGCTCATTCATACAGCTTCACCGGCAGTACCATGAATATATAGCTCTCCTTTTGGGAGGAGCTGCGGATAAAGCAGCCGGCCGTGGGCGTTGACAGCTCCAGCTTGATAAAATCATCATCGCAGGCCCCGACAGCGTCCATCAGGTAACGGCAGTTAAAGCCGATGATCAAGGGCTCCCCGGTAACTCCGGCGTCCACCTCGTCGTGCACCTGGCCGCGGGCGGTGATACAGTTTATCTCTATCCTGTCCATATCGATGGAAAGCCGCACGGGAGCCTTGTTGCGCTTGGCGTTCTGATCGTCATCGTTGATTATCAAAAGCGCCCTTTCCAGGCTGTTGGTGAATATGCGGTTATTGACGTTTACGACCGTTGTGCTGTCGGAATTTAATATCGGGTCGTAATTGAGAAATTCTCCCTCCAGAAGCCTGGTATAAACGCGGTAATAGCCGAAATCGAAGATAGCCCTTTGCTTTGAGACGATTATCTCCACCTCGGCCTCTTCCTCCTTCATCAGCTTCAAAAGCTCCCTGAGCGTCATCCCGGGGACAACGAATTTACTCGTTTCCAGCTCCCGGTCAAGATAAGTCGTTCCCACCGCCAGCCGCCGCCCATCGGTAGCGACCATTTTAAGGACGTTTTTATCGCGGATATGGAAAAGGGCGCCGTTTAAAACCGGCTTTTTCGCCTCCGACACGGCGATAAAGGGGGTAGTCTTGCGGATAAGCCGCCGCAGCACGTTCTGGGAAAGATTAAAGCGGAACGTTTCCTCCACCTGGGGAGGATCGGGGTAATCCGCCCCGTCAAAGCCCTGGATATTGATAACGCTTGCTCCGCAGCTGATACGGGCTACATAATTTCGTTCGTTGACATCGATCGTCACATCCCCGTCCGGCAGACGGCGGATTATCTCCCCGAACATCTTCGATTCCAGGGCGATGTTGCCCGAGTCCTCTACCTGGCATTTAATGGTATAGATTATACATATTTCCATGTTGTTGCAGGTAAAGGATACATTGCCGTAGCCGTCGGCTTCCATGTGGATACATTCGAGTATCGGGTGCGCCTGCTTGGAGCCTACGGCCTTTTGTACCGTATTTATGGCGTCAATCAGGATGGATTTGTTGCAAATGAGCTTCATAGATATTGTCTCCTTATTTAGTAGCTACAAAAATTATAAGACCGTTGTTTTCCCGTTATCAACAACCGCGCTGTGAAAGTTGTCAACACCAAAAGGGAAAGCGGAGCTTTCAGGCGGCGCACGTACGTACGTACATACATACAGTAAATAAATAGTAACAGTAGTAATAAGGGGTGTTTACAGCGTGGAAAACAGGCGTTTTGCCCTTAGTACGGGGAAAATACTGCCACCGCCGGGGTGTTGGCGCAGGGAGGATATGTGTGGATTGGTGTGGACAGGGGAAATTGCCATAAAATGGGAATGAAGGTTGTCCACAGCCGCCAACACCATATCCCCGGGGATATCAACGGTCGGTGTGGTTTAATTTTACCATTTTGCGGGGGAAATGTCAATGGGAGGAGGGGGATGTTTTTTTGGGGGGTTGGGGGGTGGGGGGTTGAGTTTTAGAGATTGCGGCAGGGGCAACGTTAGCGTACTGGGTTACAGGGGGGATTGCAGCAAGTGCGGATTTAGTGCACTGGGTTTCACGATTGCGGCAATTGCAGCTTTAGTGAAAAGAATCAAAAGGGGAAACTACGTCTCCCCTTTTGGAATCCTCTTCCTTGGGGATTCAACTTTTTTTTGCAAAAAAGTTGAAATAGGAATGTCTGTTCGACTGTGCGGGAATCGCGAATGCGGTGTTCTGTTTTGCTGGAAGTCTCGCTGTCGTGTTCTGTTTGACGATGAAAGCGGTGTAGTTAGGGGATTCCCCATGCCCGTTCCTAGATGGGGATTGGGGGAAAGATTAGTTTTTTCGTTGGTTATAGTTGGGCGTAATCCTATCTGGCAATAGGATTGCGGCGAGTGCGGATTTAGGGCACTGGGTTTCACGATTGCGGCAATTGCAGCTTTAGTGCAAAGAATCAAAAGGGGAAACTACGTTTCCCCTTTTGGAATCCTCTTCCTTGGGGGATTCAACTTTTTTTTGCAAAAAAGTTGAAATAGGAATGTCTGTTCGACTGTGCGGGAATCGCGGGTGTAGTGTTCTGTTATGCTGGAAGTCTCGCTGTCGTGTTCTGTTTGACGATGAAAGGGGTGTAGTTAGGGGATTCCGCATTCCCGTTCCTGGATGGGGATTGGGGGAAAGATTAGTTTTTTCGTTGGTTATAGTTTGGCGTAATCCTATCTGGCAATAGGATTACGGCTGTTTATGGTATTGGTTGAAATTTATATGCGTGCGCACGGCGACAAGAGCTTGCCCAGTATGTATAACCGTAAGTAACAGGACATTAAAGCTATCTCCCGGTTATTTTTCTCTACTTTAAAAAAGTAGAGTTCCAAAAGGGAAAACGCAGTTTTCCCTTTTGACTTTCGCACAAAATCAGCAATTGCCGCAATCCCCTTGTTGGATAGAATTAAGCTCAAGCATAACCAACGCGAACACCGACCTTTCCCGCATATTCACCGAGAAACGGGAATGCGGAAGCCCCAAACTACACCGCTTTCATTGCTAAACAGAACGATACCGGGGGACTTCCACCAAAGCAGAACACTACATCCGCGATTCCCGCATAGCCGAATAGAAATTTCTATTTCAACTTTTTGCAAAAAAAGTTGAATCCCACAAAGGAAGAGGATTCCAAAAGGGGAGACGTAGTTTCCCCTTTTGATTCTTTTCACTAAAGCTGCAATTGCCGCAATCGTGAAACCCAGTGCGCTAACGTTGCAATCGCAGCAACCATCCTGTACCCCAGTGCGCTAACGTATCACCTGCCGCAATCACCTTGTAATCCTAGCTCCTAACAATACCCTTGACTACCTCCCCCTTTTATGTTACAATACCCCCGGCGGAACAAATTGTTCCACACTTTTCCCCGGAAAAATTTCCAATTAAACTTATGTAAACCACACATCCTCCGTGCGGATACGTTGTCCACAGGGCAAAATACCTTTATAAAGCCGTTTGAGCCATCTTTTTAAAAAGTTATCCACGCTATCCACACCTTTATCCACACATGGATAAAAATGAGGATAAGCTGTGTGTTTGGCTTAGGTAAGCCATTTGGAGGGAATTGGTAAAAAAAATCTTATCGAAATCGCTCTATCTATCCCCGAAAAAGCTCTTATCCTTGTGGATAAAAGCTCCTTCTTGGCTGTAATTAGCCATTTTTGCGGTATGATGGCGATCAGAAAAGTTATCCACACCTGTGAATAACTCTGTGGATAAAAGGGAAAAATAATTTGATTTTTCCAGTCAATTGGATAAATTGTAAAAAATTGGAGTGAAACAATGCTGACTGCACGAACACGCATGATAATATCGGCTGCCATAGGCTGCGATACCGCCGCCGATATCGGCACCGACCACGGATTTGTGCCCATCGAGCTGGTAAAGACGGGCGTATGCCGCCGGGCGATAGCCTGCGATATCAGCCCCGGGCCGCTGGAGCGGGCAAGGGATAACATCCGCCGGGCAGAGCTTTCGGACAGGATAGATACCCGGCTGGGAGCCGGGCTTGCGCCGCTGGAGATGGGAGAGGCGCAGCTTATCATTATCGCCGGTATGGGCGGTGATAATATCATAAATATACTAAAGGAAGGCGAAAAAACCGCCCGGGCGGCCGCGCGCCTTCTTTTGCAGCCCATGAACGGCCAATATGAGCTTAGGCGCTATCTTTATGAAAACGGCTGGCCGCTTGCAGAAGAGGAGCTGTGCTGCGAGGGCGCGAAGGTATATAACCTCCTTGTTGTCGATCCGGCCGGAAAAGGGCAGAAATACGCGCGGGAGCTTGATTTTCACCTGCCGCCGCCGTTATACTCTCACCGCGATTTCGGGGCCTTAGCAGCAAAGGAGAAGCGGCGGTTTAAAAAGATACTCGCCGGGCAGGAGAAGGCCGCTCATCCCGACGGGGAGACGGCGGATCACTGCCGGAAAATATTAAAGGAGATAGACGAGTTATGCAAAATGTTATATTTACACAAATAGGAGTGCTGGCCTTGGCGATGGCCATCGGCTTTGCGGCGGTAAAGAGCGGCTACATACCGGAGGAGGCCAAGGACGCCCTGTCCAAGGTGATAGTAAAGATTACGCTGCCCCTGGTGGTCTTGATGTCGCTTACGAAGGTGGAGCTTAACGCGGCTTTGGCCGTAAACTGCCTTTTGGTGGCGGTTTTGGCGGCCTCAGCGGTGGCGGTGATGTATCTGGTAGGGATGTTCAGTGCGCGCAGGCTGGGGCTTGAGGGCAGCCGGGCGGTGATATACCGCTGCATGGGAGCTTTCGGCAACGTGGTATTTTTGGGATATCCGCTCATAGAAGCCTTGTTCGGGGCGGAAGGGCTTTTATATGCGGCCATATACGGCGTGGCCAATGACGCTTTTGTGTGGACGCTGGGCGTATGGGGGCTTGCGGGCGGCGGCGGTTCGGCCAAAAAGCTCATAAACCCGGTAACGATATCGTTTGTGGTATCGATAATATTGATGTGCACGGGGGTGCATATCGGCGGCGTTTTGGGGACGGTTTTGGACGGCATGGGATCGACTACGACCTGGCTTTCGATGCTGTTTATCGGCGGCACGCTGGCGTCGGTGGATATAAAGGGGATATGGAAGCATTACCAGCTTTTGATAATGGCGGTGATGAAGATGGTGGTATTCCCGCTAGTATTGATGCTGGTATTAAAATGGCTGCCGCTGGCAGAAATCGTCAAATCGGTCTTGATATTGCAGGCGGCGATGCCCTCGCAGACGGTGCTGACGATAATAGCGACCGAATACGGGTCGGACGTCAAATATGCCGCCGAGGGCGTATTCGTGACCACGGTCCTAAGCGTGCTGACCCTGCCGCTGATGGTGATGGCGATGGGGGCACTGGGGATATAAATAAAAAAGGGCTGCCGCTTTTTAAGCCGGTCAGCCCTATTATTGTATCTTATTTCATAGCTTCCTCAACGGCAACAGCAACGGCGACCGTCGCTCCTACCATCGGGTTATTGCCCATACCGATAAGACCCATCATCTCAACGTGAGCGGGAACGGAGGAGGAGCCTGCAAACTGCGCGTCCGAGTGCATCCTGCCCATGGTGTCGGTCATGCCGTAGGACGCGGGACCTGCGGCCATGTTGTCCGGGTGCAGAGTTCTGCCTGTGCCGCCGCCGGAGGCAACCGAGAAATACTTCTTGCCCTGCTCAACGCATTCCTTCTTATATGTGCCGGCAACCGGGTGCTGGAATCTTGTGGGGTTGGTGGAGTTTCCGGTGATGGAAACATCTACGCCCTCCTTGTGCATGATGGCTACGCCCTCGCGCACATCGTCCGCTCCGTAGCAGCGAACCTTTGATCTTTCGCCGTTGGAGTAGGCGGTTTCCTTTACTATTTCAAGCTCGCCTGTGTAATAGTCGAACTTTGTCTGTACGTATGTAAAGCCGTTGATACGGGAGATTATCTGCGCCGCATCCTTGCCCAGGCCGTTGAGGATAACTCTCAAGGGCTCTTTTCTCGCCTTATTGGCGCTCTTGGCAAGGCCTATTGCGCCCTCGGCCGCCGCAAACGACTCATGGCCTGCCAAAAAGGCGAAGCACTTCGTCTCTTCCCTCAAAAGCATCGCGCCCAGGTTTCCGTGGCCGAGACCGACCTTTCTGTCATCGGCGACCGATCCGGGGATACAGAACGACTGCAGGCCCAGGCCGATTTTCTCCGCCGCCTCGGCCGCTGTTTTTACGCCGTCCTTGATGGCGATAGCCGCTCCCACCGTGTACGCCCAGCAGGCGTTCTCGAAGCAGATCGGCTGAATACCCTTTACTATATTATAAGCGTCAACGCCCTTTTCGTCACAGATCGCCTTTGCTTCCTCAATGGAGGAGATACCGTGCTTGTTAAGCTCGGCGTTGATCTGATCTATACGTCTTTCATAACTCTCAAATAAAGCCATTATTGTGCCCTCCTTCTTATTCGTGTCTGGGATCTATGAGCTTTACGGCATCGTCAACTCGTCCGTACTGGCCGCTGGCCTTTTCAAGAGCCTCGTTAGCGTCCATGCCGCCTGCTATCATTTCCATCATCTTGCCCAGGTGAACGAACTTGTAACCGATTATGGTATCGTTTTCATCTATCGCAAGCTTTGTTATGTACCCTTCGGCAAGCTCCAAATAACGCGGTCCCTTGGCAAGGGTGGCGTAGGTCGTGCCTACCTGCGAACGAAGCCCCTTGCCCAGATCCTCAAGACCTGCGCCGATGGGCAGTCCGTCCTCAGAAAACGCGGTCTGAGTACGGCCGTAAACTATCTGCAAGAACAGCTCTCTCATAGCGGTGTTTATAGCGTCACAGACAAGGTCTGTATTGAGGGCCTCAAGTATCGTCTTGCCGACAAGGATCTCCGAGGCCATAGCCGCCGAATGCGTCATACCCGAGCAGCCGATGGTCTCCACCAGAGCCTCCTGGATCTTGCCCTCCTTGACGTTTAGGGTCAGCTTACATGTACCCTGCTGCGGCGCGCACCAGCCTACGCCGTGGGTAAGGCCGGAGATGTCTTTTATTTCCGTAGCCTGGGTCCATTTGCCCTCCTGGGGTATCGGCGCCGGTCCGTGATATGCGCCCTTTACCAGAGGACACATTTCTTCAACTTCTCTTGAATACTTCATTTAATTCTGCTCCTTTCAGCAAATTTTTCGGTATCTTGAATGACAACACATAGTACCATTATAATTATACCATAAATCGGACGATTTGCAAGAGGGAACATGGTTTTTGGCTAAATTTCACATTTTTTTTACAAAAAAATTTCCCGGTTTTAATGTTTTGACCGCCCGCTATAGGGGTATATATATTTGAGAGACATCTGCTTTACATTAGCCAAAAATCAATCAGCGAAAAAGGTTTTGCAATTGACTATAATAAAAAGGAGTGAGGGCCAATGACAGAATTAAAGGGAAGGACTATATCCACAGGCATAGCGATAGGGAAAATAAGCGTCTACACGCGCGAGGAGGCGGTCATAAAGCGGTATCATGTCGAGGACAAGGAGGCCGAATACGCCCGCTTTGACGCGGCCAGGCAGAAAGCCATAGAGGAGCTGGGCGCGCTTTATGAGAAGGCTTTAAGGGAAGTCGGCGAATCGAACGCGATGATATTTCAGATACATCAGATGATGCTGTCGGACGAGGATTACTTAAGCTCGGTGCGCAACATGATAGATTCGGAGAAGATAAACGCCGAGGTGGCGGTGGCGCAGACCGGGGACAATTTCGCGGAGATGTTTTCCGCCATGGATGACGCTTATATGCAGGAGAGGGCGGCTGACGTCAAGGACATATCGGAACGCGTGATAAAGATACTCTCCGGCCGCAGCACAGGGGTATTGTCGGGAGGAGAGCCGGTGGTGCTGTTTGCTGACGCTTTAGCTCCCAGCGAGACGGTGCAGATGGATAAGGACAAGATCCTGGCGATAGTGACGGTGACCGGGTCGCAGAGCTCCCATTCGGCGATCCTGGCGCGGACGATGAACATCCCGGCTGTCGGCGGCATACGCGGCCTTTTGGAGGGCGGCTATGACGGCATGACGGCGGCTGTGGACGGATACAGCGGCATGGTGTATATCGATCCTGATGACCAGACGCTTGCCCGTCTTACGGCGGAAAAGAAGCGGCGCGATGAGGAGGCGGAGCTTTTAAAGACGCTAAAGGGCAAGAAAAGCATCACCAAGGACGGCCGGGAAATAAAGCTCTACGCCAATATCGGCAGCGTTTCAGACCTTGGCGCGGTGCTTAAAAACGACGCCCAGGGCATAGGGCTTTTCCGGAGCGAATTCCTGTTTTTGGAAAGCGATACTCCCCCGGGAGAGGATGAGCAGTTTGCGGTATACCGCGATGTTTTGGAGAAGATGTCGGGGCGCACGGTGATAATCCGCACGATGGATATCGGGGCCGATAAACAGGCCAGCTGTATCAAGATGGAGGAGGAGGAAAATCCTGCTTTGGGAGTGCGCGGAGTGCGGCTGTCGTTTGTGCACAGGGATATGTTTAAAACGCAGCTGAGAGCATTGATGAGAGCGTCAGTGTTCGGAAAGCTGGGGATAATGGTGCCGATGATAGTATCGGCCGCTGAGGTCCGGCAGGTCAAGGAGCTTTTGGCCGAGGTCAGGGAGGAGCTTACCAAGGAGAAGCTGCCGTTTGACGATAAGGTGGAGCTGGGAGTGATGATCGAGACCCCGGCGGCGGCCGTGATGTCTGATGAGATAGCAAAGGAGGCCGACTTCTTCTCCGTGGGCAGCAACGACCTGACGCAGTATACGCTGGCCGCCGACAGGCAGAATGATGAGCTTGCGGAGCTTTGCGCGGAAAATACGGAGCCGGTTTTGAGGCTCATAGCGATGGCGGCGGAGAATGCGCACAAAAACGGGATATGGATAGGTATCTGCGGCGAGCTGGGAGCGGATCTGTCGCTGACGGAGCGGTTCTTGGCGATGGGCATAGACGAGCTGTCGGTAACGCCCTCGGCGGTGCTGCCGCTGAGGAAAAAGGTGATGGATACGGACGTATCGAAGATACAAATGTAAAATAGGGCGGAATAGCCTTTGCGCTATTCCGCCCTATTTTGTTCTTGTCGCCTAATCAGCATATACACCGCCGCTCCGGCAGCTGCTGCTATAAGCTCCGTGGCCGGGTACGCAAGCCAAACTCCGTCCATCCCCCAAAGCTTGGCCATTATCACCGCCACCGGGATTATGAGGGCAATTCCCCGGGCGGTCGAGAGCACGTGCGCCGGCAGTCCTCTTTCCACGGAAGTGAAATATCCGGCCAGTATCACGTTAAAACCCGCGAACAAGGAGGAGGTGAAATAAAGCCTGAGCCCGCGGACGGCCATCCCTTGCAGCTCGCTGCTTGCGCCGCTGTTGAATACGGCGGCGATCGGGTCGGCAAAGACGAACACCGCGACAAATATCGCCGCCGATACCGATGTTGTGAATACGTTCGTATACCTAAACAGCCTGTGCATATCCTTCCTGCGGCCGCTGCCGAACGCGCGGCTAACCAGCGGCTGGGAGCCCTGGGCGATACCGCTGTATACGGCCACCGCCACCAGCGATATGTTGGCAACCACGCCGTAGGCGGCAACGCCGGTGTTGCCGCTTATCCCCAGTATCAGGGAGTTGAATACTATCATTACCACCCCGGACGATACCTGGGCTATCAGCGAGGGGAAGCCCAAGGACAGCGTCCCCATGCACAGCCGCGCCCGCACGCTTTTGGGGCGCAGATCAAATCCGCGCTCCTTCCCAAGCCAATGGCCGGACATCACCGCAATGCTCAATATCGGCGATATCCCCGTAGCCACGGCCGCGCCGAAGATGCCCATGCCCAGGGGAAATATGAACACGTAATCGAGCACGATATTGGCAAGGCTGCCTATTATCTGCGCCGCCATCGAAAGCCCCGGCCTATCATCGTTTCTGACGAAGCATATTATTATATCATTGAAGATAAAGGCCGGGGAAAAGAGGAACATTACCCTCATATACGTATCGGTCATCGCAAATACCGCCTCGTCCGCTCCCATGGCCAGGGTCAGCTTTTTCGAGAGCAGCAGCCCCAGCGCAACAAACGCGGCAGATGCGGCCGCTCCCATAAATACCGCTCCCGTAAAAGCGCCGTCCTGCTCATTTTTTAGGCCGCGGCTTTTGGCTATCGAATATTTGGTGGCCGCTCCCATCCCCAGCATAAGCCCCGTGCCGTGGATGAAGTTGTATACCGGCACCGCCAGATTCAAGGCCGTGAGCCCGTCCGCCCCCATCCCCAGCGATATGAAAAACGTGTCCGCCAGTATGTACAGCGATATCCCCATCATACCGGCAACGCTTAAAGCGATACATTTTGTAAATTCCTTAAGCAATCATGATCCATCCTTCCTGAAAATAAAAAATAAAGACGCCCGTTGCCTGTATCTTCTAAGGCCTACGATACAAGCAGGGGCGTCTTTATTTTGCCCGGCGGCAAAATACACAAAATAAATATGACTAAATAGTTAATACAACCACGGTCAGAGTATACCATAATATTCCCCGGCTGTCAAGAGCGGATTTCATTTTTTTTTGAAAAATATATTTATCGTCTCCTTTACCTCTTTTTTACAATTGACGCCTGGCTGATGAAAAAAATAAAGGTTCGCTCGAGCTCCCCGGAAAATCATCTATGGATTTTCTCCAAAAAAAATTCCTCTGCCGATTGACGGCGGGCGGTATTTGTGGTAAAATGATAGGTACAGATAATCATAAATTGCAAAAAAGGTTTTTTTAATATCGAGGAGGAATATAAAATGTACAGTGACGCAGTAAAAAAGGGCGTAGAGAAAACGCCGGCGCGTTCCTTGTTCAAGGCACTCGGCCTTACCGATGAGGAGCTTCGCCGCCCGCTTATCGGCGTGGTCTGCTCCAAAAACGAGGTAGTTCCGGGGCATATGTATCTTGACAAGATAGCGGAGGCCGTAAAGGCCGGGGTAAGGCTTGCGGGCGGAGTGCCGCTGGAGTTCCCGGCGATCGCTGTCTGCGACGGTATCGCCATGGGGCATATCGGCATGAAATATTCGCTCTGCACAAGGGAGCTTATCGCCGATTCCACCGAAGCGATGGCTATCGCCCACGCGTTTGACGCTCTGGTTTTGATACCCAACTGCGACAAGATAGTACCGGGCATGATGATGGCCGCCGCCCGTCTTAACAAGCCGGCGATAATCGTATCGGGCGGGCCGATGCTTTCTGTAGACTATAACGGCAAATACCGCGATTTGAACACTACCTTTGAAGCGGTGGGCGCATTTAAAGCGGGGACGATAGACGAGGCGGAGCTTGGCCGTCTGGAGGATGCGGCCTGTCCCTCCTGCGGCAGCTGCTCGGGGATGTTTACCGCCAATTCCATGAACTGCCTTTCGGAGGTTTTGGGACTGGCTCTTCCCGGCAACGGCACTATCCCGGCCGTATATTCAGAGCGTATCCGCCTGGCGAAGGAGTCGGGCATGAAGATAATGGAGCTTTTGGAAAAGGACATAAAGCCCTCCGATATCCTCACCGCCGATGCTTTCTACAATGCCCTGCGCGTGGATATGGCTCTTGGCTGCTCGACCAACTCCATGCTCCACCTGCCGGCGATTGCCCATGAGGCCGGCGTTAAGATATCGATGGACATGGCCAACGATATCAGCAAGATAACGCCCAATCTCTGCCACCTTGCTCCGGCAGGGGAACATCACGTGCAGGATCTGTACGCGGCAGGCGGCATTGCGGCGGTGATGAGCGAGCTTGCCAAGAAGGATCTTTTGAAGCTGGATATCATGACCGTTACCGGCAAGACCCAGCGCGAGAATATCGCCGGAGCAGCCGTCAAGGACTATTCGGTGATCCGTCCGATAGACGATCCCTATTCGCCGACCGGCGGCATTGCCGTTTTGAAGGGCAACCTAGCCGTTGACGGCTCTGTCGTAAAGCGCAGCGCAGTCGCCCCCGAGATGCTCAAGCATTCAGGCCCGGCGAAGGTGTTCGAGTCGGAGGAGGAGGCTATCGCCGCCATTTATGCGGGCAAGATCGTCAAGGGCGATGTGGTAGTCATCCGCTACGAGGGCCCCAAGGGCGGCCCGGGCATGAGGGAGATGCTCTCCCCGACCTCCGCTATCTGCGGCATGGGACTGGATAAGGATGTGGCCCTGATAACAGACGGGCGTTTTTCGGGAGCGACAAGAGGAGCGGCCATCGGCCACGTATCGCCGGAGGCCGTAGAGGGCGGCCCGATAGCGTTTGTGCGCGATGGTGATATAATCGACATAGATATCGACAACTGCCGTCTTGACGTGCGCATTTCCCAGGAGGAGATGGAAAAGAGACGTCAGGGCTGGAAGCCCAACGAGCCGAAGGTCAAGACCGGATATCTGGCGCGTTATGCGAATATGGTATCCTCGGCCATGCAGGGAGCGGTGATGATCAATGATTAAGGAGACAGCCATCGATAAGCTCTCGGCCGTATCTGAGCGTTGCGGGCGGATGAGCGAAAAGGAGGAGCGGACGCTCTTTACAGCGGCGGTTGCCGCCGCCGGAGCGTTCATAGGAGCATCTCTTCCCAAAAAATGGAGAAAAGTAATGCTTGCGGTATCGGCGGCGATAGCGGTCGCTGCGGCCGTGCCGCTGGTGATAAAATTCATACGCAGCATCAAGGAATGATCGACTGCGGGAAATATTTTTCGCGATCGACTATAAAAATTTATCATTAAAGGAAGCTGACGGGTCATGAAGAGGATGATAGTAACGGTATGTATCATAGCGGCGGCCTTAACTCAAGCCGCGGCCGCCTCTGCGCACGGGTGCTGGCAGTTTGTCCCCTCGTATGAGGGAATCGCCTGCCGCAGCGGCGAATGCCGGTATATCGACCGGGATGGCGATGGTATCTGTGATCTTTGTAAAAGCGGTATAAATTACGTTGACAGTGATAATGACGGCGTATGCGACAACTATAGCGGCGGCCATCACGGCGGCGGCCCTAAAGCAGGCGGCGGCCATCACAGGCGCGCAAGATAAACAAGTCGGGGTGCGGCAGGATTTGTCGCACCCTTTATTGCTATTAGGAGGAAAAATAAAATCGTAAATTTTTAAAAATATTGCTTGACAAACTCCTGCGGCCATGGTATAATAAAAACAGAAAACGATAATTATTATCGTTTTAAGGAGGACCGATGACGATGAAGGAACATAAATATTCACGCCAAAGGGAAGCCTTGAGGAGAGTGCTTGTGAGCACCGATACCCATCCCACAGCCGAGTGGCTTTATGAGCGGTTACGTGAGGAAATACCCAATATAAGCCTGGGTACGGTATACCGTAACCTGTCCCTGCTGGTAGAAACAGGGGAGGCGATAAGGCTTGACGTTGGGGACGGCGCGGATCATTACGATGGCCGTAAGGCTTTTCACGACCATTTTTCCTGTCGGGTCTGCGGGAGGATATACGACCTGGAGACTTCGGGAAGATCGCGCCTGATGCGCGAGGCGTCGCGCCTTGTCGATGGGGAGATAGACGGGTATTCGCTGGTGTTTTACGGCACGTGTACAAATTGTGTAAATTCCCGGCCGCGGCCGGAGAGTATTCAAGGAGGAAATAAAGCATGAAAAAGTTTGTTTGTCCCGTATGCGGTTACGTTCATGAAGGAGACAATCCGCCCGAAAAATGCCCCCAGTGCGGCGTTCCCGGTGAGAAGTTCACAGTAATGGAAGAGGGCACAGCCTTAAACTTCGTATGTGAGCACGTTATAGGCGTAGGCGCTAAGGATCAGATCGACGAGGAAGTATACAACGGCCTTAAGGCTAACTTTGAGGGCGAATGCACAGAGGTAGGCATGTATATCGCTATGAGCCGTCAGGCTATCCGCGAGGGTTACCCGGAGATAGGCGCATTCTATTTGCAGGCAGCTTATGAGGAGGCCGAGCACGCGGCGAAGTTTGCCGAGCTTCTGGGCGAGGTCGTAACGACTTCCACCAAGAAGAACCTCCAGCTGAGAATGGAAGCGGAGGCCGGAGCTACCGCAGGCAAGTTCGAGATAGCTAAAAGAGCCAAGGAGCTGGGATATGACGCTATCCACGATACCGTGCACGAGATGGCTAAGGACGAGGCAAGACACGGAAAAGGCTTTGAAGGTCTTTTGAAGAGATATTTTGGATAATCGTAAATACGATTAAATACAAATAGATACTCTTGAAAACCCAGTAAACAAGCCACTTTCAGAGGTTTGGTCACGAAACACGATTAACTAATCTTAGTTAATCGTGTTTTTCTGTATCTAAACGTATCTCAGATTTTTGTGGGCAAATTGTGGGCAAATCGCAAAAAATAGAGCCAAAAAATCAATTTGCCCACAAAAACGCCGGAAACCCGCATGGTTATGCGGTTTTTCGGGCCTCGAAGTTGATTTTTTTGTGGGCAAAAATTTTTGAGCGATTTTTGATATGCAAAATTAAGATTCTGATGCTGCTACTGGTATAATTTAATTATCATCTGCTTTAAAAGGAGGGCTTATTATGAAAGGCAGTGTCAGAAAACGAGGAAAAACATGGTCATACCGTATTGATCTTGGAAAAAATTCAGATCAAAGGGCTCAAATTGAAAAAGGCGGCTATAAGACCAAGAGAGAAGCTGATAAAGCGCTTGCAGATGCCTTATATCAAATCAACAATACGGGCGATTATGTAGAGAATCAAAAAATCACTTTTTCACAGGTGTTTTCAGAATTTATGGAGACGGAAGCGCCAGCCACTCGGGCGTATGCAACAATAAAACGCTACAATTCGCTTTACAGAAACCATTATGCCGAAAGATTTGGGTCATATTATATGTATCAAATCAGCCGCAATATGATAGAAGATTTTCTCAATGAGAAGAGAACTTATCTAAGCGAGGAGTATGTGAAGGGTTTATATAAAACTTTGAAGGTCATATTTGGATATGCGTATAAGAGAAAATATATGAAAAAAGATATTTTCTGTGAGGTCACTCCTCCTCCCGATCCGAGGCATATTGGGGAAATTAAAACATACACCCAAGAAGAACGTGATGCAATGGAGAAAAGGCTGCATGGAACAAATTTGATTGTATCATATTACATTGCGTTGAATACAGGGCTTAGAGAAAGCGAAGTTTTCGCCCTTCAATGGTCGGACGTCGATTTTGAAAAGAAAAAAATAAAGGTATGCAAACAGCTATTATTCCAAGACAGAAAATGGTGTTTCTGTCCACTAAAAACGTTAAATGCTTATAGAAGTGTTAATATTACTGATAGCTTTTGTACATTCCTCTCTTCCTTAAAAGAGCAGCACGAGCAAAACCGATTATTATATGGCGATGGCTATAAAAGAAATTTTGTAACGGACAGATTGATAAAGAATAAAGAAACATTACTTGAAATACCTGATTTTATCAATATAAAACGAAATGGTGATATGCTATCAACTAATAGCATTAAATTCATGTCGCGGGTTTTTAAAAAGGACTTGAACATTCCCTTTAAATTCCATAATTTGCGACATACATATGCCACAATTCTGGCGGAAAGCGGTGTGAATCCCAGATATGTTCAAGAAATGCTTGGACATTCAAAGCTGGAATTTACTCTGCGGTACTATACGCATGTTACTGAAAAAATGGGCATAATTGCAAGAAATGCTTTGGAATCAACGGTTACATTTGCTGCATTTTCAGAACCGGTAGATCAATCATTTCTTGTTGTTAATTGAATACATTTCTTTGGTAGAGCAACCCATAGAAAGGTTGCTCTATTTTTATGCTTAAATTGAAAAGGAGGCTGCCAAGATGAAATGCTTGCTGAAATATCAATGGGTAAAGCTAATGCGTTCCCATCTTCCTCAGGGCAAGGGGGTAATGGGCTCTTGGGCTCGTCTTGCATCCCGTGCAGCATTTCGCAAAGGAACAGCCTCTTATTGCGGTTACAGTAATCCTGTAACGCCCGGTATGTGGTCTGGCGGTATCGTTGGTCTAAAAAGCATTTTAGGCGTTAGAACGCGAAAACAGGCATTAGAAATGATGGATACGCTGTCAAGGCTCGGATATATAAAGTACGAGCTGGATCCGCATACAAAAAAGCTAACTTATCTCATAACCGACTGGGTTGTTGAATGCTCCGGAGAAGAATGCATGGATGGAAATGTGTATGCTTCAAATGATTACGGTTTCCTTTGCCTACCACGGAACATAACGCAGCGGCTTGCAGATAACAATTATATATTTGAAGAATCAGACGCATGGCTTGATTTGTGGTGCCACACGGTATTCGCAGAACAACGCAATGCGTTTTCTTTTTTGGCGCCGACGATTCAGTATGACGATTATGGTGCCGCATTAACTCTGGAAACCCTCGGTAACCGTTGGGGTTGGGAAAAAACAAAGGTATGGAGATTTTTTAAGAAATACGGGAATGTCTTTGCTCTGTACCGTCTCCCCGGTTCTTACGGTTGTCTGGTTTTTAATAAAATATATCCGACACAAGCAGAGACTGTCTTGCCCACGCAGGATAAAATTGTGCGTATTTTGAATGAAATACGCATTTGCGCAAAAGGAATAAAAAAAGATGAGTCCGATCATGCGTATATCAACAGGTTAATCGCCTGGTATAGCAAAAAAGTGATCTCCTCTATCTTATCAAATGCGGAAGAAAATCGCGTTGCATTTTTCTCCCCTATAATACGCGCGTATTTTTCTCTGTGTTGGAATTGTAAGAATTATAACTATGACTGCAAGGGTTATTATAATACCCCAATTGCAGAAATTAAAAGAAATCATATCCGTGGGCCATGTATACCTGTGGATATAACGAAAATAGCAAAGGAGATTTTTATATATGAGCAGTAAACAGAACAAAAAGGCGATGTATAAACAGGAAGAGGATCGCATTATCGCACATTCAGAGGCGTTTATTGGGCTTTTGACCAGACGAGGCATACTGGGAGATCAGAAGATTGACGATGAAAAGATACGCATAGCGCAGCAGGAAAAAAAGAAAAACACATACCATAACACGCTTATGCTCTTGAAAAACTACAGAACCATCGCATGGATGCTGGAATGTTTCCCCGATTCGATTGCTGAGGAGTTGGACGAGCCTTTTGAGGGATTGGATGAGTTGATTGACCGGATTGATATCGAAACGTCATTGGATAACAAAAAGCTCGAAAGTAGAATTGCAGGTATCCAAAAGTCAAGAATATTGCTTGACCGTGTGAATGAGGCTCTGACCGTTCTGAAGAAAAAGCCATCTGACGGTGAAAGACTGTATAACCTGATTTATCAGACCTACATAACGCCTGAAAAGCTGAGTTTAACGGACCTGCTCTACCGCTTGGATCTGTCGCCGCGCCATTATTACCGGCTTCGGGAACAAGCAGTCACGATCTTATCCATCCGGCTCTGGGCTTCACCGGCAGCCGATGTGGATTTCTGGCTTGAAATGCTGACATTGCTGGAGGGATTGAACTGAAAACGGTGGTAAATAAATTGGCACAAAATTGGCACAGCCGCGCCGATGACAAGCAATTGAAACTGTGGTATACTGGTATCGTCCCAAAATGGGATCTGACAAGCGGAATGCCGTTTTAAAGCCTTGAAAAGCTTTGAAACGGTATTTTTATTGCCAAAATTACAGAAGGAGGTTTTTGAGCATGGTCAAACAATTAGGCAAAAACGGCAAGCTTCAAACTGTATACTGGTCATTGGTCAGCATGGTATCTGCCGCACTCATTTCTGTTCAGCCTGTTATGGCAGACACGATTTGGGACAGGTTTTCGACGATCATGAAGGATGTTTACGGCGAAATAGTTGCCATAAGCACCATTGTCGCAGTTACAGTTGCCGCAATTGCGCTGGTTGTCAGAATGGTATCAAGAAACCAGCGAGCTGTTGATGAAGCTACCAGTTGGCTTAAGCGAATTGTAATCACTTGGCTTGTTTTGAACTCGCTCGGCTTTGTGGTTGCATACTTACAGCCGTTGATTTCTGGCGGAAACTACACAGGCTGAGAACAAGCGGTCAGGCAGGACGGAGGTGATGAAATTTGCTTGACTGGATTTTTGAAGGGATCGTCACATGGATCAGCAGTATCGTATCCCAGCTGATGGACGCTGTGTCAGGCCTGTTTTTGAACGCACTTGGCACAGACATGACAGCAATGGAAGAATACTTCCCTTTTGTTGCAAAAGCGTTTACTGTCATGCAATATATGGCATGGGCGTTGTTGTTTTTGATTACGATATGGCAATTGTTCCGTGTGTTCGGCGGACCCATAACAGAAGCAGAGAACCCTTTGTCACTGCTTGCAAGAAGCTCTTTGTTTGCGTTGTTGATAGGATATGCAAAGCCAATATTCCTGCTGACGCTCGACATTGCAAGAGCTCCTTATACGGCGCTCATGGATATTACGATGTCTTCAGAAGATTTCACATTTGCCGGAGTGGAACAGGCGCTGACTAATGGACTAACAACCATTGTTTCCGTTGCAACAGTGGTTGGTCTATTGCTTTTGGTGATTTTGGAAATTGCGTTAGGCTGGAATTATTTCAAACTGTTACTTGAAACGGTTGAACGATACATTGTGGTTGGTGTTCTTTGCTATACTTCCCCTCTGGCATATGCGATGGGAGCGTCGAAGGCTACGGGAAGCGTGTTTAAATCATGGTGCCGCATGGTAGGATCGCAGCTTTTGCTGCTGGTGATGAACGTTTGGTTCCTGCGTGCTTTTAACAGTTCTGTCGGACAGTATATCGGCAACGGAGGCGCACTGTCAACCGGTCAGGGCAATATATTTCTATGGATGTTCTGTGCCCTTGCGTTTTTAAAGACGGCACAGAAATTTGACAGCTACCTTGCCTCTATGGGACTCAATGTAGCGCAGACAGGCAGCAGTATGGGTATGGAATTGCTTATGGCAGCGCGTGTTCTGGGCGGAGTCAGCGGAGGCGTTAAAAGTGCAGGCAATGTGTTTAGGGGCGGCAGCGCTACTTCAGGCGCAGGAACGGCAGGAGCTGGTTTTGCTGCAGGCTTTGTGAATAAATTCAAGGGAAATAGCTATGTCCGTGACGCTGTTGTCAGCGGCGGAAGTCCTATGGGCGCCGGCGGCACAGCTGGTTTTGTAGGCCGCGCTTTTGGAGGTATTGCTGCACGCAACGGTGCGAAACTGACCGGTGATTCTATCGCATCCGTAGCATCAAAAGCACCAAACGTTTCAGGAAGTATTGCCGGAGATATTGCAGACCGCAGTCTTGAAAACTTTATGCCGCATTTGAGTGGTCGTCGTTTATCAGGTACTCAGATAACAGGCGGACAGATATCTACAACAACCACCGGTTCAGACGGAAACGAAGCTAACCTGGAAATGTACAGCGCCGCTCAGTATGAAAAACCAGAGACGCCGCACAGCATCGTCAATGCATCCGACGGAAGCCAGTGGTATCAGATGGCTGCGGGTACTGGAGCAAACGCATTTTATGAAGCTCCCGAATTTACCGGTGATCCGTCTGAGGCGGCACAGGTGGCAACAACATTCCCCGATGCTGCGGAAGGCACCATACTCAGAACGGCTGATGAAGGCGTTATGGAAGCAACAACACCGGGCGAAAGCTCGCTTTTGTTTAATAGCGCAAACTATGGTGAACCGGACGGTCCGCACTCTGTCATAAAAGACGCTGACGGCAATGAATGGTATCAAGTCTCGAGTGCCGATTATGCGGACGGTACTACAGAAGTGCCGCAGTTTGACAGCGGATATACAGAGTTCCCGGGAATGCCGGAAGATACATCTATGAATGTGCTTGGCGATGGTTTGATTGAAGCCAATTCTGCCGATGGCACATCAATGCTGTACAGCAGCGAAAGCTACAGTGAACCGGAAGGCACATATCAGACGGTTACTGATGCTGACGGGACACAGTGGTATCAGGTATCTGGTGAGGATATTGCAAACGGCAGTGCAGCTGCTCCGCAATTTACTGAAGACAATGCCGTTTCGTTCCCCGACATGTCAGAAGATACTGCATATACCCAAATCGGCAACGGCGTGATTGAAGCTAATTCTGCCGATGGTAGTTCCATGCTGTATAACAGCGCTTCCTATGCCGAACCAGAGGGTGAGCATTCTGTTGTTACGGCAAACGATGGCAGCCAGTGGTATCAGATACCTATTGGCAGCGATGGTTCTTATGAAGCACCGGAATATACAGGGGCTGTTGCAGAAGGAATGCAGGCAGAACCCAGCTTCCCCGGCATGCCGGATGGAACAGAGTTTCGTTCAGCTGGAAACGGCGTTGTGGAAGCCTCCTCTGCTTCCGAAAGCAATACGCTATGGTATAACAGTGCTAATTATGAAGAACCTGAAGCGCCGCATACAGTTATGCAGGCAGCAAACGGAGTGGAATGGTATGCGATGCAGCCACATGCCGAGACGCCCGCATTCGAGGCCGGAGATGCAGCGATGGCATATAACCAAGCACAGTTCCAAGCATTTATGCCAGGCTACGAGCAAAAAGTATCCTCGGTTGACGGATCTCAACGTCAGGATGGTTGTTTTGAAGTCCGGCACGAAAACGGAAGCGGTACTATGTTTTACGATACGACCAGATATGCTGCACCACGTGGCAATTATCAGGTATATGAAGATGTTAATGGAAGTCAATGGTACGCAATACACGGCGAAGCTGCCGTTGACCGAAAACCGGTATACCAAGACGGGAAACCGGTATACGATAACGGTAAGCTGCGTACAGAATCTGTTGCAACTGTGCGTTATAAGACAACTCCATCGCGTTTTGGAGAACCCAAACGCCGTGAAAAAATAGAAATAAAAGCCCCAAAACGCAAGCGGTAAAATAAAAGCAGTCAAATTCTATGTTTGGCTGCTTTTTCTTATATAGAATTTTGTTTCGGCAAGGAGGTGAAAAGAATGGCTGAGCCCAATAAACAGCAAATCGGTGACGGTGCCGATAATTTCGGGCAAGCTGCAGGTCAAATGGCTAAAGCTGCAAAACAAGCCGGACAGGAAACGGCAAAACAAGCAGCCGCAAAAGGCGCAGAGGCTACCGCAAACGCAGCAGCTGCAACTGTCAAAGCCGGTGTGGAAGGTGGAAAGGCTGTCGCCGAAGTCGCTGCGGGAACAGCGGCAGGCGGACCTGTAGGTGCAGTCATATCTGCGGCATGGTCTTTGCGGCACACCTTGTTTAAGGTGCTGATTTGTATATGCCTTGCAATTGTGTTCTTTATTGTGCTGATTGTATCCCTGCCATCCATAGTTACAAACAATATATTCGGTCTGGACGGGACACAGCCTGTCGAAGGCATGACTCTTGATTCCAGTTATACTCAGATGGAACAGGTGGTATCAAATGTAATAGAAGCGGCATATCAGACGTCTTTATCCAGAGTTGAACAGATCATTTCAAGTGGTGGATATAATTACGAAGCTTCTTCGGATGCAACTATCAATTATGCGCAGAGCTCAGCCGGTTATGACACCTGCTATATCCTCGCCGCGTATTCTGCTTCTTTGGAACAACAGGGCACCGATCCGGATGATATGACTGCAAAATTGAACAGTGTAGCAAGTGATATGTTCCCTGTCACCTATGAAGTTAAAGAAACCGAACAGACAATCACGAATGAGGACGGGACTACTTCCGTACAGACAGTACAGTATGTAGAATGTACTATCCACCCATTTGACAACAGCGTCATCAACAGGGCTTTTGGTATTGATCCGAATGCCGCATACAATCAATTCGGCGCAACATACAGTGAGGTCATTACCAATATGGCAAACGCGCTTAAACGGACTTTATACGGTGCAATAAGCCCTGGTGAATCTGTCCCCCTCACTGATGAAGAATTGATTGCATTTGTGAATAGTCAAAGCTGTACAGGCGTTCAAAAGCTGTTATTGGAAACCGCTTTATCGTTAGTCGGCAAAGTTCCGTACTTCTGGGGTGGCAAAAGCCCTGCTGGCTGGAATGATGAATGGAATACGCCAAAGCTGGTTACATCCGCTGGCTCTTCTTCTACCGGAACGATCAGACCGTATGGCTTAGATTGCAGTGGTTTCACATCATGGATCTATGATACGGCGCTTGGAATTGATATCGGTGCTGGTACCGGCGGGCAATACCCGAAAACCACCGCTGTTTCCGCAGCTGATTTGCAAATCGGCGATTTGGGCTTTTTAGCCGGCTCAGGCGGAGGTGGCTGGAACCATGTTTTGATGTTTGCCGGATATGGATCCAGCGGAGAACGGATGTGGGTACACTCCTCCAGCGGCAGCGGCGTTATACTGAATTCGCCCAGTTATGAATCATCGCTGGTTCTGCGCAGACCAAAGAATGTGGACTATAACGCACCTGTAGCAGGTGGATCTACCGGAATCATAGGTCCATCTTCCGGCACCCCTTACACAATGGAAGTCGAAGTGACACATTATTGTCCTTGTCAGCAATGTAACGGCAACTCACTGGCTATGTCTGCAAGCGGAAAGCCGTTAGCTGTCGGGATGGTAGCAATGTCAACAAAGTACCCGTTTGGTACCAGAATCAGCATTAACGGAAAAATATATACTGTGGAAGACCGCGGCGGCGCTGAATTTAATGATATCCACCGTGTGGATATTTTCGTAAACTCGCATGAAGAAGCGTTGCGTCTGGGGCGGTACAAAACCACAGCCACAGTATATCCAACAGGTAGGTGAAGAATTTGGAAGAAAAAGAATATAACAATATCTATGCTATCCCGGCGAATTATACAGACTCAGGGAAAATCTTCGGCGGAATGCTGGAGCTTCGCAATACTATTGAAGCTGCTTTAATTGTAATTATAATCGGCTATCCCGAACTGATGCTGATTCCTATGGCAACTACCCTTCGTATTGTAGTAATGACTGTGACGCTTATTCCCGCTGCAGTAATTGCGTTGATGGGTATCGATGGCAATTCCCTGTTTCAGTACGTCGGACATATGATCCGATATTTCATCAACCGGAGAAATCTGCATTTCAGAAGGGTGGGATACCACTATGACAAACGGCAGCTCAGGAAAAAGCAAAAAGCCAAAGTCAAAAAAACGTCCGGAAAAGCTTGAATTTGTTCAGGACTTTATTCCGGTTAAAAATATAAATTACGGAATCATCGAAACTACCGATGGCCGTTACATAAAAATTTTAGAGATAGAGCCGATTAATTTCATGCTTCGCTCCAGTGAAGAGCAGTTTGGAATCATCTCTTCTTTCGCGAGCTGGTTAAAAATTTCTCCCATGCGGCTGCAGTTTAAAAGTATTACCCGCAAAGCGGATTCCGATAAGCATGTAGCCATGGTAAAAAGAGAACTTGCCGAGGAAGAAAATGAACAATGCAAGCAGTTGGGCGAAGGATATATACGGCTTATCAAGGATGTAGGCAGCCGTGAAGCCTTAACCCGAAGGTTCTTTCTTATTTTTCAGTACGAAGAGCTTCACCGCAACGACAGTGATGATTTTGCCAAAATATACAGTGCTCTGCAAACGGCGGAGCAAACGGCCAGGGCATATTTCCTTCAGTGCGGAAACTCTATCTTACAACCCAAGGATCCGGACGAAGCGACTGCTGAAATTCTGTACATGTTTTTCAACAGGCAGTCCTGTGTGGATGAACCGTTTTCATCCCGTGTGAACCGTGTTGTTATGGACACCATGACGGCAAAAAACAAAGTAATCGGGATTGATCCCGTACCGCATATACGCATTACCAACTTTCTTGCCCCACGCGGAATCAATTTAAAGCATTCCAATTACATTATTATGGACGGGCTATATTACTCGTTCTTATATATAAAGGGAAACGGTTATCCCGGGATGGTTCGCGCGGGCTGGATGTCCTCTCTGATCAACGCCGGTGAAGGTATTGACGTCGATGTACATCTGCGCCGGGAAAACCGCAGCAGGACGATCGATAAGGTTGCACAGCGTATCAGGCTTAACCGTACCAAGTTGAGGAGTATGCAGGATACCAGCACTGACTATGAAGAGCTCACGAATTCTATTCAGGCTGGTTACTATATCAAGCACGGAATCGCAAACAATAATGAAGATTTATTTTATATGTCCGTGTTTATTACCATATCGGCAAAAAGCTATGAAGAGCTTCTTTGGCGCAAGCAGCAAATGACAGATATGCTGAAATCCATGGACATGTATACGAGCGACTGCAGGTTTCAGCAGGAAGACGCCTTAAAGTCAGTCATGCCGTTTTTGCATATAACGCCTTCGCTGGAAAAGAAATCACAGAGAAATGTGCTGACCAGCGGCGCAGCTTCTACCTATATGTTTACGAGCTTTGAAATGTCTGACGATACTGGCGTTCTACTTGGTATCAACCGACATAACAATTCACTTTGTATAGTGGATTTGTTCAATACAAAGAAAAATAAGAATGCGAATCTGAACCTGCTCGGAACCAGCGGCGCGGGCAAGACCTTTACGATGCAGCTTTTGGCGCTGCGGATGAGGATGCGCGGCATACAGTGCTTCATACTCGCACCTATCAAGGGTCACGAGTTTCGCCGTGCGTGCAACCATATCGGCGGACAGTATATCAAAATAGCCCCCGGTTCGCCGCATTGTATCAATATCATGGAGATCCGGCATACCATTACGCCGGAGATGGAACTGATCGATGAGATGGACTACAGCGAGATGGATTCTATGCTGGCAAGAAAAATCCAGCAGCTAATGATATTTTTCTCGCTGCTGATCCCTGATATGACCAATGAGGAAGAACAAATGCTGGATGAGGCGCTCATCAAGACCTATGCCGACTTCGGCATTACCCATGATAATGACTCGCTGTATTTGGATCCCGAAGCGGATCCACCGGTCATGAAGAAAATGCCTATACTGGGTGACCTGCATAAGAATCTGCTTCAAAACAAAATGACGGAACGCATAGCTGTTATCGTTAGCAGGTTCGTGACCGGTTCGGCGCAGTCTTTTAACCAACAAACTAATGTGGACTTAACGAATAAGTACATCGTATTGGATCTGTCTGAACTGAAAGGAAAACTTCTTCCCGTTGGCATGATGATCGCGCTGGACTATGTCTGGGATAATGTCAAGGCAGACAGGACAAAAAAGAAAGCAATTTTAATAGATGAGATCTGGCAGCTGATCGGAGCATCCTCCAATAAACAGGCTGCCGATTTTTGTTTGACCATTTTCAAAACCATACGTGGGTTTGGAGGCGCCGGTATCTCAGCGACACAAGACCTCTCCGATTTTTTTAGTCTGGAGGATGGAAAGTATGGCAGAGCGATCATAAATAATTCAAAGAATAAAATCATTTTGAATCTTGAGCCCGATGAGGCACGGTATGTGCAGGATGTGCTGAAGCTTACGAAAACCGAGATGCGGTCCATCACCCGTTTTGAACGCGGTGAAGCTCTGGTGTATTCCAATAACAATAAAGTGCCTGTTGTGATAAAAGCATCAAAAGAAGAACAGGAAATGATTACAACAGACCGAGCAGAACTGGAGGCAATCCTGCGCGAAAAGCGTAAAAAGAAAACACATTAGGTTTTGAAATACGCATTTTGATAGAAATACGCATTGACTACATTGAAGGAGGTGGTGAAAATGCTTTTGCAGGACGAACAATATGTCGTGAAATGGCTGTCGCAATACGGAGCTTTACCGAAAACACAGATTATAAAAATGCTGCGTAAGCCACCGCAAACTGCTGAGAAAATCCTGCGGAATTTGAAAAAACAGATGCAGATTTCCGATGTCGGCGGTGGATATTATGTTGCTCTTGACTCCATGTGCCAGCCTGATCAGCGAACGATTCTTGCCGTATGGGTTTTATTAAAGTTTATAGATTTTGTGGATCCAATGGCACATTATCCGGCTGTCTACCCTGCACAGCTCTTTTTTCTGAAAGAAAATGTCGGTTACGAAATCGTTGTATTATATGACGGCGAAACAAGCCTGTTGAGGCTGCTGCAGCCGGACGATGATTTGAAATATATTATCATTCTGCCGCATATTTCAATGGCGGCGCACTTAAAGTTACCGAAAGCGCCGTGCCTGTTTGCAACCGTTGATTTTGAAGGGCAGGATGAGCCGGAAGTGACATTCTATTCTATGGAGGCAATAGCAAATGAAAACACGCAGTACATTTCAAAAAGCTCTTGATAAAATAGATGCAAAAATTCAGGAACTGCACGAACAAGCCTTCTCTGTGAGACGGTTCTATCAGGAGGGTAATATAAAGCAGACATATGAAAGCGCACTGCGCTTGGAAGAGGTTTCGGAAAAAACCGTGCTTCTAACCCGTGCGCTTCCGGCGTATACGGGAAACCCTAAAGCAAGGCTGGAAACCGAAAACCTAATCAAGCTGTCAATCCCTATAGAGATCGGCTTTACCGAGGAAGGATGGTTTTCACTCAGGATTCCTGCCCTACTGCCGAAGAAGGATGCCGGTTCTGCCGACTATATCCGGTCTTCACTCTATCTTGCCATGCGGGAATTCTTTCTGGATTCTCAGCCTGTAAGATACAATGACTGTGTTTTAATATACCGTCATATATATGCCAGAGACAGACCGGAAAGAAAGAAACGCGACCATGACAATATTGAGGTAAATATGGTTTCGGATATTGTTGCAATGTATGTTTTGCCGGATGACGGTCCATCGGTTTGCTCTCACTATTATTGCAGTACGCAGGGACAGTCTGACCGAACAGAGGTCTATGTTGTACCGCAATGTGAGTTTGCAGGGTGGCTGGAAAACGAAAAACAGATGCCTGAACAGGGGGTGAAACTGTATGAAAAACGGCTTTAAAAGCCAAAAAAACATATGTAAAAATCGCTTTCAGCCGCAGGTGAAAAATAACATCTGTTTGGACAAGCGCAAAAAGCCCTTCGCTGCTGCGTTTTGGAGAAGATTTCGCAAGAGGAATTCCGACAAAGAGAGCAGTCATGTTGTCGGAAAAACTCCGCATACTGGAGGAAGGCAACAATGATACAGTTCCGCCCCGGCAGTCATGTGCATCGGCTCGTAACATTGCTTTCAGTCGTCGGTGAATATCCGGTTCGGTCAGTTCATCTTCTGGGAAATGACAGGGTCTATAAAGCAATGATTCATAAACTGACCATGCAGCAGAGATTCCGCAATTCCCAGACTGGAACAGAAATGACCTGCCGTTTGCTTACCGTAACAGGCGCCGGTGCCGATAAATCTATCCGCCTATATAAAGCCGCTCTCCCCATACTGGAATGGATTCATCCTGATGCATTGCGGTATTATTTACATGCATTCTGGAATCACAAATTCCCCGGAGATGCGTCACATCGTCAGCGGAACCACAGAGTTGCCGAAGCAGCTGCGATGTGTATGCGTTCCGGTATTGAGATATTGCCATATATGCTTCCGGAGCTTCAGAACCTG
This sequence comes from uncultured Lachnospiraceae bacterium, assembly GCA_964399965.1. GTDB lineage: Bacteria > Bacillota > Clostridia > UBA1381 > UBA1381 > UBA1381. The sequence goes on along the minus strand of CAYNRX010000017.1, from coordinate 5,564 downwards.
CAGATACGCAGGGTCATACCGGGTTATGCTTGTTTCTATTTTGCAAGAGTGCTTAAGAACATCGGCAGCAATGAGCTGAACAAAACCATGTTTACGCGTATGGTAGGTGCAATCTATTCCAGCAGCATATGTTATGCAGTCTATAACACGAGAAATGCCGTAATGAAATGGAATGGCATGGGTGAATTTAAAACACTGCACAGCTTAATCGAAACCGGAAGGCTGAATGCCGGCGTCTCTCAGGTTGACTCTGCTATTCTTTTCGGTGAGTCTGACAGCGCAGCGATGAATACCCTACTGGCATCAGATAAAACCAAACGGCTGGAATTCCGATTCGATGCAATTTACCAGCATATCTATTTTGTGCCCATGAATGATTGCGGAATCCGGCAGCTGCGCATCCTCATGCTCCCAGACTGGAACAGGAAACTCCTTGATCTGTTATTTGAACCAGAGACCCAGTCTAATTATCAAGGCTCTTTTGAATACGACGCCTATATAAACGGTATTTATATACTTTCGCATTTGGACGGCGACATTGCCAGACTGATTCGGTTTCGGGAGGCGATTGCAGCGCAGCCGGGTATAAAAGCCGAGGTCCTTTGCTTCCCCTACCAGGTGGCATTCTTACAAGAATATTTGGACCGACTTGCCACAATAAGAACGATTGATATAAACCTGGTAGAAGCAGAACTTGGATTGGAAAGGAGTAATAACTTTGGATGATAAAAAAAGACTTATAGTTATAATCATCGCTGCCATACTCGGATGCATCGGGCTGTTTTATTTAGGCGGAATACTTGGACAATTCATGAGAAATTATACAGCATGGAATTCTTCGGATGGGCTTGAAAGCGGAGCATCCATTGCCTCGTTAGACTGGAATCCGCTGGCTTGCATCCGTCAAGCTTTTACTCCAGAGGGCCTGAAAGGAATCGCTGGAATCCTGTTTGCAGGAGGCGCGCTATTTGCGTATATCAAACTGAATGATAAATTCGGAGGCAAGGAGCACGACCCACGCGGCTTTACGAAGAGTAAGTCCGGTGCATATGGCACAGCCTCCTGGATGACGGAGAAAGAAATGAAAAGTCTTCTTGAGGTGACCACCCCTGGCAAAGCGGAAGGCGTTATCTTGGGTGAGTATGACGGCAATGCGGTCTGTATGCCCAAAGACACCAGACTCAACCGGCATATTGCGATATTTGGCGCATCCGGGACGATGAAATCGCGGGCGATCATACGGAATTCTCTGTTCCAAGCATTGAAACGAAATGAGTCTGTAGTGATTACGGATCCCAAGGGCGAGCTTTATTCCGATACTTCGGAACTGTATAGAAAAAATGGGTATGATGTAAAAGTATTTAATCTTGTGAACCCTGAACACGGAGATTCATGGAACTGCATGTCGGACTTGAATGGAGACACCCTGATGGCGCAGATGCTGACGAATGTCATTATCGGCAACACCAGTTCCGGTAAAACCGATCACTTCTGGGATAACGGAGAAGGTAATTTATTAAAAGCGCTGGTCTTATATATAGATCGGGACAGAACCCGCAGCCCTTACGAAAAGAATCTGCCGTCCGTGTATCAACTGCTGACGCAACATACTGAACGGCAGCTCACAGCACTGTTTGAAAAACTGCCGCTTGACCATCCAGCAAGAGCCCCCTATAATTTATTTGCCCAGTCAAGCGATACAGTCCGTTCCGGTATTATACTCGGGCTTGGCACCAGGCTGCAGGTATTGCAGAACCAGGCAGTCAAAGAGATCACAAGCAGGTCTGACATAGATCTGACAGCGCCGGCTAAGCGCAAATGTGCGTATTATATTATACTGAGCGACCAGGATGCGACAATGGCGTTCTTATCCTCGCTCTTCTTCTCGTTCTTGTTCATCAGACTGACCCGCTATGCCGACTCAAGACCAAACGGCCGCTGCGATGTGCCCGTAAATCTCATACTCGATGAGTTCAACAACGTAGGGCGTATCGGCGGTGCGGCAGATGGCTCCGATTTCGCACGCTCGCTCAGCGTCATCCGTTCAAGGGATATTAGAGTCATGATAGCAGTCCAAAGCTTGGGACAGCTGCAGAACCGGTATCCCAATAATCTATGGGCGGAAATCATCGGCAACGCTGATATTCAACTCATGCTGGGATGTACAGACGATGTAACGGCGAAATATTTTTCGGAGCGCAGCGGTGATATGAGTATACAAATCAACTCAACCATGACGGTGCGTCAAACCATGGCAGTAGCGCAGGTAATCCCGCAATACCGTCAGACTGAGGGACAGGGCCGAAGAAAACTTCTGACTCCGGATGAGGTGCTGCGTCTCCCGAACGAAGAAATGCTTTGTATTATCCGCGGCTGCAATATACTAAAATTAAAAAAGCTGGATTATACAAAGCATCCTACTGCAAAACAAATAAAACGCGTTTCTATCATGGATTATGCACCGGTTGCTTCAAACACATACCAGACTGAGAATACACCGATAGCACCCCCCATCCCGGATAGGCCCATGCATCGAGAGGAACCTGAAAAGCCACCAAGGAAAAAGCCACTCTACAGTTCAGCACAGCCGCCTGATGATTTTTAGCGATAAATTTATCCATAAATTCATTGTTATTATATTGATATTTTTATCTGTTAGCAGTATAATAATATTGAAAGTGGCTATGCTAATATTAAAAGGAGGCTTGTAAGATGGCACGAGTATCTATTTTGAATATTATGAACTCTATGGTTCCTATTTCGCGGTTCAATAAGGGTGAAGCAAGCAAAATTTTTGATGAGGTTGCATCTTCCGGCACAAAGATTGTGGTCAAGAACAACCAGCCTGCATGTGTACTGCTCTCGCCGGCGCAATACGAATCTTTGATGGAGATGCTCTCGGACTCTCTCCTCTATACTGAGGCAGAAAAACGAATGGCAACCAATAACGACAGCGAAACTCTTTCCCACGAAGCTGTCATGGAAGAGCTTGGCATTACACAGGAAGAACTCGACGATATTGATGTCGAAATTGAGTAAGGAGCCGATGTCATGGAATGGGATATAGAGTATATCAAAGAGGCGGAGCGCCGGATCAATCTTTAAAAAACAAACAATTAAATATAAATTTCAAGCATCTCTTATATGAGGTGCTTTTTATATATATTTGAAACCTGCTGAGAAATCGCTTTTCAGCAGGTTTTTTTATTAGCAAACCCAATCGAAGGAGGAGAATATATGCCAACAAAAAAGAACATAACCCCTGAAGAAACAGTGCAGCCTGATGAAGGCGAAGTTTCCCAGACTGAGACAAATCTGGAAACGGAAGAACGGAACAATCCGGAAGAATCCGGAAACAGCGAGTTAAACGCTCAGACTGATTTGGAATCGGAGTCTGATAAAGAGAATTCACCTGAAGACGCCGAAGAGGCTGCTGTATCCAAAGCTTCTGACCAGACTGACACTGAAATCGAAGAAAAACCAAGAACACGACGTCGAAAAACAGCTGAGCCGGTCAGTGAAAATAATAATATAAGCCCTGAGGGCCCTGAGCCGGCAGCACCTCGCAGAACCCGAACCCGGTCTGACAGAACATCCCCTGTTTTATCGATCGATGACCAACGGACTGTCGAAACCGATGCAGACAAAGCAAGAAATGATTTATTGGATTTGCTGGAGTCCCAGAAATCCGGGAAAATCTTGTCCGGGACGATCCAAGGTGTCGAGCGTTCCGATAACCAGCAAGCACATTCCTTGGCAGTCATTTATCACGGAGAATATAAAGTCATTATACCTGCCGAGGAAGCGGTTGATCCTCCTGAGGATTACAGGGGGATGCTGCCTCAGGATGTTTTGCACTATATGCTCACAAAACGCCTTGGTGCAGAAGTGGACTATATTGTAAAAGGGATTGACGCTGCTGAGAATATTGCTGTAGCCAGCAGACTCGAAGCAATGCGCGCAAAACGGCGGCAGTATTACCTTGCCACAGACCGGGACGGCAATAATCTTATTTATTCAGATATTTGTGCTGAAGCACGGGTTGTCTCTGTCATACGTGCAGGTGTGTTTGTGGAGCTGTTCGGTCTGGAGGTATACATCCCGCTGCGGGAACTGAGCTATCAGAGATGGCTTGATGCATCGGGGCACTTCCAGCCCGGTCAGCGTATCCTCGTAAAGATTCTGAGTGTGGACAGGAGCGACCGTGACCATATCAGGGTCACGGCGTCCGTCAAGCAGGCAGGTGAAAACCCATATGAAAAAGCGCTGCGGAGATATTCCGTCGGGAACCGGTATGTCGGTACGGTCAGTATGGTGGATACCAACGGGGTATTCGTAGCCCTTGACGGCGGAATCGACTGCTTATGCAGCTATCCCAAACGCGGCCGTCCGCCGCGCGGAGCCCGGGTCACTGTCCGGATACTTGGTATCAATCACGATTCCAACCGAATCTGGGGAGCCATCACTCATATAGCAACAGCAAGATAGTCATCCTGATGAGAAAGGAGGTATTTTATGACAAACTATGAACTAACCAACGAGGAAAAGAACCGACGCAAGAATGTTTCGGCTCATACCCGGAAGATGGTAATGTCCCAGTTGCGTATTGATGACCAGGATGAGACGTCACTTATGACTGATTATCGGGATTATTATCTGCAGATATCTTTTTCAGAGTTACATCCGCTGATGGTATTTTGCGTTGCTAAGGGCATGAAAACTCCCAGTACCGCAAAACAGAGAAAGCTGGTCAACGAGCTGAACTTGAAAAGCATTCTTGGCAGTCATGCAATCAACGATGAAGTTGGATGCTATTCTTATAGGGCTACGCATTGGCTCGATAAGGAAATAGATCCAGCTCGTTTTTTTGAAATGCTCAATCGCTGCATTGATGAAGCCGATAAGGGCTATCGCAGGCTGACGGCTTAAAGATCGGCACATCGGAAAGGAAAAGGAAAATGGCACACAAATCTTCTGGTGTTCAACTTTGTCCAACTTGTAAAATTGGGCAGGAGACGTATCTTCTCGACGAAAGGAACCCCTTTTGCCCGTACCTTTCCTGCCACAACGGAACAAGCTGTGCCAAATATATACCAATGGAAAAGAAAAACAAAGATTTAAAGGAGGATTTTTTGAGATGAAAATCAAAAGTAAAATCAAGTCCATTTTGTCGGCTGCCCTTGCGGCGTCCATGCTGATGACACTCATGCCGACGGTCACATTCGCGTCTCAAGCCAGCGATTATGTTGATCCTGCTGATATATGGCTAAAGGCTAACGGCAGGACGAACGAATTGGACTTAAATGCAACAACAACCTATGAGACCAGTTACTGTACCGTATGCCAGCGGGATACTTTAGGTATTACCTACCGTGTCCCGGAGTACACCAAATCAGGTGAAACGGCAGCAAACCGTGGCATCAGATATTCCGACGGCACATTGATCAGCGGTAATGGTACAGGTAACCTTGATGACGGCACTCCGGGGATTGATGCATATTATACGGGTTATCAGTGGAGTGCGACACGTTCATAAGTGAAAAGCTTATGCACTAAACAAAGAA
>CAYNRX010000016.1:0-43949 GCA_964399965.1 uncultured Lachnospiraceae bacterium | reverse complement strand
GTTTCAGCGGTCTTTAGACCGCCAATCAACGGAACTTTTATTTTCTTCCTTAGCCGGAAATCAATTGCGAAAAGGTTTCGCAATTGACTAGATAGACATATACAGGGGGGATCGTCATGAAAGCGCATATTGATGAATATGCGGACTTTATGCTCAAGGAGAAGCATAAATCGAAAAACACGGTTGAATCCTACAAACGTGATATAACGCAGTACGTTACATATATCGACAGAACAGGGATCGGCGGAGTCAGCGAGGCTACGCCTGCGGTCGTGCTTACATATCTTTTGCGGATGCGGGAAAACGGCAAGGCAGACTCCAGCATATCCCGCGCCCTGGCCGCGCTCAAATCATACTATATCTACATGGTGCAGTTTTATAAGCTGACGCAGAATCCAACGGTGAACCTAGAGGCTCCGCATGTGGAAAGGAAAAAGCCGTCCGTGCTCACTCGCGATGAGACGGCGCGGCTTTTGGATGCGCCGTCATCAGGCGATGCCAAGGGCATACGTGACAGGGCGATGTTTGAGCTTCTGTATTCGACCGGTATACGGGTCTCGGAGCTTTTGGGACTTAATACCGGCGATGTTTCAGAAAACATTTCCGCCGTTAGGCTGGTGGGGGATCGGAGAGAACGAGTAATACAGCTTTCGCCGCGCGCTAAGCGGGCGGTCAGGGATTATCTGGAAAATTCCCGCGATAAGCTGGTCACAGATCCGCAGCAGGAAGCGTTGTTTGTAAATTGCAGCGGGGCGCGTATGTCGCGGCAGGGATTTTGGAAATTGATAAAAACGTATCAAAACCGCGCCGGCATCAAAACCGATATAACTCCGCATACGCTCCGCCATTCCCTGGCGGCGCATATGGTGGAGAAGGGAGCGGACCTGCATTTGGTGCAGGAGGTGATGGGTCATGCGGACATATCGTCTACCCAGGTATATACGAGAACATTAGTGAAAACGAGCAAAGAACCCGGCATTTGAGCCGGGTTCTTTCCGGTTTTGAAAAAAATTTTGTTTTATTTATGGAATTGTTTGACAACGGGGCGATAATATGGTATAATAATAAATGTTTTTGACAAAGAAAAAAGACGTTCCGAAGAACGTCTTGGTGCGAGAGACCGGACTTGAACCGGCACGGGTAAACCACACGCCCCTCAAACGTGCGCGTCTGCCTATTCCGCCACCCTCGCAGAGATATGTTGTGTAACAACAAAATTTATTATAGCAGAACAAGCTGGATTTGTCAAGGATTTTTTTGAAAAAAATACATAAAATTTTATATAGGAGTGAATTGCATGAAGAAAACTATCTTTGCCGCCTGCATTATAGGTATATCGGCCTTGTTTGCGATCCCGGCATATGCGGGCGTTGACATATCGGCGGAATGCGCAGTGGTGATAGACGCGGCCACCGGGCGTGTGATATGCGACCGTAACGCCGAGCAACAGCATCCGATGGCCAGCACTACCAAGATAACCACAGCGATAACGGCTATTGAGAACTCATCGCTGACCGATGTGATAACTATGGATAACGAATCTGTTTGGCAGGAGGGATCCTCTACCTATCTTGACGCCGGCGATCAGCTGACGATGGAGGAAATGCTCTACGGCCTGCTCCTAAATTCCGGCAATGACGCGGCCTGGGCGATAGCGAAAAAAGTCGGCGGCGATGTGGGTACGTTTGTCGGTATGACGAATGATACCGCCAAAAAGGCCGGGGCGGAGAATACACAGTACCAAAACCCCAGCGGCCTTGATGCTGAAGGGCATTATACTACAGCCCTCGATCTGGCAAAGATAGCGCGCTATGCGATGAATAACGATGTTTTTGCCGATATCGTCCGCACGCGGGCAAGGAGGGTGACCGTGCTGAACCGTCCTGCCGATGAGCAGTATTTCGTCAATCATAATAAGCTCCTTCAGCTGTATGAGGGCTGTTCCGGGATAAAGACCGGTTATACACAGGCTACCGGACGCTGCTTGGTAAGCTCGGCGACCAGGAACGGAATGACGTTTATTGCCGTTACCCTAAACGCTCCCGATGACTGGAACGATCACATGAAGCTGTTGGATTTTGCATTTGCCAATAATACCGCCAAAAATATAGTCAGCGAGGGGCAGGTGCTAAAAACAGAAACGATCGACGGTGCGGATTATGATTTCGTGGCCGAGGAGGGCTTTTCTATAGCCGAGACTATCGGCCAAACGATGGATACTGTGACAGAGGTGCATATGTTCAGGAACCTTGCCGGGCCGGTCAAGGCCGGAGATAAGGTTGGTTATGCCGCTGTATTCTACGCCGGGGAACAGGTGGGCAAGGTCAATATCGTTGCCAAACAGGATATAAATACAGAAAAAACGCTGTGGCCTGTATATACAATGAACGACTGGTTCGGCTATCTTGCCGAGTCGTGGCTGAAATTCTGACAATGTACAAAGGAGGGCAATATGGGAGAATTTGTAAGGCTGCAAAAATATATAGCCATGTGTGGGGTGACTTCGCGCAGGAAGGCCGAGGAGCTTATCACGGATGGCCGGGTCAGGGTAGACGGAAAAAAGGTGACAGAGCTGGGCACCAAGGTGGAGATAGGGGCAAGCCGCGTGGAAGTGGATGGGCGAGCTGTGCGCCTGCCGAAAAAAATGTACTATATAATGCTCAATAAACCGGCCGGCTACGTTTCCACCGTCAGCGACCAGTTTGACAGGCCAACGGTAACAGATCTTGTTTCGGGAGAGGTAAGCGCGCGGCTGTTTCCGGTGGGCAGGCTTGACTACGATACCGAGGGGCTTTTGCTTCTGACGAACGATGGGGAGTTTGCCCAAAGAGTGGCGCATCCGAAGTTCAATATGAATAAAACGTACGTTGCTACGATAAGCGGGGGACTGACGCCGGCGGCCGTGCGGAGGCTGCGGGCAGGAGTGCGTCTTGACGATGGCTTTGTGACCTCGCCGGCGGAGGTGGAGCTGCTTGACGGTGAAAAGGGAAAAAGCACTGTACAGATAACGATACATGAGGGCAAAAACCGACAGGTACGGCGGATGTTTGAAGCCGTTGGCTGCCGGGTTGAATATCTGCGGCGTATAAGCGTCGGCATACTTGAGCTGGGAAATCTGCCCTTGGGCAGATGGCGGTATCTTACTGCTCATGAGGTGAATTATCTTAAGAACATCTGAGATAGTATTTGTATACAATACACAAAATCGTTAGGAAAATATCAATTGTTTTTTTGGCAGGGATTTGGAAAAAACATTTGATATTAATAGAAGATTTTGCTATAATATAGAGTAGAGCAACAATGCAAAAACGGCGTTCTCTAAAAAAACGGACCGGCGGAGGATATACAATATCCACTGCGGCCGCCAAATTTATTATGGAGGTCAGAACATGGGAACAGTTGATAAATTAACTGAGCTTCAATACCGCAGAAGCGTTATCGAAAACGGCGGCGGTGAAGCGAAGATCAAAAAGCAGCACGACTCCGGCAAGCTGACTGCACGCGAAAGGATACTGAAGCTTTTGGATGAGGGCAGCTTTATGGAGGTAGACGCCTTTGTTACGCACCGGTGCAGCGAGTTTGGCATGGATAGAGTAGAAGCTCCGGGCGAGGGCGTAGTGACCGGCTACGGAACGGTAGACGGCCGGCTCGTGTTCGTGTACGCGCAGGATTTCACCGTGATAGGCGGTTCCCTGGGCGAAATGCACGCAAAGAAGATATGCAAGGTCATGGATATGGCTGCGAAAATGGGCGCGCCGATAATCGGCATGAACGATTCGGGCGGCGCAAGGATCCAGGAAGGCGTTGACGCCCTGTCCGGTTTTGGCGAGATATTCTTCCGCAACACGAGAAATTCCGGCGTGGTGCCGCAGATATCGGTGATAATGGGTCCGTGTGCAGGCGGAGCGGTGTATTCTCCGGCAATAACGGACTTCATCTTCATGGTGGACAAGACTTCGCAGATGTTCATCACCGGCCCACAGGTAATAAAGTCGGTGACGGGCGAAGAGGTAACGGCGGCCGATCTGGGCGGTTCGACCGTACATGCGTCAAAGTCGGGCGTGGCTCATTTCACGGCGGCCAACGATGAGGAGTGCATAAATAAGATACGCAGGCTCCTATCATTCCTGCCGTCAAATAACCTGGAGACGGCGCCGGAGGAGATACCGACCGATGATATAAACCGTATTTCGGAAAAACTCACATCAATAGTGCCTGACGAGGCCAACAAGGCTTACGACATGAAGGAAGTCATTGCCGAGATCGTGGATAACGGTGATTTCCTGGAGGTACAGGAGAGCTTTGCTAAAAATATAATTATCGGATTTGCCCGGATGAACGGCAGAGTAGTGGGAATAGTAGCAAACCAGCCCAAATTTATGGCCGGTTCTCTCGATATAAATTCCTCGGACAAGGCGGCCAGATTCATTCGCTTCTGCGACAGCTTTAACATCCCCCTGGTAACGCTCACCGATGTCCCCGGCTACTTCCCGGGCGTTGAGCAGGAGCAGGGCGGCATAATCCGCCATGGGGCAAAGCTTTTATACGCTTATTCCGAGGCCACAGTACCCAAGATAAACGTTATTGTCAGAAAGGCCTACGGCGGAGCGTATATCGCTATGAGCTCCAAGCACGTGGGAGCCGATGCTGTGTTTGCCTGGCCGACAGCGGAGATAGCCGTAATGGGCCCTGACGGCGCGGCCAACATTATTTTCAAGAAGGATATCGCCGCCAGCAGCGACCCGATAGCGATCAGACAGGAAAAGATACAGGAATACAGAGATAAGTTTGCCTCTCCGTTTGAAGCGGCTAAGCGCGGATATGTCGACGACGTTATAGAGCCGGATTCCACACGGCCGAGAATAATCGCCGCCCTGGAAATGCTGGCCGGAAAACGCGACAGCCTGCCGGCGAAAAAGCACGGCAATTTCCCTGTCTGATAAAAAGCGGAAAGGGGAATGTTTTGAATGGATACAGGAACTTTTACAGTCGGCGGAGCGCTTTTGGAGGGCGTGCAGGTAACGGTATTGGGAATGGCGATAGTGTTTTCCGTTCTGATCATACTGATGCTCGTCCTTATGGCGTTTAGGGCGATATTCTATAAGGAAACTCCGAAGGAAGAGGCCGCCCCGGCAACACCGCCGGTAGCGCCTGCTGCCGAACCGGAGGAAGAAGAGGATGAGGAGGAGCTTATAGCAGTGCTCACGGCGGCTGCCGCAGCCTGCATGAACACCTCGACGTATAATTTGAAGATAAAGTCCTATCGAAGGATAGGCAATTCATCTCCGGCCTGGAATAAAGCCGGGCTTACAGACGCGGTCAACCATTTTTAATAGGGAGGAAAAAGTAAAATGAGAAAGTTTAATATAACCGTAAACGGAAAAACATACGAGGTTGAGGTTGAGGAAGTCGGTTCTCCGTCTGCGCCCGCTCCAAAAGCGGCGGCTCCGTCAGCTCCGGCGGCAAAGCCCGCTCCCGCTCCGGCAAGTAAGCCGGCGGCTAAATCCGCTCCTGTTGCAGGGGCGAAAAACGTGACCGCGCCGATGCCGGGCACGATAGTATCGGTAAAGGTAAACGTTGGCGATACGGTAAAGAGCGATACGATAGTAGCAGTGCTTGAGGCTATGAAGATGGAAAACGAGATATTTGCCGGTGTTGAAGGCAAGGTAGTGGGTGTTTCGGCAGCTGCCGGAGACTCGGTAAACAGCGGCGACGTTATTGTCTCTATTTCTTAATGAATGAAGTAATATAAGGAAAGTGGTGACAAAACAGTGCTGCAAAGTTTTATAGATTTTCTCGGAAGCACCGGTATCGCGGCTATGATCGGACAGATGCAGCAGGCGTTTGCCTCGGGGGAAGTTCTGCAGGTGATAGGTACGCCGCTGATGATAATCATAGCTTGCGTGCTTCTGTATCTGGCGATAGTAAAGCAATTTGAACCGCTCCTGCTGCTGCCGATATCGTTTGGTATGCTGCTGTCGAACCTGCCGATGTTCGAAGGCGCGGCCTCGGTGCTTATGCATACGGAATTTTTCACAGACCCTGCCTATATGATAGACGGCAACGTTGATATCCAGCGCGTGGTCTCGCAGGGCGGACTTTTGGATCTTTTGTATCTGGGAGTAAAGCTGGGCATATATCCGCCGCTTATCTTCCTCGGTATAGGAGCAATGACTGATTTCGGCCCGCTGATAGCAAATCCCAAGAGCATCCTTTTGGGAGCGGCGGCACAGTTCGGTGTATTCTTTACCTTTCTGGGAGCGTTGTTCCTGGGAGCGGTGATACCATCGGTAGGCTTTGGCGTTAGGGAGGCCGCCGCTATCGGTATTATCGGCGGTGCGGATGGGCCGACGGCCATTTATGTCGCCAAGACGCTGGCTCCGGCACTTTTACCGGCAATAGCAATAGCCGCTTATTCGTATATGGCTTTGATACCGATAATCCAGCCCCCGATTATGAAGCTGGTGACGACAAAGAAATCGCGTGCGACTGTCATGGAGCAGCTGAGACCGGTAAGCAAGACCGAAAAAATACTCTTTCCCATAATCGTAACGATAGTGGTCGGCCTGATAGTGCCGGATGCGGTATCGTTGGTAGGTATGCTGATGCTCGGTAATCTGCTTAAGGAATCCGGCGTGGCGGAAAGGCTTTCCAACATGGCGCAGAATGAGCTTATGAACATCATTACCGTATTCCTCGGACTTACCGTAGGCGCAACGGCGACGGCGGAAAGCTTTTTGAGCCTGGAGACGCTGGGTATAATAGCGCTGGGACTCATAGCATTTTCGTTCTCGACTTTCGGAGGCTTGGTATTGGGCAACATCATGTATAAGCTGACCGGAGGCAAGGTAAATCCGCTTATTGGAGCGGCCGGTGTGTCGGCGGTGCCGATGGCGGCCAGAGTAGCGCAGGTAGTAGGACAGAAGGAGAATCCCTCCAATTTCCTGCTCATGCACGCTATGGGACCGAACGTGGCCGGAGTTATAGGCTCGGCTGTGGCGGCGGGAGTATTCCTGTCGATGTTCGCTTGATAACAGCGATGGAAAAGGAGTGAAATAAATGGCAAAAAATAACAACAAGACCGCATCAAAGCCGGTCGAGATAACCGAAACAGTCCTGCGCGATGCGCCTCAATCGCTGATAGCTACGCGCATGACGACAGAGGAAATGCTGCCGATAATAGACAAGCTTGATGATATAGGATATCATTCCCTGGAGGCCTGGGGCGGCGCGACTTTTGACGCCTGCCTGCGCTTTTTGAACGAGGATCCCTGGGAAAGGCTGCGTAAGATAAAGGATAAGGCGAAGAAAACGCCGCTGCAGATGCTCTTCCGCGGACAGAATATCCTCGGCTACCGTCATTATGCTGATGATGTTGTGGAATATTTCGTGCAGAAGTCGATAGCCAACGGTATAGATATCCTGAGGATATTTGACGCCTTAAACGATGTGAGAAACCTCGAATGTGCTGTAAAGGCCTGCAAAAAGGAAAAGGGTCACGTACAGGCGGCGGTAAGCTACACGATAAGCCCGGTCCATAATATTGAGAGCTTTGTAAAGCTGGCCAAGCAGTTTGAGGATATGGGCGCGGATTCTATCTGCATAAAGGATATGGCGGGACTTTTGCTGCCGTACACGGCCTATGAGCTGGTAAAGGCAATGAAGGAGACTGTAAAAATACCTATACAGCTGCATACGCATTATACAAGCGGAGTAGCTTCAATGACTTACCTCAAGGCGATAGAAGCAGGAGTGGACGTTGTGGACTGTGCCATGTCCCCCATGGCGATGGGCACCAGCCAGCCTCCGACAGAACCGCTGGTAGCCGCCTTGCAGGGTACGCCTTACGATACCGGCTATGATCTTGACAAACTTGTCGAGATAAGCGAATATTTCAAGCCGCTGAGAGAAAAGTATCTGGCAAACGGGCTTATGAACCCCAAGGTAATGGGCGTAGACGTAAACACTCTCAAGTACCAGGTGCCGGGCGGTATGCTTTCCAATCTCGTGTCCCAGCTCAAGCAGCAGGGCAGAGAGGATAAGCTCGACGAGGTACTTAAGGAAGTGCCGCGTGTAAGAGCGGATCTCGGCTATCCTCCGCTGGTAACGCCCTCGTCACAGATAGTGGGCACACAGGCTGTTTTAAATGTGCTCATGGGCGAAAGATACAAGATGGTATCCAAGGAGACCAAGGGCATTGTAAAAGGTGAATACGGCAGATGCCCTGTTGATATCAAGGAGGATATCGTCAAGAAGATCATTGGTGACGAGAAGCGCATAACCTGTCGTCCGGCCGATCTTATCGATAACGAGCTTGACAAGCTGCGTTCTGAGTGCGCAGAGTGGATAGAGCAGGACGAGGACGTTTTAAGCTACGCCCTGTTCGGCCAGGTAGCAGTGAAGTTCTTTGAATACAGACGGGCGCAGAAATATAAAATAGACGGCGATCTGGTGGATATGGAGAATAAGACCTATCCGGTGTGATCAATAAAATATCTTCCGCCTGTATACCACAGAAAATGTGGTGTACAGGCGGTATTTTTATGTTTGTAGTTTAAATTCTTGTTGCAAAAGGATACAAGCTGTGATAAAATAAAAGTGAGAAAACCATAAGAAAGGGGAGATGAAGGTTGAAGAAAACAGCATTCATATTTGCGGCGGCCGGGCTTTTAGCGGCAGGGGTGTCTGCTTCGGCGGAGATAGGGGATGTGGTCGGTCATGTGTATTCGACCGATATCCTGGCGACAGTAAACGGGGAGCCGATACCGTCCTACAGCCTTGACGGCAAGACGGCGATAGCTCTGCGCGATCTGGAAAATTACGGCTTTTTGGTAGGATATACTGATGATGCACGGGTATCAATAGCGGAGTTTTCAACGTCACGGCCGATCACGCCGATAGAGGGAGTAGAGCGCGGGAGCGTCGGCGAGATCGTGGGAGAGGTGCTGGAAACAGACATTGTCGCTTACATAAACGGGGAATACGTGCCGACTTACAATATCGGCGGCCGTCTGGTAGCGGCGATAGAGGATATCGCTCCCTGGAACGATGGCAGCGGATTTGCCGCCTACGGCTACGCTAAGACCGGTATGACCTATATCTGGGATGAGGATAACCGTACGGTGGAGCTAAAAACGCTGCCGATAGAAACCGACAGCGAGGCCTGGAAAAAGGCCAGAGAATACGGGCGGCATATGCGGCTGGATGGTTCACGGATAGTCGTGGAGGAAAATAAGCTGGACTGGCCGGTATTGAATTACGAATACAGCAGCAGCTGGAGCATGGGTGACGAGCAGATACGGCCTATAACCTATATTCGTAACGATGGTACGGAAGAAGAGGTAGGCCTTTACTACAGCTTCAAGCGCGTCACCTGGGATATCGGTGCGCCGACTGTCAATATAAGCGAGGGTCGGGAGATGACATATACGGTTTTGGATGCAGCGAAGCTGGAGGAGATATTCGCTTCCGAAGAGCCGTATAAGCGCAGCTTTACGGAGGAGCTGGCCTTTTACACCGGCGGCCGCAGCGGCATATACGGCTGGAGAGTGAACGAGCAGATAGACGCAGAGAACTGCACGATCCTGCTGTTGAGAAATACGGGGCTTATGAACAGCTCCGATCCTGTTTACCGGCTGCTGCGTATAGACCGGGATCCGGTCAGCACCGAGCTTATCTTGACGGAGCAAATAGCTGCTCCTGAGTTGTACGGTGACGAGCTTTACTATTTCAAGGGAACATCGATATACAAGATGAATATCTATGATAAGACCGAGGAGGAGCTTGCTCCGGCAACGTATGAAAATATTACAGCTTACATCACGGAGTACCATAATATACTGCATGAATACCGGGACGGAGAAAACGCCTTCATACTGGCGGAAAGAAACGGGGATGTAAGCGTTTATGCAATATCGGCCGACGGCATTTCCATGCGGTTTCGCGGAAGTGCGGAGGAGGTATACGCCAAGGACGATGAGGCTGTTGTGTACGATGGTGGCACGTGGTTATACGTAACCATAGACGGCGCCTCGGAGGATAGGGGATACATTGAACGGCTTAAGGCTGAGGGAGAAAGGCTGATCTAAAATGAAAAAATTGATTTCAACAGTTTTTTCGGCAGGGCTTTTGATTTTGGGACTCACAGCTTCGGCGGAGATAGGCGATGTGGTCGGTTATGTATACTCGACCGATATCCTGGCGCAGGTCAACGGGGAGCCGATACCGTCCTACAGCCTTGACGGCAAAACGGCGATAGCCGTTCGGGATCTTGAAAATTACGGTTTCAGCGTGGGATATTATGACAACGCACGAATCGCGCTTGTGTCATTTGATACCTTCGGGGATATGGAGCTGACGCCGATAGAGGGAGTGGAGCGCGGCAAAGTCGGCGAGGTCATAGGAGAGGTCTTAGAGACGGATATTGTCGCCTACATAAACGGGGAATATGTACCCACATACAATATCGGCGGCCGCCTGGTGGCGGCGATAGAGGATATCGCGCCCTGGAATGATGGCAGTGCCTTTGCAGAATACGGCTACGCCAAAACAGGCATGACATATACCTGGGACGAGGAGAGTCGCACGGTGAACTTGATAACGCTCCCGGCTAGGAATGATTTTCGGGCGCAGGAGCTGGCAATGCAGAACCTGCTGGAGCTTAGCATAGACGAAGACGGCGGCCTGGTGGCAGAGGAAAATAGGTTTGCTGATTTATGGCTGTCGCCGGGTATGGGATACGGAGTCAGCGGCTACATACTCAATAGGGGGCAGATATATCCCATAACCTATACGTATCCCGATGGCAGCGTTGACGATGTCGGTATTTTTTACGGGTTCTATGCTGTGAACTGGGATGCGGACGGGACAAATGTCGCAAAAAGCAATGATATCAGCTCCTACGCGATATATTTTGATATGGACAAGATAGAGCAGATAATCTCCTCTATCCAGGTGGAGCCGAGGACGTTCGAGGAGGAGATCGAGTTCTGGGAAAACGGCGGCACGGGGCTGTGGAATGTTGTTGCGAGGCTTGATGCGGAGGGTTACACGGTGCTCGATATGCGCCAGACAGGGCTTCCGCCGGGCTCGGGCATTAACTGCCGGACGCTGCGTATCGACAGAGAACCGCTTGCAAGGAGCGTGCTCATGCGCGAGGTGATCTCTGCGCCGGAGCTTTACGGCGATATGCTGTATTATTTCCGCGGGTCATATCTTTACAGTATGGACGTATATACAGGAGAAGAAACACAGATATGTCTTGCCACAAAAGAGAATATACTTAACTATCTGCGGGAACTCTGGAATTTTGAGTATGAGTATGATGATGAAAGCGGAGATGTTCATTTGCTGCTGTCGGCCAACGGCCAGTACCGGATATATTACATTTCTGAAATGGGTATAGACGTGAAATACAGGGGGCCTGTCGAGGAGGCGTATTTTTACAACAATCAGCTGATAGTTAAAAACGATGGACAATGGTATTACGAATGGGGAGACAATTACAGCGAGGAGTATATAAACGAGATAATCGCAAACGGCGAAAAAATTGAAATAACGCCGTATGGCGAGTCGTTGGCGTATCTTGTGGATGGCAGCGACTGGCAAACGGATGATCTGCTTGAGGGAGAGCTGTGCACCCTGCTTTATCAGACGAAGGGAGACGGCAGTGCGCGCCTTCTGCGCGTTGATAAAGCAAACGGGGCGGCAACCGTGCTTATGCGGGACGCTATAGAATGCATCGGTCTGAAGGATAATGTGCTTTCGTACATCATAGCGGGCGAGCTTGAGGAGCTGGACGTTTTAAGCGGCGAGAGCGCAGCCTTGGAGGAGGGTATTGTTGATTATGTGAAGGATAATTACGAGACGCTTTTCTCGGACGAGGGGGAGACTGCGGTGATAATATATCGGACTCCGGGAGCGGAAAGGCTCATCATAGTGTCGCCGGAGGGCGTTTATATCCACCGCGGCGGTTTTAGCGAGCTGTATACAGACGGCGGACGGGCAGCCTTTAAGGATGGCGGCGGTACGCCTGCCTACTGGGCGGACGGCAGCCTGATCCCCGGAGAAAGCCCGGATTTTGACGAAAGCGTGTATGATAGCATAGTGACAAGAGGAGAAAAAATAATATAAAACGGAGGAAAGCAACATGAAAATAGGATTTATTGGCGGAGGAAACATGGGCGGCGCGATAATCGGCGGTATTGTCAAGGCAGGGATAACGCCTGCGGCCGATATAACGGTAGCCGATCTCAACGCGGTAGGGCTTGAGCGTCTTAAAGAGGAGTACGGCGTTAATACCACCACGAACAATTGCGATGTAGCCGGAAGTGATATTCTTTTCCTGTGCGTAAAACCAAATGTTATCACCGATGTTATCAAGGAAATAAGAACGGCGGTGGGCGAGGATACGCTCGTAGTATCTATAGCGGCAGGACGGAGCCTGGAAATGCTCGAGAACTGCTTCCAGCGGCGGATAGAGTTGATACGGGCAATGCCAAATACCCCGGCGCTGGTCGGCGAGGGCATGGCGGCGCTGTCGCTAAATATGTTTGCGAAGATGGATGAAGACAAGACAAAGGCCGTTTTGGATATATTCAACAGCTTTGGACGGGCGGAGATAGTCCCGGAAAAGCTGATGGATGCGGTGACGGCTGTGAGCGGTTCATCCCCGGCATACGTGTTCATGCTTATAGAAGCGATGGCCGACGCGGCCGTGATAGGCGGAATGCCCCGTGCCCAGGCCTATACATTTGCAGCCCAGGCAGTGCTGGGAAGTGCAAAAATGGTGCTTGATACGGCTAAGCATCCGGGAGAGCTTAAGGATATGGTATGCTCGCCTGCCGGAACGACGATAGACGCGGTGGCTTCTCTGGAGGCGGACGGCTTCCGCGCTGCCGTTATAAAGGCCATGAAGGCCTGCATGGATAAGTCTAAGGGAATGTAAAAGGGAGCTTGATAAAAGAACAGGGCTGCCAGCCCGGCAAAGACCGCTTTTTAAGGTGGTCCTGTGCTCGAGGCTGGCAGCCCATTTATATTTTCAATATTCGTTTATTTGAGCTTATACGCGATATCGTTCCACAGAAGCTCCTTTTCCAGCTCCTCTATCTTCGTATCGGCTCCGATGTGGACGTATTCGATCCCCATCATCACAGCCCAATCATGCATCATTTCCGCCGTTACATCATAGCTCAAAACGCTGTGATGCGCTCCGCCGGACATTATCCAGGCTGTGGCCGAGGTCTCAAGGTCAGGCAGCGGCTTCCACATAACGCCCGCTACCGGTAATTTAGGCATCTTGTGCAGAGGATTGCAGGCCTTGATATCGTTTACTATCAGGCGCAGTCTGCCGCCCATATCCACAAGAGAAGCAACGATAGCATCGCCGTCCTTGGAGTCAAACACCAGTCTGGCCGGCGGACGCCTGTCGCCTATACCCAACTCATGCACCTGTATTTTCGGTCGGTTCACGGCTACCGAGGGGCATACCTCCAGCATATGTGCGCCGAGGATATGCTCGTTGCCTTTTTCCAGATGGTATGTATAATCCTCCATGAAAGCCGTGCCTCCGTTCATGCCTTCGGCCATCGACTTCATGATATACGTCATGGCTGCGACCTTCCAGTCTCCTTCGCCGCCAAAACCGTAGCCATCGGCCATCATATTCTGGCAGGCCAGACCCGGCAGCTGTTCCATTCCGTAGAGATCCTCGAAATTGGTCGTCAGCGCAGAATAGCCATTCTCACCGAATATCTTCAGCAGGCCGCACTCGATACGCGCTTGATAGCGGACGGCGTCGGTGTTGTCGGTGTCGATATCGTAACGGGTCTTGTACTCGTCCATTTTTGCTTCCAGCTCCGCATCGGAAACAGCATCCATTGCGGCCACCAGATCGCCGATGCCGCGGTATTCAACATCCCAGCCGAGCTTTATCTCCGCTTCCACCTTGTCGCCTTCGGTAACGGCCACCTGGCGCATGTTGTCGCCGAAACGCACCATTTTCAGGTTCTGGCTGACAGCATAGCCTACGGCGCTTCTCATCCAGGAGGCAAGCTTTGCCTGCGGCTTTTCGTCCTCCCAGTAGCCAACGATTATCTTTCTGGCCATGCGCAGTCTGGCGGCGATGAATCCGTGCTCACGGTCGCCGTGCGCCGATTGGTTCAGGTTCATGAAATCCATGTCTATCTCGTCCCAGGGGATCTCCCGGTTAGCTTGAGTGTGGAAATGGCAGTATGGCTTTTTGAAATCTTTAAGCCCGTTTATCCACATCTTCGAGGGGCTAAAGGTATGCATCCAGGTGATAACGCCTGCACAGGAATCATCGTAGGACGCTTCTTTAAAAAGTGCTTTTATCTCCGCCGGCGTCTTTACCGTTGGTTTTAACACCAGCTTGCAAGGCAGTTTACCACTGTTGTTGAGACCGTCTACAATGATCTTCGAGTCGGCCGCAACCTGTTCGAGAGTTTCCGGGCCGTAAAGGTGCTGGCTGCCGGTCACGAACCAAAATTCATAATCTTTCATAGTTTTCATTATTTGCTATTCACTCCTTATCGTAAATATTTTCCGTTTTCAACGGATATTACTATACTGTTATTTTATCACAGGCAAATGCTTTTTTCAATATTAATTATAAATTTTTACAAACGTTTTGCCAATTTTTCTACATTGTCGCGGCGGAATTGTTCAAACCGATCCTCCTCGATCGCCTTTCTTATCCGTGCCATCAGCTCATTGAAGAAGTATAGGTTGTGTATCACCGAAAGGCGCATCGCAAGCATTTCCTTGGCCTTGAACAGGTGACGGATATAGGCGCGCGAATAGTTGCGGCAGGCCTCGCAGCCGCATTCTGGGTCGATAGGCAGCATATCACGCTCATATTTCTGATTCATCAAATTCATCGTCCCGTGACGGGTAAAGATAAATGCGTGGCGCGCATTGCGGCTGGGCATTACACAGTCGAAGAAATCGACTCCGCGGGCAACCGATTCGATAATGTTTGACGGCGTGCCTACGCCCATCAGATAACGGGGCTTGTTCTGGGGCGCATGAGGAAGCACTATGTCCAATATATGGTACATCTCCTCGTGGCTTTCGCCGACAGCCAGTCCGCCTATGGCGTAACCGGGCAGGTCGAGCTTAGCGATCTCTTTCATGTGCCATACGCGCAGATCGTCAAAGACGCCGCCCTGGTTGATGCCGAAAAGCATCTGCTCCTTATTTATCGTGTCCTCAAGGGAATTGAGCCGTTTCATTTCTTCCTTACAGCGGCACAGCCAGCGGTAGGTGCGTTCGCAGGAGCGTTTTACGTAATCATAGGGAGCAGGGTTTTCCACACATTCGTCAAAGGCCATCGCTATCGTTGAACCGAGATTGGACTGTATCTGCATACTTTCCTCCGGACCCATAAAAATGCGGCGTCCGTCTATATGCGATTGAAATCTTACGCCCTCCTCGGTTATTTTGCGCAGGGAGGCCAGAGAGAACACCTGGAATCCGCCGCTGTCGGTCAGGATGGGCCGATCCCAATTCATGAAGCGGTGCAATCCGCCCAGATCCTTTATCAGCCTGTCGCCCGGCCGCAGATGCAGGTGGTAGGTGTTGGACAGCTGTACCTGACACCCCAGCTCTTTTAAGTCCGTTGTGGACACTGCGCCCTTGATAGCCGCCGCCGTACCCACGTTTTGGAATACAGGGGTCTGTATCACTCCGTGCGGAGTGTGAAATTCACCGCGGCGTGCGCCGTGATCCTGATGAAGCAGTTTGTACATGTGTGTTTTTCCTTTCCGTAAATGTATTGCAGGCGAAGCGGACGCTCCTGTTGCAAAGTATAAAGAATACCGTCTATATACTGCCGCTTTTTTTAAGCAGTATATAGGCGGTATGTTTTGTGATACTTATAAATTTGCCGCAAAGAGCCTATCGGCTAGTATGGCCGGCTTGCTCTGCTATCGTTTATTTTGTAACGGACACCGTTTTAGTGGACTGATCCCAGCTTACTGAGGCGTTGAGCGATTCGGAGATCGCTCTTACAGGAACCATCGTCCTGTCGTTTATCAGCTGTGCTGGAACGTCAAGAGTTTTTTCCTCGCCGTTCACATAATACCGATTGCTATTGATCTGCATGGTGATTATCGTATCGCCGGAAGAGGCCGCTATCCAGCCGCCGTTTCCAAGCCACGCTACTTCTGCGCCCAGCGCTTCAAAGATCGCCCTGACCGGCACCAGCGTACGCCCGTCTTGTATGACCGGCGGCTGATCAAACGTTAGCCGCTGACCGTTGACCACGACCATTATGGGGGCGTTAGCCAGAAGCTCATCGGCCGGAGCGTAGCTTTCTATTTCCATGACCGGGGAAGACTGGCCGATATTATCCGCCTTTATGTAAGACAGCATAGCACAGTCCACCAATTCAGATACATTATAATTCTCATCCCTGTTGAGCTCGTTTATTTTGTTTATAAGCGTTTCGTTTATATCGGTCGTATCAGGGATAGAAGGTTCATCGAACCACAGCCGGTTATGGCAAACGAGGAAGTAGTCCTCGGCAAAGCCGTAACCAAACAGCGTCCGGCGAGCGGCGGTATAAAGGTTTTCATAGTCGCCGTAGCTCGTTCCCGTGCCGTTTTCCATCGTGTAGGAATAGACGGTAACGCCGTTGGAGCCCTGAACGGTCTGAGTTTCGCTCTCTGCAGTCTTTGTTCTGGTGATGGCTGCCTTTTCGGTGAGCTTTAATCCATCATCGGTTTGGCGCGGTTCCAGGATAACAAATTTGTAACTCCTGCCGGCGGAATTGTCGCTGTAGGTTTCTATACACAAATGCTCATCGTATATCAGAGTCCCGTCGTCAAGCTCCGTGGGGAGGTTTTTGAAAAACACGTTGGAGTAGGAGCTGCCCTCGTTCGCCGCCAGCTCTACCAGATACGTCCACAGCTTCATGACTGTTCCGTCCTCGCCGAGAGTATATATAGACACGCGGTCGCGCTCCACAAGCACCATTTCCGGGCTGCTGTCGCCGGTCATGTCGCCGAAGCCGGCGGCGATAACGCCTTTAGAATAGTCCTCCACGGTTTCAACAGATGGATCAAACGTTTTGTCCGTATCGCAGACACCGATAGACTGTACGATGTCTCCGGCTCCGCCTTGTACGTAGCTTTCCGGCACCTCGGCAAAGGCTGCCGTGGTTGATAGCAGGACTGCGGCTGCCAATAAAGCCGCTGTTTTTTTCATATTGCATCAGTCCCTTCCGAAATTGTTAGTTCTGTATCATTTCCAGAGCCTGCAAAAGCTGTGAAAACTGCATCGTCAAACTTGATAACGGCTTGTCGATAGTGATGCTGCCTGCTTCGGCCGGGGCGTAGGTCACGGAGGCGGTCATTTGCACCGTTACGCCGGCTTCCTCGACATTCATGCCGATAGTGAGGGAATTATCCTGCTGTTCGATAGTAATGCCGCTGTCGATGTCGGCGAAGGAAGCTACCGAAAGATCGATGGAAAGCCCCGTCATCAGGTCGATATTCTCCAAGCCCTCATAGGAAAGGCGCAGGCTGTCCTCGACTGTGGGAGCCTTGCCCAGCTCGGCGGCCGCCATCATATCGTTAAAAGCTGACATATCAGTCCCGGGAGCGAGTACGCTCATAAGCTGCTCCATTGTGAACTCTATCCAGACGCTCTCATCAATGACCATTGACGCCAGCCCTATAGTATCATTATCGGGCATTGCCTTCTCCAGCACCTGCAAGAGGTTTGTTTTCAGATAATATTTGCCATCAACAGTGCGCACAACAAATCTTGCGCCCTTGATATCGTTTAAGTCTATCGGCAGATCGGCAAGCAGCGTTGACAGCTCGCCGCCGTCAACGGCGTTTACGGTTATATCCATTGTCGAATCGCCCTCGCTGTTGGCTCCGGCCACCTTGCCTGTCTCATCGATGGAGAAGCTGATCTCGCTTTGACCTTCGCCGTCAGGCATAACGATGGTAAGATCAACAGAGCTGGTGCTGGTGTAATTTTCCGGCAGAGTCTCCATCATTTCACCGGTAAGAGATATCAGCCTTGTATAATTAGGCGCGGTAGATTCTATTTCCTTGGCATAGGAAGCGTAGTCTACGATCACCGCCGTGCGGTATGTATTATCCCAGCCAACGCTCATGCCGAAGGATTCGCTCATAAAGCGGATAGGCACCAGAGTGCGGTCGTTCTTTATCACCGGGGCAACATCCATCTCTATCGTGGATACCTCGCCGCCGTTATTGACGGTAATTACGTTAGAGTCTATCGAAAACGAAATAGTGATGTCGTCCTTAGTGGCGGAAGCCGTTCTCGTATCATTGTCAAACGATACGGTAGCGCCCAGATCCTCAAGGACCTTTCTGAACGGGAGCATTGTCCTGTCGCTTATGATTTCCGGTTTTACATCGTCAAACGTCATCAGCTCGCCGTTTAAGAGTATATCTACGTCCTCATTAGCGGAGACGGTGTTTATTATATCGTTTACCTTCTGTGTAAACTCATCTGTGCTCGTTTCTGCCAAAGCAGCCGGAGACAGTGAAGAGGCTACAGCTGCTGCGGCAGCCAGGGCTGTAAGTTTCTTTTTGATGTTCATATCTTGTCATTCCTTTCCCGGTATTGGGAGCGTTTTTATAAAACTCCCGGCTTTATACCACTTACATTATACCTTATTTTCCGCACGCTTGCAAGGGTTTTAATAAAAATTTTATAATTAACTAAAAAAATATGAAATTCCCTGCTGGGTATAGACAAAACAGGAAATTTAGTGTATAATTATAGACAGCTGATATTAAAAATCAAAAAAAAGGAGCGGAGGCATATGGTCAAATTGCAGGAAAAGACCGAACTGATGGATGAGGTCACCGTTGAACGCGCTATCTCGCGTATGGCATACGAGATACTCGAGCACGGCAGGGATACCGATGATACCGTTATCATTGGCATACAGACACGAGGAGCCGTCCTGGCGCGAAAAATCGCGGCGCAGATGGAACGATTCGGCGGGAAAAGGATCCCTATCGGAAGCCTTGATATCACGTTTTATCGTGACGACCTGACGATCTTGAGCGAGCATCCGGTCGTAAACGGCACGGACATACCGTTTTCGGTACATCAAAAGCGGATAATCCTCGTTGACGATGTCCTCTACACCGGGCGCACGATACGGGCGGCGATAGAGGAGATATTCGATCTCGGCCGTCCCGACCGTATAGAACTGGCGATCCTTGTGGACAGGGGGCACAGAGAGCTTCCGTTCAGCGCGGATTACGTGGGAAAGACCGCTCCAACGTCAAAAAGCGAGCATATAAACGTGGAGATAGATGGTAACGGCGTCATAAAAAGAGTTGCGATCTGCGAAAGAGGAGAAGGATAATGACAAAGGATTTACTGGGACTGAAAGATCTGTCTGCCGAAGAGATAAAATACATTTTAAAAACTGCCGATACGATGCGCTATGTGCTTGATCAGCCCAATAAGAAAACGCCGCATTTGCAGGGTAAAACGGCGGTCACCCTGTTTTATGAAAACAGCACCAGGACAAGGCTTTCTTTCGAGCTGGCCGCAAAGTACATGAGCGCCAATGCCGCCAATATTTCCGCCAGCGGCTCAAGCGTGGCTAAGGGCGAGAATCTCATAGACACCGCCAAAACGATAGACGCGATGGGTACAGATCTTCTGATAATCCGCCACAGCATGAGCGGCGCCCCGCATCTTATCGCTCCGCTGGTAAAGGCGTCGGTGATAAACGCCGGCGATGGCATGAACGAGCATCCCACGCAGGCGCTTCTTGATATGCTGACTATAATGAGGAAAAAGGGGCGCATAGAGGGCTTAAAGGTCGCGATACTCGGCGATATCTTCCACAGCCGCGTTGCCCGCAGCAACATCTACGGCTTAACAAAGCTTGGCGCCGAGGTCTGTGTCGGCGGCCCTACCACCCTGATGCCCCCGGAGATAGAAAGGCTGGGCGTGAAGGTGTTCAACACCGTTCACGAGGCCATGGTAGACGCCGATGTTGTAATGGGGCTTAGGATACAGCTGGAGCGGCAGAAGAAGGGGTTATTCCCCAGCATAAGGGAATATTTCCGCTTCTTCGGCATAGACGAAAAACGGCTGAGATTCGCCAAGCCCGACGCCCTGATAATGCATCCGGGGCCGGTGAACCGCGGGGTGGAGTTTTCCTCGGCGGTCGTAGACGGGGATCAGAGCGTTATCAACGAACAGGTCACAAACGGCGTTGCTGTCAGGATGGCAGTGATGTATTTGCTGACGAGAGGAGGATTTAAGAATGAAACTTCTAATTAAAAACGGCAGGGTGATAGACCCGGCCTCCGGACTTGATGAGGTGACGGATGTTTTTGTGGACAAAGGCGTTATAGAAGAAATAGGCCGCGACCCGGAGCTGGACGGGGTGGAGATGGAGATAATCGACGCCTCCGGGAAGATAGTCGCCCCGGGGCTGGTGGATATGCACTGCCATCTGCGTGAGCCGGGCTTTGAATACAAGGAGGATATCGAAACGGGCGCCAGAGCCGCCGCTGCCGGCGGTTTTACATCGATAGCGTGTATGCCCAACACCAAACCGGTCATAGACAGCGCCGCTTTGGTATCATATATAAAAACCAGGAGCGAGGCTGTAGGCTATGCCAATGTATACCCGATAGGAGCGATTTCCAAGGGGCTGGAGGGAAAAGAGCTGGCCGAGATCGGGGAGCTTAAGTTTGCCGGGGCGGTAGGCGTTTCCGATGACGGCCGTCCGGTCGTAGGCTCGGGGCTTATGCGCCGTGCGCTTGAATATGCGAAAATGTTCGATATAGCCGTCATCTCCCATTGTGAGGATCTGGAGCTTGCCGACGGCGGCTCGATGAACGAGGGATTTACGGCTACCATGCTCGGTCTGCGCGGGATAACGAGGGCCGCCGAGGAGGTCATGGTATCGCGGGATATACTGATAGCGGAGGCCACAAATTCACGGGTGCATATAGCCCACGTGAGCACCCGCGGTTCGGTGGATCTGGTGCGTCAGGCCAAAAAGCGCGGCGTAATGGTTACCTGCGAGACCTGTCCGCATTATTTTTCCCTTACCGAAACGGCCTGCGAGGGATTCAACACCAATGCCAAGATGAATCCGCCGCTGAGGACGGACGATGATGTGGCGGCGATAAAGGAAGGGCTTGCAGACGGTACGATAGATGCTATTGCTACCGACCATGCGCCGCATCATATCGATGAGAAGCAGTGCGAATTTGCCGCCGCCTTAAACGGTATAATCGGCTTTGAAACGGCCCTCGGATTAGGGGTAAAATGCTTGGTGGAGCCGGGAGTGCTTACGATCAATGAGCTGATAGAAAAAATGACCGTTAATCCAGCTTCGATACTGGGCTTGAACAAGGGTACTCTGAGCGTTGGCAGACCGGCGGATATCGTGATATTCGATCCCCGGAAGGATTATACGGTGGATGTTTCCGCGTTCTGGTCAAAGTCAAAAAATTCGCCCTATGATGGCTGGACGCTTGCTGCAAAGCCGGAATATGTGATAATCGGCGGCAAAATAATAGTAAACCAGGGAGTGCTCTTGTGAGGCCGTTGGTGCTTTTGACCGGCGGTGCGGTCATTATCGCCAGTATACTTTTTAATAAAATAACAAGCAAGGTCGGGGTGCCCGCGCTTTTGGCGTTTATCGTGCTGGGGATGCTCTTTGGCACTGACGGCATTTTGAAGATACCGTTTGAGGATTACGCGTTTGCCGAGAATGTGTGCATAACGGCGTTGATATTTATAATGTTCTACGGCGGATTTGGCACAAAATGGAGCGCAGCCAAGCCTGTTGCCCTGCCCTCGGTCCTGCTGTCCTCGCTGGGAGTGGTGATGACGGCTGTTCTTACGGGGGTGTTTTGCCATCTGGTATTTGGACTGGAGCTTTACGAGGGACTGCTTATCGGAGCGGTGCTTTCCTCTACCGACGCCGCCTCGGTATTCTCGGTGCTTAGGAACAATAAGCTGTCTCTGAAATACAATACCGATTCCATGCTGGAGCTGGAGAGTGGTTCAAACGATCCTTTTTCCTATATGCTCACATTGCTGATCATAGAATTTATGGGACGGGATATAAATGTCGGCTATACGGTATTCATGGTACTGCGGGAAATAATCGTCGGCTTGGGCTGCGGAGTGGCTGTGGCGGCCGCTTCGGGAGCATTTTTGCGGCGGTTTAAGTTCGGCACTGACGGGCTTGATTCGGTGTTCATGATAGCCGCCGCCCTTGTGGGCTACGCCTTGCCGACGATGCTGGGCGGGAACGGATTCCTGAGCGTTTATATCCTCGGTATCCTGCTGGGTAACATGAAGATAGGCAATAAAAAGTCGCTTGTGCATTTTTTTGACGGAGTGACGAACCTGATGCAGATAGCGGTGTTCTTTCTGCTGGGACTTCTTGCAACGCCGTCTTATATTCCGGAGACGCTTTTGCTGTCGGTGGCGGTATTCCTGTTTTTGCTGCTCATCGCAAGACCGGTGTCGGTGGTGCTCATACTGTTGCCGTTTCGGGCGCGCCTGAACCAGATCGCGCTTGTTTCCTGGGCAGGGCTGCGCGGAGCGGCCTCGATAGTATTCGCTATACTTGTCACCATGAGCAGCGTCTCGACCAGAAACGATGTATACCACGTAACACTTACCGTGGTGCTTTTGTCGATAGCGATACAGGGGACGCTCCTGCCGTATATTTCCCGCAAACTCGGTATGATAGACAGCGGCGGCAACGTTATGAAAACCTTCAGCGATTATTCCGATGACGAGGATATCCAGTTTATCCGTCTTGATATAGATGAGGGGCATAAGTGGATAGGTAAAAGCGTCAAGGAGATATCGCTTATCCCGGGGATGCTGCTGGTGCTTATACGCCGGGCAGGAAGCTCCGTCATCCCCAATGGTGACACCGTGCTCGAGGAAAATGATGTGGTCGTGCTTTCAGCTACCGGCTACCACGATCGCGGCGAGGACAGCATATCGATGCGCGAGGTGGAGATAACGCCCAAGCATAAATGGAAGGATAAGGCTGTCTCAGAGCTGGAGCTTAATGAAAATACTCTGTTATTGATGATACGCCGGGGCGAGGAAACGCGGGTCCCCAGAGGCGATACGAGAATAGAGGAAAATGATATAATTATTGAAGGAACGCTTTAACAGAAAGGATAAAAAATATGTCAGTAGATTTCTTGGTAAAGAAAATAAAGGAAAAGGCTAACCCTTCGGTGGCCGGGCTTGACCCGAAGCTTGAGTATGTGCCGGGGTATATCCGCGAGAAAGCGTATGCTGAGTACGGCAAAACGCTCAGGGCGGCGGCCGAAGCTATATGGGAGTTCAACAAGGGGCTTATCGATGCACTTTGCGACGTCGTTCCGGCGGTAAAGCCGCAGTCGGCGTTTTATGAGATGTACGGCCTGCCCGGGGAGGAGATACTCCATCGTACCATTGCCTATGCTAAAGAAAAGGGGCTATATGTCATCCTTGACGTTAAGCGCAATGATATCGGCTCTACGGCAGAGGCATATTCGGCGGCTTATTTAGGTAAGATATCGGTCGAAGAGGAGCTTATAAGCCCCTGCGAGGTAGACTGCATTACGATCAATCCCTATCTGGGCACGGACGGTGTTCTGCCGTTTGTGAATGACTGCAAAAAATATGACAAGGCGATATTCGCCCTGGTAAAGACCTCCAATCCTTCCTCGGGAGAGTTGCAGGATATCCTTGCCGGCGGCGAGCCTATATATGAAAAGGTGGCCAACCTTGTAAACAAATGGAACGCGGATACTATCGGCTCCTCCGGCTATGGAGCGGTGGGAGCAGTCGTGGGAGCGACCTATCCCGAGCAGGCGCGCGCTTTGAGGAAGCTTCTGCCCAATTCCTATTTCCTGGTGCCGGGCTACGGTGCTCAGGGAGGCGGAGCAAAGGATGTTGTCAACAGTTTTAACGATGACGGCCTGGGAGCGATAATAAACTCTTCGCGCGGCATAATGTGCGCCTATAAAAAGGGCGAATGGAAAGAAGAGCAGTTTGCCGAGGCGGCCAGAGCGGAAGCCGTGCGTATGAGGGACGAGATCGTGAGTGTGATAAAATAAGGAGGCAGGCATGAAACAGACACAGCTTTGCACACTTGTAAAAAAATCGGAGCCGGTCAAGGGGATATTCGATTTTACAGTCGAAGCCCCGGCTATTGCGGCTGAAGCCGAGGCCGGACAATTCCTGCATATATTGTGCGGCAGGGGTGTATTTTTGCGCCGGCCGATAAGCATCTGCGATGTGCAGGACGGCCGGGTAAGGTTCGTGTTTGAGGTCAAGGGCGAGGGCACAAAGGAGCTTGCGGAGTTTTCCGTGGGCGATAAGATAGATATCCTGGGACCTCTCGGGCATGGATTCACAATCGATAAAAAGTATAAGGCACCGGCAGTTATCGGCGGAGGCATCGGCATATTTCCTCTTTTGAAGCTGTCACGGGAGCTTTATAATCCGCTTGTTGTGCTCGGGTTCCGTTCGTCGGACAGAGTCATGATGGAGGAGGAATTCCGTGCGGTGTCCGCCGAAACGCTTGTTGCCACCGATGATGGTTCCTACGGCTACAATGGCTATGCGATAGAGCTTTTGCAAAAGCAGCTCAACGAAAGGGAGTGCGATGTGATCTATAGCTGCGGCCCTACGCCGCTGCTAAAGGCCGTGCAAGCCTTGGCGGCGGAAAAAAACATTGACTGCCAGCTCTCGCTTGAGCAGCGCATGGGCTGCGGTATCGGTGCCTGCCTGGTCTGCACCTGTAAAACAACCCATAAGGGCATGGATGAAAATATGCGTGTATGCAAAAACGGCCCCGTATTTGACGCGCGCGAGGTCATATTTTGAGCCGGAAAGGAGCAAGCATGGATACTAAGATAAATTTCTGCGGGATAGAGTTTAAAAATCCGATAGTAACTGCCTCGGGCACATTTGGCTTCGGCGAGGAATACGGAGAGTATGCCGATTTGTCCGAATACGGCGGATTCAGCGCCAAGGGTCTTACTCGCACTCCCCGGGCGGGCAATCCGGCGCCGCGCATAGCGGAAACTCCCTCCGGCATCTTAAACAGTGTTGGCCTGCAAAATCCGGGGGTTGAATATTTTGCCGCCAATATCATGCCGGAGCTGGCAAAACTCGATACTCACGTTATCGCCAATATGTCGGGAAATACCGTTGAGGAATACTGTGAGATGGCGGAGATACTTTCCCAAACGGAGGCGTCTATTATTGAGATGAACGTTTCCTGCCCCAATGTCAAGCATGGCGGACTGGCGTTCGGTACCGACCCTAAGGTCGTATACGAGCTTACGAAGGCCGTAAAGGCGCATTGTAAAAAGCCGCTGGTCGTGAAGCTGTCGCCAAATGTGACATCGGTGGCCGATATCGCCAAAAGCGCCGAGCAGGGAGGAGCGGACGGGCTGTCGCTCATAAATACTCTGCTGGGCATGGTGATAGACGTGGATACCAGGAGACCGATACTGGCCAATAACACCGGCGGCCTGTCCGGTCCTGCGGTAAGGCCGGTTGCGGTGCGCATGGTCTACGAGGTAAGCCGCGCCGTTTCCGTTCCCATAATAGGCATGGGCGGCGTTATGGGCGGACGCGATGTTATAGAGTTTATGTTGGCCGGAGCAAGCCTGGTCGCTTTGGGGACAGGGATGTTCACAGAACCCGATATGGTAATACGTACCAAGCGCGAGATCGGTGAGTATATGCAAAGGCACGGTATCGAGGAGCTAAGCTCAATAATAGGTACAGCGCAGATGAATTAGGAATGAGGTTTGGGCGGCTCGTATACGCACCGTAAAAATTATATGCGCTGATCTCTTATTTGCGGATATCTGCTTTGACAAACGGGAAAATGTATGTTATAATAAACGTATAAGGCAGAGCAATATACAACAGTTTGAATTGGAGCAATGACATATGGATAAAATGACAAAAAAGGACTACGAGGTGCTTGATTTTATCTGTGAGAGGATAAAGGAATACGGTTATCCGCCGAGCGTGAGGGAGATAGGCGGAGCGGTTGGGCTTTCGTCATCGGCAACAGTTCACGCGCGGATAAAGAAGCTGGAAAGGCTGGGTTATATAGTAAGGGAACCGTTGAAAAAACGCTCCATGCGTGTAGTCAACTACAAAAACGCCCCTGCCGACCGGGATTTCATGGACGTTCCGGTATACGGGCGGATCACGGCCGGTGTGCCGATAGAGGCCATACAGGAAAACTGCGGCCATTTTATGCTCCCGTTGTCCTTTGCCAGGAATCGTGATATATTCATGCTCCGTGTGGAAGGTGAATCGATGATAAACGCCGCCATACTTGACGGCGATTATATAATCGTCCAACAGCAAAATTCGGCTGATAACGGCGATATAGTGGTGGCGATGGTGAACGGCGGCGAGGCGACGGTCAAGACGTTTTACCAGGAAGACGGCCATTTCCGGCTTCAGCCGGAGAACGATACGATGCTGCCGATAATCGTAGATGAGGTGGAGATATTGGGAAAGGTAGTCGGTGTGTTCAGAGAAATATGACTGATGCAGGCCGCAGAAGATACAGCAGGGCAAACGCTGTGTTTTCTGCGGTTTTTTGTGTTTTGCGCGGAGCCTAACCGATGGGGCGGCCATAATATAAACTAAGCGCCGACAGGTGCCAAATTAAGGCCGTTGTAGACGGCCTTTGGGGAGGAGGGTCTATATGGTATGCTACTTAAGATGCGTCAACAATACGCACAGCCCGCTGATATCGGTGCATGACGAAAATTCAGTGATATTCAGTGATATAAAACAGCACAAGGCGACACAGTTTATCCCGTATCGGGCAGGAACGTCGTATCTTACGGCGACCGATGTTTCCGGACGGGAAATCGATACGGTGCATTACGGTTTTCTGCCCGGTGAACAGTATACGGTGGAATTTTATTAAACCGCCCGCTATCACCAAAACAGGCGTCCCTTCATAGTATATACTAACTTCGGAAAGAAAGGGGGCCAACGACCATGAGTGAGTGCGGATGCGGCAACGGCTGCAACTTCGATCTTGACATGATCCTTTGGGTGCTGATCATTATCGTTATCGTAACCTGTATGTGCAACAACTAAACGTGAAAGAGCTGTTGCGTCAAGAAAACGCATGGGGCTGCTCGCTTCAAGACGCATGATCTGCGCTAAAAGCGGCAGCCCCATTTTCTAATTTCATTTCTTCGCTTGGCGTATCATTGCGGCAAGCTCGCTCCAGTCCTTTATCTCAACATAGGGACAGGAGGGCGGCTGCTGCTGATCGGAAAAATAAGGGGAACCCTTGTACCAAACAGGGAACAGACCGGCGTTGTAAGCGCCCTCGACATCGTATACGGCGTCGTTGCCAACGTACCATACGTCCTTAGCCTCCAAACCTGCTTTGATAAGTCCCAGGCGGAATATCTCCGGGAAAGGTTTTCTGAACAGGTATTCGCTGGTCGCTATTGTAAATTCAAACATCGCCCCGGGGATATTTTCGCGGATTATCGTCTCCAGAGTGCTTTCCCGGTAGTCGAGATTGCTGATGACGGCTTTGCGGATATCGTTTTCTTCCAGGAAATCCAGGAAATCACCGATACCGGGAGTAGGACCGAATTCGACCGCTCCTTTCCAGAACATCTCTTCTATCTCGGTATAGCTTGCATCAAATTCCAGATGGGCAGACTCGGCCATGTAACGGAACAGGCAGCGTATACTTGGCTCCTGGTTGGATTTGGGGGTAATGCTCAGCTTAGCCCGCAGACTGCGGAAATCCTGTGCCAGCGACTGCGGCGTAACGCCGCGCGGATGCGTGAGAGATGCTGCAAGGATGTCGGCAAAGGTTTTTTCAAGATCATACGGCGATTCCCACACGAGTGTCTGGCCGTAATCGAACATTATCATTTTTGGTTTTTTCATGCTGGCCACATCCTTACTCTTCTTCGGTTATATACTGCGCTATCTTTTCTATCGTGCGGATAGGGGCGTCTTGGGCGGTCCCCCATTCCATATTCTGATTGCGGTAGTCAAACTTTAGTGTAAATTTATGTATATCCGCCTGTATGCGGTCAAGCTCGGCCTTTTCCTTTTTGAACAGGGCGGCTAAAAACTCCTCTGAACCGCGCGTGCGTCCGCACATATCGGCAAGACGCCGGAAGTGCGGCAGGCAAAGCCCTTTGGAGCGTTCGAATTTTTCCCTGAAGTTTGGGTCGTTATTCCACAGATATATCACAACGTCCATGTAGCGATCCATAGTGTAGTCTATCTTCTTGCATATCATGCAGCCGTTTTCGACCTGTGAAAGCGAATCGGCAAGCTCTGCGGCAGCGGTATTCTTTTTGAACAGTCCGCCCTTGGACTGCGAGGTGACAGCCTTTTCGTGCTTATTCATGTTTTTTCGTATCTCTTCCAGATGGGTATCGAGCACAAGAGCGAGACTGAGATTGTTGGGAACGGCA
This sequence comes from uncultured Lachnospiraceae bacterium, assembly GCA_964399965.1. Lineage (GTDB taxonomy): Bacteria > Bacillota > Clostridia > UBA1381 > UBA1381 > UBA1381. The sequence continues at coordinate 15,438 of CAYNRX010000016.1, read as the reverse complement.
AACATCAGCCGGTAATGATGGCGGCAATAGCCTACTGCGTTTGATTCCACGCGGTAGTCGGGTTCCATCATTGCCGCTCCCAGGGCGTAGTCAACGCCTTCTTTTTCCAGCTTTCGTTCCAGCACGCACAGCGGGCATTCACAATCGGTATCGTAGGCCTCGTTTACCGGTATCGTGTATATCTGTTCTTTCATTACATGATCCTCCCCTAAACTTATATTTAAGCGGATTGCTTATCAGTATAATTATATAACCGCTGTTTATAAAAGTCAATTTTATAAACAGAGTAAAAAAAGTAAAAAAAACACTAAAAAAAGTGTTGACAAATGCAAAAGTATATGATATAATAAAAATGTTCCTGCGGGAGTGGCTCAGTGGTAGAGCGTCACCTTGCCAAGGTGAACGTCGCGAGTTCGAATCTCGTCTTCCGCTCCAGAAAGCTGTGGTTTGCCACAGCTTTTTTTGTGCCTGTATTTCATTTGCAGGCGCGGAGAAATTTTTGTCAAAAAGCAAAGTGTCTGTTTTTTGATAAATTAAATAGGATTTTTTGATATAAAATTTACGAAAATGACTTGAAATTCAAGGCGGGATAGTGTATAATATAGATAACATTGTTTGTGATGCAATGTTACGTTCATATACAACAAAGCCGCCGACCAGCCACCGGCGGCTTTGTTGTTTTGGAGGGAGAAAGTATGAAAAAGTTTATTTCGTGGAATGTAAATGGGATACGGGCATGTATGACTAAGGGATTTATGGAGAGCTTTAAGGAGCTGGATGCAGATATTTTCTGCTTGCAGGAGACAAAAGTGCAGGCCGGACAGACGGAGCTTGAGCTGCCCGGATATTGCCAGTATTGGAACTATGCCGAAAAAAAGGGCTATTCCGGCACGGCGATGTTTACGCGCGAGGAACCGCTGGCGGTCACTTACGGTATAGGAGAGGAGGAGCACGACCGGGAGGGCAGGGTGATAACAGCTGAATTTGATGAATATTTTGTCGTTACCTGTTACACTCCCAACTCCCAGGACGGGTTAAAGCGTCTTGATTACAGAATGGATTGGGAGGACAGCTTCCGGAAGTATCTCAAGGGATTGGAGAAGAAAAAACCGGTGATCTTTTGCGGCGACCTAAATGTGGCTCATAAGGAGATAGATCTGAAAAATCCTAAGACAAACCGCAAAAATGCCGGGTTCACCGATGAGGAACGGGGAAAATTTACCGAGCTTTTGGAGGCCGGATTTATTGATACCTTCCGCTATTTTCATCCCGAGGCAGAGGGAGAATATTCCTGGTGGTCGTACCGCTTTAAGGCGCGGGAGAAAAACGCGGGCTGGCGCATAGACTATTTTTGCGTATCGGATGCGCTCCGTGAGCGGCTGCGGTCGGCCTCGATACATCAGGAGATATTTGGCTCCGACCATTGTCCGGTGGAATTGGTCATAGAATGACGGAGGAAGTATGATAAAGATACTAAATATAAAAGCGGAGATCGGTGAAAGCGAGGACGATGTTTTAGCGCGGGCGGTGAAGAGGTACGGTCTAAAAAATGTCCGCCGGGCACAGATTTGCTCTAAGGCGGTCGACGCCAGACGCAAATCACACGTGCATTATGTGTATGCCGTGGAAGCCGAATGCGATAATGAAAGGCGGCTGATAGCCGCAGAGCGTAATATCGTGTCATCGCCGGAATATGTTTACCGTTTTCCGCAGGGGAAGAAACCGCCGTTTCGGCCGCTCGTGGTCGGCAGCGGGCCGGCAGGGCTGTTTGCGGGGCTGGTGCTGGCGGAAAACGGTTACCGGCCGATTGTTGTCGAACGCGGCAAATGCGTAGAGGAGAGAGTACGCGATGTGGAAAATTTCCGCCGCAAGGGCCTTCTCGATCCGGAATCGAACGTCCAGTTCGGCGAAGGCGGAGCGGGGACCTTCTCTGACGGCAAGCTCACCAGCGGCATAAAGGATATGCGCAGGAAGAGGATACTTCATGATTTCGTGCGCTTCGGCGCTCCGGAGGAAATAGAGTATCTGGCAAAACCGCATATCGGCACGGACAAGCTGCGTAAAGTCGTAAAGAATATGCGCCTGGAAATAGAGGCTCTTGGCGGCGAAGTCCGTTTTCAGACGAAGCTTGTTGATATAGCGGTCAAAAACGGGCGCATAATCGGGGCGGAGGTCGTATCTCCGGCCGGACGGGAGATGATAGAAACAGGAGCCGTCCTTTTGGCGGCCGGTCACAGTGCGCGCGATGTATTCGATATGCTTAAAAAGCACGGCGTGCTGATGGAGCCGAAGCCGTTTTCTGTAGGGGCGCGGATAGAGCACAGCCAAGAAATGGTATCAAGATCGCAGTACGGGGAGTTTTACAAAAAGCTGCCGGCGGCCGATTATAAGCTGGCGGTGCATCTGCCCGGCGGCCGTTCATCGTATACGTTTTGTATGTGCCCCGGCGGCGAGGTCATAGGCGGCGCGAGCGAGGAGGGGATGGTGGTAACGAATGGCATGAGCGATTTTGCCCGAGCCGGGAAAAACGCCAACAGCGCCTTGCTGGTAAATGTGACGCCGGAGGACTTTGAGGGAGTTTTCGGCGGCGTGGAGCTGCAAAGGAAGATAGAGAGGGCGGCGTTTGCGCTGGGCGGAGAGGATTACCGTGCACCGGCACAGACGGTTGGTGATTTTCTGGCCGGAAGGCCGTCGAAGGGCGGCGGAGCGGTCGAGCCAACGTATAAGCCGGGAGTGATCTGGGGCGATATCTCCGCCTGTCTGCCGGGATTTGTGACAGCATCGATGCGGCTGGCGATAGCGGAGATGGACAGACATCTCAAAGGCTTTGCTTCGCCCGAGGCGGTCTTGACAGCACCGGAGACCAGAAGCTCTTCGCCCCTTCGTTTTGTGCGCAGTAAAAAGACGTATATGCTCAGTATCAACGGCCTGTTTTCGGCAGGAGAGGGCGGAGGCCATGCGGGCGGCATAGTTTCGGCTGCTGTTGACGGTATCCGTGCCGCTGAAGCGATGGCGTGCTGCTGGGATAATAATTGTTGAAATATATATTGCAAAACGGAAGATTTTGTAGTAAAATATAAAATGACGGTCATACCGGGCAGAGAGTGGGTATGCCGATCAAAAATAATGAGGTGATCTAATGGCAGCTATATTGACTGTGCTGCTCATATGGGGAGTCGCGGGCGTTATCGTCTGGCGCGCTTTCATGCAGAAGGAGCTTGGGCGGCAGAGTATTTCAGCCAAGAACGGGGAGTATATCATCTTCATGACGGCGGCGGCTTTTATACTGCGGGTGATACTGGCCTGTGTGTATAAGGGGCATGAGACGGATATGCAATGTTTTTCAGCGTGGTCGTCGATGGTGTACAACGACGGTTTTGCATCGTTTTATGCCTCGGATGCGTTTACCGATTATCCGCCGGGATATATGTATGTGCTCTATATGATCGGAGCGGTGAAATCATGGTTGGAGCCATCACAGGCGGTAGAATATTTGATAATAAAGCTGCCGGCGATAATATGTGATATACTGACCGGATTGTTCATATACCGGCTGGCGTCAAAGAGGTTTTCCAGCCTTTTGAGTACGGTGATAGCAGGGCTGTACATGACGAACCCGGCAACGATAGTCGATTCGGCTATGTGGGGACAGGTCGATTCTGTATACACCCTGGCACTTGTCGCCCTTGTATATTTGGCGGCCAACAAGAAAATGATCCCGGCGTATTTCGTGTTTGCTGTAGCCGTATTCATAAAGCCGCAATCGCTGATATTTACGCCCATACTTATCTATGGTATAGTAGAAACGGTATTTCTGCCGCATTTTGACCGGGATAAATTTGTAAAGAACTTGCTGTTTGGGATCGGCGCTATACTGTTCATGTTCCTGATGGCGCTGCCGTTCGGCGTAGGGCACGTTATCGACCAGTACACAAAGACGCTGGCCTCCTACCAGTACATGACGATAAACGCCTTCAATGTCTGGGGCGCGCTGGGGATGAACTGGCAGGCTCTGACAACTCCGGCTGCGATATTCGGTTATGCGGTGCTGGTTTTAATAGTGGCATATACAACGTATGTGTTTTTCAAGTCAAAAAACCCGGCCAAGTATTATTTTGTCGGCGCGCTTTTAGCCTTTTTGACTTATATGCTCTCTACAAAGATGCACGACAGATATTCGTTCCCGATGATGGTCATGCTCCTGCTGGCCTTCGTTATGCACCCGAAAAAGGAGGAGATGTATCTTTATATCGCCTCTACGATGTCGCTGTTTTTCAATACGGCCTGGGTGCTGTTCATCTATAATCAGGATATAAATTACTATTATAAAAGCCCGGTGGTAGTTATCGGGTCGATAGTAAATATCGCGATACTGGTATATATGCTGTTTGTGTCGCAGAAATATTACGTAGGCTACAGGGAGGAGGCTGCCGCAGTGAGCAGCAAGGCAAAGAAAGCAAAAGCCGGAGCCGCTGCCGTTTCATACGCGAAGGTAAAGAAGCCGAAAGTGGAACGCAGCAAGCGGTTTGCCAAGATGACAGTCATAGACTTTGTTATAATGGCGATAATAACAGCCGTATATGCGGGTATAGCTATCCACGACCTCGGCGACAGATATGCCCCGGAATCGGGGTATCAGCTGGGAGAGAGCGGGTCTGTTACGATTGACCTGGGACGGGACGTCCGCCTGTCGGAGATAAAATTCTTCAATGGAAGCTATGAGCTTAATGACAATAACCGCAAGCTGGATATGAGCTTTGAACGTTCAAGCGGGCAGACAAGCAAGCTGGAGCAGAAGGATGGGTCGGTGTTCCACTGGCAGGAGGTGGCGGTCGCTGATAAGACCTGCCGCTATATAACGCTGTCCACAGAGGCCGAGAAGCTAAATCTTTTGGAATTTGCTATAACTGATGAAAGCGGCACCCTGCTGACGCCTGTGAACGCTTCCGAGCTGGGCGGCCTGTTTGATGAGCAGAACATGGTGCCGGAACGCTCAAATTTCCGCAACAGCACCTATTTTGACGAGATCTACCATGCGCGCACAGCCTATGAATTTACCGAGGGGCTTAGCGTCTACGAATGGACGCATCCGCCGCTGGGTAAGGTGATAATGGCTATCGGTATCCTTATATTCGGCATGAATCCGTTCGGCTGGAGGATAGCGGGAACGGTGATCGGCATGATCATGGTGCCGGTGATGTATATCTTCGGCAAGAAGCTTTTCTCCAAAACATGGCTGGCAGCAGCACTCTGCCTGGTATTTACGTTTGACTTCATGCACTTTGTGCAGACAAGGATAGCGACCATAGATGTGTACGTTACCTTCTTTATAATGGTGATGTATCTGTTTATGTATATGTATTACAGGACGAGCTTTTATGATACGCCGCTTAAGAAAACGTTTATCCCCCTGGGATTGTGCGGTATAACGATGGGGCTGGCGATAGCGAGCAAATGGACGGGCGTTTACGCGGCTGTAGGGTTGGCGGTGATATTCTTTATCACGCTCCACAAGCGTTATGCCGAGTACCGCTATGCAATGTCCGACCCCAAAGGAGAGACTGACGGCATAAGCCATAAAGTAATAATAGAAAGCTTCAAGCCCAACGCGTTAAAGACGATAGGCTTCTGCTGCATATTCTTCGTGGTGATACCGCTTCTGATATATGCGGTGTCGTATATCCCTTATCTCAATACGGAGGGCGCGCAAGGGCTGAAAACGATAATCGACAACCAGTCTTCAATGCTTACCTATCACGGCAAGACTGTATTAAGCTCCACCCATCCCTATTCATCGCGCTGGTATGAGTGGATAATAATGAAACGTCCCGTATGGTATTATTCAGGTACCATTTCCGCAGACGTTAAGGAAGGCATAAGTGCCTTCGGCAACCCGGCGGTATGGTGGGTAGGTATACCGGCGTTTATCGCCAGCGTTTATTTCGCGGTCAAAAAGCGCAGCAAGATAGCGATCTTCCTGATAATCGGTTACCTGGCAGAGATAGTATCATGGATACCGGTACAGAGGGTGACGTTTATATACCATTATTTCCCCAGCGTACCGTTCATTACAATGATGATAGTCTATTGCATATCAGAGCTTTATCAGATGGCCGAAAAGCATGATGCAGCCTTTGGCGGCCGGGAGGCCAGAACTGCAGTATACGTGGGAACGGCAATATATCTGTTGGCCGTGGTCGTGTTGTTTGCGATGTTCTATCCGGTGCTTTCCGGTCAGGCGGTATCGGTGGACTATGTAAAGACATGGCTCAAATGGTTTGATTCCTGGGTACTGATATAGGGTCAAAAAAAGAAAATATTGTAACCGAAGAAATACCGCCTATATATCGAGGTATACAGGCGGTATTCTTATGATTTACGGCCGCGGGATACCCTTGCGCCGGTGGAAGATCGGAGGAAAATATGCGTATCATAAACTCATTGCTGATAGAGGAAACTGTGGAGAAAATGTGTATACAGGCAGCTTGTCACATCACTCCCGACGTTAAGGCTGCGCTGGAAAAGGCGCAGGGAGAGGAGAGATCCCCGGTCGGCGCGGGGATAATCGGCAATCTCTTGAAAAATGCCGACATAGCTCATACACGCGAAATGCCAATTTGTCAGGATACCGGCATGGCGGTATTTTTCGTGGAAATTGGAAACGAGGTGTATGTGGAGGGCGATACCGTAACAGAGGCCATAAACAAGGGAGTTGCCCGTGGATATACCAAGGGGTATCTGCGAAAATCAGTCGTACGCGATCCGTTTGACCGCGTGAATACCAATGACAACACTCCGGCTGTTATTTACTATGATTTCGTGCACGGGGATAAGATAAGGATAAAATTTGCCCCCAAGGGATTCGGCAGTGAGAACAAGAGCGCGCTGAAGATGCTCAATCCCTCGGATGGATTGAAGGGCGCAGAGGATTTTGTGGTAGAGACTGTAAAAAAAGCCGGCGCTAACCCCTGTCCGCCGATGGTGGTCGGGGTCGGTATCGGCGGCACGATGGATAAGGCGGCGTGCCTTGCTAAAAAGGCGCTGACGAGGGAGATAGACAGGCGCAGCGAAAACGAATTTTACGCCGCGATGGAGAAACGTCTTTTGGAGAGGATAAATCGTCTGGGTATCGGCCCGCAGGGAATGGGCGGTACGACCACTGCCCTGGCGGTCAATGTGGAATCGTATCCGACGCATATAGCAGGGCTGCCGGTGGCGGTGAATATAAGCTGTCACGCTACGCGCCATGCAGTGGCGGATATATAGGAGGACAAGCATGAATTACGGATTTTTGGAGAAAAATTTCGGCATATCGAAAAAAACAGCGCAGCTGGTGGAAGCGGCGGAAAAAGAGGCCGCGGAATCCTTTGCCCGCATAGAGAGGACGGCAGAGCTTAATCAGTGGAAGGTGATGAAGGCGTTTTCCGACAACCGCGTATCAGAAACGCATTTTGTGCCCACGACAGGCTATGGCTACGATGATCTGGGCAGGGAGACGCTCGATAAGGTGTATGCCCAAATGTTTGGAGCGGAGGACGCCCTTGTGCGTCACAACTTCATTTCGGGGACGCATACCATATCGACAGCCTTTTTTGGCGTACTCCGTCCGGGAGACGTGCTGTTTTCCATCACCGGCAAGCCGTACGATACTTTAGAGGAGGTCATCGGCATCGCCGGGGAAGACGGCAACGGCTCGCTCAAGGATTACGGCGTGCGATACCGGGAGGCGGAGCTGAAAGCGGACGGCACGCTCGATCATGAGGCGGTGCGCCGTGTGCTGGAGGAAGAAAACATAAAGGCGGTCACGATACAGCGTTCAAAGGGCTACGGCTGGCGCAAGACATTTTCGGCAGCGGAGATAGGGGAGATGATAAAGTTTGTCAAGAGTATTTCCCCGGAGACTATTTGCTTGGTGGATAACTGCTACGGAGAATTTGTAGACGAGGAGGAGCCGACCGATTTCGGGGCCGATCTTATCGCCGGATCGCTGATAAAGAACCCGGGAGGCGGTATTGCTGTTACCGGTGGTTATTTGGCGGGAAAGGCGCGATATATAGAACTGGCGTCCTACCGTTTGACTTCTGTGGGGATAGGCCGCGAATGCGGGGCCAGCCTGGGTCAGAACCGGGCTATGTATCAGGGGCTGTTTCTGGCTCCGCATGTGGTATCGCAGGCCTTAAAGGCTGCTGAACTTTGCGCGGGCGTTTATGATAAGCTGGGATATGAGGTGGATCCCCGGCCGGGCGAGGAACGCCATGATATAATCCAGTCCATAAGATTTGGTTCAGCAGAGAGACTGGTATCGTTCTGCCAGGGAATACAAGCGGGCGCACCGGTCGATTCGTTCGTGACTCCGGAGCCGTGGGATATGCCGGGATACCAGGAGCAGGTGGTTATGGCCGCTGGGGCGTTTACACAAGGGTCGTCGATAGAGCTGAGTGCAGACGGGCCGATAAGACCGCCTTATACGGCCTATATGCAGGGCGGACTGACATATGAATCGGCGAAGCTGGGGATAATGGCCGCCGTGCAGAAAACAGAAAAGCTATGAGCTGTATAACCACTTATACCGGAAAGGATTTTGATCCCCTAAATCCGCGCTCAGAGCTTGTGGATATTAGGGATATCGCTCATGCACTGTCGCTTTTGTGCCGGGCGAACGGGCATTTCGTATCATTTTATTCGGTAGGACAGCACTGCATAAATTGCGCCCTGGAAGCAAAAGCGCGTGGATATACTATGCGGTTGCAGCTGGCCTGTCTGCTTCATGACGCGGCCGAGGCCTATATAGCGGATGTTACGCGTCCGGTCAAGCAGATGCTGGAAGAGTACACAACAGCGGAAGATCGGCTTTTAAAAGTGATCTACCGTAAATTCCTCACTGAGATGCTGTCAGCGGAGGAAATGCAGGCCGTAAAGGCGATAGACGACGATCTGCTGCTGTTTGAATTTTCGCGGCTGATGAGGCGGGACGTGTTTGCCAGGACGGCGGAGCTTATGTCGCAGCCGCAGACAGGGTTTGTACCGTTTGCGGAGATCGAAGAGAAGTATACAGAGATGTTTTACAAGCTTGGCGGACAGTAAAAAACGCGGCTGTGGTTATCACAGACCGCGATTTTTTTATTTTGTTTTTGGCAGAGGTATGGTTATCACGACCTCGGTGCCTTTATGCAGCTGGCTGTTTATCTTTATACGTCCGCCGAAAGATGATTCTATCGTCTGCTTGGCTATCGCAAGCCCCAGACCGGTGCCGCCGGTATCGCGGGAACGAGCCTTGTCCACGCGGTAGAAGCGGTCGAAGATATGGGGCAGATTTTCCTCAGGGATGCCGATCCCGTTGTCTACGACCTTTATGCAGACGTCGGAAAAGAGCCTGCTTGAGAACACGTCTATCCGTCCTTCCGCAGGGGTGTATTTTATGGCGTTTGATAAAACGTTTACGATAACGCGTTCCAGACCGTCCCGATCGCCCTGGATAATGGGCACCTCGTTTATCGGGGTGTAGAGAAGCGTCTGCTTCTTTTTGCGTGAATTTATACGCATACGTTCGGTAACTGTTTCCAGCATTAGCCGTACATCTATCGGCTCCGGTGCTTTAAAGGCCGCCGTTTTTTCATCCAGGGCAGAAAGCGTCAGAAGATCGCTCAATATACGCGCCATGCGGTCGGCCTCGGAGGCTATAACCTCCAGAAAGCGCGATTGCAGAGCCTTGTCGGCAGAAGGCGCGCTGACAAGGGTTTCCGCATAGGATTTGATGGTCGTAAGCGGTGTGCGCAGCTCGTGGGAAACATTAGCCACAAAATTGCGCCGAGATTGGTCGAGCTTCTGCTGTTTTGTTATATCATGAATAACGACCAGGATACCGCTTATCTTGTCATCGACCCTAAAGGCGGCGAAATTCATTTGTAAATACTTGTCGTTCTGTATGCAGACTTGCCGCTCAAGCGATGAATCCTGTGATACGTATAAAAGATCGCCCAGGGTGATATTGGCGTTTATCTCTTTGAAAAAACTGTCAAAGCTGATATCGTCCACAAAATTGCGGTTCAAGAGCTTTTTTGCCTCGGGGTTGATGTGGGTCAGCTCTCCTTTAAGATCAAACGCCAGGACGCCGTCGTGCATGTTTTGCAGGATGGTTTCCACGGTCGTTTTCTGGTTGCGTATCTCGGCCATGGATTCATTTAGTCCCTCGGCCATTTTGGTGAGGGTGGAGGCTATCTCGCCGAACTCGTCCCCGGGAGGGAAGAGAGCCATTGCATTCGTATCGCCGTTGAAAAGCTCCTTTGTACGCGCGTTTAATTCCGTGAGCGGCCGGGTGACAATGCGGGCGGTAAATATTCCGCAGATGATGACTGCCGCCACAGCCGGAAGCGCAGCGTAGGCGGAGACTTTCATAAAGGAGGCGATATCCTGATAATGCATTTGGCGGCTGTCAAAAAGATATATTATGTATTTGACCTCACCATCGGCCGCCACCGGCAGCGCGTAGTCCATATAGGAGCCGCGCATACTTATTTGCGAGGAGGCAGTATTCTGCCGGGCGTCCTCGATGCTTTGTGTTGTTGCCGGGGTCGAGGCTCCGGGTGAGGAATAAAGGACGTTTGCCGAGCTGTCGAGTATATAGCAGCTGCGGTCGCTGTTTTTCAAAAAATCGCCCGCATTCTGCTCCAGCAGGCTGACAAGTGAGGGCAGGTTATCCGTTGGCACCTCCTCCACAATGTAGCTGCCGATCTCCGGATTGGCTGTAGTCTGCACGTATTCCCGGTGAGCTGCCGCTGAGCTTAATTGTGATACGAAGGAGGTGCTCAAAAGTGCAGAGCAGTCATCGCGGAATGAATTGCGGTCAGATATCATCATGCCCAGAGGAAACGCTATCCACACAGCCAAAAGCAGTATAAGCGTGAGAACGACAAAACTTAAGGATATTTTTCGTCTTGTGCTTTTAAACATATTATTCCTTTCTTAGTCAATTGCGAAACCTTTTCGCAATTGATTTCTGGCTAATGAAGAAAATAAAAGTTCCGTTGATTGGCGGTCTAAAGACCGCTGAAACTTTTATTTTCGCAATTTTTGACGCATTTTCAGCATTTTTGCTTCGCAAAAATCGGCAGCAAGCTGCCGACCGCGCCATCTTGCGCAGTGCGGAGTCGTCAAAAATTGATTGAAATTCGAGGGTTTCACTCTCGAGCTCTCAAGAATAAGGAAATAATTGTAAAACGCTGTCGCGTTTCGCAATTATCTAATTATTCCTTTCTGTTTAGGAGACGCTGAAATAATAGCCTACGCCTCTTTTGGTGATTATATATTTAGGCATACGCGGGTCGTCCTCTATTTTTTCGCGCAGTCGTCTGATGGTCACGTCCACGGTGCGCACGTCCCCGTAATATTCGTAGCCCCAGACATTTTCCATCAGTGTTTCACGGCTGAATATGGTGTTGGGCTGGTTGACGAGGAATTTTAAAAGCTCAAATTCACGCAGGGTTATGTCGATTATCTCGTTATTTTTCTTGACCTCGTAGCGGGAAATATTTATTGAAAGATCGCCGAACGTCAAGGTATCGGGGTTTTTCTTCTCCTCGGTTTGGGTAAGGGCGGCTATCTCCAGCTCCGTGATACGGCGAAGATTGGCTTTTACCCTTGCGAGAAGCTCGCGGATAGAGAAGGGCTTGGTGATATAGTCGTCAGCGCCCAGCTCAAGCCCCAGCACCTTGTCAAGCTCCTCTTCGCGGGCAGTGAGCATTATTATTGCCACGTTCGATTTCTCGCGCACACGGCGGCAGACCTCGTGACCGTCTATGCCGGGGAGCATGACGTCAAGCAGTATCAGATCAGGCGATTCATTTAAAGCCTTTTCAAGCCCTGTTATGCCGTCAAGGGCGGTTATAGTGCGGTAGCCGGCATTTTCCAGATTGAATTTCAAAATATCAACTATAGGCTGCTCATCCTCAATGATGAGAATAGTGCGTTTGTTCAAAATAAAGCATCCTTTCCCTTGGTTATTTTGCATATATTTATAAAACTTTGCTTACTTATTATTTTAACAGATATTCGGAAAATCTTCAAGAGGGAAATGTGACAATTTTAAGGAAATTTTGTGGAAATATTAAAGCCCCGCACCGTAAAAGCAATAAGGACAGGCTTTGCGGTGCGGAGCTTTTTTAGAGATTTAAAACGGGTTTGGCAGGAGGCAGATGCTGATTTTATTTAAGGTTTTCCACCATTCTCACCGCGATAGCCAGAGCTTGTTCCCGTGTTGCATTGGCATAGCCGGCGGCCTCCTGTTCGCTGGTGACGTTTTTGGGGGCAAAATTGTTGTCGCCCAGCCCCTGTATTATGTTGTTTGCCGCCATAAAATACACGCTGTCTTTTGCCCAGTCGGAGATGTTTATATCATCCGCAAATTCGCCGGGCTTTGTGTAGGAAAGAGTGAACTCGCCGTCCTTGTCTATGCTCCAGCCGGGGATGGTCGACCGTTTAAATACGCGCGTGAGCATGGTGGCGGCCTGTTCGCGGTTTAGGAGCGTATCCGGCTCAAAGGTGGTATCGGAAGTGCCGATGGCTACCCCGAGGTTGTAGGCTTTGAGCATTTCCACATCGTTGCAGTCTGTAAAGGGATTCACTATTGAGGGGATAGCCTCCGTTCCGGAAAGGTTTTCGTACGTTTTAACGGAGAGGGCGGCAAATTCCAGCCGCGTTATCGGCTCCGATAAAACGGCGTGCTCAAGGATCTGCGGAACAAGATCATATTCAAAGGCCTTATCGATATCGCTTTCGGACCAGCCGCTGGATACAGGACGCACATTCAGCCCGGCGACAGCATCGATATCTGCGCCCGGCCATGTGCCGCTGGGGGATTCCTTAAGATCTGTAAGGCGCACATAGCGAAATGCACCGCCTGCCGGGGTCTTGCCGTTTATGTCGATACCGGTGGTATCGCCTTCGGCTGTGCCTACCTCGTACCATGTTACAAGATCGCTGCTGACCTCTACCTTGGTCGCCTCAGCCTGGCCTCCGACTTCAAAGACATAGATATCATCGCCATCGCCGTCTATTATGCTGATGTTAAATTCCAGTGTCAATATTCCGCCGGCCCCCAGCGTCAGAGCGTTGTCGTCGCGGCCGTCCTCGCGGTCGGGAAGGCCGAGCACGTCGTTGGGATCCTGCGCATCCTCTCTTGAAGTCCAGGGATCGCCGGGGATGAAGTCAACAACGCGTGTGGCAAAAGAATATTCTCCGTCAGGGACAGTCCGCTCATTGCCGCTGCGGTCGATGAAGGTATAGTCAGCGGCCAGCGCCGGGGCAGTTATACCCATCAGAAGCGACAACGTCAACAGTAAACATAAGTAATATTTTTTCATAATGGTACCCTCCTTGTAGGTTGTTTATGGCTATAGTTTATCATATTAAAGGAAAAAAGCCAATATTTTGCACGAAGCCGTTTTTTGGTGAAAAAATTTCAAATATTTCACAAAACATATTGACAATGACAGAGAAATATGATATATTCAAAATATGTCAAAGAAAGGGTATTTAATATGGATAATCCTGCACACAAAAAATCTAAAAAACGTCCGTTTGCACTGATGGTGCTTGCATCGCTGTGCATCTTGCTTTTTGTCGCTGCGGTAATTGCCGGCGTGCTCTGCTGCCGCGCTGAAAAATATCTGCATCAGCAAACAGATGCTGAAATCTCAAGGCTCCTGCGGTCGATACCGCTGCTTTCAAGTACAGCCCAAAAGCTGCAAATAGAAGATTCGGCCAACAGATATCTGTCCGCCTATCAGCTCCTTGACGACTGGGAAAACGAAGGGTATTTCCTGATGAACGAAATGTATAAGTCTGGACGGATACGTACGACAGCCGCCACACTTGCTCCTGATTATCCGAAAAGATACAAGCGAGAGACAAACCGGCTGATAACCGGCTTTTACAACTACGAACACTGCCTTGAAAGAATGATCATGTATCCGCAGGATTTTCCGGCTTATCAGGAATTATTCAAAAATTGGAAAATACCTGAGTTTATGAGCAGAGCCGGGGAATGGTATGAGCTTAATGAAACAGCAGTATCTTCTGAAAATGCAGACTTTATACAGCTTTACATAGATTTTGTAAATTATATGCTCAGCGACACCGAACTTATGGACAGTATTATGCAAGCTGACATTGCCTATTGACAAAAATATTACAAAAAATGATATAACCCCCTTAGAGAGAAATGTGAAATAATATTCGATTTACTCTGAGGGGGTTTTTGCTCTCAAAATATTTTTAAATTTTTTCCAAAAATTTTGCACGAAGCCGTTTCTGCAGGGAGGTTGACACGGCTGCCGTGGCGTTGTATAATAAACACATAAAACATTGCAAGGAGAAGTTTGAATAAAATCGCCCATCTCACCACCAAAGCTCCCATTGCGGTACACACGTACAGCGGCGGTCGCTTTGGCGGCAATCTGAACGATTTTCTTTCAAACTTTAGTTTTGTGAAAGGAGTTAATGGTCATAATGAAATTATGCATATTTGATTTAGACGGCACGCTTGCCGACACGTTGTCCACTATAGCCCATTACGGAAACACTGCCCTTTCGGCCTGCGGTCTGCCGGAGATAGCGGTCGAGGATTATAAAACGCTCGTGGGAGATGGGCGCAGCGTGCTTATACACCGTATGCTCGCCTGCTTTGGCCGTGATGGGGAGGAACTGTTTAAAAAGGCTTGCACAGTATATGATGCGGCCTACGAGGCGGACGTGATATTCGATACTAAGCCGTATGAGGGGATCGTTGAAGCGGTAAAGAGCCTGAGAAAAGCCGGCGTTAAAACGGCGGTGCTCTCCAACAAGCCGGATAATGTGGTGCGCATGGTATGCGATAAGCTGTTCGATGGAGGGCTGTTTGACGAGATACGCGGACAGCGCGAGGATACGCCCAAAAAACCGGCTCCTGACGGCGCGCTGCTTCTGGCGGAGATGTTCGGGGTGAAGAGCAGCGAGTGCGTATTTGTAGGCGACACGAATGTTGATATATTCACCGGAAAGAACGCGGGCATGAGGACGGCGGGCGTCCTTTGGGGCTTCCGCACACAGGAGGAGCTTTCGGAGGCCGGTGCGGATATAATCCTGGAAAAGCCGGCGGACATTGCTCGTTTGGCGGATTTTGTCAAGTGATTGTTGTAAATAGTTAATATTTTTGTAAAAAAACTGTGATATAATAATTGGAGCAGGGCGTATAATTCTTGCCCCGGCAAGCAGGGCGATATGCCTGTCAACAATGAAAATATCTAGATAATTGCAAAACGCGATAGCGTTTTACAATTATTTCCTTATTCTTGGAAGCTCGAGGGTGCAACCCTCGAATTTTAATCAATTTTTGACGACTTTGCACCGCGCAAGATGGCGCGGTCGGCAGCTTGCTGCCGATTTTTGCGAAGCAAAAATGCT
>CAYNRX010000015.1:0-48133 GCA_964399965.1 uncultured Lachnospiraceae bacterium | reverse complement strand
CATTGACAGATAATATCGATGTTACCCAGACGGGCGAGAGCGCAACGATGGAATTCGCTCTTAAGCTGTCAACAGCAGGAACCGCCGGCAGACTGTACTTCTTAAAGGACAGAACTCAGCAGGGCAGTGACGGAACGGGCGCATACAGAAATGTAGCGGCTGTTCTGACAACAGACGGTCTGGGTTCAACAATCACTAGAGGCGATAACAGTACGGATGTTATCGGTATCGATGTAAACGCTGACGAGTGGATGACCGTTAAGTTTGAGCTGGCAGCAGACCAGACCTTCAGAGTATACATCAACGGTGAGCAGATGCTTAAAGGTGAGTATGTTGCTACCGGAGATAATGCTTCGCAGCTTAATGAGCTGCCGATGCTGGCTATACAGAGCTCCAACGCTGACGGAGAAAATTACCGTTCAATAGCTACTATCGATAACATGGTAGTTTACAGCGGCGAAGCTACAGAGCCGACAGACCCGACGGCAGAGCCGACACAGGCGCCGACTCCCGAACCGGAAAAAGACCCGGGCGATGTTGACGGTGTAGACGGCGTTACTGTTGACGACGCAAAGGCTGTTATGAATGCAGTTCTCGGCGCAGAGGGCGCAGAGGTTAGCGCGACTGTAGCTGACGTAAACGGCGATGGCCTGGTAAATGCTCTTGACGCTAACTACATAGCGCAGATGGCTATGGGTAATCTGACCAGCTTTGACGAGGTAAAGGCTGTTGCAGCAGCTGAGGCTGTTGTTCAGACAGTTGACTTGGCAGCGACAGAGACCGACCCGACAATATCGGCCGTACTTGTAGGCGATGCTCCTGCAAAGGCCGGTGACCAGGCGGTATTTGAGTTCTATGCTAACAACATTCCCACAACTGAAAAAGTTCAGACAATACAGTTCAATCTACCGATTGATACAGAGAAGTACGAAGTAGTAAGCTTTGAAAATACATCTGACAATGGTACATTGGCATTTGGCGGCGGCGTAAACGTTGCAGATAATGAAGCGGTATACCTCTTTGTTGCTATGAATGCAAATCAGTACATAACAGTAGAAGAAGGCGCATCGCTTAAGTTGGCAACTCTTACAGTTACGCTTAAGTCTGATTTGGCAAACGGTGATTACACAATGCCGTATTCAAACGCAATCATTAATACTCAGACAGAAGAAAATCCGATGATTGAGTACAGACTTGATAATGATGCGTTGTACACAGAAGTACCGAGCTTTACAGTAGAGGGCGAAGAGCCTGTAGTAACGGCTGAGCCGGATCCGGATTGGGGCGATGGTATGCCCGCTATATCGGCTGTACTTGTAGGCGAAGCTCCTGCAACGGCTGGTGATCAGGCAGTATTTGAATTCTATGCCGATAACATACCCACAACTGAAAGAGTTCAGACAATCCAGTTCAATTTGCCGATTGACACAGAGAAGTACGAAGTGGTAAGCTTCGAAAATACATCTGACAATAATATATTGGCATTTGGCGGCGGCGTAAACGTTGCAGATAATGAAGCGGTATACCTCTTTGTTGCTATGAATGCAAATCAGTATATCACAGTAGAAGAGGGAGAGTCGCTTAAGCTGGCAACGCTTACAGTTACACTCAAGTCTGACCTTGCAAACGGCGAGTATTCAATGCCTTATGCGAATGCTATAATAAATACTCAGACAGAAGAAAATCCGATGATCGAGTATAGACTCGACACCGAGAACATCGACCTGGCATATCCGAGATTTACAGTAGGCACACCTGCAACAACGGAACCGACAACAGAGCCTTCGACAGAGCCGACAACGGAACCGACAGGTGAGCCGACAACAGAGCCTACAGCAGCTCCTTCTGTACAGAAGCCGATAACGGAGATCGTTACCGATGAAACTGTAAACCTCATCACAGGCAACGCTAAGGTTGACTTCACAGTAACCGATTCTGAGGGTACGGAAGTTGCTTACGGCGAAGGCTGGGTAGTTGTTGATTCTGAGGGCAACGAGCTGACAGCTGACGAGGTTGAAGCTCTGGCAACAACCGGTAATGACGCTGATTATGTAAAGGGTCTGTCTGTAAAGGTATTCGGCGATGCAGCTATGAACGTAGCGGCAAATATCAGCGGTAAGACTTCAACATCGGTTGATTCGACCGTAACTGACCCGATAACTCTTGATGCAGATACTCTTACCTTCACAGGTCTTAAGGCTGACAAGAAGATAACGAGCTTCTCGATAGAGCTTCCGGGCGACTTAACAGGCGATCTGTCTGTAGTAGGCGGTTATGAGGTTGGTTACAATGCAGATACCAACAAGACAATAATCGCATTTGTAGCAACAGAAGAAACAGCATATATCGCAACCGATGGTACTCTGAATGTAGGAAAATACACAGAGGCTACCAAGGCAGTTTCACCGGTATACGTAACAGTTACCTATGAGACAGCTGAGGGTGAGCAGTGGCTTGATAACGAGTATCTGTACGTAGGTGAGGATGGTACAGGAACATCCAAGATCATAATCACTAAGGATACTACAGTAGGCGGCAACACTGATATCGACCCGACTCCGGCTACGGAAGTACCGGCTACGGAAGCTCCGTCAACAGCTCCGACAACAGAGCCTACGACTGAGCCGACAGCTACACCGACGGCTACAGCTACAGCAGCTCCGACGCCGACAGCTACGACCTCGACCATCAGACCGGGCGGCGGTTCCGGCGGCGTTGGCGGCGGCGGCAGCACAGGCGGCGGTTCAACAACAGTTGTGAACCCGGGCAATCCGGTTATCGGCGGCACGCAGGCCTTCCCGGTTAAACTCAGCGAGGGTCAGCTCACAAGCGGCGCAGCAGCGATCTATTCATCGTCCAAGACCTCGAACAATACATTTACTGTAAATGTAATGGTCAACGGTGCAAATACAACGCTGTTTGACGGTTTCGATCCGGTAATGGTTAAAGTACCGTACTCGCTGGCTTCTTCACATGCATATGATGTAGTTGTAAGAGACAGCGCAGGAAATATCGTAACCCGTTCGTACATGGATAACAACACGATGTATGTAGCTCTTGACAATACGTCCGGAACATTCACAATAGTTGAGCTTCCGTCGGCTACATTCTCTGATGTAAATCATCCGTGGGCAACAGAGGCTATAAGCGCTCTTGCTAACCGTAACATCATCAACGGCGTAGGCGATGGCCTGTACGATCCGGATGCGGGCGTAACGAGAGCTCAGCTCGTTAAGATGATAGTTGAAATGTACGACCTTGAACTGGTAAGCGGTTCCGAGGCTACATTCTCCGATGTATCGGCTGACGCATGGTATGCAACATACGTAGCAACAGCTGAGGAGTATGCTATCACAAACGGTATGGGTGACGGAACGTTCGGACCTGATGATTACATCACTCGTGAGCAGATGGCAACCATGCTGTTCAGAGCAAACGATGTACTGCATGTAACAATGCCGTCCACATCAGCTACTGTAACATACGCTGACGATGCTTCGATCTCTGATTGGGCAAAGGCAGCCGTATACAGAATGCAGCAGGCTGACATGATGAGCGGTATCGGTGATAACCTGTTTGATCCGACAGCAGTATCAACGAGAGCTCAGGCAGCGGCTGGTATCTATAAGGTATTTGCTGCTTCGATGACGAACGCCACAACTTGGGGCTTCTAATTCCGAGCTATAAAGAGTCATGGACATTAGTCCATGGCTCTTTTTTTCGCGTATACGGGAAATATTTTACTAATTATGGAGAAAAAGAGTAAAATTCTATTGCAAAGTGGGCTGAAAAATGATAAAATGGTATTAAAATAGGGAGACTATTTGTATTCCCACAGCATACGGGAAAATTTAAATAGATAATTGTAAAACGCGATAGCGTTTTACAATTATTTCCCTATTCTGGGGAGCTCGAGGGTGAAACCCTCGAATTTCAATCAATTTTTGACGGCTCCGCACCGCGCAAGACGGCGCGGACGGCAGCTTGCTGCCGGTTTTTGCAAAGCAAAAATGCTGAAAAAGCGTCAAAAATTGCGAAAATAAAAGTTTCAGCGGTCTTTAGACCGCCAATCAACGGAACTTTTATTTTCTTCATTAGCCAGAAATCAATTGCGAAAAGGTTTCGCAATTGACTAAAAAATTTAAAATTGGAGAGAAATGAAATGTTGAGATACCTTACAGCGGGCGAAACTCACGGGAAATGCTTGACAGTGATAGTGGAGGGCTTTCCGGCAGGTGTGAAGATAAGCCTTGACGAGATAAACGCTGCCCTCGGCGAGAGGCAGAAGGGCTATGGCCGCGGCGGCAGAATGCTTATTGAACGCGACCGGGCGGAGATACTGTCGGGAGTGCGCGGCGGCGTGAGCCTTGGCGGCCCGATCGCCATGAGGATAACCAATCGCGATTGGGAAAATTGGAGCGAGATAATGGGTACGGAGGAATCCAACGGCAAACGCGCTGTGATCTGCCCTCGTCCCGGCCATGCCGATCTCACCGGCGGAATGAAGTATAACCACCGCGATCTGCGCAACGTGCTTGAACGCGCCAGTGCCCGGGAAACGGCGGCCAGGGTGGCGGCCGGTGCGCTTGTAAGGCAGCTTTTGGAGGAGTTTGGCGTGACGGTCAAAAGCCGTGTCGTAAGCATCGGGACCGTCAGCGATACGGCCGATCCGGCAGAAGAGGGCTTTTATGAGCGCATCGCCGATTCGCCGGTCAAATTCGGCGATCCGGAGGCGGAAAAGCGGGCAATGGATTATATAGATGATATAAAAAAGCGCGGCGAATCCTGCGGCGGAGTAGTCGAGGTGAGGGCGAGCGGAGTGACGCCGGGACTGGGCAGCTTTGTGCAGTACGACCGTAAGCTGGATGCGGCTTTGGCAGGGGCGGTAATGAGCGTGCAGGCGATAAAGGGCGTGGAAATAGGATTGGGCTTCGAAGCCGCGCGGCGGCCGGGCTCAGAGGTGCATGACGAGATATTCTATAACGAAGGATTTTTCCGGGAGACCAACAATGCCGGCGGTATCGAGGGCGGAATGTCCAACGGCGAGGATATCGTGGTGAGGGCGGCGATGAAGCCGATCCCTACGCTCTACAAGCCTCTGAGGACGGTGGAGCTTGATGATAAATCGCCCCGGGAGGCCACGGTGGAGCGTTCGGATGTGTGCGCCGTTCCTGCGTGCAGCGTTGTAGTGGAGGCTGTGGTGTCATTCGAGCTGGCAAAGGCCTTTATTGAAAAATTCGGCGGAGATTGCTTGGCGGATATCCGCGCCGCATATGAATCGTATAAACAGAGGATAAGGAAATTTTAAACAACTCTCGAGCTTTTGCGGAGATAGCAGAGCCGTAAATTTTTGGAGGAAGGAGGGTATGCCTTGGACGAAATGGAGTTGGTGCGGCGTTCGAAAAAGGGTGATACAAAAGCATTTTCCCAGCTGGTGGAGCTGTATCAGACGAAGGTCATAAATATCGCCTATGGTATGCTTTCCGACCGGGAGGACGCCTATGACGCGGCGCAGGAAACATTCCTGAAAATATACCGCAGCCTGGACACGTTCCGCGGGCATTCCTCCGTATCGACTTGGATATACAGGATAACGGCCAACGTCTGCACCGATATGCTCAGGAAGCGTCAGCGCAGCGCGCAGATAGTCCCTCTTGATGAGGAGCCGGATGAGGATAAGCCCCGTATGGAGCTTCGTGATGAGTCGCCGACGCCCGAGGAGCACGCCGAGCTGTCAGAACGCCAGGCCGCAGTCCGGCAGGCGCTTTCCGAGCTGGGGTACGAATACCGCCAGATAATAACTCTCTACGATATAGAGGGCTTAAGCTACGAGGAGATAGCCGAAACGCTGGCCTGCCCTACGGGAACCGTGAAATCACGCCTGTCAAGAGCGCGGGCGGCGTTAAAGAAAAATTTATTGAAAAATAGGGAACTATTCTGATTATTTTTCGTCTAATATAATGAAAGAGATAAAAATCTTTCATATAGCAATAAACAATTACAAAACATAGCAGTGTTTTGTAATTGCCCCAAATATGTTTTGAAAGGAGGCGCGCCGGTATTATGACTTGTGAGGAATTTTCCGAGTTGGTCTGGAGTTACCCGTTCGAGGGGATGGACGAGACGAAGATCAAAGAGATCGAACAGCATTGCAGCCAATGCGAACGCTGCAACAAAGAACTGCAGGAAGTAAAAGAACTCACAATTATGCTGAGAGCGCTTCCGGAAATAGAACCGCCTGAGGATTTTACAGCAAACATCATCAAACAGATAGAAGCAATGCCAAAGATCGGCAGATTCCAGCAGATAGCGGCTGTGTGCCGGAAGTATTATACAGCGGCAGCGGCGGCCTGTCTGGCAATAGTAAGTCTGACAGCGATAGATGGCGATATACTGAATCCGAAAGCGGATGATGCGACAGCTTCTAGGATAGTCATAACAGATGCAAGCATAAATACTCCCGTTCCCGAGGCCGGTGTTCCCAAGATAATGATGGAGGATACAGGAGCGATCCCAACGCCGTATATCCTGCCGGAATCAACAGATATACCGGCTGAGGAGCAAACAACGGCGTCTGTGCCCCAGGCAGGGAATACCACTAAAGAAAACCGGGCAACGGTAAGACCGACCGTAAGGCCGCAAACAGCAGCTCCGGCAGAGACCATCCGTCCGGTGACACAAGAGGCAACGGTGCAAAACCAAGAGGCAAAAGAGGAAACACCTGCACCGCAGATCACCGCCGGGATGGCTGAACAAACGGCTGCACCAACAGTGGCGGTAAGGGAAGATGCAGCAGCTAATGTAGGTATAGCGGTAGCGTCGATAGAGACGAATGTGGCAGAAGCAAACGAAGAGATACCACAAACAGAAATACCGCTGACGGTAAATGAAGCACAGTATGTAGTTGATGAGACAGCTCTGGTAACCCAGACGGCAGATGCAGACAGTTATCCCAAAATGGGAGCAGAACCGCAGAAACCGGAAAGAAGGGCAATGCCGGCAGATAAAGCGTCAAAGATAGCGATGATAGATATCAAGGATAAGGATGAGGGCAAGGTCAAGCTATTACTTGACCAGATAGACACAACGAAGGAATTTGGTTACTATTACTTGTCCGCAGATGATTATGAAGCGTTTATCAGCGAGCTTAAGATGGAAAATATCAACCACATAAGAAGCATAGAAATGGCTAATCCGGAATCTGATTTGGTCGCATTACAGATATTGGTTTCATAGGACGATAGTTAAAGGGGCTGTGGGAAGAAATTCCCGCAGCCCCTCTTTTTTTGCACTCCCAAAATCACAAAATTTCTTGATTTTTCCGGTATTGCGCCGCGATCACCTCTCCGCCAGCTCCTGCCTGAGCCGTTCGATTTTACCGGAGCAGTTTTTCATATATCTCTCTGTCCTCATCCTTGAAAACATTGAATATCACCCTTTCTATAGATGTATCGTTGCTGTGTAAAAAGTCCTCGACAGTCTCCACGGCGATTTCCGCCGCCCTGACATGGGGGAAGCCGAACTCCCCGGTAGAAATGCAGCAGAAGGCGACCGATTTAAGCCCGGCAGCTGCCTGTAGGCAGGAGGTGTAGCAGGAGGCCAAAAGGCGGCAGTCCTCATCCGTAAGGCGGCCGCGGACTATCGGTCCCACGGTATGGATAACGTGCGCCGCGGGAAGGTTGTAGCCGCCGGTGATCTTGGCGCTGCCCGTGATCTCCGGGCGGCCCTGCTTTTGCATGATACGGCTGCATTCCAGCCGCAGCTGCACCCCGGCATAGGTATGTATGGCGTTGTCTATGCAATGGTGATTGGGGACAAAGCAGCCGAGGAGGGCGGAATTGGCGGCGTTCACTATCGCATCGCAGTTAAGCGTGGTGATATCTCCCTGCCAAAGGCATATCCTCCCGCGGATAAAAGGCAGCTCTGACGCTTTGGTGATACCGTGATGCGATATCTCCTCCTGCAAATATTCGTCCTGCACGCGCAGAACAGGAGCCGGCACCTCTTGCGGCTCGCGCACGTTGAACAGCGCCCGCAACAGCTGCTTTTTTTCCTCCGTCCCTTCCGGAATCTTCAAGTGGCGGTAACGGTCTGTTTCCTGCATAAAATATTTGAGCAAATATAAAAGACGTTCGTCCTGTGTCATTTTGGTCACCTCATATGATAAGTATTGATATTCGGGCAGCCTGCTTCCGGCTCCCCATACAAACCAATGTAGCTTGATGGTTTCTCTTTAGTATATCATACCGCCTGGGAGCGATTTTGTAAAGTAAGCACTTTTTTGTGGCATAGTTACCGGAAGAAACTATTGACAAAGCAGGGGGAAAGGAGTAAACTTATAGTAGGAAAGGAGTGAGGGGCATGAAAAAGGAGCTTCCCGCTTGCCCGGTGGAAACGACGCTGATGCTTATATCCGACCGCTGGAAGGTGCTTATTATCCGCGACCTTCTCGAGGGCACCAAACGGTTCGGCGAGCTTAAACGGTCGTTGGGCACTATCTCGCAGAAGGTACTGACCGCCAACCTGAGGGCGATGGAGGAGAGCGGGCTTCTGACGCGCAAGGTTTACGCGGAGGTGCCGCCTCGGGTGGAATATACGCTGACCGATACCGGCCGCAGCCTAAAGCCGGTGCTTGATTCGATGATCGAATGGGGGACGAGGTATAAAGCGCAGTTGGCAGAGGGGTAAAAAAGAACATAAAAAGACGCCGCATACAGGCGGCGTCTTTGGTTATGTATGGATTTAATTCTTGGGAACCGTCTCCCAGTCCTTCAAAAACCGCTCTATACCGGAGGTAGTCAAGGGGTGATTGAGCATTCCCATAAGCACGTTGTAGGGAACGGTAGCAATATCGCAGCCGGCCTTGGCAGCTTCGATAACGTGGATGGGATTTCTTATCGAAGCGGCGATTATCTCCGTTTCGATCTCATGCATCTGGAATATTTCCACAATGTCCTCGATGAGGATCATGCCGTCGGAGCCGATGTCGTCGAGCCTGCCGAGGAACGGGCTTACATAGGAAGCGCCCGCCCTTGCTGCCAGCAGCGCCTGCGCCGCCGAGAAGATAAGGGTAACGTTCGTCTTGATACCCAGCTCCTTCAATTTCTTGGTAGCCTTAAGACCTTCTGCGCAGAAGGGGATCTTGATAACGATGTTGGGGTGGATAGCAGCCAGCGGCTTTGCCTCCTCAACCATTTTGTCGGCTTCAAGGGATATAACCTCCGCGCTGATGGGGCCGTCTACGATGGTTGTGATCTCTTTTACAACCTCTTCAAATACGCGGCCTTCCTTGGCGATAAGCGAAGGGTTGGTGGTAACTCCGCAGATTATGCCCATGTCATTTGCTTCGCGGATATAATCCACGTTGGCGGTATCGATGAATAATTTCATTGGTCTGTCCTCCTAAAATAAATCTATATTATAATTATACATTTATTTTCCCGAATAGTCAATACAAATTCCCGCAGTTTTGGATTTTTTTCGGGGCACTCTTGATTTATTTGGCGGGATATCGTATAATAAAGGCAGATAACCGGGAAACCTTTTGCCCGTCTGAAAAGTGTTATATATAGAAAGATAACAGCTAACGAAAAAGGGAGGTATGACCTATGAAAAAATTTACCGCAGCATTGCTTACTGCCGTAACAGCCGTATCGGGAATATCCGCCTCTGCCGTCTCAGCCGCCCCCAGTCCCTGGGCGCAGGAGGAAGTAGAAAAAGCCGGGCGTGCAGGCCTTATCGAAGACCGCGCCTATCCTTGGCGGCAGGAGACGACAAGGGAGGAATTCTGCATCTTCGCCTATGATATGCTAAACGTCCTCGGAAAGCTGCCCGCAGGCGAGGTGGAGGACGTTTTTGCCGACACGGATGATGAGCGTATTATGGCGATAGCCGCTCTCGGCGTCGTAGAGGGACGCGGGGACGGCACGTTTGATCCCGATGGCACGATAACGCGCGAGGAAGCGGCTGCCATGCTCTGCCGCATTGCCGCTTATCTGGAGATACCGCATCACGAGGTATACTATGATTTTTCTGACGCGGGCGAGATTTCCGCCTGGGCGGAAGAGAGCGTGCAGACAGCCGCCAACCTCGGCGTGATGACGGGCGTCGGGGAAAACGCGTTCGACCCGCAGGGCAGCTACACGACAGAACAGTCGATAGCGACAATGGTGCGCCTTTTCGATATCGCCAAAGATGACGATACGGCCTATATGACGTTTGCCGACAAGCTGAATTATTATATGCCTGAGGACAGGAATTACACGTTCTCCCCGTTTTCGGTCAAGCTGTCGCTTTTGATGGCGGCAAACGGGGCTGCGGGTGATACGCGCGCAGAAATCATCGATGCTTTGAATATCGCCGGTGAAGCGGGGCTTGAGAAGTATAACGATACGGTGCGGATAATGCTTGACAATTACGCTTACTCGGAGCTTTTAAAGCTCAATGTCGCCAATTCGCTGTGGATAAACACCGACCGCACAGACATGCGCTTTTCGGAGGATTACAGCGAAAACATGCGCAGCATAATGGACGCTCGTACCGGCGAGGTGACAGACGCGACCGTGGGGGAGATAAACGGCTGGGTGAGTGAGGCTACCGGCGGCCGTATCGGGGAGATAGTTTCTGAGGACAGCGATTTCTGGGCGATGCTGGTAAACGCGGTCTACTTCCGCGGCCGCTGGCAGAACGAATTCAACCCGGGCAATACATCGCCGGGGATATTCACCGACAGGGACGGCGTTGAGCAGACAGTCGATTTCATGAACAAGACCGACTGGATGCAGACGGGGGAGATAGACGGCGTGCGCGTGACGAGACTTCCCTACGCCCTCGATGCGGGGAATGCGGCAAGAATGCCTATCAGCATGTATCTTTTAACAGCTGACGGGGAGTACAGCCCGGAGGAAATATTGCTGTCTGACGATGAGCTTGAAAACACCTTTGTCGAGTTTTCGATGCCCAAATTCCGCGTGGAATACGAGACGGAGCTGGGCGACACGCTCAAAAAGATGGGTATAGAGCAAGCGTTCGGGATGAGCGCTGATTTTTCGCCGATGTTCTCCCGCGGTAAGATGAATATAACGGACGTGCTGCATAAAACGTACATAGACGTAGATGAAGAGGGCACAGAGGCGGCTGCGGTGACAGCTGTGGGAATGGCCGGCTCATCCCTGCCGCCGGAGCCGGTGGAGATAAAATATAACAAGCCCTTTACCTTCGTGATAAAGGACGATACGAACGGCGAGATACTTTTCATGGGCGAATATGCCTATGTTGAATAGAGGAGGACACGATGTTACAGGAAAATACGCCGTATCTGGAAACAGAACGGCTGATATTAAGGCGGTTTTGCGGGGAGGATATAAACGAGTTTTTTGCTATCTTTTCCGATACCGAGGTCAATAGGTTCCTGCCGATGTTTCCGCTGAAGGATATTGAAGAGGCAAAGCTGTATCTTAAAAGCAAATTCCTCGATTTTTACCGCAATAACCGCACCGGTTACAGATATGCCGTCTGCTTGAAGGACGATAATAAGGCTGTCGGCTACGTGCAGGTGAATATGGCAAGCCCCAGCCGCGATATGGGCTACGGGCTGATCCCCCGGCTGTGGCGGCAGGGAATAACGGCCGAAGCGGCATCGGCAGTCGCACAGCGGCTGAAAAAGGACGGCGTGCCCTATATAACGGCAACGCACGATGTGAATAACCCGGCAAGCGGCGCAGTCATGAGGAAGATCGGCATGAGGTATTGCTATTCCTACGAGGAGCAGTGGCAGCCGAAAAATTTCCCGGTGGTGTTCAGGCTGTACCAGCTGAACCTTGACGGCAATGAGGACAGGGTGTATATGGAATACTGGAATAAATATTCGAATCATTTTATAGAAGAGCTCTAAGGAGGAAATTTTATGCACTACACATACAGAACGAGAGGGACTTGCTCCACGATGATAGACTTCGATATTGAAAACGGCGTTGTTCACAACGTGCGTTTTACACGCGGCTGTAACGGCAATACCCAGGGTATCGCCAAGCTCGTGGAAGGGATGCGCGCCGAGGAGGTCGTAAGAAGGCTCAAGGGCACCGACTGCTCCGGACGCGGCACCTCCTGCCCCGACCAGCTGGCAACGGCGATAGAGCTGAGCATAAAGGAAAATTAAGGCCGCCGTATCAAAAACGCCTTCCCTGTCATATAATAATAGCAAAATCATAGGGGAGGACTGATAAAATGTGCGGAATTGCCGGATATATAAATTTCAAGGAACGATTCACAGCCGACCCGGCCCGTCACCGGGAGGACGTGCGGAGGATGTGCGATAGGATGCATAGCCGCGGCCCTGATGACGCCCGCGAATGGGTGGGGGAGCACGCCGCCCTTGCGCACACAAGGCTGGCGGTCATAGATCCCGCAGGCGGCAAGCAGCCGATGCACCGGATAGTGTCGGGGTATGAGTTCGTCATCGTTTACAACGGCGAGCTGTACAACACGGCTGAGCTGCGGCGGGAGCTTATAAGACGGGGATATGATTTTACCACTGCTTCCGATACGGAGGTCGTGCTGATGGCGTATATCCATTTCGGCGAGGGATTTGTGACTCGCTTAAACGGGATATTCGGGCTGTGCATTTGGGATTCGATGCGTCAGCAGGCCGTGCTGTGCCGCGACCGTTTCGGCGTCAAGCCCCTGTTTTACAGCGAGGACGGCGACCGATTTATCTTCGCCTCTGAGCAAAAAGGGATACTGGCCTGCCCCGGCGTGC
Organism: uncultured Lachnospiraceae bacterium; assembly: GCA_964399965.1. Classification (GTDB taxonomy): domain Bacteria; phylum Bacillota; class Clostridia; order UBA1381; family UBA1381; genus UBA1381. Next base: position 35,376 of record CAYNRX010000015.1, on the reverse strand, counting down.
GGACGGCGGTCGATATAACGGGGCTGCGGGAGCTTTTGGGCATAAGCCCGGCAAGGACGGCTGGAGAAGGCGTATTCTGGGGTCTGCGGGAGCTAAAGCCGGCGGAAATGGCGGTGGTGTCGCGGCGCGGAGTGCAGAAAAAGCGGTACTGGCAGCTGGAGAGCCGGGAGCATACCGACAGCTATGCGGATACTATCGCCAAGACGCGGTATTTGTTCTGCGATGCGGTCAGGAGGCAGCTGGTGTCCGATGTGCCGACGGCGACGTTCCTTTCGGGCGGGCTTGATTCGAGCGCGATAACGGCCGTGGCATCGATGGAGATGGAGAAAAACGGCAGGCAGCTGTCAACGTATTCCTTCGATTATGAGGACAACAGCAAGTATTTTCATGCCACCGCCTTCCAGCCGGACGGCGATGAGCCGTGGGCGGAGCGGATGGCGGCGGAATTTGGCACAGATCACACAAGGCTCGAATGCCCGACAGCGATGCTGACCGCACTTTTGGAGGAAGCTCTCCTGGCCAAGGATCTGCCGGGAATGGCGGACGTGGACGCTTCGCTTTTGTATTTTTGCCGCGAGGTGAAAAAACGCCATACGGTGGTGCTCTCGGGCGAATGCTCTGACGAGATATTCGGCGGCTATCCGTGGTTCCGCGATCCGAAGGCCTTTGCCAGGGACGCCTTTCCCTGGTGCTACGATATGAGCATAAGAAACAGCGTGCTAAAGCCGGAGGTTGAAAAAACGCTTGACCTTGACGGGTATTCCAAAATGAGGTATAAGGAATCCGTTGAAAATACGCCGCGTCTTGCAAGCGACAGCCCGGAGGAGGCGCGCCGCCGGGAGATATCATGGCTCAATCTCAACTGGTTCATGACCAATCTTTTAGACCGCAAGGACAGAATGTCGATGGCTTCGGGGCTGGAGGTCAGGGTGCCGTTTTGCGATCACCGCCTGGTGGAGTACGTGTGGAATATCCCCTGGGAGATGAAAAACCGGGGCAATGTGTCAAAGAATATCCTGCGCGAGGCTATGCGGGGGATACTGCCGGACGATGTGCTCTTCCGCAAAAAAAGCCCCTATCCGAAAACGCATAACCCGGCCTATGAAAAGGCCGTGCGGCAAATGCTCCTGGATACGATAGCCGACCCCAATGCGCCGGTGCTTTCGATAATGGATAAAAAGCGCATAGAGGACGCCTGTACACAGCCGTTCGATTACGGCAAGCCGTTCTTCGGCCAGCTGATGGCCGGGCCGCAGTTTTTGGGGTATATTTTGCAGGTGAATTTCTGGCTTCGTGATTACCGGCCGCAGATAGTATAGGTCATGTATTTTCGGCTCTTTTATGAAAGACAAAGCCGCCTGTATCAGGGGATATCCCCCGGTATGCAGGCGGCTTTGTTATATTATTCGCGTATCTGTCCGTTGCCGTAGACGATATATTTCATCGAGGTCAGCGCTTCCAGCCCCATGGGGCCGCGGGCGTGCATTTTTTGGGTGCTTATGCCGATCTCCGCACCGAAGCCGAACTCGAAGCCGTCAGTAAACCTTGTGGAAGCGTTTACGTAAACGGCCGCTGCGTCCACTAGATCGAGGAATTTCTGGGCGTTGGTGTAGTTTTCGGTCACTATAGCCTCTGAATGCTTGGTGTTGTACTTGTTGATATGCTCTATCGCCTCGTCAACATCCTTCACTATTTTCACGGCCATGATATAGTCGTTGTATTCGGTATACCAATCCTCCTCATCGGCGGCTTTCATACCGGTGTCGTAGGCGGCGCATTTCTCACAGCCGCGCAGCTCTACGCCCTTTTCCTTGAGAGCGTCGAATATCATGGGCACGAATTTGGGGGCTATCATCTCGTCTATCAGCAGCGTTTCGGCGGAGTTGCAGACGGAAGGACGCTGTACCTTGGCGTTGAGGACGATGCTTTTGGCCATTTCCATGTCCGCCCAGCGGTCTACGTATACGTGGCAGTTGCCGGCGGCAGTCTCCACCACCGGCACGGTGGCATTCTCCACTACCGAACGGATAAGTCCTTTGCCGCCGCGCGGGATCAAAAGGTCTATGTAGCCGTTCATCTGCATCAGCTTTGTCGCCGTCTCCCGGGAGGTGTCCTCGAGGATATCCATGCTGCCCTCGGGGATGCCGGCCGCGTAGGCGTAACGCTGCATTACGCGCATGATCGCCGTGTTGGAATGTATCGCCTCGCTGCCGCCGCGAAGTATTACGGCGTTAGAGGTCTTAAGGCACAGCGATACCGCATCGGCGGTAACGTTCGGCCGCGCCTCGTAGATGATGGCGATAACGCCCATAGGCACTCTTTTCTGACCTATCGAAAGGCCGTTGGGACGCTTCCACATTTTTATGACCTCGCCGATGGGATCGGGAAGAGAGGCCACCTGGCGCACTCCCTCGGCTATCCCGGCGATGCGTTCCTCAGAAAGGCGCAGCCTGTCCATCATCGCCTTGCGCGTCCCCTTCTTTTCGCCGTTTTCCAGATCAAGGGCGTTGGCGGCGAGGATCTCCCCGGCGCATTCAACAAGGCCGTCAGCCATCGCCAGAAGAGCCTTGTTTTTTAAGTCTGTCCCCACTGAGGACAGCGCAAACGAAGCCTGTTTTGCTCTTTCGCATTTTTCCTGTAACTCCATTTTATTCCTCCTCCTTATCAGGGTGAAAATTCTTGGAAACGAACAGCGTACCTACCTGCTGCCCGTCAAGTATTTCGTAAAGATGTTCTATGCTGTCGCGGTTGGTTATCACCATGTGGATGCCGGCGTTGACAGCTCTTCTGGCCGCCTCGAGCTTCGTTACCATGCCGCCTGTGCCCTGGCGGGAGGCAGCGCCCCCGGCCATGCCGCAGACCTTGTCGATATCGAACACCACCGGCATCAGCCGGGCGTTGGGGTCATTATGCGGATCGCGGTCGTAAAGGCCGTCTATATCCGAAAACAGCACCAGAAGGTCGGCGTCCACCATCTCCGCCACCGAGGCCGAGAGGTTATCGTTATCGCCGATGCCTATCTCTTCCAGGGCTACGGTATCATTTTCGTTGACAATGGGGATAATACCCATATCAAGCAGAGTATTTATCGTATTTTGGATATTGCGCTTACGCCGCGGTATGGAGATGTCCTCGCCGGTCAGGAGTATCTGGGCTACGGTGTTGTTGTAGTCCGAGAACAGCTTGTCGTAAACGAACATCAGCTCGCACTGGCCGACGGCCGCCGCCGCCTGCCGTTCGCGTATCACGGTCGGCTTTTCCTTAAGGCCGAGCTTGCCCACGGCTATACCGATAGAGCCGGAGGAGACGAGGATTATCTCCCGGCCCTGGTTGTGCAGGTCGGAGAGCACCATCGCCAGCCGGTCCATGCGTTTTAGGTTCATCTTGCCTGTATCATAGGTGAGCGTGGAGGTGCCGACCTTTACGACTATGCGGTGCGCTCTTGTTATATCGTTTAGAATTTCGTCTATGAGATTGTTTTCCATCGTGTCTGTTTGATTCCTTTCGGGCTTCGATTCACGGTGTATGACCGTATCTTTATTATATTACAAATCCACCCTATTGTCAAAGGATTTTTGATTCTTTTTTGCGAAAGTAAGGGGGAAAATGCGCGAATTATCCTTGCAATTTTATGAAAAATGTGGTATAATTATTGTTGTAATGCTAAAAAATGAGCGTCTAATTTTATGTATTTAGGAGGTTTTGGCCTATGGCGAGAAAAACCAATGATGAAGACGTCAATTTGGAATCTCTGCAAAACCAAAAGATAGTAGACGTCGGTCTTAACGACCAGATGCAGAGATCATATATAGCCTACGCGATGAGCGTTATAATAAGCCGCGCCCTGCCGGACGTGCGGGACGGCTTAAAGCCTGTGCACCGCCGTATACTCTACGATATGTTCGAGGCCAACCTGACGTACGAGAATGATTTTAGAAAATCCGCCACTACGGTAGGTTCTGTGCTGGGTAAATACCATCCGCACGGCGATGCATCCGTATACGACGCCATGGTGCGGCTGGGGCAGGATTTCTCGCTGAGGTACCCGCTGGTACAGGGCAAGGGTAACTTCGGCTCGATAGACGGCGACCCTCCGGCGGCTTACAGATACACCGAGGCGAAGATGTCGAGACTGGCGGCGGAGATGCTGTCGGATATCGGCAAGGAAACGGTCGATTTCGTCTCCAACTTTGACGACAGCTTAAAGGAGCCGGCGGTGCTGCCATCGCGATTCCCCAATCTGCTGGTGAACGGCTCCGAGGGCATAGCCGTTGGTATGGCGACCAAGATACCGCCGCATAACCTGCGGGAGACTATCGATGCCATAATCGCTATAATAGACGACCCGGATATAACGCTTGAGGAGATAATGAACTATATCCAGGGGCCGGATTTCCCGACCGGCGGCATCATAATGGGCAAAAGCGGTATCCGCCGCGCCTATGCGACCGGCCGCGGGAAGATAGTGGTGCGCGCCAAAGCGGAGATAGAGGAGCTGGAGAACGGCCGCAGCCGGATCGTTGTCACCGAAATACCGTATCAGGTCAATAAGCTGCGCATGGAGCGGCACATAAACGAGCTTATGCGCGATGGCAAGCTGGACGGCATATCCTCGACAAAGGATACCTCCTCGGATAAGATAAATTTTATAATCAATATAAAGCAGAACGCTGATCCGCATATCGTGCTCAATAACCTATATAAATACACGCAGATGCAGGAAACATACGGCATGATAATGCTGGCCCTGGTCGATAATCAGCCAAAGATATTGAATCTGCGGGAGATGCTTGACTGCTATATCGACCATCAGGTTGACGTTATCGAACGGCGTACCAGATACGACCTGAAAAAGGCCGAGGAGCACGCGCATATCCTTGAAGGATACCGTATCGCGATCGATAATATTGACGAGGTAGTGCATATCATTCGCGGTTCTGCGTCTGTGGCTGCGGCTAAGGAAAACCTTATTGAGAGGTTCTCTCTCACAGAGGTGCAGGCAACGGCTATCGTGCAGATGACTCTGGGAAGGCTCACCGGCCTTGAGCGCGACAAGATAGAGGATGACTATAAAAAGACGATGGCCGATATCGAACGGTTCCGGGGGATACTGGCAGATCATTCCCAGGTGCTGGAAATTATAAAGACGGATCTTATCCGCATACGTGACCGCTACGGCGATGACCGCCGCACCGAGATAACGATGGTCACCGATGAGCTGGATATCGAGGATCTCATCGAAGAGGAGGACGTGGTGGTAACTCTCACCAACCGCGGCTATGTAAAGCGCGTCCCCGTTGATACCTACCATTCGCAAAGACGCGGCGGACGCGGGATAACCGGGCTTACGACGCGCGAGGAGGATTTCGTGGAGCATATTTTCACGACCACCACTCACAGCAATATCCTCTTTTTCACCACGCGCGGAGTGGTTTACCAGCTTAAGGGTTACCAGATACCGGAGAAGAGCCGCACGGCCGTCGGTATGCCGATCGTGCAGCTTTTGCCCATAGAAAACGGGGAAAAGGTGACGGCGATGATACCGGTGCAGGAATTTGCTGAAGGAAAGTTCCTCACCTTCGTCACCAAGAACGGTACGATCAAAAAGACGGATCTGACGGATTTTTCCCGTATACGCACCAACGGCCTGCGGGCGATAGAGCTTGCCGAGGGCGATGAGCTTATCCGGGTAAAGATAACGGATAATACCCAGCATATCATAATCGCTACCCATGACGGCATGGCGGTACGCTTCCCGGAGACGGATGTGCGCCCGATGGGCAGGACGGCCAGAGGCGTAAGAGCGATAAAGCTTTCGCCGGGCGATTTCGTTATCGGGGCAAGCGTTGCCAGGGAGGATTCGCAGCTTTTGATCGTTACCGAAAACGGTTACGGCAAAAAAACACCGCTTGAGGAATACCGCCTGCAGCAGCGCGGCGGCAAAGGCATCTACACGTATAAGATAACCGAAAAGACCGGCAAATTGGCGGGAATGAAAGCGGTCACCGACCGCGATGATATAATGCTTGTCACCTCCGACGGCATAGTGATACGTATGCATTCGCGGGAGATAAGCACCTATTCGCGTCAGACCCAGGGCGTGAAGCTGATGCGCCTTGACGAAGGAGTGCAGGTGGTCTCGATAGCCCGCGCCGAGGTGACGGAGGAGGACGGCGAGGAGGATGCAGAAGAATAAGAAGGGCCGGAGATTTGCCGCTTTGGCGGCGATCATGGCCGCATCATTTCTTGCTGCCGTTCAATAAAACTATGACAATCAGGAAAGGAACGATACAGAGTGAAAAAAAACATAAAACTGGTAATAACAGGCATACTTGCAGCGGGACTTGTAGCTGCCGCTTCAGGCTGCGGCTGCTCCAATAAGGCCGCTCCCGAGACAACGCCCGCTCCTACGCCCGTGCCGACAGAGGCTACCAACATCTCGCGTTTGCAGTCCTCGGGCGCTTTGGAAGGGGCGATACCGGCCGTTATCCATTTGGCGGACGGTCGGGAGATAAAGATGGATCTATATCCCAACCTGGCGCCGATAACGGTGGAGAATTTCATAAACCTGGCCGAGAGCGGCTTCTACGATGGGCTTATTTTCCACCGCATAATCGATGATTTCATGATCCAGGGCGGCGGCTTTGACGCAGAGCTTAATCAGAAGGAGGCCGAGCCGATAAAAGGCGAATTTGCCGCCAACGGCGTGCAGAACGACCTGCCGCATATGACCGGCGTGGTGTCGATGGCGCGCACGATGGCCAGCATGGATTCCGGCTCCAGCCAGTTCTTCATCATGGATTCCTACCAGCCCTTGCTTGACGGCCAGTATGCAGCGTTCGGCCGTGTTACCGACCAGGAAAGCCTGGCCGTGGTAGAGGAGCTTTCGGCGGTAGAGACGCATGACGTTAGCCAGACGATGCAGGATGTGCCGGTGGATCCGCCGGTGATCGAGACGATAACTATCGGGGAGGCAAGCGCAGAATGAATATCGTGATAGAAATGGAGAACGGCGGCCTTATCGAAGCAGAGCTTTATCCCGAGACCGCTCCCAAGACGGTAGAAAATTTTGTATCGCTGATAAAGGAAGGCTTCTTTGACGGCCTGGTGTTCCATAGGGTCATAGAAGGCTTCATGATCCAGGGCGGCGGCATGGATAAGGACGGCAAAATGCGCCGCGCCCAGTCCATCAAGGGCGAATTTGATACAAACGGCTTTCCCAATCCCTTAAAACATGAGCGGGGAGTGCTGTCGATGGCAAGGACGATGTTCCCCAACTCGGCTTCCAGCCAGTTCTTCATCATGCATAAGGACGCCCCGCATCTGGACGGGCAGTATGCGGCTTTCGGCCGGGTTACGTCAGGCATGGACGTTGTGGATGCGATCGCCGCTGTTAAGACCGATATGCAGGACGCCCCAATAGAGCCGCAGGTGATAAAGACGATACGTATGGCCTAGGAGTAAGACCCCTGCCTGCATAAAAAAACACCGTTTGCAACCGGCAAAGATTGCAAACGGTGTTTTTTTATTTCTTATCCGTATCCCCGGCCTGCTTCGGCTGTGTGCCGTAGCCGTATTGGTAATCATATTTGTAACGCTTACGCCCTATCGCTTTCAGCTCCACATCGTTCATCAGGAATCCGAGTATGCGGGAGCCGGCGAATTTAAGCGCCTTGACCGCTCCGTCGACCTCTTCCTTGGTGGCGAAGTTTTCGCGTACAACGAAGATCACCCCGTCAGCCTTCTTGGAAAGCACGGCCGCATCCGTTACCAGATTCACCGGCGGCGTATCCAGGAAGATGTAGTCGTACTGCTGCGAAAGGGACGATAATAGCTCATCCATAGCCGGCATCGATAAAAGCTCTGCCGGGTTGGGCGGCGTCTTGCCTGCGGGGATGAAATCCACCCCGTATTTCTCGCTCCGGCGGATGACCTCCTTAGCGGTGCATAGACCCGCTAAAAGATCCGATACGCCCTTGGTGTTTTTCGTTGCGAATTTTTTATGGATATTCGGACGGCGCAGGTCACAGTCGAGGACTATCACCTTTTCGCCCAGCTCCGCAAACGTTATTGCCAGATTTACGCAGGAGGTGCTCTTGCCATCCGAACGTCCGGCCCCGGTGATTATTATAGACTTGGAAGATTTTTTATCTGCCAGAGCGAATATTATATTCGTTCTTACGGTCTTGTAAGCCTCGGTTATCGCAAACGGTGTATTCTCATCGAGTATCGTGCGGTAATTGTGCGGCTTCTCGTTTAATATCTTATTTTTTATCCTGTCCGTTTTCATCGGCTGTACCCCCTTTCATCAGCGTATCCCAGCCCGGTATCTCTCCCAGCACGGGGATACCGTATTTTTCCGCCAGCTCCTCGCCGGAACGCACCCTCGTATCGAGAATGTGCAATAATACTGCCAGCATAACGCCTATGACCAGTCCGCCAAGTACGCCTATGGCCGTATTCTTCATAGTGCTCGGGCCTATAGGAGCGGTCGGCTCTTTGGCGTTATCGATCTCCGTCACCTCGCCGCCGGCAATGCCGGTAAGAAAGCCCGGCGCATTGGCGATAACGCTTCTGGCCACCTCGTAGGCGATCGTGGGATCGGTGCTGATAACGCTTACCTGCATAAGCTCCGTCTCCCCTACGGCCTCATACGTCACCATGTTTTCGACCTCGGCCGGGGTGACTGCTCCTCCCAGATCCTCGGCAACGATAGTAGTGAACGTTTCACTCTTCAATATCTCCGAATACGTCACGACCAAATTGTAGGCCGCCTGCTGCTGTTGGGCGGATATTTCCGCCTGCTGCGACTTGAGCTGAGTGTTGCTTACGTATAACAAGCCGCCGGACTGGTAGGTCGGTGCGATAAATATCTCCGTAAACGAAAACGCGCATATCGCTCCCGCTACGGCGCACAGGACTATCAGCTTCCAACGCCGCAAAAGCGCAGCCGCCATATCAACTAATGATATCTCTGTTTCTTCCTCCACGAGATAATTCCCCTTTCCTCAGGACGGCCGCGGCCTGTCCTCTGTGATTAACTTCATTATTATATCATAGATATATCACAAATTCAAGCGTTTTTCGCATTTATTTTTTATTTCTCGCTTTAGCGCGCAGATCTGTTTTCAAAATGCGTTTCCTCATGCGCAGATTGTGAGGGGTTACCTCCAAAAGCTCATCATCGGCGATGAAATCGAGACATTGCTCAAGGCTCATCTGACGGGGAGGAACCAGCCTTAGGGCGTCGTCGGAGCCGGAGGCGCGGGTGTTGGTGATATGCTTTTTCTTGCAGACGTTCACGACTACATCCTCAAGCCGGGCATTCTCGCCCACGATCATCCCTTCGTATACCTTGACGCCGGGGCCGATGAACAGGGTGCCCCGTTCCTGGGCGTTGTAAAGGCCGTAGGTGACGCTCTCGCCGTCCTCCCAGGCAATGAGCGCGCCCCTGCTGCGGCCGTGGAAGTCGCCCTTGTACGGCTCGTAGCCCTCCAGTATGCTGTTGATTATGCCCGTACCCTTGGTCTGGGTCAAAAGCTCCGAACGGTAGCCGATAAGTCCGCGGGAGGGGATCAGAAATTCCAGCCGCGTATAATTCTGGGTAGTGGGAGACATATTCGTCATCTCACCCCGGCGCTGGATAACGCTGTCCATGACCGCTCCCGTATATTCTTCGGGAACGTCAACCGTCAGCCGTTCAATCGGCTCGCATTTGACGCCGTCTATCTCCTTATAGATAACAACCGGGTTAGATACCTGGAACTCGTAGCCCTCGCGGCGCATATTTTCGATAAGCACCGACAGATGCAGCTCTCCCCGTCCCGATACGGTAAAGGCTTCGGTCGAGTCGGTCTCCTCGACTCTCAAGGCCACATTAGAGTCAAGCTCCCTAAACAGCCTGTCCCGCAGATGACGGGAGGTCACATATTTGCCGTCCTGTCCGGCAAACGGGGAATCGTTTACCGAAAACGTCATTGAAAGCACCGGCTCGTCTATCTTGATGAAATCAAGCGGCTCCGGAGATTGCGGATCGCAGACGGTATTGCCGATATTTATATCGGAAAGGCCGGAGATGGCGACCACATCGCCGGTGCCGACCTCCTCCACCGGGACCTTTTTCAAGCCCTGGAAGCAGTAGAGCTTAGTTGCCTTGCCGCGCAGGATCTGCCCGTCATCGCGGCAGACTGCCAGGGGCATATTGACGGTGATCTTGCCGCGCTGGATCTTGCCCACGGCGATACGGCCTGTATATTCGTCATAATCGATATTCGATACCAGCATCTGGAACGGCCCCTCGTCCTCGCAGTCGGGGCAGGGGATAGCGTTTACTATCAGCTCGAAAAGCTCCGTCAGATCCTCGTTGGGATGCTCGGGGTTATATTCCGCCGTTGCCCAGCCATCGCGGCCGGAGGCGTAGATCACCGGAGTATCCAGCTGCTCATCGGTAGCTCCCAGCTCCAAAAACAGCTCCAATACCTCGTCTACGACCTCATAGGGACGGGCGTTGGGTCTGTCGACTTTGTTGACGACGATTATCGGCTGCAGATCCATCTCTAACGCTTTGGACAGCACGAACCGCGTCTGCGGCATACAGCCCTCGAAGGCGTCCACCAGCAGGAGAACGCCGTCTACCATTTCCAGCCCGCGCTCTACCTCGCCGCCGAAATCGGCATGTCCCGGGGTGTCGATGATATTTATCTTTACGCCCTTGTATTCAAGGGAGGTGTTCTTGGCCAGGATCGTAATGCCGCGCTCACGCTCGAGGTCGTTGGAATCCATCGCCCGTTCGTCCACCTGCTCATTTTCGCGGAACGTCCCGCTCTGGGCAAGCATTGCGTCGACCAGAGTAGTCTTACCGTGGTCAACGTGGGCGATTATCGCTATATTCCTGATATTTTTTCTGTCTGTCATTAAAATTCACTCCATGATAGAATTTTTCGTTCAATATATGATATCACGATTTGACGTTTTTTACAACCGATTTTTTGCAAATTGTCCCCGCGATCGGTGAATTTTGTGGAATTATGACGCTAAGCGAGGGATTTGATATGGCCGATTTGGCAGTTTTTTGCGCAGATAAAGGCAAGGGCTTGAAAAAAACGCATCGGCCGTTCGGTGGCCTGACATCGGTCTTTACAGCCCTTGCAGGATTTTTGTACAGCTGATCGCTCAATAGCCCGCAAAAGTGCGGACGATCCCTAATAGCCGGCGTTTATTTCTTCCGCTTTTCCGTAAGCGATTTTTTCAGCCGTTCCAGACCCTCGGAATAGCGTGAGGACCGCGCTTTGGGGAATACGCGCAGCAGCCTGGTCTGCGTGCGGGGGCGATCCTTGATCAGCTCCTCGTACCGCTTTTTCAGCCGCTCATATTCAGCGGCCTTTTTCTCCAGGTTTTCCTTCACCTGGGGACGCTCCTTAAACTCGCGCGCCTTTTCCGCAAGATCGGAGGCTTTCTCGTGCAGCCGTTCGCCGACATCGTCGGACAGCTCGCGCAGCCGGGCGGCAGTCTCCTCGAGGGAGCGGATACGCGTATTGAGGCTGAGCATAGCGCGCACGGTGGCGGCCGCGTCGATAATGTACAAAACGCCGATAACGATGATAAGCGTCCAGCCCAGCCATTGCGGCAGCCACCGTACGAAATGCGCTATCGGCGGATGAACGAAATACATTATGAATAAGCCCGCAAATCCCCAGCAGAGCGAAAACCGCAGGCATATGTAGCCGCCGATGCTGAACGGCTCGCCGCTGTAGTCCCACCAGCGTTGATGGAACAGCTTATCAAGAGCCAGACCCGTAAGTAATTCCAAAATTGTCGTCAATAAGAAGGAGCCTATAAATACCACTATCCAGCTTTCGTCCATCAGCGGTTCCAAGCAAATGATGATGAGCACCATACCGGCTCCGTAAATAGGGCAGACGGGGCCGTTTAGGAATCCGCGGTTGGAAAAATCACCGCAGGTCAGCGTGTGGAACACGACCTCCGCGCACCAGCCGAGTATTGAATATATTATAAAGAAAAGAGCAAGCTCGTATATTGCCATTTTGTCCTCCCGTTATATGTTGCCTTAAACAGAAAAGACCGCTCCGTAAAACGCGGGGCGGCCTTGTTGTCTTTGTTAGGCTTAGTCTTCCTTGTTCCAGCTGTAGAAGGAACGGATCTCCTGGCCCACCTTTTCCAGCTGATGCTCCGACTTGATGCGGCGCGTAGCGTTGAAATGAGGTCTGTTGAGCTTGTTCTCGTTGAGCCATTTGTTGGCGAAGGTGCCGTCCTGGATCTCTTCGAGGACCTTCTTCATTTCCTTCTTGGTCTCGTCGGTGATTATCCTCTTGCCTGTCTCGTAATCGCCAAATTCAGCTGTATCGGAGATGGAGTATCTCATTCTGGAGAAACCGCCCTCATAGATGAGGTCAACTATCAGCTTCATCTCGTGGATACACTCAAAGTAAGCGTTTCTCGGATCGTATCCGGCCTCAACGAGAGTCTCAAAGCCGGCCTGCATCAGCTGCGTTACGCCGCCGCACAGAACAGCCTGCTCGCCGAAGAGGTCAGTCTCGGTCTCGCACTGGAACGTTGTCTCAAGCACAGCAGCTCTGGCGCCGCCGATACCGGCAGCGTAAGCCAGGCCGTTCTCCAGAGCCTTGCCCGAAGCATCCTGATGGATAGCGATAAGGCAGGGAACGCCCTTGCCTGCCAGGTACTCCGAACGAACGGTGTGACCCGGTCCTTTGGGAGCGATCATTATAACGTCAACGTCTGCCGGCGGCTTGATCTGACCGAAGTGGATGTTGAAGCCGTGAGCAAAGGCCAAAGTCTTACCCTCACAGAGGTTGTCCTTGATGCTTTCCTCATATATCTGCGCCTGTCTCTCGTCGGGAACGAGCATCATGATGATGTCGGCAGCCTTGGCCGCATCGGCAACGCTCATTACCTTAAGGCCGTAAGCCTCAGCCTTAGCCTTCGACTTGGAGCCCTCGTAAAGACCTACTACAACGTTTACGCCGCTATCCTTGAGGTTTTCGGCATGAGCATGACCCTGGCTGCCGAAACCGATGATAGCAACGGTCTTTCCGTTCAAAAGACCCAGGTTGCAGTCGCTTTCATAATAGATGTTTGCCATTTTTCATTACCTCTTTCTTTAAATTGAAGTTTTATGGGAATAACCCGCAAGGGGTTATTTCTCTGCTTTTAATGTGTTTGAGCCTCTCTCCAGAGCCGTCATGCCTGTTTTGGCTATCTCTTCGATACCGAACGGCTGCATAAGGTCGATAAAGGCTTCTATTTTTCTGTTGGCGCCGGTTATCTCTATCGTGACGGTATTGGCCGACAGATCGATGATATTGGCGCGGAAGATGTTTGTTATCTCGATTATCTCGTTGCGGTTTTTGGGAGTGGCCCTGACCTTTATAAGCATCAGGCCGCGCTTTACGATCTCCTCATCACGCAGCGTTTTGATCTTTATAACATCCACCAGCTTCCCCAGCTGCTTGGATACCTGCTCAACGGTGCTCGCATCCCCGTTGACCTCGATCGTTATACGGGAGATGCCGGCGTCCTGCGTTGTACCCACAGCCAGCGAGTGTATGTTGAAGCCGCGGCGGCTGAAAAGCCCCACGACCTTGGAAAGTACGCCCGCGTGGTTTTCCACCAGCACCGAAAGTGTATATCTTTCTGTCATTTCGCCTCATCCTCCTTCTTGGGAAGATATTTCTCGTTGAGAGCGTCGCCGGTAGGTTCAAACGGATCTACGCTTACAACAAGCAGATACGATCTGTCGTCAGCCATCATCTCCGCTATGCCCTTATCTATCTGCGAATTTTCGCTGATATTGCCTGCGGCAATGCCGTAGGCCTCGGCCAGCTTTTTAAAATCCGGGCTGCCGTCAAGAGTTACCGCCTGGTAATTCGATTTGTACAAAAGGAACTGATGCTCGTGCACCATGCCCAGACGGTTGTTCTGGAACACTACCATTTTCACCGGTATATCCCACTGGCACATCGTTGCCAGCTCCGGCAGATCCATCTGGAAGCTGCCGTCACCCATAACGGCGATGACCGGCTTTTTGCCCTCGGCCGCAACGCTTGCGCCGATAGCTGCCGGAAGGCCGTAGCCCATGGTCCCGAAGCCCGCTGAGGTTATCAAGGACCGGGGGAAGGTGAAGTTGAAGTTGTTCGTCACCCATATCTGGTTCTGTCCCACCTCGGTGGAAACGTAAGCGTCAGAGCCGGTAGCCTCCGAAAGGCGGCGCATGAAGTATTTGGGATTTACATACCCCGTATCCTCAGACCGTACCTCGGATGCGCCCAGGGCTTTATATTCGCGCGCTTTCTCTATCCATTCCTTGTCCACAGAAAAGCTCATCATCTGCGGCAGGAGCTGGTTCAAAACGTCCTTTATATCGCCGACCACCGGGATATCGGGCTGCATATTCTTGCCGATCTCCGCCGGGTCGATGTCTATATGCACGACCTTAGACCGTTTTTCAAGCCCTGCGGCATTGGAAAGAGCGCGGTCGCCGAGCCTTGCGCCCATTATAACCACCAGGTCGGCATGGTTTAAGACCAGGTTTGCTCCCTTGGAGCCGTGCGAGCCGACCATCCCGTAATAATGGCTGCTTGCGGAGGGGATAACGCCGATCCCCATCATTGTCGACACGACCGGGATATCCGTTGCGTCGATGAGCTTTCTAAATTCCTGCGCTGCATCGGAGGATACGATACCGCCTCCGGCCAGTATCACCGGACGCTTGGCCTCCTTTATGGCCGCAGCCACCTTTTTCACCTGTGTTTCGTTGGCGCGTCCGACTACCTTGTAGCCGCGTACGCTGACCTCGGGATCCTCATCGGGGTAGTCAAATTCCTGCTTGAGGATATCCATCGGCAGGTCAATGAGCACCGGCCCCGGACGTCCCGTCTGTGCTATGTAGAAAGCATCGTTTACTATGTGCGGGATGTCCATCCCGTTTTTTACCAAATAATTATGTTTCGTAAAAGGGATAGTCGCTCCGGTGATATCTACCTCCTGGAACGCGTCTTTCCCGATAAGCGGGGTAGCGACCTGCCCCGTAAGCGCAACTATGGGTACAGAATCCATATAGGCGGTGGCGATGCCGGTGATGAGGTTCGTTGCCCCCGGGCCTGACGTTGCCGTGCATACTCCGGCACGCTTTGTGACCCTTGCATAGCCTGACGCCATATGAGCCGCACCCTGCTCATTTCTGGTTAAAATGTGTTTGATGGAAGAAAAGGACATTCTGTCGATGAGCGGAGCGTTCGCCGCGCCGGGATAACCGAACACGACCTTGACGCCGTTTCTCTCCAGCTGTCTTACGACCATCTGAGCGCCGGTCATTTTCAATTAGTTCTCCTCCTTATATAATGTAAGATAGCCGGCTGCGGAACACCCGCAGCTGACCAGAGATGTATGTGATCGCGTCCGCCTTATCGGGGACGCCGGTACAGGATATCATGGGTAAAATAAGACATCTTACTCGCAGTTATCCGCTCTTGTTTCACACCGAGCGCAGAGCGGAGGTTATATCGGGTGGATATATCCGCTCTATTAGTATTTAATTTTATCATTTTTTTGCCCGCTTGTCAATGATTTTCCGCTTTTTATTCGACGAAATATCGCCGTGTCCACAGGCAGTTTATCGTCACTTTTTCGCCCGTATCCAATAATTATGAATATTATGAATATTTATTAAAAATTTATCTTGCAAACGGGCGGAAAGTCTGGTATAATATGAATTGTATGTATATTATCCGCCCGGGATGAATAAGTCGGGCGCGGAAATTTTAGGAGAGGATGTGTGCGATTTGCAGAAACTGGCGGAGTTTTGGGATTATTTTGTGACCGACTTCAACCGTACGTTTATCGTTGACGACCGCTGGAAATTTTTTGCGGACGGCCTGGAATCGACGCTGATAATGGCGTTTTTCGGGCTGATACTGGGGTTTGCGATCGGCCTTGTGATGGCCTTTTGCAAGCTGTCGAAGATAAAGCCCTTAAGATGGATCGCCAACGTCTACATAGACGTTATACGCGGGACGCCGACGATGGTGCAGCTGTTCATTATTTATTTTCTGGTGTTTGCAACGGTGGATATTGACCGGCGAGTGGTCGGGATCATCGCCTTTGGCATCAACAGCGGCGCTTACGTGGCGGAGATAATCCGCGGCGGTATACTTTCCATAAACAAGGGACAGGTAGAGGCCGGACGGTCTTTGGGGATGACGGGCGCGCAGACCATGCGCAAGATAGTGTTCCCGCAGGCGATAAAGAACGTGTTCCCGGCGTTGGGAAACGAGTTTATCGTGCTGGTAAAGGAGACGGCCGTTATCGGCTACATAGCAAGGCTTGACTTCATGGCGGCGGCTCTTAAGGTGCAGAGCATAACGTTCAGCTATTTTGTACCGCTTTTATCGGTGGCCGTTGGATATTATGTTATAGTAAAAATACTTTCGTTCATACTAAACTGCATAGAAAAACGGCTTCGCCGCGCCGACATGAGATAAGGAGGGAGCTTCTGTGGCAGACGATGTAATAATAAAGGTGGAAAACCTGCACAAGTCCTTCGGCAAGTTGGAGGTCTTAAAGGGAGTGTCCCAGGAGATAAAACGGGGCGAAAAGGTCGTGGTGATAGGCCCTTCCGGCTCGGGCAAGAGCACCTTCCTGCGCTGCTTGAACCGGCTTGAGGAGCCGACTTCGGGAGAGATACTAATAGACGGTGAGAGCATCCTTTCCAAGGACGCCAACGTCAACGCTATCCGGGAAAAGATGGGCATGGTGTTCCAGCAGTTCAACCTTTTCCCGCATCTGACGATAATGGACAATATCACGCTGGCGCCCCGGCTGGTAAAGAAGAAAAATAAGGAAGAGGCCGAGGAAAGAGCGCGGGAGCTTTTGGGGATGGTCGGCCTTTTGGAAAAGGCGGACAACTACCCCGGCCAGCTTTCCGGCGGCCAGCAGCAGAGGATAGCCATCGCTAGGGCACTGGCAATGGATCCGGAGATAATGCTGTTTGACGAGCCGACCTCAGCCCTTGACCCGGAGATGGTAGGAGACGTTTTGGAGGTCATGAAGCGCCTTGCCGACGGCGGCATGACGATGGTCGTGGTCACGCATGAGATGGGCTTTGCCCGCGAGGTGGCCTCGAGGGTGCTGTTTATGGATCAGGGCGTAGTAATGGAGGAGGCTCCTCCGGCGGAGCTGTTCTCCGATCCCAAGAACGAACGTACAAAATTGTTCTTAAGTAAGGTATTGTAAAAAACATCAGCTGATGTTTTTATAGTAGTCAATTGCGAAACCTTTTTCGCAATTGATTCTTGGCTAATGAAGAAAATAAAAGTTCCGTTGATTGGCGGTCTTACGACCGCTGAAACTTTTATTTTCGCAATTTTTGACGCATTTTCAGCATTTTTGCTGCGCAAAAATCGGCAGCTTACTGCCGACCGCGCCATCTTGCGCGGTGCGGAGTCGTCAAAAATTGATTGGAATTCGAGGGTTTCACCCTCGAGCTCCCCAGAATAAGGGAATAATTGCAAAACGCTGCCGCGTTTTGCAATTATCTATATGTTTTTATAAATTCAGGAGGTTAGAATTATGAAGAAGAAACTGACGAGATTCATCTCACTTACGGCAGCGGCTCTTTTAGCGGCAGGAGCGCTGGCTGGCTGCTCCGGCGGAAGCGATACTGCGGAGAACGGTAATACCGCGGCTCCGGCTTCCAACAGCGATGACGAGCTGGTAATGGGCACCAATGCGGCTTTTCCGCCGTTTGAGTTTGTTACAAGCGAAGGTATCGTAGGCGAATTTGACGGTATCGATGTCGCTATCGCGGACAAGATCGCCAAATCGATGGACAAGAGCCTGCGCATCGAGGATATGGAATTTGACAGCCTTATCACAGCGTTGAGCACCGGCAAGATAGATATGATCCTGGCCGGCATGACCGCTAACGAGGAGAGACGCCAGAGCGTTGATTTCTCTGATCCCTACTTTGTAGCGGAGCAGGTAATACTGGCGTCGTCTGACTCCACTATCGAAAGCGCGGAGGATCTTAAGGCTGAGGGCGTAAGAATAGGCGTTGTACAGGGCTATACCGGCGACACTATCGTTACTGAGACCATGGGTCTGGAGCCGGCAGTACGCACAAGCCGCGGCGTTGACGCTGTTCAGGACTTGAAAAACGGCAAGCTGGACGCTGTTGTTATCGACTCGGCTACCGGTGAGAAGCTGGCCGCTCAGGATGGTCTCAAGGTAGTAAGGGATCCGGAAGTGTTTGAGACAGAGCAGTACGCTATCGCTGTACAGAAGGGCAACACGGAGCTGCTTGATCAGATAAATAAGGTTCTTGATGAAATGCAGGCCAACGGCGAGATAGACGCGCTGAATGACAAATATAACGGCTAAGATGAAACAGCAAAAGGCCGGGATGCATCATGTGGTGTATCCCGGCCTTTTATTTACTTATGGTACGTCTCCCCGGCCAGTATCTTATACCCGCGGTAGAGCTGCTCAAGGAGCACCACCCGCATCAGCTGGTGCGGCAGGGTGATACGCCCGAACGACAGCCGCTTGTCGGCGCGCTTTTTCACCGCTTCGCAAAGCCCCAGCGAGGAGCCGATGATCAATGTCAGCGGCCTGCCCGACATTGACGCGTCTTTCATTATCCCGGCGATATCCTCCGAGGATACCGGCTCGCCCTCGATGCACAGGGCGCAAACCATCGCCCCCGGCGGCATCTTCGACAGCACCGCCGCTCCCTCCTTTTCCAAAATGCGCTCCTCTTCCTTGGCGGAGGCGTTTTTGGGGATCTTTTCATCCGGCAGCTCTATTATATCGAGACGGCCGTAACGGGATATCCGTTTTTTATACTCATCGGCGGCGGCTGTAAGATATTTTTCTTTGAGCCTGCCGGTACATATAACAGTAATGTTCATGACGACACCGCCGTTATGCTGTGGCGCGAAGCCACGTTTATTACCGCATCATAGCCCGGGCGTATCCCAGCCAGCTCGGCCGCGCTTTCGGCCGTTATTTTCGCCAGCTGCGGCATATTGTTTTCGCGGCTCAGATGCCCCAGCAGGATGTGCTCCGTACCGGAGCGGATAAGTTCTACCGCCGCCGCTGCGGCCTCGTCGTTTGACAGATGGCCGAGTTCGCCGCGTATGCGCTTTTTTAACGAATACGGATACGGGCCGCACTCAAGCATCCGGCAGTCGTGGTTCGATTCGAGTATCAGCCGGCGGCAGCCTCGGAGATTTTCCATTATATCCCCGTTCATGCGTCCGATATCGGTCGCTATGGCTAAATATTCGCCGCCGGCCTCAAACCGGTAGCCGACCGGATCGGCCGCATCGTGCGGTATCGAGAACGGCCGCACCCCGATCGTGCCTATCTCAAAGGCGATCCCGGGGACTACCGGCACCAGCCTTTCCACCCGGCCTATGTCCATGGCCTCTATCGTGGGAGCGGTGGCGTATACCGGCAGCTTATACCGGCGGGCGATAACGCCCGCTCCTTTTATGTGGTCGGTATGTTCATGGGTCACAAGCACCGCATCCAGCTCGTCCGCCCGGAAACCTGCGCACTCCAAAGCTGCGGCCAGCTGTTTTCCGCTGAGGCCGCAGTCTATGAGGATATTCGTTTTTCCGTCTGAAAGGAAGGAGGCGTTGCCTGACGATCCGCTTACAAGTGATATAAATGATACCATCGCCTTACCCCAGATCGTCTATTACGGTTATGCGTTTGATATCCGCGCCTAGGGAGACGAATTTTTCTTCGAAATTTTCATATCCGCGGTCGATATGGAAGATATCGCGTATCTCTGTCGTGCCGTCAGCCATCAGGGCGGCGATTATCATCGCTGCTCCGGCGCGCAGATCGGTAGCGCGCACGCTTGCTCCGGTGAGCTTGTCTACGCCGTGGATTATCGCCAGCTTGCCCTCAACGGTGATATCGGCTCCCATGCGCTTTAGCTCGTTTATATAGCGGAAACGGTCGTCCCAGATGCCCTCGCGGGCGTTGGAGGTCCCCTCGACTGTCGTCAGGAAAGCCACCATCTGCGGCTGCATGTCGGTGGGAAAGCCCGGGTACGGCAGGGCGGTAAAGTTTATATGGCGGAATTTGGCCTCATCAGGCACGAAAACGCGCACGCTGTCCTCGCCCTCTTGTATCACTACCCCGGTCTCGCGGAGCTTGGAGGAGATTATGTCCAGATGCTGGGGGATCACGTTTTTCAGCACCACATCGCCCCTGGTAGCGGCGGCGGCGATCATGAACGTCCCTGCCTCTATCTGGTCGGGGATGATGGCGTAGGAACCGCCGTGGAGCTTTTCTACGCCGCGTATCTTGATGGTATCGGTGCCGGCGCCGCGGATGTTGGCTCCCATGGCGTTTAGGAAGTTGGCAAGATCAACGATATGCGGCTCCTTGGCAGCGTTCTCGATCACGGTCTGCCCCGGAACAAGGACGGAAGCAAGGATGGCGTTGATGGTGGCGCCCACGGTCACTACGTCGAAGTATACGCTTGCCGGATGCAGCTTGTCCGATTTCCCGCGGATAAGGCCGTAGGAGGTGTTCACCTCCGCCCCCAGGGCCTCAAAAAACTTTATATGCTGGTCTATCGGCCGCGTGCCGAAATCACAGCCGCCCGGCGGATCTATCTCGAATTGGCCGAATCTGCCCAAAAGAGCGCCCATAAGATAGCTCGAACCGCGCATCTTGCGGGTCAGATCCCCCGGAGGAGAGAACGAATCCACCCCCGTGCAATCTATCTCCACAGTGCTTTTGTCTATATATTCCACCTTGGCGTTGAGCTGCTCAAGTATCCTTAAAAAACGTTTTGTATCGGTTATATCGGGGAGATTTTCCAAACGGCATTTATCCTTTACCAGGATACAGGCCGGTATTATGCCTACGGCAGCGTTTTTCGCTCCGCTTATCATGACCTCTCCTTCCAGGCGGTTTCCGCCCTTAACAACAAGTTTTTCCATCCGGTGCACCCCTTTTGATATTTTGCTTTCTTATACATTTATTCATTCTATATTATACATGGAAAAGTGTAAAAAGTAAAGGAAAAAAACAATTTTTTTTGAAATATATCGAAATTTTATCAATATGACCGAGAAAACAGGTATTTGCCGAGAGCGAATTTACATATCAAATAAAAAAACAGAGGACGCCGGAATGTATTTTCCGCATATCCTCTGCTGTGAGCTTTTGTGTCAGACTGCGCGCTGTACCTTTCCTGAACGAAGGCAGCGTGTGCAGACGTTGACCGTCTTAACAGAACCGTTGACAACGGCTCTTACCTTTCTTACGTTGGGCTTCCAGGCTCTGTTGGCTCTTCTGTGCGAGTGGCTGACCTTGATCCCGAAGGTAACGCCCTTGCCGCATACATCGCATTTTGCCATCTTGGTTACACCTCCTAAAACTTGACCTAAAACATAACACATGGTATTATAACACAGCTTAGGCCGTTTTGCAAGAGTTTTTTTAAAAATTTTCAAAAAATATGTATCTGTAACGATTTTTTTACTATATTTTTAAAATATCTATAAATAAATACCGATATTCTTATTGAAAATTCCCGCAAAATATAGTATAATACTATGAGAGATAATGTTGCCCTTTTGCGAGGGCTTTTCAGAAAAAACAGATGATTGCAAAACACGGCAGAGTTTTACAATTATTCCCGAGCCAGGAGTCAATTGAGGAAAAGGTTTTGAAATTGACTAAAAATACGATAAACGGAGGAGCAAGGCATGATAGAGAGCGGCTTTACAATAGAGTTGTCGGCTGTGGCGGAAGAATTTCAGCTGGAGCTGCTTTACGAATCCACCGACTATGACAGCGTGCTGGTGGCGACGGCGGACGTGAACCGTCCCGGGCTGCAGCTGGTGGGATTTTTCGACCACTTTGACCCGCAGCGTATCCAGATAATGGGCAAGGTAGAGTTTACGTATCTTGACCAATTCCCGATGGAAAAGAGGATGGAGCTGTTGGAGAAGCTGTTCCAGCAGCAGTTTCCGGCGATAGTTATAACGAGAGGTATGCAGGTATATCCGGAGATGCTGACTCTTGCGGAACGGTATGATAAGACGCTTCTGCGCACAGAGGTGGCGACCTCCGATTTTATGAGCGCGCTGATACGGTATTTGAACGTACAGGTCGCGCCCCGCAGAACGCGTCACGGCGTTTTGGTAGAGGTCTACGGCGAAGGCATCCTGATAATGGGCGAAAGCGGCGTGGGCAAGAGCGAGACGGCGGTGGAGCTGGTAAAGCGCGGCCATCGGCTGGTAGCCGACGATGCGGTAGAGATAAAGAGGGTGTCCGACACCACGCTTGTCGGCTCATCCCCGGCGATAATCCGCCATTTCGTGGAGGTGCGCGGCATCGGCATTATCGATATCAAAGAGATATTCGGTATGGGAGCGGTCAAGGATACCGAGAGCATAGATATGGTGATCCATCTGGAGCCGTGGCAGGAGGGCAAGCAGTACGACCGCCTGGGCATGGTCGATGAATACACGAATATAATGGGTATAAACATACCGTCTTTGACTATCCCGGTAAAGCTGGGAAGGAACCTGGCGGTCATAGTAGAGGTGGCGGCGATGAACAACAGGCAAAAGCGCATGGGCTATAACGCTGCCGTGGAGCTTAACAACCGGCTGATGGCAGAAATGGAAAAGGGAATGTAAAACGAATAAAAAACGGGGTAGGAAAGATGACGAAGATACTTGCAGACGTCCACTGTCACACGATAGCCAGCGACCACGCCTACAGCACTGTGCTGGAGATGGCCAAGGCAGCATCGGAAGCGGGCCTTGAGGCGATAGCGATAACCGATCATGGACCCGAGCTTGGTGACGGGCCGCATTGGTGGCATTTTGACAACCTGAAGATAATCCCGCGCGAGATCTGGGGCGTAAAGATCCTGCGCGGCATAGAGCTTAACATCCTAGACGGCCAGGGAGCTGTCGACCGTATACCGCGATCGACGATGAGCGGGCTTGATATAGTCGTTGCAAGCATACATTCGCCCTGCTACGACAGCGGCAGGCGCAAGGATCACACCTCATCCTACATGGGCGCCCTGGAAAATCCCTTCGTGGATATCCTCGGCCACAGCGGCACGGCCGCTTACCCCTACGACCATCTTGCGGTCGCCAAACGCGCAAGGGAGCTGGGCAAGCTGATCGAGATAAACCAGCATTCCTTTGTGGGCAGACCGTCAAGCATACCTAACTGCAAGAGGATAGCCGAGGCCTGCAAGGAGGCGGGTACGGGCATAGTCGTAAATTCGGACGCGCATATCACGTTCGATCTGGGGGATTATTCGGATGCGCTATCGCTTTTAAAGAGCATAGATTTCCCCGAAGAGCTGATAATAAATAGAAGCTATCGGACGCTTAAGGAGTTTTTGCGGCCGAGGAAGATAATAGGAGAATAAATTTTGCCTGCGGGCGGAAAGGCTTGATATATGGATTGGAAAGAGGAGCTTTCAGCGGTCTGCCGCGATGTTGTATTCGGTGAGGATATGAAAAAGCATACGTCGTTCCGTATAGGAGGGGCGGCGGAGGCGATGGCTGTGCCGCAGACTGCGGAGGAAGCGGCATCGGTAATGCGGTTTTGCCGCAGCCGGGGACTGCCGCTGAATATAATAGGCAACGGCTCAAACCTTCTGGTAAGCGACGACGGTATCAGAGGGGTGGTCATGAGACTTAACGCTATGTGCAAGACGCGCATTGAAGGGGAAGAGGTATACGCACAAAGCGGGATACTGCTGTCCTCCCTTGCCAACAGGGCGGCGGAGGCCGGGCTTTCGGGGCTGGAATTTGCAGCCGGGATACCGGGGACGCTGGGCGGCGGCATATTCATGAACGCCGGAGCCTACGGCGGGGAGCTTAAGGACGTTATAGTATCTGTGGAATATCTTGACGAGGACGGCAGGCTGTGCACGGCCGGGGCGGAGGAGCTTGACCTGGGCTACAGGCACAGCATGTTCTCGGACAGAAAATGCGCCGTAATGTCCTGCCGCATGAGATTAAAAAAGGGCGATACGGAGCAGATAAGGGCGGAAATGGCCGAGCTTTCGCGCCGCCGGAGGGAAAAGCAGCCGTTGGAGCTGCCGTCAGCGGGCAGTACGTTCAAGCGTCCGCCCGGCCATTTTGCCGGGAAGCTGATACAGGACGCCGGGCTGTCGGGCTATAGCGTCGGCGGAGCGCAGGTGTCGGTAAAACACGCGGGCTTTGTGGTCAATACCGGGGAGGCAACGGCCGCCGATGTGCTGGCACTTATCGCTCATGTGCAAAAAACGGTAAAGGATAAATTCGGAGTAGACCTTGAGCCGGAGGTCAGGATAATAAAATAATAGATAATTGTAAAAAGGCTTTGCAATTGACTATAAAATAAGCCGAGGGATCGGACGCAAAGGAAAAGAGGGATCGTCAGGATGCAGTTTATTGTAATTTCAGGGATGTCGGGTTCGGGCAAGACGCAGGCTGTGCGGTTTTTTGAGGACGCGGGGTATTTTTGCGTGGACAATATGCCGCCGGTCTTGATACCGAAGTTCACCGAGATGCTCTCATCGATAACGGGTAAATACGACCGGGTCGCATTGGTCATAGACGTGCGGGTCGGGGATATGATAAGCGAGCTGATAGACCAGATACAGCAGCTTAAAAAAAGCGGTCACGACTGCCGGCTGATATTCCTCAATGCTGACAACGAGACTCTTATCAAGAGGTATAAGGAGACGAGACGCTCCCATCCGGTCGGCGACAGGAAAGGGCTTTTGGCAAGCATTATAAAGGAGAGGGAAATGCTCAAGGAGCTTTATGAGGGAGCGGATTACGTAATAGATACCTCCAACATGAAGAACGATGAGCTTTCACGGGCGCTCAAAGATATAGATCTGTGCGACAGCGATAAGCCGCAGACGCTCACGGTAAACGTGATGTCGTTCGGCTTTAAGTACGGGATGCCGCTGGACGCCGATCTGGTGTTTGATGTGCGCTGCTTCCCTAACCCGTTCTATATACCAGAGCTGAGAAAAAAGACCGGTAACGATAAAAAGGTGCAGGAATATGTGATGAGCTTTTCCGAGGCGCAGGGATTTATGGATAGGCTCTGCGATATGATGAGGTTTTTAATGCCGCTGTACATAGAGGAGGGCAAGACCACGCTCACGGTCGCCATCGGCTGCACCGGCGGCCGCCACCGCAGCGTGACCATGGCCAACGTCCTGGCGTCAGACCTTAAGCGGCAGGGCTACAGCGTAATAAGGAACGACCGCGATATAAAGCGGGGATAAGGGCAAAAGGATTGATGACAGTATGCGCAATGATAACACTAAAGTAGTGGCTATAGGCGGAGGGACAGGACTGTCAACGATGCTGCGCGGCTTAAAGAATCAGACGCGTAAGATAACAGCTATCGTAAGCGTTGCCGACGACGGCGGTTCATCGGGGATCCTGCGCGGCGATTACGGGATGCTGCCGCCAGGGGACGTCAGGAGCTGCATAGCGGCTCTGGCGGAGACCGATCCGGTTTTTGACGAGCTTTTGAGCTACCGTTTTAAGGACGGCACCTTTAAGGGACACAGCCTGGGCAACCTGTTTTTGGCGGCCTTGAACGAGATGTCCGCAAGCTTCGATGAGGCGGTAGATAAGCTTTCCCATGCCCTGGGCGTAGTGGGGAAGATCTACCCGGTCACCAATGAGGAGGTGACGCTGTCGGCCATATTGGAGGACGGCAGGCGTATCGATGGCGAATCGCATATAGGCCACCGCAACGGCATGGAAGGCAAGGTAGATCACGTGTTTTTGACACCGGCCAGGCCAAAGGCTGTCGAAGGCGCGATAGAAGCCCTTGACGAGGCGGACATAATCGTCCTCGGCCCGGGCAGCCTGTATACGAGCATTATCCCCAACCTGCTTGTGGATGGGATACCGCAGGCCATAAAACGGAGCAAGGCTATAAAGATATACGTATGCAACCTTATGAGCCAGGCAGGGGAGACGGAGAATTACACCGTCCATGACCATTTGGAAGCGATAGAAAAGCACAGCTATAAGGGCATTGTCGATTTCGTCATTGCCAACAACGAGCCGATACCGCAGTCGATAATCGACCGGTACGCGGAGGAAAACGCCTATATGGTAGAGGTGGATGCGGAGAAATTTACCGACCCCAAAACGCTTTTGGTGCAGGGCGACCTGCTTTTGGTGCAGGATGAAAAGCTCAGGCACAACTTCAGCCGTCTGGCGAGGGCGATAATGATACTTCAGCGGCGTATAGCCGGCCGCGGGCAGCTGTACGATACGAATTGAAAACAGCGATAATGTGGCGGCGTCTGCCGGAGAAATACTGTCTGTAAGATATGCAGACGGTATTCTTGTAATTGGCGGATGTTTTGGAATGAGAGCAATAGCTGACAACAGGGAACGGAGTTGAGACGGTTGTCATTTTCATCGGATATAAAAAATCAGCTCTGCGAAGCGGAGCATCACTGCCCGCGCTGCATAACGGCGGAGCTTTCGGCGATGGTGCGCTTTGCGGGCAGCTTCAAAAAGGGCAGGCTGCGGCTTTCGGGGGAGAATTTTCGGGTGGCCGAGCGCGCGGCGGCCGATATCAGGGAAGCGTTCGGCATAGACGCGCAGATCACCGGAGACCGCATATGGAGCATTTGCATAGAGGACGAAAGGGAGCTTGAGAATCTGGGAGAGGAGCTTTTGCCGGAGTATTCCGGCGGAGACATGGAGGAGCTTTTGCCGTTCTCCTGCTGCCGGGCCTCGTTTGTGCGGGGAGCGTTTCTGGGCGGCGGTTCGGTGAGCGACCCGGAAAAGGGGTATCACATGGAATTTGTCTGCCGCAAAAGGGAGTCGGCCGATATGCTGCAAGGAGTGCTTGAGTCAAAGGGCTTTTCCTCTAAGCTGACAAAGAGAAAGGGCGGCATTGTCGTTTATATAAAGGAATGCGACAGGATAGCCGATATCCTGGGCTACATGGGCGCCGGCAAAAGCGCTCTGGAGCTTTACAATATCCAGGCGGAAAAGGATATGCGCAACCGTGTCAACCGCAGGGTCAACTGCGAGACCGCCAACGTGGAAAAGGTGGCCAAGGCCGCCTGGCGGCAGCTGCGGGCGATAGATAAGATAGAAAAGGAAAAAGGGCTTGATACGCTTTCGGATACGCTTTTTGAAATGGCGAAGCTGAGAAGAGAGTTCCCCGAGGACAGCCTAAAGGAGCTTGGCGAACGGCTGTCGCCGCCGATAGGCAAATCGGGCGTGAACCACCGTTTGAACAGGATAATGGAGATAGCGGATGAGATATAATAATAGATAATTGTAAAACGCGGCAGCGTTTTACAATTATTTCCTTATTTCAGGGAGCTCGAGGGTGGAACCCTCGAATTTCAATCAATTTTTGACGACTCCGCACCGCGCAAGATGGCGCGGTCGGCAGTAAGCTGCCGATTTTTGCGCAGCAAAAATGCTGAAAATGCGTCAAAAATTGCGAAAATAAAAGTTTCAGCGGTCGTAGACCGCCAATCAACGGAACTTTTATTTTCTTCATTAGCCAGAAATCAATTGCGAAAAGGTTTCGCAATTGACTAAAATATGATAGGGAAAGGAGAGACCGGGATGGGATTTGCGCATTTGCATACTCATACGGAATATAGCCTGCTCGACGGAGCGGCGAAGATAAAGGCGGTGATATCGAGAGTCAAGGAGCTTGGTATGGACGCCGTAGCCATAACCGATTATGGGGCCATGTACGGTGTGGTGGATTTCTACCGCGAAGCTAAGGCTGCCGGTATACACCCGGTCATAGGCTGCGAGGTGTACGTTGCTCCCCGCAGCCGTTTCGATAAGGTGCACGGGATAGATAACCGCAATTACCATCTCATCCTGCTGGCGGAGAATGATATCGGTTACAGAAACCTTATATATATGGTCTCCATGGGCTTTACCGAGGGCTTTTATTATAAGCCGCGGATAGACATGGAGCTTTTGCGCGAGCATTCGGAGGGGCTGATCGCCCTTTCGGCCTGCATTGCGGGGGAGATCCCGCAGGCGCTTTTAAGCGGCGATTATGACAGGGCTTTGGCGGCCGGCAGGCGGTTTGTCGATATTTTGGGCAAGGACAACTTCTTTATCGAGATACAGGACCATGGCCTGCCGGAGCAGAAGCAGCTGATCCCTCAGCTGGTGAAGCTCTCGCGTGAGCTGGGCGTAGGACTGGCCGCGACCAACGATATCCACTATGCCCGCCGCGAGGACGCCAAATACCAGGACGTCCTCATGTGCATACAGATGGAAACGAACGTGGACGATCCGGAAAGGATGCGCTTTGAGACCGAGGAGTTCTATATAAAATCCCCGGAGGAGATGGCAGCCCTTTTTCCCTCATATCCGGAGGCGATAGAGAACACGGAAAAGATAGCCAAGCGATGCCGGGTGGATTTCGACTTTTCCACCCGCCATCTGCCCTCCTATGAGGTTCCCGAGGGAAAAAGCGGTAGCCAATACCTGCGGGAGCTGTGCTTTGAGGGGCTTGAGCGGAAGTACGAAACTCCGTCCGAGGAGCTGCGGGAGCGGCTTTCCTATGAGCTGGGCGTTATAGAGAGCATGGGTTTTGTCGATTACTTCCTTATAGTCTGGGATTTTATCCATTACGCCAAGACCCATGGGGTGGTGGTAGGGCCGGGCCGCGGCAGCGCGGCCGGCAGCCTCACAGCCTATTGCCTGGATATAACGACAATAGACCCCATACGGTACGGACTGATATTCGAGCGGTTTTTGAACCCCGAGCGCGTCAGTATGCCCGATATAGATACCGACTTCGATCCAGACGGGCGGCAGAAGGTGATAGATTATGTCGTGGAAAAGTACGGGTCGGATCAGGTGGCGCAGATAATCACCTTCGGTACGATGAAGGCGAGGCTTGCCGTGCGTGACGTTGGCCGGGCGCTCAATATCCCCTACGGCGAGGTAGACAGGATAGCCAAGATGATCCCCAACGAGCTGGATATCACCATAGATAAGGCTCTGGACGATAACCCGGAGCTTATGAACCGTTACAGCACAGAGCCGCAGGTCAAGCGGCTGATAGACACCTCCAAGGCGCTGGAAGGGCTGGCGCGCCATTCGGGCACCCATGCGGCGGGAGTGGTGATAACGAAGGAGCCGATAGTAAATTACGTCCCCTTGAGGACGCAGGATAATGTCATTATCACGCAGTTCCCCAAGGATACCGTGGAAAGCCTGGGGCTTTTGAAGATGGACTTTCTGGGGCTTAAGAACCTGGCGGTAATAGAGGACGCTATCGATATGATCGAAAAGCGCACCGGTAAACGTCTGGAGATCGATAAGACAAGCTATGAGGAGAAAAAGATCTTTGATCTCATCTCCTCCGGGAATACCGATGGAGTGTTCCAGGTCGAGAGTGCGGGCATGAAATCGTTTATGCAGGAGCTTAGGCCGGACAGCATAGAGGATATTATCGCCGGTATCGCCCTTTACCGCCCGGGACCGATGGATTCGATCCCGCGGTACGTGCATAACAAGAACAATCCCGAGGATGTGCGCTATAAGCATCCGCTGTTAGAGCCGATACTGGGAGTTACCTATGGCTGCATGGTCTACCAGGAGCAGGTCATGGAGATAGTGCGCCGTCTGGCCGGGTATTCGCTGGGGCAGGCGGATATACTGCGCCGCGTTATCAGCAAGAAAAAGGTGGAAGCGATGGAGGTGGAGCGGCATAATTTCATTTACGGGCTGGAGGAAAACGGAAAGAGAGTTATCGACGGCTGCATAAACCGGGGGATCGACGAAAATACGGCAAAGGAGATCTTTGCCGAAATGGAGGATTTCGCCAAGTATGCTTTTAACAAATCGCACGCCGCCGCCTATGCGTTTATCACCTACCAGACTGCCTATCTAAAGACGTTCTATCCGGCGGAGTTTATGGCCGCCCTCGTTTCCAATGAAGCCAGTATCGTGAAGATACACCGCTATATCGAAAACTGCGAGGAGATGGGGATAAGACGGCTGCCTCCCGATATAAATAAGAGCGGCGAGAATTTTCTGGTCGAGGAGGACGGCATACGATTCGGCCTGTCGGCGATAAAGAACGTGGGTAAGAACCTGATCGCCGCCTTGGTGGCCGAACGCAGCAAAAACGGGCCGTTTAAGAGCTTCGGCGATTTTGCCGACCGTATGTCGGGGGCGGATATGAACAAGCGGTCGCTGGAATCGCTCATACAGTGCGGCTGCTTCGATTCGCTGGGCATCAAAAGGTCGCAGCTGATGCGGGTGTATGAGTCGGTCATAGACGGAGCGGCCAAGGCGGCCAAAAATTCGGTCTCCGGACAGATAGACCTGTTCTCGACAGTGGAGGAGAGCAGCGAGGTGGAGCTGCCGGATATACCGGAATTTGGCAAAAACGAGATCTTAAAAATGGAAAAGCAGATGCTCGGCATGTATTTCTCCGGTCACCCGATGCATGAGTACGCGGATGTGATCCCCCGGATAGCAACGTGCAATATAGGGCGGATACTCTCGGCTGTGCACAAAAACGAGGACGGCAGCTATGAGATCCTGCCCCAAAGCGGCATTTTCGATGGGATGCAGCTGGTTTTGTGCGGGATAGTGGAGTCGCGTACGAATAAGATAACCCGCAGCAAATCGAAGATGGCCTTCATCACGCTCGGCGATGAAAAGGGCAGTATCGAGGTGATAGTTTTTCCCAAGCAGCTGCCGGAGCTTTCGCATATGCTGGAGGAGGATGAGCTTGTGGTCATAGCAGGCCGTCTGTCGGCAAGGGAGGATGAGCTGCCGAAGGTGATCTGTGAGTCGGCAAAGCCCTTGGCAAAGGCGATGCAGGAGCTTGAATCAAACCCGGGACAGAAGCCGCAAGATCCGGCCTCACAGGCTGCGGGGCAGAAGCTGTTTATACGCATAGCCCGCTATTCCCGGGACGCCATAGCCGGGGTGGTGCGGGCGGTCGCCCCTTATCAGGGAACGATACCGGTCAAGGTGTATTTCGAGGATACGAAAAAAACGCTGACCGCTCCTAAGGAATACTGGTTCTCCAATACGCCGGGAGCGCTGGAGGATATCGAGGAAGAATTTGGCAAAACCAACGTAAAACTCTGCTGATAAGGCAGAGTTTTTGGCGTTGGCGGCGGAAATTATTATGCAGAATTAACAAAAGCTGAAAAATCACCGCCGGTATGACAATTTTCCTATTGCTTTTTTGGAGGAAATAGTATACAATATATACTACGGGAGTATGTTTGTTAGTTTGGATCCCCGTTGATCATGGAGGAACAAGAGAATGAATGATGAGATTTTTGAAGCCCTGAACGATTATGTCGTAATAAAGGCTTTGGAAAA
Organism: uncultured Lachnospiraceae bacterium; assembly: GCA_964399965.1. Classification (GTDB taxonomy): domain Bacteria; phylum Bacillota; class Clostridia; order UBA1381; family UBA1381; genus UBA1381. The sequence continues at coordinate 3,964 of CAYNRX010000015.1, read as the reverse complement.
CGGTGTGAATATAATCGGTCTTACAAGAGGGAAAGACACGCGGTTCCATCATACCGAGAAGCTCGACGCAGGCGAGGTGTACATTGCCCAGTTCACCGAGGTGACTTCGGCGATAAAAATAAAGGGCAAGGCCGATATATATACGAAGCACGGCAGGATGACCTCAGGGATGCAGGAGTGAAGCGGCGGTATGTGGACGACAGTGTATCTCGGACAGGATTTTGAAAAGATCCGGTCGATGAAAAAGCTTTTGGAGGATAACGGCATATTGGTAAGGGTGCGTCCGCTTGACAAGGGCGGCGAAGGAGGAGCCTGCGGCTATGAGGTGCTGGTTCCTGCTGCTGAGGTGAATCAGGCGCAGAACTTGATAATCGACAGCGAATTTTAACAGGAAAGGACGAGGCGTATGGAAAACAGGACCATGAGAACTATCGGCGTGCTCACAAGCGGCGGCGACGCGCCGGGCATGAACGCGGCTATACGTGCCGTAGTGCGTGTGGCTTCATACCATAAGCTGCGCGTTATGGGAGTAAAACGCGGCTATAACGGCTTGATAAACGGCGACCTTGAGGAGCTGACGGCAAGAGGAGTGTCCGACACATTGCAAAGGGGAGGCACGATCCTCCAGACTGCCAGATGCTTGGAGTTCAAGGATGAGGCGGGAGTAAAGCGCGGCGTAGAGATAGCCCGGGTGTTCGGACTTGACGGGCTGGTTGTTATAGGCGGAGACGGTTCCTTCAGAGGAGCCAGGGATCTGTGCCGGTTCGGTCTGCCCACGGTAGCCTTGCCGGGGACTATCGACAACGATATCGATTGCAGCGAATATACCGTAGGCTACGATACCTGTCTAAATACCGTAAAGGATGCTGTCGACAAGATCCGCGATACCGCCGCCAGCCACCAGCGGTGCTCGGTGATCGAGGTCATGGGCAGGAGTGCCGGCTACATAGCGATAAACGCCGGTATCGCCTGCGGAGCAGACGTTATAATCGTGCCCGAGTATAAGTGGAACTTTGACGAGGACGTATTAAGGCCGATACTCGAGAGCAAGCAGCGCGGCAAGATGCATTCTATCGTTATAGTTGCCGAGGGCGTCGGCGGAGTTATCGATATGGCTAAGGAGATAGAGGAAAAGACCGGTATCGAATCAAGAGCCACTATCCTCGGCCATGTTCAAAGAGGCGGCAGCCCGACCGTCCGCGACAGGGTGATAGCCAGTGAAATGGGCGGCCGTGCCGTGGAGCTGCTTTTGGCAGGAAAATATAACAGGATCGTCTGTATGCAGAACAACAAGGTGACCGATGTGGATATTGAAGAGGGGCTTAATATGAAGAAGGAGCTTCCCCAGGACATGGTGGAACTGGCGAAGAAGCTCGCTATATAACAGACCGCTTCTGCGGCTGTTTATACGGCTGCGCGACAAAGGCTGCGGGAAAATATACCGGCGGTCATGCTGTGCGGCCTTTTTTAAAAAGTTTAAAGATGCCTGAGGGGAGGAGCAAACATTGAGAAAGACGAAGATCGTATGCACGATGGGGCCGGCGACGGAGAGCGATGAGGTATTAAGGGAGATAATCCTAAGCGGTATGGATGTTGCCCGTATAAACTTTTCGCACGGTACGCATGAGGGAGCCTTGAAGATGATAGAGCAGATCCGCCGCATAAGCGGGGAGCTGGATATCCCGGTGGCGATACTTTTGGACACTAAAGGCCCGGAGATACGCATCAAGGAGTTTAAGGAGGGCAAGGTGCACTTAAAGGCCGGTCAGAAATTTACGCTCTGCACGGACGATGTGGAGGGCGATGAGACTCAGGTCTCGATAACCTACAAGGACCTGCCCAAGGACGTTCACACCGGCAGCACCATCCTCATAGACGATGGCCTTATAGAGATGGAGGTCATAAACTTAAAGCCTGACCGTATCGTCTGCGAGGTCAAAAACGGCGGCGTCATATCAAATAAAAAGGGTGTGAATGTGCCCAACACTCCGCTTTCCATGCCTTATATGAGCGATAAGGACAGGCAGGATATACTTTTCGGTATCGAGCAGGACGTTGACTTTATTGCCGCTTCCTTTGTGCGCACCGGCGATGATGTGCGGGATGTGAGGAACCTTCTGGACAAGAACGGCGGCGAGAGGATCCAGATAATCTCCAAGATAGAAAACCGCGAGGGAGTGGAGAATATCAACGCCATTTTGAAGCTCTCCAACGGTATCATGGTCGCCAGAGGCGACATGGGCGTAGAGATAGACATGGAGGATCTGCCGGTAATACAGAAAAAGCTTATAAAAAAGACGTACCAGGCCAGCAAGGTGGTCATAACGGCTACCCAGATGCTTGATTCCATGATACGCAATCCCCGTCCGACCAGAGCGGAGACGACAGACGTTGCCAACGCTATTTATGACGGCACAAGCGCGATCATGCTCTCCGGCGAGACGGCCGTGGGCAAGTATCCGGTGGAGGCTGTGCGCACGATGGCCTCGATAGCCGAACGCACGGAGCGCGATATAGATTACGTGAAGAGGTTTGCCAATCTCAACTTTGATTCCCGGCTTGATGTTACCAACGCCATCAGCCATGCTTCCTGCACAACGGCGCATGATTTGCAGGCTTCGGCCATAATCGCCCTTACCTTCGGCGGCGGTACGGCGAGGATGCTTTCAAGCTTCCGTCCCAACTGCCCGATAATCGCGCCCACCATGAGCAAAAAGGCCAGACGTCAGCTGATGCTCAGCTGGGGAGTGCTGCCGATAATGAGCGAGATGAGGAACAACACCGACGAGCTTTTTGACCACGCGGTGGAATGCGCTCAGAAAACCGGCTTGGTGGAAAACGGCGATATTGTTGTTATCACCGGCGGCGCCCCGATGGGAATAAGCGGTACGACGAATATCATGAAGGTGCATATAGTCGGTCATGTGCTGGTAAGCGGTGTCGGCCATTCCAAGCAGCACTATACCGGCAACGTCTGCGTTGCCAGCGGCACGGCCGAGCTGCGGGAGAAATTCCGTGACGGCGATATCCTGGTGACCGATACCGTTACCAAGGATATGATACCGCTTTTGAAGAGGGCCTCGGGCGTGATATGCGAGGACGATAACGAGTTTGGCAACGCCGTTATCCTGGGGATGGCTCTCGACATCCCGGTACTGACCGGGGCGGTCGGCGCTACCCAGATATTGAAATCCGGCACCACGGTAACGCTTGATGCGGCGCATGGGCTTGTAAACAGCGGCGCGGAGCCGGTATAAGGAGAGTGAAACTGTTTTGAAATACGTAAGCGAGTCGTTTCTCACTGTGCGGTATGCGGAAACGGACATGATGGGGATAGTCCATCACTCGCGCTATTATCCCTGGTTTGAGGTGGCGCGGACGGACTTTATCAAAAAGATCGGTATCAGCTACAGCGAGATGGAAAAAATGGGCGTACAAATGCCGTTGGTGGAAACGCACGCCAGATATCACCACGGCCTGCGGTACGAGGACGAGATAGTCGTCACCGCCCAGCTCACGGAGCTGCGCGTGGCCAAATGCCGTTTCGAGTACAAGGTATACAAGCTGCCGGAAAGGCGGCTGATGGCCGAGGGAGCGACAGTGCACGGATTTGTGGACGGCGAGTTTGCGCCGATGAATCTGAAAAAGAAATTTCCCGATATGTGGAAGAGCTTATCGGAGCTGATGTAAAAAAGGGCTGCGGGATACAAAGGCGGTGTTCCGCAGCTTGATTTTACATAAGCGGCAATTGACTAAATTTATTAGATAATTGCAAAACGCGGCAGCGTTTTACAATTATTTCCTTATTCTGGGGAGCTCGAGGGTGAAACCCTCGAATTCCAATCAATTTTTGACGACTCCGCACCGCGCAAGATGGCGCGGTCGGCAGTAAGCTGCCGATTTTTGCGCAGCAAAAATGCTGAAAATGCGTCAAAAATTGCGAAAATAAAAGTTTCAGCGGTCT
>CAYNRX010000014.1:0-49466 GCA_964399965.1 uncultured Lachnospiraceae bacterium | reverse complement strand
TTTCATTTTCTCCCGCCGTTCTCGCTGACGACTAGACTATATTACCACAATCCGCCCCCATTGTCAACACCTTTTTCGCCGATTTTTGCGATTTGGTTAGGTTGCATAAATAGTATGCGTTTTTCGCCTCTTATCCTACCACGTTTTGCTGCAAAAGTCACTCTTCTGCTTTCTCGAGTTTTACCTTGAACGAAATACTTCTCGGTGTATCGACTTCGTCGAACTTTATAAGATACCTCCTATTTATCATATCCACCTCCAGCACTGCCCCCTCGCCAAAGATTGCATGGCGTATTCTTTGTCCATCGCTAAATATCTTTTTCTCTTCCTCGGCAGTCAGCCATTTTGACGAATGTTCTATATATTCGCGCGTTTCCTCTATCAGCCCTTCGCGAAGCGGCTCTTCAAACTGTATCAGATCCCGATTGATATCCAGAATGAACCGCGACGGATAACGCGGAGAACCGTCCAGGTTACGCCCCTCAGACTCTGTAATATACAAACCTTTTTGCGCTCGCGTCATTGCAACAAACGCCAGGCGGCGCTCTTCCTCCATGCCGGGCAGCGTACGCACCTTTCGCGACGGAAATATTCCCTCATTCATACCGCAGAGAAAAACATAGGGGAATTCCAGCCCTTTAGCCGCATGAACGGTCATTAGCTTCACCTTGTCCCGTTTCACTTCAGCGTCGCTATTCGAAAACAGGGCTACATGCGACAAATAATGCTCAAGCGTGCTCTCCTCCCCACAGGTCACCTCGTACTCATGCACCGACTGTTTAAGCTCTGCCAAATTGTCAAGTCTCTCCTGAGCACCTTCGGTACGCAGCATCTGCTCATATCCGCTGTCGTTCAGCATCGCCGACAGAAGCTCCGAGATCGGCCTATCGCTATAATTCGCACCATAATATTCTATAAGCGATATGTATTTATGAGCACCTGTACCCTTGAACAAAGGATCATCTGCAGACATGCACAACGCCTGATACAGCGAGCAACTATTCCTATCAGCATATTCCTTCAAAAACGCCATGCGCCGCTTGCCTAAATTACGCTTGGGAACGTTCGCCGTCCTCATAAATGACAGATCATCGCGGTAGGCAGCCATGCGCAGATAAGACAATACATCCTTTATCTCCGCACGATCAAAAAACTGCACTCCGCTATATATAGTATATGGAATCTCGGCCTTTAATAGCCCTTCCTCTATCGTTCTCGTGACATAATGCGCACGATAAAGGATACATATATCTCCGTAAGCCACGCCGTCCGAATGAAGCTTCGATATTTCTCTTGCTATCCAATCAGCCTCCCCGGCAGAATTTTTTCCGCCAAAACACACTACAGGCCGTCCGTTCTCCAACGTAGGAACAAGCTCCTTTTTAATACGTACCGTATTCGTATCTATGAGCGAATTAGCCGCCGCCAAAATCTGTGGCGTGGAACGGTAATTTTCCATCATCATTATCGTTTCTGTCCCCGGAAATTTCTGGTCAAATTCCAACAGATAACGCACATTTGCTCCGCGCCAGGTATATATTGTCTGATCAGGATCGCCGACCACAAATAGATTTCGGTGATAATCACATAACACTTCCATCAAGCGGTACTGCGGTTCATCGATATCTTGAAATTCATCTATCATTATATACTCCAGCCGTTGCTGCCATTTTAACCGTATCTCTTCATTCTGCTCAAATATATAAAGAGAAAACTTTATCAGATCGTTATAATCAAGCCCAAAGCATTTTTTCTCTTGGTAAAGATATCCATAAAAAATTATATCCTTAGCCGACGAGGCTGAATTATATTTTTCATAGAGCACATCAAGCGACATATTTATCATATCAAGATAATACTCCGGACGCTCCACCAGCTTTATCATCTCTATCATATCCCGCGCATGAGAAAACGTCATATCCCTAAGCGTCAGCCCGCGTTCCTCATAAATTATCCGCAGCATATCATCGATATCAGAATTGTCCAACACCAAAAAGCTCTTAGGATACTGAACGGCATGACTGTCCTCCTGCAAGATCGATACACAGAAGCCATGGAAAGTATTTATATATCCCGTATCGTTATCACCGGTCAGATTATGTATGCGCTGGCGCATTTCATTTGCAGATTTATTGGTAAAGGTCACACAAAGTATATTCCCGGGAGGGATACCTATCTCATCAACCAGGTACGCAAACCTCCGCGCCAATGCCATTGTTTTCCCCGAACCGGCGCCCGCTATCACCCGTACAAATCCTTCCGTAGCAGTGACCGCCCGCATCTGTGCGCTGTTTAATCCCTGCAGCAGATCCATCTTTTTCTCCTTTCCGGCAAACCGCCGTAAATATGTAACAGAGCCGCCCGTTATACACGGACGGCTCCTACCATTTATTCTGTATCCAATGCATCCCGCGCCGCCGCCAGCTGAGTATCGGCTCCTTCCTCAATATCATCGATCGGAACTCCTTTGAGCGTCTCCGGAAGATCGGCCGCAATGTCCGGCTCAATGCCGACCTTGTCGATATCATTACCGTTTGGAGTATAATACCTCGCCGTCGTTATCTTCATACCCGAACCGTCAGTAAAAGAATAGATCGTCTGCACCAGACCTTTCCCGTAGGTTTTTGTGCCTACTATCTTATATCCGCCCAGCTCACGCATCGCGCCTGCCAAAAGCTCTGAAGCACTGGCAGTATTACCATTTACCAATACGACAAATTCCGCATCTACCGCCTGCTCATCAGAAGAAAACGTCTCTCTCTGCCCGCTTTTATCAACGGTATAGGAAATTGTCCCTGCCGGCAACAGCTTATCAGCTATATCTATTGCTACCGCCATGTCACCGCCGCCGTTATCACGCAAATCAAGCACTATCCTACTGATGTTTTGATTTAAAAGCTCATTTAGCTGCCCTTCAAATTCCGTCGAGGTGTCGTCTCCGTTACCGGATTCGGCGTCTGCACGTTCAAAGCCCTTTATACGGATATAGCCCGCGCTCTCATCAAGAACATAGCTCTCCACTGTATCCTTGCTTATACTGCGCACTTCTACGTCAAGCTCGGATTGTACACCATTACGTTCGATAGTTATTTTCACCGTATCGCCTTCGGCAGTATTACGTATTGCCTCCGTAGCGTTAGACATGTTCCTTGCCTCGTACTTAACGCCATTTACCGCCACCAGCCTGTCCCCGGCCAGTATCCCTGCCTCGGCCGCCGAACTGTCCTCACGAACACCCACTATCAATATGCTGTCGTCACTGGCGGTTATCGTTATGCCTACACCAAGATACGTGGCCTGGCCGCTCATCATGAAATCCGCAAACTGCTCCTTTGTATAATACTGAGAATATTCGTCATCGATATTTTTAAGCAGCTCGGAAGCCATTTCGTCCGCTATAGCGCTGCCATCGTAGTCATAAAGGCCGTATTCGTGCAAGTGTTCCTCGACTGCGCCTATTTTTGAAGTTATCGGCCCTGTGTTCTGCACCGCCGCTATGTCTCGCACTGTGCTTGCCGCAAGCGCTCCGGCGGCGAAAAACACCACTGCCCATATTATTTTCTTTGATCTTAAAGTCAAACCGGATCTCCCTTTTCCACTCCGCTTTTTCAGCTTATATTTTCATCGGATTTGAAACCAGGTACTTATGTACCATCATCGCTACCTTGAATACTATTGCCTGATCGAATTTTCTCAAATCAAGCCCTGTCAATTTATATATCTTCTCCAGACGGTAAACAAGAGTATTTCTGTGCACAAACAGCTGGCGCGAGGTCTCACTTACATTAAGGTCGTTTTCAAAAAACTTATTAATGGTAAGAATAGTTTCATCATCAAGCGTTGTGATGTCGCCCTTTTTGAACACTTCCTGCAGGAACAGCTCGCACAGCTTTATCGGCAGCTGATATATAAGTCGGCCGATACCGAGGTTATCGTAATTCAGTATGGATTTCTCCTCATCGAATACTTTTCCTACCTCTATCGCTATTTGTGCATTCTTATAGGCACTGTTCAGATAATCTATCGTCTCCGCTACCGGGCTTACACCGATAAGCACGCTCATCATCGTTTCAGCGCGCAGCGTATCAAGCACCGACTGCGCCATCTTCTCCAGTTCCTCCGTCTTTACGACCTCGGCAAGCTCTTTTATAAGCACAATATTATTGGCGTCGATGTTTATAACAAAATCATGTTCCTTATCAGGGAACATATTCCTGATCACCTCGAAGATACCGTTTTCAGCCTTATCCTCGACCTTGATGTAAAATACCGCTCGCGGCGTCTCTATATCAACATGCAGCTCTCTTGCTTTCTGGTGCAGGTCAAACGCGAGAAGATTGTCAAAAATGATATTCTGCATAAATACCGTTTTGTCAAACTTTTCATCATAATAATAGCGTACATTATTGGCAGTAACTGCCAATGCACCGCAGCAGTAGCGCGAAGTCTCGTCAACGCCCTCAACATATACTATGCACTCAGAATACGGCTTATTCCCCATGACCTTTACGGTATACCCGGCTTTGGATATCATTTTATCGCTGTTCATCGCCGCTTCTACCAGCTCATCAAGAATATCGCCGTTTGGTTCCGGACCGTTTGCCGCCAGCACCAGTCCCTGAGAATCCACTAAACCGAACCTTTTAGGAAAAACTTCTGCCATCTGCGTTACTATATTCTGAAATGCCTTACTTATCATGCTCTTCTCCTCCTGCTTAAGTACATAAACTCAATTTTAAACACTATCTATATTATACACGATTCGCAGTGCATTTTCAACATTTATTTTATAAATTTTTGATAATTTTTTTCATCTTCCTGCTATTAAAGTAAAAAAACGGCCGGATACGCCTCCGGCCGCCTTTACTCTTTATGTCCTTACATTAAATTTTCCGGATAGAACCCATCATCGATAAGCGATTTTATCATATCCTTTACTATCTGCGTATCCTCGCTATAAGTCATACCAAACCATTTGCTCGCAGTCGGCAGTACGCTTACTCTTGCCTTACCGTCCTTAAGCATCGAGCCTATCATTTCCGGCAGCAGGAACTCGCTTGTGACCTTGTCTATATTCTCCTTTAAGAAATCAACGAACATCGTCCCGAACCTGTCCAATATACACTGATTGAATCCCCACATATTCATCGACACCGGCGCACTGCCATCAAGTGTCCGTATAACATCGCCGTCTTTTTCAACGACTGCCTGTCCGCCATGCTTGGCGATATTCCTGGTTTCATCAATATCTATCAAATGCCCGCTGTTATCAACTGCACATACACCCCTGGTGACAGTTCCATTATCGCTCAAGGTATTTTCCAGCGTGAAGCCTGCCATGCAGACGTCATACACATCTTCATCCGGCGATATATTCTGCAGGTAAGCGTACAGCTTTTCATACGGCTCCCGGCCGTAATAATCGTCGGCATTTATAACCGCAAACGGCTCCGTCAGAAACTCTTTAGCCGCAAGTACGGCATGACCTGTCCCCCAAGGCTTTACTCTGCCCGCCGGCAACGAAAATCCCTCCGGGAGTCCGTTGAGCTCCTGAAATGCATATTCCACCTTTACCTTTTTTGCTATCCGGTCGCCTATCATCTCCTTGAAATCCTTTTCCAGATCGCGTCTTATGATAAACACCACTTTATTAAAACCTGCCGAAACTGCATCGTAGACTGAATAGTCGATCAGCAGCTCCCCATTCGGTCCGACCGGAGTCAGCTGTTTTATCCCTTTTCCGAAGCGGCTCCCCATACCCGCTGCCATTACTGCCAATGTTGTATTTTTCATTAGCGATACCCTCCTGTATAATTGGATTCTTTTTGATATAATTATAATATCAAAAAAATTACGTTTTGTCCAGACTTTTGATGAAATTTTTACATAAAATTCTTATTTTTCATACATGCCATTTCTATTTATTCCCAGTAAAAAGAAGCTGTCGCGTTAAGAAACGCAAGGGGCTGTTCGATTTTAGATGCAGAACGAACGAAACGAAGGTTTGCTTGCAAGCCCTTGCCCAACGGCATATGAATATATTCCAAGTGATTCGTTTCGTTCGTAGTTTCAAGGCTTTTCATAGCCTTGAAATAATCTGCGCTAAAAGCGACAGCCCTAAAGATTCTATTTTTTTACAGCTGATCTTGCCTTGATCGCCTTTCGTACAAAATACGCGCAAGCTATACCTACCGCCACTCCTGCAATGATATCGGTGGGATAATGCACTCCGAAGTACAGCCGCGAAGCTGCCGTTAATGCTGCTACCGCAAAGGCCGGCACCCTAAACCGTTTGTCTGCATACGACAACGACAATGCCCCGGCAAACGATGATGATGTATGCCCCGAGGGAAACGAATATCTCCCGACCGGCGGCGGTATTATAGTGTCCAGCTCCGGCTGCACGTAAAACGGCCGCGGACGGCAGATGATATTTTTTAATATTCCCTCTGACAATAAAAAGCAGACACCAAGCGTTATAAGCATCATTATCCCCTGCTTCCGGTATCGTTTGGTCAAGATAAGAGCTACTCCCGCCAGTATCCATATCGCTCCGAGATCGCCCGCAACGGTAAAAATCCGCATTATCGGCGTGAGCCATACTGTTCTATGTTCCTGTATCGACAAAAGCGCGTCCATCTCCCACTGCGGAGCACCGCCGTTTTGCAAGGCTAAAAACAACGCTGCCAAAAATAATACAGTCAAGGCCACAGCCGGACAATACTTTTTCACATTATCACCTTTTCATCTCGTCCGTAATACGCCGTACACTGTCATATACACGTTCACGGTCTATCGTCAGGAACTCACCGTTTTCATAAAGAATACGCCCGGCGGCCATCGTCAGATATACGTTGTCCTTGGAACCGGAATAAACAATGTTTTTAAGGATATTATTCTCCGGCTGCATATTCGGTTTTTTAAGGTCGAGCAATATTAGGTCAGCCTCCTGCCCTGCGGCAAGACCGCCGCAGTCGGAAAGTCCCATTATCCGCGCACCCTCGTCCGTTGATGCGTGCAGCGCGGCCGCAGGAGGAACGACAGATGCGTCCATCTCCCTGACCTTGGCCAGAGCGGTGAATAAAAACAGCTCCCTAAACATATCAAGGCAGTTGTTGCTGGCCGCTCCGTCTGTGCCGATACCCAAACGGATCCCACGCTCCAAAAGCTTTTTTGTCGGTGCAATGCCGCTTGCCAGCTTAAGGTTGGAAGCGCTGTTTATAACTACACCGACATCTCTTTTTCGAAGTATATCCATGTCCTCATCATTAAGCCAGACGCCATGGTATATAGCTCCGCCGTGATCGAAAAGCCCCAGAGAGTCAAACAGTGCTACCGGCGTTTTTCCGTGACGTTCAATACACTCGCGCGTCTCCTTTTGGGTCTCCTGTGCATGCATGAAGACCGGAGCGCCGTGCTTTTGCGATATTTTCGCTATGTCCCGCATAAGCTCCACCGACGTTGTATACTCGGCATGAAAACCCAACCGATAACCTATCAGCGGATCAAAACTGTTATAGCGCAAATACGCTCTTTCCATCTCCTCCGCTGATTCGCTAAAATCGTTGAGCGTGCTTACCATTACCGTCCTAAAGCCTGAGGAAACAGCCGCCTTGGCCGTTTCTTCAGCATAGAAATACATATCCATAGCCGCGGTTATGCCGCTGGTAAGATATTCCATTATCGCCAGCTTGACCAGATCGCCCATATATTCCTCCCGGAGCTTATCCTCCATCGGGAACACGCTGTCGTTGAGCCAAAGATCCAGCGGCAGATCGTCGGCATAAGAGCGGAGGAAAACCATCGCCGAATGGGCGTGAGTATTTTTAAACGAAGGCATAACGAGCTTTCCGACAGCATTTATGCTCCGGTCAAATATTCCCTCGGGCTTTTTTGCCGGGCCGACATATTCTATCTTTGTGCCGTTTACCCATACTTCGCCCTCAAATATTTTCTCTTCACCGCACAGCGTCAGCACCTTGCAGTTATATATCCTTATCCTCATCGTACTCTATCCCTTTCTCCTCAAAGACCTTTTCTATATATTCGTCCTTGCGCTCATCAAGAATTAGGCTGTCGATCTTATCTTTTGCTTGCTCAAAGCCCTCCTGATATATCTCGGGGGTTTCATCAAGAGCAAGCCTCTTTATTATATGGTAACCATAGTCCGTCTCGGCCATTGCTATCCCGCCTATCCCTACCGAATCCACAGCCTCCTCAAATTCTGGCACCATTTCATCATCGGTGAAGACGTAACCGTCGGGGTTGGAAGATGCGCCCGGATCCTCTGAAAGCCCCGCAAATGCATCAAAATCCTCTCCGTCCAGGATCCGCCGATATACCTCATCAGCCCTTGCCTTTGCCGCTGCGATCTCCTCCTCAGAAAGCGGCTGCATCATCGTATCAACGGTAGAGAACAGTATGTGTTTTGCCCGGCGGTAATGCTCATTATAATACGCCTGACGCTCCTCGTCCGTTATATTGGTATTTATCTTCTCGCTTATAGCCTCATCAGCCATATCGTACTCTATCCAGAGCATATCGAGAAAATCTTCCTCTATACCGTTGTCCTTGAGCATTTTTTTATATGCACTCCTGCCGCCCAAGCTGTCGATTATATTTTCCCTGGCGCTGTCCACCTCCGCCTCGTCAAAGGTCAAACCGTCGTTTTGAGCCGCGGCAACACTTTTTACCTTATCCATGATATAATCGTATATCATTTCCTCATCGCCGGTCCGCTCTCCGTAATTCTGCCGATAAAGCGCCAACACATAATCGTAATCATTCTGTGTGACTTCCACTCCTCCGACCGACATTATGACCTCGGAATCATCGCCCGAGCAGCCGCCAAGGATCGCTGCGGAGGCCAGAGCTGCAATTATCATCGTTTTTTTCACTTTTCATCGTCTCCTTTTTTCGCCGCTTTTTCAAGCGTATCTATCATCGCCGTTGCGCTCTCCAGGGGCTTTGCCGAACGCGGCAGCATTATGCTCACCGCCGGGCTTTCAGCTGCTATTATTCTTACCCTGCCGGGGAATCCCTGCTCAAGCGCAAGCATCATTTTTATATCTGCCTTATCCGGCAGGAATTTTAGCGTCAGCTTCTGTCCTGTCTGTATAAGCTCCACGCCGCCCAATGCGCGCACCCGCGATTTTATGCGTGCTATTTCCAATATATTGACTGCCGCCCGCGGTATGTCGCCGTAACGGTCTATAAGCTCGTCGCACAGCTCGAGTTTATCTTCCTCGCTGTCTATGGCCGCTATCCTCTTATACATATCGATACGCTGATTATGGTCGGGAATATACCGCTCAGGCAAATATGCATCCACACTGAGATCTACCGATACGGCAGTATCCTCCTCTACCGGCAGCCCCTGCGCCTCGCGGATACTTTCGTTTAATATCTTACAATACATATCATAGCCGACCGCATCCATATGGCCGTGCTGTTCGGGTCCGAGGACATTGCCTGCACCGCGTATCTCCAGATCGCGCATCGCTATCTTGAAACCGGAGCCAAATTCCGTAAACTCCTTTACCGCCTGCAGCCTCTTCTGCGCCACCTCCGAAAGCATCGCGTCACGCTTATAAGTGAAATAAGCATACGCTGCACGGTTAGACCGGCCAACTCGGCCTCGAAGCTGATACAGCTGCGCCAACCCCATCCTATCGGCATTTTCTATTATTATCGTATTTGCATTCGGTATATCCAGTCCTGTTTCAATTATGGTCGTACATACAAGCACATCGGTGGAGCCGTTGACCATATCGTACATGATATCCTCCAGCTCTCCCTCCTTCATCTTGCCATGACCGACCGCGATACGGGCGCTTGGTATCTGTTCCTGCAGCCAGGCTGCCTTGGAATATATGCCCCTGACGCGATTGAATAGGTAGTACACCTGTCCGCCGCGCGAAAGCTCGTTTTTTACCGCATCAACGATTATCGAAGGATTATCCTCCAGAACGTACGTCTGTACAGGATAACGGTTTTCCGGCGGCTCCGACAGCACGCTCATATCACGCACCTGTATCATCGACATATGCAAGGTGCGCGGGATCGGCGTTGCTGTCATCGTCAGGACGTCTATGCTCTTTTTAAGCTCCTTGAGCCGCTCCTTATGAGCCACTCCGAACCTCTGTTCCTCGTCAACGACCAAAAGCCCGAGATCTTTGAAAACTACATCCTTTTGCAGCAGCCTATGTGTCCCTATTATAACATCTATTTCACCGGTTTTCAACTGTTTTAGTATTTTTTTCTGCTGAGCAGGCGTTCGGAATCGGGAAAGCATTTCAACTTTAACCGGAAAATGCTCCATGCGCTTTATAAACGTATTATAATGCTGCATTGCCAGAACGGTAGTCGGGCAAAGATATGCCACCTGTTTGGAGTCATTCACAGCCTTGAACGCCGCCCGCAACGCCACCTCCGTTTTTCCGTAACCAACATCGCCGCAAAGAAGTCTGTCCATAGGCCTCTCGCTTTCCATATCGGTCTTGACTTCTTCTATCGAACGCAGCTGATCCTCTGTTTCCGTATAACCGAATTCGTCCTCAAACTCCCTCTGCCAGGGCGTATCTTTGCTGAAAGCAAAGCCTTTCGCCCTTTCTCTTTCCGCATAAAGCTCCACCAGCTTCCTCGCCATCTCTGCCGTGGATGCTTTTACCCGCTGTTTCGCCTTTGACCAATCCGTTCCGCCGAGCTTGTTTAAGGATCTTACCTTTTCCTGATCGCCCACATACTTGTACAGCATATCAAGCTGTTCTATTGGCACATACAGTACATCGGAACCGTCATAGTGTATCTTCAAATAGTCCTTCGTGACCCCGGCGACCGTCATCTTTTTTATACCCTCATAGCGGCCTATACCATGGTTTTGATGGACTACCAGATCCCCTACGCCCAAATCATTATATGATTTTATCCTATCGGCATTTTCCATCTTGCGCCGTATCTTCCGCCGCTGGCTCTCAAATATCTCCCTATCGCTCACCAGTGCAAATTTCAGGGACGCATATTCAAAGCCCTTGCTGAGGTTCCCCTTTAATATCACCACTCGTCCGGGCTTGAATTCCTTTTCCTCATCAAGATATTCCGCCTCTATACCCCTGTCGGAAAGCGCCCCGGCCAAATTCTCTCCGCGGCCGCGGTTTGATGCCAATATCACCACCGTATATCCGTTCTTCTTCCACTTTCCCAGATCGTCATAAAGGTATTCTATCTTACCATGAAAGGATACCATTGTCCGCGTGGAAAACTCCGCCTTATGGAGCGGCTTTATTTCCGCCGTAGTGCGCTCAAGCACATCAAGCGTCACCAGCCGCCGTTTTTCGGCCATTCTTATTATGTCGTTAAAATCCCGGCGAAATACTGTAACGCCTTGGGGGAGAGCACCCTTTGATGAAAGCTCCTCCAGCCGTTCGCCCTCTTCCCAGCTAATGGTGTTCGCCCGCTCAAATATGCGCTTAGGATCTACTATGAACACTATCGCACTTTCCGGCAGATATTCCATTATAGTTGGTATACGTCCATACAGCAGATTCACATATTTGTCGACCGAAGGAAAGGTCACACGTGTCCTAAAGCTCTCGATATCGGTCTCCATCGTCTCGATAAAGCTCTTGTCGGAGGAGGATGAGATCTGTTTTTTCAAAAGCTCAACAATCGCGCTGCGTTTTTCTTCGCTTATCACCGCCTCCGATACCGGTATTATCCTTACGCCCTCCATATTTTCCAACGTCCGCTGCGAATATACGTCAAAACTGCGGACCGAATCTACTTCATTGTCGAAAAACTCTATCCTTACCGGGTTCTCCTCTGAGGGCGGAAAAATATCAACAATACCGCCTCTGACCGAAAATTGGCCGATGCCCTCCACCAGCTCCTCACGCACATATCCTAGCCGGGAAAGATTCCGGCAAAGTTCCTCCAGCTCCAGCGTCTGCCCGGCGGAAATGGTAATGACGCTTTTTTCAAACAACTCTACCGGCACAGTATAGTCCATTACCGCATCAAGGCTTGTTATGATGATATCCTTTTTTCCCGATGCAAGCCCGTCTATAGCCGCCAACCGTTTATGCTCGTTCTGATGCCCGGTAGTCTCTATGTTATAGAAAATATATTCCTTACCCGGAAAATATCCCGCTCGATCGGTAAAGAAACATATATCCTGATAAAGCGCTTTCGCCTCCATATCGCTGTAGGTAATAACTATAGCTGCATCGCGAATATTTTCCGCAATGCTCGCTATAAGCTGCGGCTGGGCAGACTCCGTTATCCCGCAAACCGCTATCGGGGTACGCCCATCGCGGAGCTGACGTTCAATGCCCCGGTAGGGAAGATAGTCCTTAAGCAGCTCATTGAATCTCACTTTATCACTCCCTAACAATTAAATTTATTCATCGCTGACTGCGCGCCGTTCTTTATTATCTCCTCCACACTCATTGACGCCTTTATTATACTCTCCTCCAGCACCGGTATTTCCTCTCTGGTAAATCTCCCCAAAACGTAATCCGCCAATTCGTGATCCTTGTTTTCCGGAGCGCCTACACCTATTTTTATGCGTATAAATTCGTCCGTGGAAAGCTGGTATATGATAGACTTTAGCCCGTTATGGCCGCCGGCGGAGCCTTTTTCACGTATCCTTAGCCTTCCTGCTGCCAGCGATATATCATCATGGATTATTATTATATTCTCGTTCGGTATTTTATAGAAGTTTACAAAATCCCGTACACTCTCGCCCGAAAGGTTCATATACGTCTGCGGCTTTACCAGCAGCGCCTTTTCTCCGCCTATGACGCCCTCGCCGTATATTGCTTTGAATTTCAGCTTCTTTACCTTGAGCCCCAATTTGTCCGCCAGGTGATCTATAACCACAAAACCGATATTATGCCGTGTCATATCATACTGACGGCCGGGATTTCCCAATCCTACAACAAGATACATTTCTTCCTCCTATTTTAAAGCACAAAAAGAAGAGCACCGGGGCGAATGCACCCCGGATATGTCTCTTCTTTTTCACTGTTTTATTTTCTGTGCCAATCCGTTTTGTTTACCTGGCGCGCCCGCGCTATTGCCAAGGCATTCTCCGGAACCTCATCGGTTATTGTTGAACCGGCTGCCGTATACGCCCCTTCTTTAACTGTGACCGGAGCCACCAGATTGGTGTTGCAACCGATAAAAGCATTATCGCCAATCGTACAGCGGTATTTTTTACTTCCGTCATAGTTTACGGTGACAGTACCGCAGCCGAAGTTGACATTTTCTCCCACGTCCGAATCGCCGACATAGGTCAGATGGGATATCTTGGTATTGCTGCCTATAGTGGAGTTTTTCAGCTCTACAAAATCGCCTACCTTGACGTTCTCCCCTACTACGCAGTTAGGACGGATATACGCAAACGGCCCCACTGTAGTGCCGGAATTTACAGCTGAATCCTTTATCACCGAATTATTTATGTCAACATTGTCGCCGATCACTGCATTTGTAAGCTGTGACGCTCCCATTATCGTGCAATTTTTGCCTATCCTTGTGCCGGCCATTATCATTGCCCCGTCGTATATAACTGTATCGCCGCCGATCTCTACATCGGCCTCGATATAAACACTTTGCGGATTCGGAATCGTCACACCGTTTTTCATATGGATACGGCGGAGTCTGTCGCGCATTATCGTCTCCGCCTCAGCCAGCTGTATACGGTCGTTGATACCGCGTATCTCGTCATTATCATCGATAACATACGCCCCGACCTTATCTCCGTTTGATAGCAAAATCTCTATCGTATCGGTGAGATAGTATTCACCTTGCGCATTATTGGGAGTAAGCCTTCCCAACGCAAACAGAAGCGATTTGACACTAAACACATACATGCCGGAATTTATCTCCTTTATCGCCCGCTCCTTATCCGTCGCGTCCTTATGCTCTACTATCTTCACCACTCCGCCGGAGCTGTCCCGCACGATACGGCCATAACCGGTCGCATCATCAAGCTCCGCCGTTATCACAGTCGCCTTGTTGCCTGACGCCTCGTGTGCTTCTATAGCCTTTTTAATCGTATCGGCCGTTATCAGCGGAGTATCGCCGTTTAATATCACCACGTTTCCTCCGGCAGCCGCCTTTATGAACTCCTCGGCCTGCATGACAGCATGTCCTGTTCCCAGTTGCGCGCTCTGCACCGCAAAATTGCACTCGCCGTCAAGCTTTTCTCTGACCAATTCCGCCTTATGACCGATCACTGCCACAGTTGTTTCGGCTCCGGCCGCTTTGGCCGCGCCTATAACCCAACGGCAAAGCTCCCTGCCGCACACCTTATGCAGCACCTTGGGCATGTCCGATCTCATTCTTGTACCCATACCTGCGGCCAATATCACCGCTGTAAAACTGCTCATGATTATCCTCCCTCTCGGTTCGTTAGTTTATAGCTCCATACGTCTCGTTATTTCTATATCATGCTTTATCTGCCGGACAAGCTCTTCCGGCGTATCAAACCGCCTGTCGCCGCGCAGCATTTTTGCAAACGACACACGAATATATTCTCCGTAAATATCCTCATCAAAATCAAGTATATGCGACTCGACTGTCACTTCCTTTGCCCCGAATGTGGGATTGCTGCCGACATTTATGACCGATTTGCAGCGGCGGCCTCTTACGTATGTAACGCCGGCATAAACGCCCTCTTTCGGCATGGCCATTCTGTTGTCGTAATCCACATTGGCTGTTGGTATGCCCATCTTTTTCCCGTTTTGTTTCCCTCTTATCACTTCTCCTTCCACACAAAAACGCCGTCCCAAAAAACGTTCTGCCTTTTCCATATCGCCATCATTTATCATTTTCCGTATGGCCGTTGAAGATACTATCTCTCCGTCTATCTTAACCGCCTCAGTCACAAATACACTAAAACCGTACTTGTCCCCTAATTTCTTTAAGCATTTCACATCACCCTCCGCCCGGCAGCCAAACCGGTAATCATAACCGACACAGACCGCCTTTACATTGAGGTTCTTGACCAAGAGACAAACAAACTCCTCCGGGCTGAGACGCATGAAATCCTCGGTAAAACGGCGTATATACACAAAATCCGGCTTTTCCCGGCGCAAAAGCTCCAGCTTTGCTTCGTTCGGTGTTATCAAAAACACCTCTTTCGTCTTTGTCACCGCAGTCGTATGCTCTTCAAAAAGCAATACCCCGCTTTCAAGGCCGTGCTCGTTGGCATAACTTATACCTTGCCTGATTATCTTCATGTGCGCAACGTGAAGTCCGTCAAAATTACCTAAAGCCACTACGCTTCCCTGATTATTCAGTTGTGTTTCCGCATGATAAACTTCCATTACGTTAATTTCCTTTCCGCGGCCAAAACGCCTTTTCCATCCTTAATTCCCCGGCCACACATCTGGATAAACACAAAAATTGCCCCTCTTCATCATACACACGGTAAAGCGCGCCCTCATGCCCGGAATATCTCACCGGCGCACCGTTTAAAACACGTTCCTGCCGCCTGCCGCCGACCTTTACCGCCGCAAACTCCGCAAAAATATGGTCTGTCGGTATAACAGCCTCCGCCAAACGACCCTCGCTCTTAAGCGCTTCCAATCGTTCCGGCGTATTACAGGATGAGATCTCAAACTTCCCTGACCGTGTCCGCCTTAGCTCCATCATATATGCACCCGTACCGAGCCTTTGCCCTATATCATCACAAAGCGTCCTTATATACGTCCCCTTTGAACATTCAACATCTATACACAAGCAGCACTTTTTTATATCGACCTCAAGGATATCTATCCGGCTGATACATATCTTCCGCGCTTTCCTCTCTATCTCTACGCCCTCACGCGCCAGCTCATAGAGTTTTTTACCGTTGATCTTTACGGCCGAATACATCGGCGGCAGCTGCTCACTCTCACCGATAAATGAATCAATCGCCTTACGTATATCATTTTCCGTGCAGTTTACAGGTCTTTCTTCCAAAACCGTTCCGGTGCGGTCGAACGTATCTGTGCGTTTCCCTAAGGCTATCACCGCTTCATACCTCTTATCCTCGGCGGTAAGCATATCGGCCGCTTTGGTGGCATTCCCGACGCATATAGGCAGCACACCGGTCGCTATCGGGTCAAGCGTGCCGGTGTGGCCGACTTTTCTGATACCCACAAGACGCCTTACAAAATTAACCATATCATGCGAAGACTTACCCTCGGGCTTATCAAGCAATATTATCCCATTCACAGCTCATCAGCCGCCCTTTCACACAAGTCTATCACTCTGGCTTTAGCCTCCTCCATCCCGGTATCCGCAAGATAAGCTCCTGCGGCCATTTTATGTCCGCCGCCGCCAAGACTTACGGCAATACCGGAAACATCGGCTCTTCCCGCAGAACGCAGGCTGACCTTTATCCCTCCGTCACGGCGTTTCAAATGCACGGCGATCTCCGTACCCTTGACCATGCGGGCGGTATTTACAATGTCGCCCTCATCGCCCGGCCTAATACCATATTTGTTGTAAACGTCCTCCTCAGGGGCTATCACAGTCACTTTGCCGCCGGCAAAGCTCTCCATCGAAAGCGCGGCCTCAGCAGCAAATTTTATCTCCTCTATCGGCTTTATATCAAACAGCCTGCGGCATATCTCGGCATGGTCGATCCCGCGCTCCAAAAGCTCCGCCGCAATACGCATTGTTTTGGGAGTGACGCTGTTATACTTGAAACATCCGCTGTCTGATACTATCGCCGCATAGAGGTACTCAGCCATTTTTTTGTCGACCGAAACACCCATCTTTTCAAACAGCTCCCATAAGATCTCCGCCGTTGCCGAAGCCGTACCGTCCACATAATTTTCATCGGCAAAGCGTTCGTTTGTATAATGGTGGTCTATGCTGACCGTTGACGGGCAAGCCTCAAATATTACCTTTCGCTTTCCCAGCCGCTTTTTATCGCCGCAGTCCAGACAGATACAAAGGTCATGCTCCCGGGAAAAGCTGCCGTCAAACACCGTCATATCTTCTTTTAAAAAGCGCAGTCTCTGCTCCGGCTCCTCGCTCAAGTATATACGCGCGTTTTTCCCTAAGGATTCAAGCAAAGCCTCCATCGCCAGGGCTGAGCCAAGCGCGTCCGCGTCCTCGCTGTCATGGGCAAGGATCGCGGCCGAGCTTGAGGAGGAAATTTTTTCGATTATTCTATCCACACTCATTCTCCCTGTTCGTTATGGTGCTTTTTCAAAAGCTCATTTATATGCGCTCCGTGTTCGAGCGAATGATCAAGCTCAAACACGAATTCCGGCGTATATCGCAGATCCATACGTTTACCCATTTCGCGTCTTACGAAACCGGCCGCGCTTTTTAGCCCTTCAAGAGCCTTTTTCTGCACATTCTCATCGCCCATAACGCTGATATAAGCCTTGGCGTACCGCAGATCGCTCGTAACGTGAACCGCTACCACGCTCGTCATCATCGGTATCCGCGTATCCTTTAGCTCTCGTATGACCGCGCTCAGCTCACGCTGAACCTCAGTATTTATCTTGTCGATTCTTGCCATATAGTCCTGCCTTTCCTTTACGCGGCAGACAACGGCGGTCTTAGCGTTCTATCTGCTCCATGATAAAGCATTCTATAGTATCGCCGTCCTTAACGTCGTTAAACCGCTCTATACCTATGCCGCATTCATAGCCTTCGGACACCTCTTTAACATCGTCTTTGAATCTCCTCAGGCTGTCTATAACTCCCTCATGCACAACGATACCATCGCGCACAAGCCTTATCTGTGCATTTCTTCTTATCTCCCCGTTCGTCACATAGCAGCCGGCAATAGTACCTACACCCGATACTTTGAATGTCTGCCGCACTTCTGCCCGGCCGATCACGACCTCCTTGAACTCCGGATCGAGCATACCCTTCATCGCTGCTTCTATCTCTTCTATAGCCTGATAAATAACGCGGTAAAGGCGTATGTCGACCTCCTGCTGTTTTGCTGCCGCTTCCGCACCGGCGTCCGGACGGACATTGAAGCCGACTATGATAGCATTGGACGCATTGGCAAGCATTACGTCGGATTCGTTTATCGCGCCTACGCCTCCGTGGATAGCGCGCACTCTTACCTCGTCGTTCGACAGCTTTTCCAGCGACTGTTTTACCGCTTCTACAGATCCTTGGACATCGGCCTTGATGATAACATCAAGCTCCTTCATATTGCCTTCGTCTATCTGACTGAAGAGGTTGTCAAGCGATACCTTTACGACTTGGTTGAATTTCGTCTCCTGCTGTTCCTGCTTTCTCTGCTCGGCAACATCGCGCGCGAGTTTTTCATTTTCCACAACGTAGAACTTATCTCCGCCGGAAGGAGTTTCCGAAAGTCCCTGTATCTCTACCGGAGTCGAGGGAAGCGCCGCCTTAACGCGTCTGCCCTTGTCGTTTACCATCGCCCTTACATGGCCCACAGCCGTTCCGGCGATAACAATGTCACCTGTATGCAGCGTACCGTTCTGAACAAGCACCGTTGCCACCGGGCCTCTGCCCTTATCTATCTGCGCCTCGATAACAACGCCTGACGCCGCCCTGTTCGGATTGGCCTTAAGCTCCTGCATATCGGCCACCAGAAGCACCATCTCCAAAAGCCCATCGATATTTATGCGCTTTTTAGCCGATATCTCTACGCAAACGGTATCGCCGCCCCATTCCTCGGGAACAAGGTCGTATTCCATCAATGCCTGCTTTACTCTTTCGGGATTTGCTCCATCCTTATCTATCTTATTTATAGCCACAACAATGGTGACTCCGGCCGCTTTTGCGTGGTTTATCGCTTCTATAGTCTGCGGCATCACACCATCATCGGCGGCAACGACCAGTATTGCCACGTCCGTTACCTGTGCGCCTCTGGCGCGCATGGTAGTAAACGCCTCATGACCCGGGGTATCGAGGAAGGTTATATCACGGTCGCCCAAACGTACGCTATAAGCGCCTATATGCTGGGTAATACCACCGGCTTCGGTAGCTATCACGCTCGTATCACGGATAGCATCCAGAAGAGAGGTCTTACCATGGTCAACGTGACCCATAACAACTACGACCGGCGGACGCGGCACCAGATCCTCCGGCTTATCCTCGCCCTCCAGCTCTTCAAACAACAGATCCTCTTTAGTCTTTATTATCTCCTTGTTGACTGTAATGCCGAACTCTAATCCGATAAGCTCCGCTGTTTCAAAATCTATCGTCTGGTTCATAGTCGCCATTACACCAAGCATCATCAGCTTCTTTACGACCTCAGCCGCGGTTTTGCCCATCTTCTGCGCCAGCTCCGCCACGGTTATGGTGTCGGGGACTTCTATCTCCGATATAACTACCGGCTGCGGCTTTACTTTCTGCTGCTTTTTGCCCTTGACATTTTTCTGAGCATGTTTCACATTTTCTTGCTTCTGCTGACGCTGCTTCTTGGCGTTTTTCTTGCGGCCGCCTTCATACCTGTTATTATCCGGCGCGACCATCTCTTCTATACGCTCTCTCTTTTCGATCTTGTCGATCTCTACGGTGGATGTTCTTGTATCCACATAGCGTTTTCTTTCATTTGTATTTATAACTATCGATTCCGACGGTTCTGACGTTGCTATAGATGAAAGATCTACACGCTGGCCGGACTTCTTCTTCTGCGGCTGCTTGTTCTTTTTACGTTTATCATACTGCTCGGGTGCAGCCTTGGCAGCCGGAGCCTCCTGCTGCCTGCGCACGTTTTTCTGCTCCGTTTTTTTTGCCGGAACAGCATCGGCAGCTTCCTTTTTGGTGGTCGGTTTTTCCTCCGGCTTTTTCGCTTCTTTTGCCGGCTGTTCCTTTTTCTTCTGAACAGAAGCTTCCTCTGTCTTTTTCTCCGCCTTTTCTTCGGCCTCCTGGGCAGCCTTTTTCTTTTCCTCTGCCTCAAGCGCTTTAAATGCGGCTTTTTTATCGGCTATGACCTCTTCCTCCGAGGACATATGGAGCTGTGTGAAAATATCGAACAGCATTCCCGCCTGCTCGTCTGTTATCATACTTGAATACCCTTTTACTTCCACGCCGTATTCATTCAGCTTCGCGACAGCTTCTTTCCCGCTGATCTTCAACTCTTTCGCGACTTCGCTTACTTTTAATGATCCTGCCATATGACCACTCCTTCTTTTCTCAAGATAATCGCAGTTTATCTAAAATTGCCTTTGAAAAATTACTATCTACGACCGAAACTACCGCTTTGGATCCGCCGCCGGTACACTGTCCCAATTCATCTTTTGTACCATACTCAACGTATCCTACGCCATAGTACCTGCACGAGTCTGCGATCGCTTTTTTGGTATTATCAGACGCATCCCGGGCAATGACAACAAGATGCGCTGCGCCGTTTTTTATGTCCCTCCCGGAAACAAACTCTCCGGTATGGATCTTTCCAGCACGTTTTGCCATTCCGATCATGGCCAATACTTTATCCGTCAATTTTCTCCTCCAGCATTTGATACACCTCGTCAGGGACTGCCCGCTTGAACATTCTCTGCAAAGCCTTTTTCTTCTTAGCCAGCCGAATGCAGTCAACGCTGCGGCAGATATATACTCCTCTGCCGCCCATCCTCTTTCTATCGTCAATAATTATCTCCCCGTCATTTCCGGCCAGCCTGATAAGCTCTTCCTTCGGGCGCATCTGTCTGCACGCCGCGCACATACGCAGCGGTATATGCTTCCCCACGCTTTATGTTCTCCTTTTTATTTTATTCAGCGTCTTCTTCTTCGAAGATCTCTTCCGCAGCTACTGCTTCCTCGGCTCTTCTGAGCTTTTTCTCTTCAGCCGCCTTGGCGTCGGAAATAATATCTATCTTCCAGCCGGTAAGTCTTGCCGCCAGGCGTACATTCTGCCCTGCTTTACCTATAGCCAGTGAAAGCTGGTGTTCGGGCACCACTACTCTTGCGCTGTTGCCCTCCTCATCCACGTCCACAGATAAAACCTTGGCCGGGCTTAAGCTGGCAGCGATAAATTCTGCCGGATCCTCGCTCCATTTCACTATATCTATCTTTTCATTCCTTAATTCATCAGCAATATTTTGCACCCTGATCCCTCTGGGGCCGATACAAGCTCCCTGCGGATCAACATTTTTGTCCGAGGAATAGACGGCTATCTTGCTTCTGGAACCGGCCTCGCGCGATACTGATTTTATCTCCACTATCCCCTCCTGGATCTCGGGAACCTCCTGTTCAAAAAGCCTTCTCACCAATCCGGGATGCGTTCTCGAAAGCAATATCTGCGTGCCTCTGGCGCCGTTTTTAACATCGCTCACATAACATTTCACATTTTGATGTATCTCATATTCCTCTCCCGGCGGCTGTTCGCTCACGGGAAGTATAGCCTCTATCTTTCCTATATCTATAAATACGTTGCCGCGTTCTATTCTCTGGACAGGGCCTGTCACCAGGTTATTCATCTTCTCGGCAAACTCGGAGTAGATTATTCCTCTTTCGGCCTCGCGTATGCGCTGCGTCACTACCTGCCGGGCAGTCATTGCGGCTATGCGGCCAAAATTGCGCGGTGTAACCTCTATATCCACTACATCGCCTATATTATACGTTCCGCTCAACTCGCGTGCATCGTCTATGGAAATTTCCAGCTGCGGATCGAGCACATCCTCGTTATCCACTACTTCTTTTTTTGCATATACATGCACCTCACCGGTATCGCGGTTCATAATAACATCCACATTCTGCGCCGAGGCAAAATTTCTCTTGTATGCCGCCACAAGCGCCGCCTCCAGGGCGTCAAACACAACGTCCGGGCTTAAGTTTTTTTCCTCACACAGCCCTTCCAGCGCACTCATAAATTCTTCATTGATTCCGTTCATTTTGTTCTCCACAACCTTTCTTTTTCGTGATCTTTCTTACCATTCAAAGTGCAGTTTGACATATACCGCCTGCTGCTTTTCAAACTCTATATTCCCGTCTTCTGTCGAAACCGTGACCGTTTTATCCTTATAGCCTGTCAATATTCCGCAAAATTCCTTTTTTTCATTTATCGGCTCGTAAAGTTTCACATCCACCTTTCTGCCGACATAATAGGCAAACTCCCTGTCCTTTACCAGCCTGCGTTCAACCCCCGGCGAAGATACCTCAAGGCAGTAGTTGCCCTCGATCGGATCCGTCCTGTCAAGCTCTGCTTCAACTGCCCTTGAAAAAGCTTCACAGTCGTCTATGCCGACTCCGCCCTCCTTATCAATGAACAGCCGCAAAAACCACCCATCCTTTTCTTTCTTATATGATATGTCGACTACATATACACCCTGCTTCTGTGCCACAGGCTCCGATATTTCCAGAACCAGCTTTTCTGTCTGATTGGCCATACAGTCCCTCCTTAACACGAGAAAAGAGTGGATCTTGTCAACCCACTCTTTCGTCCGGCATTATACACTAACAAGTTGATTATATCACAAAGATACAGTGATTTCAAGTGCTTTTTACAAAAAAAGTTTATTTTTTGTGAAAATTTTGCACAAAAATCGCTGTGCACAACACACAGCGATTTGTTTTATACATAGGTTTTACATCCGGATAGCGTATTTTTTACGCTTCATCATCGCTTTCCTCTTCGCCGCTTTCATCATCGGAGTTCGTATGCTCCGGCGTAAATGTCCATACCGGAGCTTCATCAGCCGGTCCGACCGTGATATTGTCCGCTGAATAACCAAATTTTTCACGCACCATCTGCTGAACGGCCGCCATATCTGCTATCCAATACGAGGAACCGTAATCCTCATCATTCGATTCCCCGGGCAGCGAAAACGCATCTATCTTATCGCTGGTAAAGCCGCTCAAATATCCGGCATAGCTTATGACATCGCTGACCGTAAAATTCGTATCTATCTCATTGGACAGCACCTTGAATATCGCCGGTATTTTTGCTATAAGACCGGCATTGAGCTTCTGGTCTACCACCGCCTGCAAAAATTGCTGCTGCATTTCCACTCTTCCGCGATCCCCGTCAAGATAGCTGTCCGTGACCTTTAAGGTATCCGGATCGTTGTTCTTCCTGTATCGCAAAAGCCATACGACCTTCTCGCCGTTTAACTCGTAATCCCCCGGTGGAAGCCTTATATACAGATCCTGCCCCGGATCCGTATAATTCATTCCCACACCGTCTCCGTAAAGATCCGGTATTGTAAACTCTATCGGGCCAAGCTCATCTATCAAATGTTCTATCGCTTCAAAGGTGAATGCGATATAATAATTTATCGGCACGCCCGTAAGCCTCGTTACCGCTTCAATCGTCCCTTCGGGCCCTGCAAGATTGCCCGTCATACCGCCTATGGCATAAGCCGCATTTATCTTCTGATAACGCGAACCTATATACATACGTGTATCACGCGGTATCGACAGCATTTTCACATCCTTTGTCGTTGTGTCGAAAGATACGAGCATCATCGCGTCTGTATGATAACCCTCTATATCAACACCCATGAGAAGAACATTGATCTTGCCGCCGCTCGTCTTTGTAATAGATTCCGGCACTTCATTATCGCCAAGGCTCAGACCGCCAACGTAATTGTACCCAAAAACCGCCAATACTCCCAGCACTATTACAAGCACACAAACACCAAGCACTTGAAAGTACCGTTTTAAATTAAATCTCATTCTTCTCCTCCGCTTTGCTCATATCGTTTGAATTTATACGTTTACTATTATATCACCGCCTTTGGCTTTAGTCAATACAGTTATGTTACAGCTTTGTGACAAAAGTTTGAATTTTTTTGCAATATACGACTATATTGTATTAAAATTTGAGGGTTGCACCCTCGAATTTCCCAGAATAAGGAAATAATTGTAAAACGCTGTTGTGTTTTACAATTATCTGGCAATAAAAAATGCGGATACTCACAATTTTTTTGAGTATCCGCACTTATTCTACAGTTCCCAGCCGGGAAGATATTCCCTCGTATTTACAAGCATCTGCCTAAGCAGCTCCCTGGCGTCGTTATATGATATTGTTACCAGCGGATCATTTAAAAACGCCGTTAGAAGCCGCTCGAAGTCTTTATGCAAGACAGCCTCCAGGGTCGTTTTATGATTGGCTACGTGGCGCGCTACCATCGCCTGCACCTCGTTATTCATCGCCCCGGCATACACGGGCGTGACCCTTCCGCTTCTAAACACGGCGTTCGTCTCCACGACAGCTCCGCGCCGTATCCCCTCAAGCTGGCCGTAATTGGGCAGATTTACATTCGACACCAACGTGCGATATCCGGCCAACGCCTGCATCATATGTACGCCTTCCTCGCCGGTCCTGCGAAGTTTAAACTCCTCCTCACCCGAGACCAGCCTTCTGCTGCGTTCAAACCGCTTTTGCAAGTCCTCTTTTCTCCAAGCAACTGTTGTCAGTCCAAACATCCACGAGCGAACCGTATCCGGGTCTTTCAAATATCGTCTGCCGTCCATAAATTCAGCTAGATGGCGGTCGCCTGCGGCAGCTATCTCGCCATAACGTCTGAAAAGATCGAATTTCACGCGCTGGGCGCAAGCGAACGTACTGTTCATCCAATGGTCGGATTCATCCTTTATATAACCGCTCTCGTAATATTTATCGACAAACTCCCGGTACAGCGGCATAAGATCAGTCATACGGTAGCTGGCGCGGTCAAGCCAGGTGAAATGGTTTATCCCCTGGACATTTACATATATCTCGTCCCTCTTAACATCCTTTATGCCGCAGAGATCCTCCAGCATCGCCGCCAGCAGCTCCTGCGTTGAAAATACCTCGTGACAGCAGCCGAAAGCCTTTATATCCGGGAATACCTCATAAAGGGTCTGCACGCACAGAGTCATGGGATTGGTGTAGTTTATGACCCAGGCCTCGGGACAATATTTTCGTATCGCTTCGGCAAATCCCACATACATGGGTATAGTCCTGGCTGCCCTTACCATGCCGCCGGGGCCCGCCGTATCGCCGACAGACTGATATATGCCGTATTTTTCCGGCAGATGAACGTCCGACTCCATTTCCTCGAACGTTCCCGGCAAGATAGACAACACTACGAAATCCGCTCCCGCAAGTGCTTCTCCTATCGTATCCGCAGTTTCGTATCTCCACTGCGACTTTGCCCCTTCTGCTCCTCCGGCCCTATTGCCTATGACCTTATTAGCTTCAGCAGCTTCCTTGTCGATATCATAAAGGCGGACCGTCCCGCAAAGAACGTCCTGCGAAGCCAGATCGCTCATCAGCCCCCAGGCCCATCCGCGCGATCCTCCGCCGATATAGGCAATAACGACATCCTCCGCCCTGTTCTCATAAAATTTCATTTAATCTTCTCCTCTCCCCGGAAATTTCATACCCTTTTCCCGGCATGATATTACCACCATTGCTATAAAAATTCAACTGTTTTCTTGCTGTTCTTTGCTATTTTGACAGCGGATATTGCTACATGAGCTGGCCGCCTCTCAGATACAGCGGCAAATACATACAGAACACTACCGCCCAGATAACCGCCCAAATCGCTCCCGCTATTTTATATCTGCGCGCTATTTGCGCCGTCACAATGAACATTGGTATTATACAGGAAAAATATCTTCCTATACTTATCGGCCACGAAAGCGAAAGATTCATGAAATAATATATGATGAAATACACCGTGTACAAGCTTCTGTTCGTCCTAAGGCTTACAAACATGGTAATAAATCCGTATACCACCAGCACGATCCCCGGCACAGCCATGGTATAAAAGATACTGCTGTCCGGCGTCTTCAGCTGGCCGATAATTACCTCTATTGTTTCTGTGAACGGCTGGGAATGCTGAAACCAGTATTCTTCCTCCAGCCGCAAAAAATCAAGGGCGTTTCCCGTAACTCGCCAATTCATCGCCAGATACGCAAGCGTCCCCAACGGTATCAACAGTATCCACAGGTATTTCACCAAATGCTTTAGATTGCGGGGAAAATCCTCAAAAAGGCGGTAATGCTCGGCAAATTCCACCGCCGCCGTCACGGCCAGAAACACTCCCAACGTCCTTGTAAGCGCAGCTCCAAAGCCGAATACACCCGCTAAAAACCAGTTGTGTTTTCTCGTAAAATACAAACATGCTGCCGACATCAATAGAAACGTGATTTCATTCATTCCTGTGCCGAAGAAAAACGAAAACGGGAATATACTTAAAAATACCAGCGATACGGCCGCCGTTTTCTTTCCCCAGTCAAGACATATCAGCCGATATAAAAATCCGCAGGCTGCCGCAAAGGAAAATGATGATATCAACAGCAATGATACAAGCATATTCCCCACAAATACATTAAGCCCCCGTGCCAAAAGCGGATAAAGCGGCAAAAACACGACCGTTGTAAAGTCGCCGTCTACTTTGAAAAACGTATAGCCGCCCTCGGCTATTCTGATATAATTGTTTACATCCCACTGCCGCCAGGCATCAAGAGCGTTCTCCCACGACCCGATCTCTATACAGTGCTGGCACGTCCCCAATACATACACAAGCACCCTAAACGCAAGCGCGGCGCCCATCACAATAAGCATTTCTTTATTAGAGGGCACAAAACGCTCGGCAGGAGGAGCCTTTTGAAGCAGCCCGATCCTCCCCGGGACAGGCACGCCGGAGTTTTTCAGCACCTGCAATATCATAAGCCCTATCAGGACAGCCGCCGCCAACCCCGCTGCGGCCTGCAATATTATGACCATGGTTTTCTCCTCTCAGCAATAATAGCTCAATGCGCCGCCGATATTTAAAGCCAACCCGAACACCATGACCGGATAGAGCAGCCGATGTGATTTCGGGTGTGCAAGCATTATACCCAAAAATGACAGCGGCAGGATATCGTTTGTATAGCGGTTGCCGAAATGGCTGCCGCCCATCGTTTTATGTAAGGCGATAAATACCAGCTCAGCCACAGCCATCACCAATATTCCCGCTATCAACAGCTTGTCGCATTTTTCTTTTTTTACAAAAGCCGCTATGGAATACCCCAGCCAGACGATAAATATAGGGCTGACTATGAACATATTCGTCCCATCAAACTGCTGGAATACCAGCTCTCCGTGCTCGCCTATCTCCGGCAGCCTTATCAGCGACCAGAGATTCTTGCCTAAGTAACTTATATGGAACTGCCCATATTCGCTCCTGGTAAACTCCGGCAGATAATTGTGGCCAAATTCCGCCACCGAACCAAAACGCGCATAGTTTAGCCACATATAAACGATGGCAACCGCCAAAGTGCCTATGCACCACCAAAAGCGTTTTTTTATCATTTCCCAGAGCTTCAGCCCTTCCTGTGACATCCCCGAATATAATATGTACAAAAGTATCGGCAGATACAGCACCTGGAATGGCCGACAGCCAACGGCGCAAGCCCAGAAGAACAGCGACCAGCCGCCTTTTCCGGCCAGCGCATAGTATATGGCCATCATCGAAAGCGCAAACGCCATGTTCTGCGCCACGAACCATACCCACGGTGTTATACACACGAACAGCAAGTTAGACGACAGCGTTACCGTTATCGTCCACAGCACCGATTTAGTACCCTTTATCCCGAAATGATGGAGCGTTTTCACGCAGTATATGCCGCCCATAAAGGCAAAGGCCAGCGATATGAAGCCATCACGGAAATATTCCCCGAATATAGCGGCAAACGGCAGATATACTATTGACGGGAATGGCGGAAAGCTCACGTAATATTTTCCCTCGCGTATTGCCAGCTCCAGATGGGGATAATCCTGCCCCAGATCCAGATTTCCCGAAAGCCAGGCTCTTGTCTGCAACACATAGCTGTTATAATTGTTGTCCACCCAAGGCCACTGCCCCGAAAATATCCATACGACCATATAGGCCGCCAGCATACAGAAACATACCGTCAGACAGTCTCGTACTATTGTCTTTTGCCCAAATGCGGACAGCGGTTTAAAAAGCTCTTTCATGGATATACCTCCGTTATACGTTGAAGCGGAAAAGCACAACATCTCCGTCCTGCATCACGTAATCCTTACCCTCTGAACGTACCAACCCCTTTTCCTTGGCCGCCGCCATCGAACCGCAGCGTATGAGCTCCTCGTACGGCACGACTTCCGCCCTTATGAAGCCGCGTTCAAAATCGCTGTGTATTTTTCCCGCCGCCTGCGGGGCTTTGGTGCCCTTTGTTATCGTCCACGCTCTCACCTCAGGCTCTCCGGCCGTCAGATAGCTTATCAGCCCCAGGAGTGTATAGCTTGCCCGTATAAGCCTGTCAAGCCCCGATTCGCTCATGCCCAGATCCTCCAAAAATGCCGCCTTTTCTTCCGGGTCAAGCTGTGCTATCTCCTCCTCTATCCTCGCCGATACCGGCATTACCTGCGAGTTTTCCGACGCGGCAAACTCTTTTACCTTCTGCACGTAAGGATTCTCATCTATCCCCTTGGCAAAATCATCCT
The DNA here is from genome assembly GCA_964399965.1 of uncultured Lachnospiraceae bacterium. Taxonomy (GTDB): domain Bacteria; phylum Bacillota; class Clostridia; order UBA1381; family UBA1381; genus UBA1381. The sequence goes on along the minus strand of CAYNRX010000014.1, from coordinate 21,091 downwards.
CAGCGACGTTGGCGGCATAGATGACCGGTTTTCTTGAGATCAGCGCCACCTCGTCGAGTATTTTCGCCTCTTCCTCGTTCACCTCGAACGAACGCGCGGACTTTCCCTCTTCAAGATGTGATTTGAGCCGCTCAAGCATATCAAGCTCAGATGCGAGGCTCTTGTCGCCTTTCATCGCCTTTTTCGTGCGGTCTATGCGTCTGTCGAGTATCTCTATATCGGAAAGGATAAGCTCCAGGTTTATCGTTTCAATATCGCGTATCGGGTCTATCGAGCCTTCAACATGGGTGATATTTCCGTCCTCAAAGCAACGCACGACATGCACGATAGCGTCCACCTCGCGGATATGGGAAAGAAATTTATTTCCCAAGCCCTCCCCTTTGCTTGCGCCCTTAACAAGGCCGGCAATATCGACAAATTCAATATAGGCTCTGGTGACCTTTTTCGGTTTATACATCTCAGCCAGCCGGTCTATGCGCTTATCCGGCACATCTACAATACCTATATTCGGCTCTATTGTACAGAACGGATAATTGGCCGATTCGGCTCCGGCCTGGGTTATTGCGTTGAACAGTGTGGATTTGCCGACATTCGGCAGCCCTACGATTCCTAATTTCATTTTTCTCTACCTTCCTTTATGGATAGTTTGGTGAATAATTGTAAATTTAGTATGAATTTATTATACAACAAGAAAAGATTTTTATCAACCCCTTTTCTTTTTTTATTTTTTATGTTATAATCCTATTAAGCAAATTCGGCACGCCCGAAAAAAGGAGGATAAAAATTCATGGCAAACAATAAAGTCCTCGTCGTTGACGACGATGCAAACATCGCAGACATAATACGTATGTATCTTGAAAAGGAAGGCTACGAGGTGACTACCGCCCATAACGGCGTCAAGGCTCTGGAAGCTTTTCGGGAAGAGGCGCCCTCTATCGTGCTTCTGGATATCATGATGCCGGAAATGGACGGCTGGCAGGTGTGCCGCGAGATACGGCGCATAAGCAATATACCGATAATCATGCTCACAGCCAAAGGGGAAACGTTCGACAAGGTACTCGGCCTTGAGCTGGGTGCCGATGATTATATCGTAAAGCCGTTTGAGACCAAGGAATTAGTGGCAAGGGTAAAAGCTGTCTTGAGACGTTCGGAGACCAAGGATTCCGGGGCAATGAAGGAGATAGTCTATCCGAACCTTACTATAAACCTCTCCAACTACGAATTGAAGCTGGCCGGAAAGATAGTCGAGGTGCCGCCCAAAGAGCTGGAGCTTCTGTATTTTTTGGCTTCCAACCCCAACAGGGTATTCACCCGCGAGCAGCTTCTGGAGGAAGTATGGGGGTTTGACTATTTTGGCGATTCCCGCACGGTAGACGTACATATAAAACGTCTGCGCGAAAAACTCGAGGGAGTAGAGGGCACCTGGCAGCTAAAGACCGTCTGGGGAGTCGGATACAAATTCGAGGTGAGATAAATTGTTCAAATCCATCTTTGAAAGACTGTTTTGGACCAATACCGTTATACTGCTGATAGTGGCGATATCTATCGGCACTATCCTTATCGCTTTTGTTAATAGTAACGTCATGGACTCGCAGTACAACGAGATAATTAAGATCAGCCATGATCTTGAATACCGCAGCGCAATGATGCAGGAGGAAGGCGTGACCGACCCACGCGCCCGTTCGGCTTTCAAGCAGTCGCTTCAAATGTGGGCCGATTACGCTCACGCCGATATAATAATCGCCAATATTGACGGCGATATAACCGAATCCACGATCACCATAGATTCGCTGCCGCAGGAATACCTTGACACCATCAAAAACGGAGAGGTCTTTAAAGAACGCGATGATTTCGGCGGCTATTATGACGCAAATGTATACGTCATCGGTATACCTATCTCCTACAACGGCGAGATAGTCGGCGGGATGTTTTTCAATACTCCTTTGCCGCAAATGCGCCAAGTAGTTACGGAAATGTTTCTAATATTCCTGTTTGCGGCTTCATTTGCTATCGCCGTGGCGTTCATATTCGTATACCGCCAGTCAAAGACCATATCGCAGCCCATATCGCAGATAAATTCGGCCGTGCGCGATATCGCCGCCGGAGATTTTACCAAGCGCGTAACAGTAAACAGCGCCGATGAGATAGGGCAGCTGGCGTCAAGCTTTAATTTTATGGCCGATTCAATAGAAAAGCTTGAGAACAACCGCAATGAATTTATTTCCAACGTGTCTCACGAGCTTCGGACGCCTATGACCAGCATCTCCGGCTTTATCCAGGGGATCCTCGATCACACGATACCGCCGGAAAAGGAAGCCGATTACCTGACTATAGTCCTTGATGAGACCCACCGCCTCACAAGGATGGTCAACGACCTTCTGGAGATGTCGAAAATGTCGTCCAGCGAATACCGCCTCGATATAACCGACTTTGATCTAAACGAGCTTGTTCGCCTGTGCATAATCCAATTGGAAAGCCGTATCTCGGAAAAGGATCTTGATCTGGACGTGGATTTTTCACAAGAGAGCCTAAACGTGCTTGCCGACCAGGATTCCATACGGCGAGTGCTCATAAACCTGATGGACAACGCGATAAAGTTCAGCTATCCGAAAACAGTCATTTCCATAAAGACATGGGTAGAGGCGAAAAAAGCCTATTTCTCTATCGGCAATTTTGGCGACGGCATAGACAGCGCGGACTTGAGCAACGTATTTGAACGGTTCTACAAGACCGACAAATCCCGCACCAGAGATAAGACCGGCGCAGGGCTGGGACTTTCCATGGTCAAGAATATCCTTGTGCTGCATAAGCAATCCATATGGGTGGAGAGCGATTACGCCAAGGACGGCACGAATATCAAATTCACAAAATTTACATTCACGCTGGAAAGGCAGTGAAATGCCTTTCGAGAATGGTTCGGCATAGGATACGGGTATTTGACATATCTGCATGAGTAATGTATAATAAAGACAACAATAAACTCTATACAGCTTAGTCGTATGGGGCATTTACAGGAGGTCTATAAATGAAATTCGACTTTTTCTATCACAATCCTACCAAGATCTATTTCGGTAAGACAGCCCTTGACAACCTTTTGCCAGAGCTTAAAAACTACGGAGAGACGGTGTTGCTCGTCTACGGCAAAGGCTCTGTAAAACGCAGCGGCCTTTACGATAAGATAACCGCTATACTAAACGAGGCCGGCAAAAAAGTCGTAGAGCTTGCGGGGATAAAATCAAATCCCGCTTATACGCAGCTGCTTGAGGGCGCGCGTCTCGTACGCGAAAACAATGTTGATCTGATATTGGCGGTAGGCGGCGGTTCGGTCATCGACTGCGCCAAGGGTATTTCTCTTTCCGCATACTGCAAGGGCGACCCTTGGGAAAGATATTGGACGAATTTTGAAGAGGTAGATAACGAGATAGTTCCGGTAGGAGCCATACTCACGATGGCCGGGACCGGTTCGGAAATGAATGGCGGCTCAGTTATCACCAACGAAGAGAAAAAGATAAAGAACGGACGCGTATATCCGTCCAACGTATATCCTAAATTCTCTATCCTTAACCCAGAATACACCTACAGCGTGCCTGCCTATCAGATGTCGAGCGGCGTCTTTGATACTATGTCGCATTTGATGGAGCAGTATTTTTCGGGCGATGATGATAACACGACCGACTACATAATCGAGGGCGTTATGCGCTCGCTTATAACCGCTGCCAAGGCCGCCCTCAAAAACCCGGAGGATTACGAAGCCAGAAGCAATATTATGTGGTGCGCCACTATCGGCCTTAATACCATCACCGGCCTTTCCAAGGAGCAGGATTGGGAGGTTCACATGATAGAGCATCAGCTGGGCGCATATACCGACTGCGCACACGGAGCGGGACTTGCGGCCGTATCTGTTCCCTACTATAAATATATTTATAAGGACGGCTTGGACAAATTTGTCCGTTTTGCCAAAAATGTATGGGATATCGATGTTTCCGCAATGACAAAAGATGAAGCAGCTCTGGCCGGCATCGACGCCATGACAGATTTTATAAAACTGCTCGGCCTGCCGCTTTCGATAAAAGAATTGGGCGCTACCGAAGAGATGCTCCCGCAGATAGCCGCTTCAACCGTTCCCGGCGGCGGTTACAGGAAGCTCGGAGCCGATGATATTTTAGAAATATTAAAATCCTGCTATTAAAGATTAGACTATGAAACGGCGGAACGCTGCAAAATGCAGTCGCTCCGCCGTTTTTTCATGCTTCAAATCTTCCCCTTGCCTTATCAAGAAATAATTCCGCCGCTCTGGAAAATGTCTGGTACTTTTTCCATACCAAGTCAAAATGCAGCTGATGCTCCCAGTCAAGGGGCACAAAGCAAAGACTGCTATTCTCTGAAATGTCAGCTAAGTTGTCGATCCCTATCACATAACCCACTCCTTCCTCCACCATCAAGCCGGCATTGTAGTAAAGATTATAAGTGGCGACTACATTAAGCTTGTCAAGCTCTTTTTGCAGCCATTTTTGCAGCTTTTTGTCATATGTAGTCTGCCGGGAGACGATCAGGGGCAGCTCCCAAACGTCTTCCGGGCGGATCAGCTCTCGGGAAGCAAGCGGACTATCCTTACGCATTACAACGCCCCAGCGCTCAGTGGCAGGAAGCCGGATAAATTCGTATTTTGTGATATCTGCCGGTTCAACAAATATCCCGAAATCTATAAGACCCTTGTCCAGCTTTTCCTGCAAATCATCGCCGTCGCCGCTTATCAGGTGGTAATGTATATTGGGATATTCCCGCAGGATATCTCCGGCCAAACGGGCTATCAATCGCACAGCCTCCGCCTCACCGCCGCCTATATATATGTCGCCGCCCGTTTCCACATCAGAAAAAGTCATCTCCGCTTCCGTCTTATCGGCAAGCGCTACTATCTCCTCTGCCCTTCGGCGCAAAAACTGCCCCTCATTTGTAAGCGTAACTTTCCTCTTCCCCCGTATCAGCAATTTTTTACCAAATTCATCCTCCAGATCCATCAGCTGACGTGAAAGGGTCGGTTGCGTCACATGGAGCATGTTGGCCGCAGCGGTGATATTCTGCTCCCTAGCCACAGCCAAAAAATACCGTAAAACGCGCAGTTCCATCATTGTCCCTCCTATTTTGGTCTATAAATATAGTATAACACAACTTTCCATAACAATCAAGTATGATACTGCCTGAAATATACGATTTCTTTTCTTGCCGTACTATAGTTTTTGTGTATGAATTATTATTTGTCATAAGTATTGGACAGTTTCTTTGGCTTGTATTATAATAATGATATAAAAATATTGCATAAAGAGGTGATCTCAATGGATATAACCGACACAGAAAAGCTTCGGCAGAACCTTTTAGACGCCGGCTGCGACGATAGGGAAACGGCTGCATTTTTTGCACTTTCCGGCACCGACATAAAGTTCCGGCAGCTGCTGTTCCTTCGCCGGCATCGCAAACAGCTGCTGGAGCGTCTGCACGAAAAACAGCACGAGATAGAATGCCTGGACTATCTGATCATGCAGATAGAAAAGCAAGTAGGCTGACAAGGAGGAAATACAACATGAAAAGGCTAATATCTTTATTAATAGCTGCGGTTTTATCAGCCGCATTCGCCGTCTCTGCCTGTGCCGTATCCGAGCCGCACATTACTGTTGAAAACAACATCGTAACAGTGACAAACGCTCCTGAAAACAGCACGCTGATAGCCGCCTTCTACAACGGCGGCCTTCTTACTGACGTCCGGCTATTCGACGGCAGCGGAACGATCACCGCAGATATTACAGCAGAAATGGCAGCAGCCGATCAGGTACGGACATTTCTTTGGGATATGGAAACACTTGCACCATTGACAGAAAATGCGGAGGCACCCATGAGTGAAAACATAATCATATCGGTAAACGGGCATACACTTACAGCCGAACCGGCGGACAATTCCTCCGCGCGCGCATTTATGGAGCTGCTTGAGGAAAGCCCGCTGACAATTGAGATGCACGATTACGGCTCCTTTGAAAAGGTCGGCTCCCTCGGGACTTCTCTTCCCCGCAACGATGAGCAGATAACTACCGAGCCGGGTGATCTGATACTTTATCAAGGTGATCAGATCACTATATATTACGATACCAACAGCTGGAACTTTACACGGCTGGGCAAGATCAACGATGTCACCGGAGAAGAGCTTTTGGACATCCTCGGGGAAGGCGATGTCACAGTCACTTTCTCTCTTTCCACAAAAGTAAATGATAATCCCGGCGGCTTTGATTTCGAAACCAGGACCGTAACGCTTAACAGCGGCTATGAAATGCCGATAAACGGGATCGGCACCTACAGTCTGCACGGGGATGAATGCATTAACTCCGTAAAATCCGCCCTAGCCGCAGGCGTGCGCCTTATCGATACGGCTTCCGCCTATGGCAACGAAGAAGAAGTCGGGCAAGCAGTCCGTGAAGCAATGGAAGAATACAACATCGACCGCGAGGATATTTTTGTTACCACCAAAATATATCCCGGCAGCGAAATGGCAAATCCGGAGGAAGCTATACAAGCTTGTATTGACCGCCTGGATATCGGCTATGTGGATATGATGCTCCTGCATCATCCGGATCCCAACGATGTATCAGCTTATAAAGCCATGGAAAAATTTGTTGCAGAGGGTAAGATACGCTCCATCGGCCTCTCAAATTGGTATGTTGAAGAGCTGGAGGAATTTCTCCCGCAGATAGATACCATTCCCGCACTGGTACAAAACGAAATACATCCATATTACCAGGAAAATGATGTTATACCCTATATCCAAGCGCACGGTATTACTGTTCAGGGCTGGTATCCTCTGGGAGGAAGAGGTCATACAGCGGAGCTTCTGGGCGATCCGGTCATCTCGGAAATTGCGCAAGCGCATGGAGTATCCTCGGCACAGGTCATTTTGAGATGGAACCTGCAAAAGGGCGTAGTCGTCATCCCCGGTTCCAGCGATCCCGACCATATCAGAGAAAATAATGAGCTTTATCATTTCTATCTCACAGAGGAGGAAATGCAGCGCATAAACGCACTCGACCGCAACGAAAAACACGATTGGTATTGATATCTAAACAAAAAGACAGCCGTGACTCCCACTGCTGTCTTTTTGTCTTATACATTCTGAGAATACTCTACTATTTTCACCTGACTTGTCGATACTCCCAGCTGCTCTGATGCTATCTGCGAAAGCCTGGTCGCATCATCCTTCGTAAAACCGTCCTTCTGTACAGTTATCGTGACGGAGCCTTCTTCTACATATACGCATATATTCGGATAACCCTTTGCCTTTGCTATGTTTTCAATAGCAGTCTCTTTCTCGACATTCTGAGATATCTTAAGTATCCGCTCCTGAGCTTCCTTTCTCGTCTCTTCGTCAAAGCTCTCATTGGCTGCTGTGGAATTAAGTATTTCCAGAGACTGTGATCTGGAGGTCTCTCTGTCGAGCCTGGCCTGTTCAAAATACCCTGCCACATCGGAAGCCGGTTCGGACAACGCCGCCTCTGCCGAGGCCTCGGGCGATGGTTCCTCCTCGACCGCAGTCGAGTTTACATACTGCGCCTCGCCGAGCTTTTTGGAGGTCTCCTGATAAACCTCGTTGTCCGCCACCCTAAGCGTATCCTGATATGACCAATTCAGATACCCCGCAACGCCTATCATCACCACCAGGGACGCCGCTATTATCTCCCTTTTCTTTAAAACCATCATGCACACGATCCTCCCGTTTTCCGCGTTCTTTTATATTTAAAACGCATTTCATCACCCTCTATTTCTTGCTGTATACGCACACCCTATGCGCCGGAACGTCAAGCACCGCCGCTACGCCCTGCGACAACGATGCCTTGACGGCAGGATCGCCTGCACCTTCCGCAGTGACTATCACCCCTCTTACTGCGGGATATCTCTCCTTGAGCACGGTCGGCGAACCATCGGTCATCACTGCGCTTTTGTCCTCGCTTTCCTCGCTCGTTACACCGCTGCTGCTGTCTTTTGACGACCGGCTGGCGCTGGTTTCATAAGCCAATTCCTTTTCCGATGTTGAATCATAGCTTATCATCACCGACACCTCCCCTGCGCCTTCTATATCGGAAAGTATATCCTCTAATCTCTTTTCCAGCTCCTCGTAAGCATACCCCGTCGTATCGTCCGCCGCTTTTTCTTTTTCGCCTCCTCCCGACGTCACCATTAGAACGGCTCCGATAATTAATATGAAATAGATTATCCATTTATTCCTGCCTTCAAGGAGCTTTTTAAATGTATTTTTATCTATCATCGGTCATCACCTCGTCCGGCTCCAGCCCGTATACCTCCGCCAGCCTGTTTTTTGCTCTGTCTGTAAGCGGAGCTCCGCTCACCAAAATTTCTTCCACCCGTTCTATCTGCATATCACTGTTCGTTTTCACCGTTGCCCTTACCTCGGCTGTTATACCAAACTCGTTCTCCAGGCGCATCTTAGCGTCCTCGGCCACCCGACGCTCAAGCTCCTCTTTCACCGCCTCCAGCTGCAACTGCTCCCCATCCTCAAACACTGTCTGCGGGGGAGCAAACTCCGTTTTAAACTCAATGCCGCGTATGGCTGCTATAGGCACCAATATCACCGTCATCACTACCAGACCTGTCGCCATCCTTATATACGGCCGCCATTTATCGGGCGATATAAGATTAGTCATCGCCGCCAATAGAGAGGCTCCTATTATCGTCAGTATGTATTCGCTCATCAAAGCTGCACCCCGCTTGTTGCCGACATTATTATACTTATGCAGATCATAAAAAGCACCGTTACCGTTGTCACCATTGCGAACATCGTTGTAACATTGGCCGACATATCCCACAGCACCCCCGATATACGCTTGTCAGTCATCGGCTCCATCACCGCCGCTGCCAGCTTCATCATCAATACTATCACTCCGATCTTTATTATCGGTGCCAAGAATATCGCCAGGATCACGACTATTCCCGCCGTTCCTACGGCATTTTTCATTAAATTTGTGCCGCTTATTACAGTTTCCAGTGTGTCTGACAAAAAGCCTCCGACCACGGGCACCAGCGTGCCCACGGCAAATTTGGCCGCTTTTGCGCTCACAGCGTCAAGCGCCGGGGCAGTAAAGCCGTATATAGCCGAAATGCCCGCAAAAAGAGTGAACACCAACGCCAGTATCCATTTGGCCAAGGAATTTGTGAGCCGGCAAAAATTTGACACCTGCAGCGTCCCGCTTATATTGTTGACGACCGACAACACCGCTCCGAACACTACCAGGGGTATCACGCATTTTTCACATATCAGCTCCGCTATATATACGGCCGCGGACAACACCGGATGAAATGAGGCTGCCGACGCCGCCCTCCCTCCCGCAGCCAGCATCACCGTCAAAAGCGGAGCAAATTTAGTGATGAAATCCCCCAGCGATCCTATAATGCTCATTCCGTATTCAAGAGCGGTAGAAAAGCATTTTAGGGCGGCCGCACTTGACAGAGTAAAGCAGGCAAAAAACGAGGCCTCCGAGCTTGAATTGTTTCCAAAAGCTGTCTGGCTCACATGCAGCACGGCAGAAATAACGGCTGTTGTGATAAGAGTTATCAGCACTCCGCCCACCTCTTGCAGCTCTTCTGTAAGACCGTCTGCTGCCTTTTCCAAAAGCTGGATGGGATCAAGCGTAAACTCTCCCGATACCACCTCCTCAGCCGTGGTATTGAAAAGCTCCTCCCCTTCCATTTTCGGCAATTCCAGCTCCGCCGAAACACGGATGGAAAATAACAGCATAAATACCGTCAGGCATAAAAGTTTTTTCATATCCTGTCCCCTTAAAGTATATTCAATATTTCAATACAGATGTTCAAAAAACCACTCAATATCGGCATCGTCATCGCCAATATGAGTATCTTTCCGGCCAGCTCTATCTTCATCGCCACCGCTCCTTCGCCCGCATCGCGGCAAAGCTGGGCGGCAAACTGCGCCGTATAGGCCGTGCCGATTATCTTTGTTACCATGACTATATACTCGCTGTCAAGGCCGCTTTTTTCTATCAAGGCGGAAAAACCGCCCAGTACCTCCTCCAATATATCAAGCACGCCGAAAAACAACGCCAGGCCTACTCCCAAGGCCGTGACAGCCGCTAATGCCGGGTCGTACTTTTTAAGCATGACTGTCAGTATCATGCCCACAATACCTATTCCTGCGATCTTAAATATGTCCATAGCTTTTACAGGCCGAATATCCTCTTTACGGTATCAAACAAGGCTCCTATCTGTTCTGTCAGAATGAACAGAACCACGACAAGCCCCGCTATCGTCGTCAGCAGTGCCTGCTCCTCCCTGCCCGACCGCGTCAGAAGCTGGTTCAAAACGGCTACGATTATCCCTACCCCGGCTATTTGAAAGATCAAATCAACATCCATCGTCCGTCCTCCTATATTAGAAGCAGCACAGACAAAACACCGACAAGGATACTGCCTGTCCCGTAAAGCCCGGCCTGTCCTCTGTATTCCTCCGCCGCCGCTCTTTCCTGCGCCTTGAGCCGCTCTGATATGTATCCTATATGCGCCAGCTGGCCGGCGGTATCGGTCTTCCCCAGCCGTCCGGCCATAGAGCGCATAAGGTCCCTGTCTTCCGCCGAAAGGCACAATCCCCGGACGCAGCGGTCAAGGCTTTTCTCCCAAGCCGAATCAACCCCAGCTCCCAGCCCTTCACATACACCTTTAAACAATGCCCCTGTCCTCTTATTTAAGGTCAGCCTTGCGAAAGCCTCCGGCAAAGCGGTCTTTTTAAAGGTTATCTCTGCCTGCAAAAGCTCAAACGATGATAATAGCTCCCGCAGGCTATCGCGGCGGCGCTTTAAATCCCGCACCTTCGCCATGCCTACCGCGGCTGAGGCAGCAACTATCAGTATCCCTCCGATGAAACGGCGCACTTCTTCCAGACCTCCTCCACAGTTCCCACACCATTGGATGCGCTCAATGTCACTATACATTCAAAGCAGCCCATAAGCTCCGCCGATGCTTTTTTATGCCAAGCCTCTTCTCTGTTTGCAGCATGAAGGCTCGCTACTAAACTTATCCCACAGCGTGTCGTTTCAGCCGCCGCTTCTATGTCCGCCTTCGCTCCCATTTCATCCGTTACTATCACCTCCGGAGACATCGACCGCAGCGCCATCAGCATTCCCACCGCCTTGGGCGCACCGTCCAGAACGTCTGTGTTCACGCCAATATCAAAGCTTGCGATGCCGCCTGTCATACCTGCCAGCTCGCTTCGTTCGTCCACTATGCATACCGTGCGGCCGCTGTTGGATATTCTCCTGGCTAAGTCGCGCAGCATAGTAGTCTTCCCGCAGCCGGGCGGAGACAGTATCAGCGTGTTCAATACCCTCCCATGGCTTATCACCTCGGGATACACCTCCTCCGCGCTCGTTTTTATTTCCCGTGCCAACCGGTAATTGAAACCGGAGATGTTTTTTATAAATGAAACTTCCCCCTCTTTTACCACACAGCGTCCGCAGATGCCTATGCGGCTGCCGCCCTCGACAGTTATGTAACCGTTTTTTATCTCCTCCTCAGCGGCGTAAACGGAGGAAGCAGTCGCAAGCTCCAAGCCCTCCTCCATATCCTTTCTCGTTGCCCTCACCTCATGATTGCCGCGCGTGAGCCTGGATAGGGAACCTCCTCCTTTTAACATCACCGGCTGTCCCAGCCGCAGCCGTATCTCCTCAACCCCGGACAGATCCTCACCGTACAGATACCTCCGTATTCCGGCCGGGATATATCTTAATATCGTCTCCTGCTCACTAAGAAGCGGTGCGTTCATTATTACCATTTCTCTCTCCTCCCGGTATTTTTCCGCCATGGGCGGTCTTATCCGCCGGGGACGGTGGACATTATGTCCAAAAAACCCGGCTGCTTATTTAATTCTATTGAGCTTTTTTTAATTTAGAACCGATTTTTTAATAACTGCTCAAAAAATCCTCTCCATATCTCTTGACCGTCCGCCTTCTTTGTGCTATAATTATGTAACGGATCTATTTTTTTCTGCATAATATCCCCCAAAAAGCAAGCGGAGATATTAAAAAAGCAGTCCAAAAAAGAAAGGAACACCCGATATGGAACAGTATAAGATCGACCGGATAAACGAGCTTGCAAAAAAGGCCGCCTCAGGAGAGCTTTCCACAGAGGAATTGTCCGAACGCGATGCACTCAGGCGCGAATATATCCTTGCTGTCAAAAATAATCTGCGTGCGCAACTCGATTCGTTAAAATCATAAATACAAATTTAGATAAGAAAGGTTTGATCACTATGGCATTATCGATCCCTAAAGGGTATCGTTCAGAGCTTGACGGAAGGGAAACAGAATGGGCGATAAAATTCATTCGCAATACCTTCCAGGAGAAGATTTCTATAAAACTTCACTTGCAGCGCATTTCAGCGCCGCTTTTCGTTCGTCCAGAAACAGGTCTTAATGATAATCTCAACGGTACGGAACGTCCCGTATCGTTTGATGTGCCTTGTCTCGGCGGCAAAAAGGCAGAGATCGTTCATTCGCTGGCAAAATGGAAACGCATGACTCTCGGCAGGTATGGCTTTTCTCCTAACGAAGGTCTGTATACCGATATGAACGCTATCCGTCGTGACGAGGATCCTGATAATCTCCATTCGTTATACGTTGACCAATGGGACTGGGAAGCAGTTATTGAAAAAGAACAGCGCACCGAAAAAACTCTTCGCTACTATGTAAACAATGTATATAATGCGATCAAAGATACCCAGGATGCTGTATCACATAGATACCCGCAGCTTTCCAAAACGGAACTGCCTAATGAGATAACCTTTATCACTACCCAGGAATTGCTTGATATGTACCCCGATCTTTCCCCGAAAGAAAGGGAGACAGAATTTGTCCGCGAGAAAAAAGCCGTTTTCCTGATGAGGATCGGCGGCCGTCTCTCTAACGGCGAAAAGCATGACGGCCGCGCTCCCGACTATGATGACTGGGAGCTTAACGGAGACATAATATTCTACTATCCTCCTCTCGACTGTGCGTTTGAGATATCCAGCATGGGTATCCGTGTAGATGAGGATTCTCTCGTTGCTCAATGCCGGGAAGCCGGATGCATGGACAGGCTGGAGCTTGATTTCCACAGATCCATTCTGGAAAAGCGTCTGCCCTATACGATCGGCGGCGGAATCGGCCAATCGCGCCTTTGTATGTTCCTTTTAAACAAGGCGCATATCGGCGAGGTACAGGCTTCTATATGGCCGCAGGAAATGCTCGACGCCTGTTCGGCCGCCGGCATTAGCCTGTTATAATAAGTCTGTCGTCATTTCAGGCGGCCAGACACATAAAATTTATCGGAGGAACAAAAATGGACATCAAACAGATCTTTAAGGAGGCGGACGCCCTCGGCGGCAGTACCATCACCGTATGCGGCTGGGTAAGGACTATCCGCACATCGAAGAACTTTGGGTTTATAGAGCTAAACGACGGAACATTCTTTAAAAATTTACAGATAGTTATCGAGGAAGAAAAGCTTGATAATTTCACGGAGATATCAAAGACGAATGTCGGCGCTTCACTTAAGGTAGAGGGCGTTTTGGAGCTTACTCCCGAGGCCAAGCAGCCGTTTGAATTAAAGGCCGCAAGCGTAGAGTGCATAGGCGCTTCTTCTCCGGATTATCCGCTGCAAAAAAAGCGTCATTCCTTTGAATACCTGCGTACGATCGCCCATCTGCGCCCGCGCAGCAACACCTTCTCAGCAGTATTCCGGGTAAGATCGATGATCGCCCAGGCAATACACGAATTTTTCCGCCAGCGCGGTTTTGTATACGTGCATACACCTATAATCACCGGCAGCGACTGCGAAGGCGCCGGCGAGATGTTCCATGTAACAACGCTTGATATGGAAAATCCGCCGCGGACAGAGGACGGCTCGATAGATTTCCGCAAGGACTTCTTCTCCAAGCATGTAAACCTTACCGTAAGCGGCCAGCTTAACGTTGAAACATTCTGCATGGCTTTCAACAAGGTGTATACCTTCGGCCCTACATTCCGTGCCGAAAACTCCAACACCACACGTCATGCGGCCGAGTTCTGGATGATAGAGCCTGAAATAGCGTTTGCCGATCTCAATGACGATATGGAGCTTGCGGAGGAGATGCTCAAATTTATCATAAACTACTGTTTGGAAAACGCCCGCGAGGAAATGGAATTTTTCAGCCGGTTTGTGGACAAAGGGCTTCTTGAACGGCTTGACAATGTTGTAAGCAATAAATTTGCACATGTGACATATACAGAAGCGATAGACATCCTCAAGAAACACGCGGATGAATTTGAATATCCCGTTGACTGGGGCTGTGACCTGCAAACAGAGCATGAGAGATATCTTACAGAAAAGGTGTTTGGCCGCCCCGTTTTTGTAACAGACTATCCGAAAGAGATAAAAGCATTCTACATGAAGCTCAATGACGATGGAAAAACCGTTGCCGCCATGGATCTGCTCGTACCCGGCGTTGGTGAGATAATCGGCGGCAGCCAAAGAGAGGATGACTATGGCAAGCTCTGCCAAAGGATAGAAGAGCTGGGCATGAATACCGATGATTATTCCTGGTATCTCGATTTGAGAAAGTACGGCTCTGCTCCTCACGCCGGTTTCGGCTTGGGCTTTGAGCGCGCAGTGATGTATATCACCGGCATGGGCAACATCCGCGATGTTCTGCCGTTCCCGCGTACAGTCGGCACAGCAGAGTTTTAAGGGGTGAGCTTATGTATATTTTAATGGCGATCATCGCTGTTGCACTGGGCTTTGTTATAAATATCTATCTCGGCTTGGCAATGCTTGCGGCCATGATAGCTTACGGGATATACACATTTATCCCTCAATTCTATGCCATGCGCGGAAATGCCCTTTTTAACGAGGGCAATTACCAAAGCGCTGCAGAATACTATAAAAAAGCCGTTGATACCGGCCATTCTAAGCCTAATATCAGGGCTTCTTATGCTTTCGTGCTTCTAAGAGCAGGAGAGCCGGAAAAGGCCGAAGAAGTGCTTGACAAGCTGCTCTACCTCAAGGGTATAAAACCTGTTTATAAAAACCAAGCCAAACAGACGCGGTGCATGGCCTATTACAAGCAGGGACGTTTGGATGAAGCTTTGGAGGATGCTCTGGAGCTTTTTGAAGGCGGTTATAAAACAAGCACCACCTATGGCATGATCGGCTATTTTAAGCTGCTGCGCGGCGACGATCTTGCAGAAACGACCAAATTCTGTGAGGAGGCCTACGACTACAACAACGAAGATAGGGATATCGTGGATAATCTTTCCATATGCTATTTCCGTGCAGGACGCTACGAGGACGCCAGAAAGCTCTCTGATGAGCTTATCGCTGCCGAGCCCAAATTCACGGAAGCCTTTTTTCACGGTGCACAGATACAGCAAAAGCTCGGGAATAAGGAAAAGGCTCTTGAATACCTCGATCATCTTCCTGAATGCACTCGTTCATATATGACTACCGTGTCCGAAGAGGATATTGAAAAGCTAAGGGCAGAGCTTAATAAAATGTAATAGTTTCGCAGGGGTGATTTCTGCCCCTGCGTATCTTATATTGGGGAGGTGAACGCTGTGACTCCACTTCCGGACAGGATACGCCCCTCATCGCTTGATGATGTCGTGGGGCAGCAGCATCTTATAGGAAAAGGCAAGCTCCTGCGGCAGCTTATCGAAAAAAATGAAATACCGAATATGATATTTTACGGTCCCAGCGGCGTCGGCAAAACGACTGTCGCCAATATTATCGCTGCCAACACCGGCAAACGGCTTTACCGCTTAAATGCCACTACTGCCAGTGTCGCCGATATCAAGGGGATAGTTGAAGATCTGGACAGTTTTCTCACGATCAACGGCGTGCTGTTATATCTGGACGAGATACAGCATTTCAACAAAAAGCAGCAGCAATCGCTTTTGGAATTTATCGAAAACGGCAAGATAACGCTTATCGCCAGCACTACAGAAAATCCCTATTTTTATGTGTATAACGCCATACTCTCGCGAAGTATCGTCTTTGAGTTTAAGCCGGTTACGCCTGAGGATATCAAGCGGGCAATAAACCGCGCCGCCGGACTTCTGCAACAAGAACTAAACTGCCATATCGAGATAGATGAAGAAGCGCTTTCCCATCTGGCACATTCTGCAAACGGCGATGTCCGCCGCGCCTTAAACGCACTGGATGCCATCGCTCTGGCCGCGCCTGCCGGTGATATCCATATAACGCTCGACCTGGCAGAGCAGGCTGCCCAGAAAAAATCCTTCCGCTATGACAAGGATGGCGATTCTCATTATGATATATTGAGCGCGTTTCAAAAATCCATCCGCGGTTCCGACCCGGATGCAGCTGTGCATTATCTGGCGAGGCTGGTATCGGCCGACGATATCCAGAGCATATGCCGGAGACTTTTAGTTATCGCTTCTGAGGATATTGGCCTTGCCTATCCTCAGGCAATATCTGTGGTCAAGTCCTGTGTCGATGCTGCTTTGCAGCTGGGATTCCCCGAAGCGCGTATACCGCTGGCGGAAGCGGTAATATTTTTAGCCACCGCCCCCAAATCCAACTCTGCGATAATGGCTATCGATAAAGCCATGGCTGATATCTCTTCCCGTGATACCGGCACAGTGCCCGAACATATCAAGGATACGCATTATGCAGGGGCCGAAAAGCTGGGACGCGGAGGTTATAAATATGCCCACAGCTTTGAGAATCACTGGGTAGATCAGCAGTATCTTCCCGATAATATCAAGGACGTTAAATATTACGAATTTGGGGATAATAAAACTGAAATCGCCGCAAAACAATACTGGGACAGAATCAAGAAAAACGGAGGATAATATGAAAGACGGTTTTATCAAAATATGCGCTGCTACCCCCGATATACGGGTCGCCGACTGCGTCTATAACAGAAAAAAAATCGCCGCCTGCATAAAAGCTGCATCCGAAAACGGCGCCAAGGTAATAGTCCTGCCGGAGCTATGTCTGACGTCGTATACCTGCGGCGACCTGTTTTTGCAGGAAACTCTGCTTAAAGGTGCAGAAGAAGAGCTGGAAAAGCTCGTTTATGAAACTGCGGAGCTGGACATTTTGGCAGTCGTTGGGCTGCCGTTCCGTCTGGAACAGACGCTCTATAACTGCGCAGCTGTTATCTATAAAGGACAGGTGCTTGCCCTGATACCAAAATCGAATATACCCAACTACGGCGAGTTTTACGAGCAGCGGCATTTCTCTGCCTTTGCAGGCAAAACGGTAAAAGCCGAGATCGGCGGCCGGGAAATTCCTTTCGGCACCGACATCCTGTTCACCTCTCCGGCTATCAAAGGGTTTTCCCTGGCTGTGGAAATATGCGAGGATCTGTGGACGATAAACCCACCGTCCGGACGTCATGCCGCCGCCGGAGCTACAGTTATCGCTAATCTTTCCGCCAGCAATGAGCTGGTCGCAAAAGACGAATACCGCCGTACACTCGTTTGCGCGCAATCTGCCCGACTTATCGCCGCCTACATCTACGCTGACGCCGGCGAAGGAGAATCCACGACCGATCTTGTATTCTCCGGCGATAATATGATATTTGAAAACGGTACACAGCTGGCAAGAAGCAAGCGGTTTGAAAACGGCAGCATATATGCAGAAGCCGATATCGGCCGTCTTTTGGCTGAACGGCTCAAAAACACCACCTTCAACGTTTCCCGACCTGAGAGCTATACAGTGATACCGGTAAATTTTGCCCACGAAGAAACACAGCTCACACGATATATATCAAAAACGCCCTTCGTGCCGGATTCAGAGGAGTTAAAAGAGAAACGGTGTGAGGAGATACTGGCGATACAGTCGCTTGGACTTAAAAAACGCCTGACGCATACGGGGGCAAAAACTGCTGTGATAGGCATATCTGGCGGACTTGACTCTACATTGGCGCTACTTGCAACAGTCAGAGCTTTCGACAGCCTGAAAAAGGATCGCAGCGGGATAATCGCCGTCACTATGCCCTGCTTCGGCACGACCGACAGGACATATACAAACGCAGTCAATTTTTCCCATTCTCTTAATGTCAGCTTTCGTGAGGTCAATATCAGAGATGCAGTATCCGCGCATTTTGCCGATATCGGTCAGGAACCCGACTGCTTTGACACCACTTTCGAAAACGCACAAGCGCGCGAGCGGACGCAGGTGCTAATGGATATCGCCAACAAGACCGGCGGCCTGGTAGTCGGCACCGGCGATTTGTCCGAGCTGGCTCTCGGTTGGGCAACATATAACGGCGATCATATGTCAATGTATGCTGTAAATGCCGGGATACCGAAAACTCTTATCAGGCACCTTGTCGATTATGAAGCGGAACGGACTTCAAGCGACATACTTCGCCGTACATTAGAGGATATACTCAACACCCCTGTAAGCCCTGAGCTGCTCCCGCCAAAAGACGGTCAGATAGCGCAGAAAACAGAGCATATCGTCGGCCCCTACGAGCTGCATGATTTCTTCCTCTACCATATGATACGATTCGGTTTTGAGCCGCATAAAATACTGCGGCTTGCAGAATACGCCTTTGCCGGCGTTTATGAACGCCCTTTTATCCTTGAATGGCTCAAGGTATTTTGCCGCCGTTTCTTCTCTCAGCAGTTTAAACGCAGCTGTTTGCCAGACGGGCCAAAGGTTGGCAGCGTTGCCCTTTCGCCCCGCGGAGACTGGCGTATGCCAAGCGACGCCTGTGCTTCCCTATGGCTTTCCCAGTTAGAGGAGATGTAATGATGAATATCCATGATATAATAGCTAAGAAACGGGATGCGATGACGCTTTCTGATGAGGAGATACGATTTTTTATAAACGGTTTCACCTCAGGAACGATAGCCGACTATCAAGCCTCAGCACTTTTAATGGCCATCTATTTAAACGGGATGGACGAACATGAAACGGCCGCCCTGACCCTGGCGATGGCCGATTCCGGCGACAGGATGGATCTGTCAAGGATAAATGGCATAACGGTCGATAAGCATTCCAGCGGCGGTGTAGGCGACAAAACAACGCTTATTATCGCCCCGATAATTGCTGCCTGCGGCCTTACGATGGTCAAAATGAGCGGACGCGGTCTGGGACATACCGGCGGCACTCTTGATAAACTCGAATCCATCCCCGGATTTTCCGTCAGCATTTCCCCCGAAGCTGCAATAGAGCAGGCACGGAAGATCGGGTTGGTGATAGCCGGTCAAACCGCTTCTCTCGCACCCGCAGACAAGGGATTATATGCTCTCAGGGACGCCACTGAAACTGTCGGCAGCATTCCTCTTATCGCTTCGAGCATCATGTCCAAAAAAATAGCATCCGGGGCAGACGTTCTTCTCTTGGATGTAAAGGTCGGAGACGGTGCGTTTATGAAAACATTGGACGATGCACGAAAACTTGCTGTACTGATGAAATCATCGGGTGAGAAATGCGGCATAAAAACAAGCGTCCTCCTAAGCGACATGAATACTCCCCTCGGGCTCTGTATCGGCAACAGCTTGGAAGTCGCAGAAGCGGTATCGCTTTTAAAGACCGGTCGCGGCGATCGGGAGCTTTTAAGGGTATGTATAGCTATTTGCACCAGGCTTCTGCTGGACGCCGGTATTGCCACCATTCCCGAAAAGGCCGAAGCAATGGTAACAGAGGTACTTAAAAACGGAAAAGCACTGGAGAAATTTCGCCAGCTCATAAATGCTCAAGGCGGTGACGACCGTTTCATTGACGATTTGTCACTGCTGCCGGTAAGTCCTACGAAAGCAGCTGTCCCCTCCCCTACCTCCGGATATGTTAGCCGAATACATTGCGAGGAAATGGGCAGGATATCCTGTTTCCTTGGCGCCGGACGCATAAAAAAGGAAGACGATATAGATCACGGAGCAGGAATCGTCCTTTGCAAAAAAAACGGAGACTATGTGGAGGCAGGCGAACCTCTGGCCGAGGCTTACACGGGTGATGTACTAAAGATACAGGAAGCCGTACGCCGCATAAGTGCCGCATATGAGTTTTCTGACACAAAGCCTGAGGACAATGACGTTGTTTATGATATAATATAGCTCCTGCAAACTCAGAAATTACCATATAAACATAAATGCAACTACAAGAAGCTTTTTATATAAATTCTACTGTCGTGTCAAAATAGTGCATTTATAAGGTATGCGGCTGTTGCCTATATGTTTTTAGTATTTAGCCCGGGGCTACCCGGGTTAAATACTATCACGTTTAATTTACAAATCAGTTCAAAAAAGAAAAAATTACAAACAATTTTAAAAAAACTATTGACAAATATTCAATCACGTGGTATACTATATAAGTCAGGTCGATTGATAAGCGGATATGGCGGAATTGGCAGACGCGCTAGATTCAGGTTCTAGTGAGGGTTCCCTCATGCAGGTTCAAGTCCTGTTATCCGCACCATACCGAGTGTTCTTACAGGACTTAAAAGGTTCTGTAAGACACTCGGTTTTTTATTGTTGTTTTCAGCTTGCACAGGCGGCATAATGAATATCTACGCCCTGCCTTGTATGTACCGATACGTTATTCTCTGGCAATTTGTCAAGGTCGGGTATTTCAATCGCGCCGATACAATTATAGCGAATAGTCAGCCGCTGGACTATTTTGCCGTCAATCTTTTCCGCTTGATGCACTTCAATTTTTTCAATCAATTCATTTAACATTCTCGGCGTCAGTTTTCGGGCCCGTGTGTATTTGCGGACGGAAGCCATGAACATATCGCTTGTTACTGCTTTGCTTTTGTCGCTGTCTAATTCTTCCTGCAATTCTTTCATACGGGCTGCAACTTCCTTTTGCTCCGTTTCATATTTTACGGATAGCTTTGCAAATCTGTCATCGCTGATTTTACCGGAAACATTGTCCTCGTAGATATGTTCAAACAGGTTGCCAAGCTCTTTATCCCTTGCCCCAAGAGTATTTAATTCTTTTTGCTTTTGCCGCCGTTCCTGCTGCGCAGTTTGTATGGAAATGTGATTTTGTCAATATAAGTTGGCACTTTTTTCGCACACATCTCACGCAGCGGC